>NZ_JBICVY010000001.1:0-619090 GCF_043199475.1 Streptomyces sp. NPDC048603 | reverse complement strand
GCTAAAAACCCCCCGCCGCGCGCTTTTAGCGCCGGTTTAAACCCCGTGCGCGCATGGGGTGCCCCCCCCGGGGGGGGGGGGGGGGGGGCCCGGCCCGCCGCCCCCCGCCGCCGCCCCGGACGCCCCGCCCCCGCCCACACCGCCGTACGTTCCCCCGGACGGCGCACCAGCGCGCGCCACAGCACCGTGCGCTCCATAGCGTGGCGCCGTGGAAACAGCCGAGGCACCCGCGCCCGCCGCCGTGCCGGTGGTACCGCTGATCCCGGGCCGGCCCAGAACGTGGACGCGGTCGCGGTCGCGGTCGCGGACGCGCAGCCGAACGTGAACGCCGGCGCGTATGCGTACGCCGCGACGCCCGCGGTGGGCTCCGTCCCGGGCCCGCCCGGCACGACCAGCGAGGAACGAAGCCATGGGAACCTCCCCCCGAGCACGCGCCGCCCGCCCGCTGGCCGTCGTCACCGGAGCCTCCAGCGGGATCGGGCTGGAACTGGCCCGGGAACTCGCCGGCCACGGCCACGACCTCGTCCTGGCGGCCGAGGACGACGCCCTGTACGAGGCCGCCGACCGGATCCGCCGACACGACACCCACGTCCACGTCCTCGCCGTCCAGGCCGACCTGGCCACGGAGGCCGGTGTCGAGGCGGTGTACGACGCCGCGTACGAAACCGTCCTGGTCCGCGACAATCCGGTCGCGGTGGCCGTGCTCAACGCCGGGATCGGCCACGCCGGAGCGTTCCTGGAGGCCGAGCCGGCCGACCACGCCCGGGTCATCGACCTCAACCTCTCCTCGACCGTCCACCTGGCGCGTCTGCTGCTGCCGGCCATGGTCGAACGGGGCGAGGGCCGGATGCTGATCACCAGCTCCGCCGCCGCCGACCTGCCCGGCCCCTTCCACGCCGTGCACAACGCCTCCCAGGCCTTCCTGAAGTCGTTCGCGCTGGGCCTGGGCCGCGAGCTGGAGAGCACGGGGGTCACCGTCACCACACTGCTGCCGGGCCTCACCGACACCCGTTTCTTCGTACGGGCCGGCCTGCTGGACACCCGCCTCGGGCGGTCCCGCAAGGCCGATCCGGCCGTCGTGGCCCGACAGGCCTGTGCCGCGCTGCTCGCCGACCGCCCACGGGCCGTGGCGGGACCGCGGAGCGCCCGGGTGAAGGCCCTCGCCGTCGGACTGCTGCCGGAACGCACCCGAGCCGGGGTCCACCGGTGGTGGGCCGAGCCCGGCGGTGGCCAGCGGGGCCTCTAAGCAGGGCCTGTCGTCACACTCCCGTCTGCCCCGCGCTCCGGGCGACGACGCGAGCTTGAGGACAGGCCCCGGCAGTGTCCGCCGGACGCCCCCGGAGCCGTCTTCCGCCCGGATCCGTCCGCAGCGAGGTGCGGTACCGGGCGCAGCGGGTCACGCTGATCAGTAAGAGGTGGCTCCGGGCCCGGCGCCACACCCCGACACCACAGCCCGGCACGACCCGGAAGAACAGCGGCCACGCCGTTCCGATCCGCCCGGACCAGGCGTGAACCCCCGCTCCACCGTGAGCGGGATCCCGAAAGGAGGCGTCCCGATGAGTGAGGTCGAAGCCCAGGGCGACGACGTCTACCAGCCGCAGGCGGAGGCAGAACGGGCCGAGTCGCAGCCGGACATGGAGAACGCCCTCGGTGAGCCGGGCCTCGACGAGACCTTGGACACCGGCTATTCGCCGCCCGACCGGCCGCTGGCGGTGGCCCGCTACGGCACCACGGCCTCGGAACAGCGGGCCGGTGAGACCCTCGACCAGCGTCTCGCCCAGGAGGAACCCGAACCGGACCCCCGTGACACACCCGACGGGGAGAAGGCCCCCGCCCCCGAGTCCCCGGCGGACACCGACCTCGAAGCCGCGGACCTCGCGGACTCGGACCGCGAGCCGGGCGGCCGCCGGGACGGCGAGGAGGTCTCCGACGAGGACGTCACCCGCGACCCCTTCGGCGACACCCCGACGGCGGGCCGGCTCCGGGCGGGCCGGCTGACCGCCGCCGACGAATCGGACCCGACCCGGCACATCTCCGTACTGGCCCACGACACCGGGATCGACGGGGGCGCGGCATCCGCCGAGGAAGCGGCCGTCCACGTGATCGAGGACTGGGCGATCGAGGAGTGATCCGCCGGTGCCCGCACACGAACCTTCCGCTGACCCCCGCGGGCACCCGCCCGGCGGGGGAGGGAAGCCGGAGCGAGCCGGAGCGCAGAGTGAGCAACGCGCGACAAGAGGAACAGGAGGTCGCCATGGAGGACCAGGGCGGTGCCGGCGGCGTGCCGCTGCACCACGGCGGGAGCGAAGAGGAGCGGCGCAGGCCGCACGTGACCGGACCCGGCACGGACGGCCGGTCCCGGAACGCCCCGGAGGGGGCGGACCGGCTCACCCGGGCAGCCGACACGGACGAGGCGAGCCGCCTCGACCGCCCGGAGCCTGGGGACGACGGGCACGGCGGGACCCGGTGGCGGGGCCCCCGGCACGGCTGACCGCGCCGGAAGACCGCGGGCGCCGGACCCCTCCGTCAGGACCGGGGCGACCGGGCCCGCACCGCCGTGACGGCGAGCGGGAACGTCAGGTGCCCCGGCTCGCGCATCGCGGACAGCGCATGGCCGATCTCCTTCTCCGTGAGGGCGCCGGTCTCCACCAGGCGCGGCCCCAGGGCGGTCAGGGTCAGGGACCACCACGCGGCCATGGGCGAGCCCGGGCGCACCGCCGGCAGCGTGACCTCGACGGAGATGTCCTCGAAGCCCAGCCGGTGCAGCACCTGGGGCACGCGCAGGCCCCACTCCGCCTCCATGCCGTACGAGGCGGAGAGGAGCTCGCACGACTCCTCCACGGAACGGCGGACCGGATCGCCCTCGGGCAGCCGGGCCGAAGGGAAGTGGGCGATCTCCTCCAGCAGCAGCGTCCCGCCGGGAGCCAGCCAGTCGCGCATCCGCTCCGCCACGCGCTCCCGCTGCGGGAGGTGCATCAGCACGCAGCGGGCGTGGATCAGGCCGAAGGAACCGCCGGGGAAGTGGTCCTCGACCACGTCGTGGCGGAGCACGCGGACCCGCGCCGGCAGGTTCGCCGGCAGATGGGTGGTGTCGAGGTCGGTGGCGGTGACCTGACCCTCGGGACAGAGCGTGGCGAGCCGGCCGGCGATCGTGCCGTTGCCGGCGCCGACCTCCAGGACCCGGGCGTCCGGGGCCGGGCCGGCGGCCTCCAGCCGCCGGAAGGTGTCGGGGTCGAGGGCGGCGGCCAGCGCGTCCAGCCGCGCCGCCTCGTCGGGGTTGGTGCGGCCGAGTTCGTCGGCGTAGTGGCTGTCGGCGGTCGGCGTCGGCACGTGGGAACTCCTGCTCCGGACGGGTGAGTAAGGGGCAATCCGACGTTACGCCCTGTCCCGTGGGAATCCTTCAGGCAAGCGGTCAACTCCGGCCGTCTTCCAACCGGTTTCGGTCATTCCGGCTCCACCGCCCGCCCCGCGCCCCCATCCGCGGCCCGCCGCCGCCCACCCCACCCGGCCCTCATGCCACCCCACTCACCCCACTCACCCCACCTGCGCAGCCGTCCCGCCCTGTCCCGTCCCGCTCAGCCGCGGAAGGAGCCCTCCCGTCCCGGCGAGGCCGCGGCCAGGGCGCGGGTGACCTCGGCGGCGCCCGCGCGCAGACCGAAGGCCGGGGTGCCTGGCTGCTGCCGCCAGGAGTCGTCCAGACCACCGGAGTCGACGCTGTCGAAGCCGAGTTCGTCGATCAGCGCACGGACCTTGTCCTTCGCCGTCGTGTCGTCGCCGGCCACCGGCAGGGCCAGCCGGTTCGGGTCACCCGGCGGGAGCGGCCGGTCCAGGAGGTCCTGGGCGTAGGTGCCGTTGAAGGCCTTGACCACCGGATGGCCGACCTGCTGCTCCGTCCAGCGGCTCTCGGTCAGGCCCTCGTCCTCGATGCCGGCGATCCGGCCGTCCCGTCGCTCCGGGTAGTAGTTGCAGGTGTCGATCACGACCAACCCCTCCGCGGCGCCGTCGAACAGCCCGTCCGGCAGGTCGGGAACGGCCCGTAACGGCACGGCCACCACGACCACCGAGGCGCCGCGCGCCGCCTCCGCGGCGGGCACGGCGGTGGCGCCGGTCGCCTCGGCCAGCGCCTTCAGTGTCTCCGGGCCGCGGGAGTTGGCCACGGCCACCTCGTGACCGAGGGCGCACAGCCGCCGGGTCAGGTTGCCCCCGATGTTGCCCGCACCGATGATTCCGATCTTCATGAGCCTTTGACCTCTCCTTCTCTCTGTCCGTCCCTGCTGTCTTTCCGTGAGCACTCTCTTTCCGACAGCACTGTCTTTCCGTCGGCGCTGTCTTTCCGTCAGCGCTCCGACAGCTCCGAGGGGGCCTCCTGCACGACCCAGCCGTTGCCGTCGGGGTCCTCGAAGGTGAGGAACGAGTTCCAGGTGTCGCCCTTCCCGTCCTCCCACCCCTTCTCCCCGACGTGCCGGACGGGGGAGACGTCCACCCCGCGCCCGGCCAGCTCCGCGCGGGCCGCCTCGATGTCGGTGACGCACAGCTGGAGACCGTGCAGCGTGCCCGGCGCCATCTGCCGTGTGCCCGGTGCCGGCGGCATCCCCTGGAGCATGGCGATGGAGCAGCGCGAGCCGGGAGGGGTCAGCTGGATGATGCGGACCCCGGGAGCGACCTCGTCGTCGAGGTCGACGGCGAAGCCGACCTGGTCGGCGTAGAAGGCCTTGGCCCGGTCCAGATCGGACACGGGGACCGGAATGACTTCGAGCGTCCAGTTCATGCCGTCCACCGTCGCCGACCCACGGTCCCCGCGCACGCGAAACGCCGAGATTCCACACCGCCGTGCCATGGCCGGAAACGGCTCAACCGTCACGGAAGCGCTCAACCCCGGAGCACCCGCCCGGGTCATCCCCCGCGAACCGGGCCGGCACGGGCCGCCCGGCAGGCGGCAGAGGGAGATCACCCATGGCAGGTCGTACGACGTCCGGGCGCACCCGCACGGTCCTCGCGCTCACCACGGCGGCCGCACTCGCGGTCACCGGACTCACCGCCCTCACCGGCACCGCGTACGCCGCCACCCCGGACGGCGGCGGCCACCGCGCCACCCAGCGGGCCCTGGAGGAGGAGGTCCGGTCCGGCGTACCCGGCGGGCTCGCGGTGGCCCGGCGCGGAGGACACACCTGGGCCGGCGCCGCCGGCCTGGGCGACCTGCGCACCGGCGAGGAAAGGAGTGCGGAGGACCGTTTCCGGGCTGGTTCCATCACCAAGACCTTCGTCGCGACGGTGCTGCTCCAACTGGAGGCGGAGGGCCGGCTCGGCCTCGACGACCCGGTGGAGCGCTGGCTCCCCGGCCTCGTCCGCGGCCGGGGGCACGACGGCCGGACGGTCACCGTCCGCCAGCTGCTCAACCACACCAGTGGCATCTTCAACTACACGGAGGACGAGGAGTTCGGCCGCCGGCTGCTCGGCCGCGGGTTCCTCCGGCACCGCTACGACACCTGGCGCCCCGAGCAGCTCGTCGCGGTGGCCATGGGGAACGAGCCGTACTTCGCGCCCGGCACCGGCTTCCACTACTCCAACACCAACTACATCCTCGCCGGCCTCGTCATCGAGAAGGCCACCGGCCACCCCTACGCCCAGGAGATCGAGCGGCGGATCCTGCGCCCGCTCCGCCTCGACGCCACCGAGTTCCCCGGCACCCGCAAGGACATGCCCGAGCCGTCCTCCCGGGCCTACTCCAAGCTGTCCGAGCCGGGCACGCCCCCGGACCCGGCCGGCCGCACCTACGACGTCACCCGCCTCAACCCCTCCTGGGGCGGCGCGGCCGGGGAGATCGTCACCGACGCCCGCGACCTGAACGACTTCTACCGGGCGCTGTTCTCGGGCCGCCTGCTCCCGCCCCGGCAGCTGCGGGCCATGACCGACACCGTCGCGGTCCCCGAGGTGCCCGGCGCCGGGTACGGGCTCGGCGTCATGCGCGTGAAGCTGTCCTGCGGCACGGAGGTCTGGGGCCACGACGGCGGCATCCACGGGTCCGGCTCCAGCGCCGTGACCACCCGCGACGCCCGCCACCAGCTGGCCCTGAACTTCAACGGGGACTGGGCCGGGGACCCGCGGGGCGTGACCGAGGCAGAGTTCTGCGGCCCGCGGGATTCGGGACGGTAGGCGCCACGCCCGCCACCTGGACGCCGTGAGGATGCGCCCCGCGCCGGGAAGGGCGCATCCTGGCTGTGTGACCGGGAGAGCGGCGTGACCGGGAGGCCGGATGACGGCGGACGGGTTCCGGACGATTTGGCCCTGGTGCTCGCCCAGGCCACGGTGGGCGCGATCGAGGCCGTCGGCGGCTACGCCGGCGGTGTCTACCTGCGCTCGGAGATCCCGGGACTGCTGCGGCTGGCCGCCATCGGCGGACTTCCCGTGCCGCTGTTCCGCCCCTGGTGGCGGATGCACGTCAACCGTCCGTACCCGGCCGCCGAGGCGTACCGCAGCGGGCAGGCCGTCCTCCTCGCCAACGCCGACGAGGCGATGCGCCGCTACCCCCAGCTCATGGCCGGCCTGCCCTTCCGGTTCGGCTCCCTCTACGTGCCCGTCTCCGCCGGACCCGAGCGGCTCGGCGTCCTGATGGTGCTGCGCGCCGCCACGCCCGGGGCCGTCGTCAACAGCACCGACCGCCGCCGCATCGGCGAGGCCGCGCGCGACCTGGGCGGCCGGCTGGCCGCGGTCGCCGCGGCCGGCACGCCCGTCGTCTGGGAGGGCGAGCCGGCCGGGGTCAGCCTTCCCTCCCACGCGACCACGCCGCTGCGCACCGGCCACCTCCACTGGGACCTCGACACCGGCCTGATCACCCCCGACGACGACCTCTGCGTCATCGCCGGGCTGGATCCCGCGGACTTCCCGGCCGGCCTGGACGAGTTCACCCGCAGCTGGCTGCCCGAGGACCGCAACGGCCTGTGGGTGGTCGCCCGGGAGCTGGCCGACCCGGGCGGCCCGCCGGCCCGGCGCCTGGCCATGCACGCGCGCGACGGCCGGCGGCTCATCCTGAACCTCGAAGCCCTGCCCGCGGACACAGGCGGTACAGGCGGTCCGGGTGCCACAGGCGGCGGCGCGCGCAGCCGGCCCCTGTCCGGCCTGGTCCTGGACCTCGGCCGGGGCCCCCTCACCGACCAGGCCGCCGACCGGCTGCCCCAGGCCCTGCTGTCCCTGGACCGGCTCGGCCGGGTCACCTACGCCAACGACGGGGTCCCGGCGCTCCTCGGCCACACCCGCGCCGAGCTGTCCGGCCGGGTGCTGTGGGAGGCCATGCCCTGGCTCGGGCACCCCGCGTACGAGGACTACTTCCGCGCCGTCATGATGGGCACCGACTCCGTCCAGTTCATGGCCCGCCGCTCCCCGAAGGAGTGGTTCTCGGTCTTCCTGCACTCCGGTCCCGGTGGCCTCACCGTCGCCGTCACCGCAGAGGAGCACCCGGCCTACGCTCCCGGCTCACTGGTCCGCCCCGGCGCCGGGCCGGGCTCCCCGGCCGACCGGGCGGGGGCCCTCTACCGCCCGGTGGCCCTCGCCATCGCCCTCACCGAGGCCATCACCGCGCGCCAGGTGTCGGCCGTGGTGACGGACGAGCTGCTGCCCGCCTTCGGCGGCCGCCAGCTCGCCATCTACCTGCTGAACGAACGGCACCTCTACCTCGCCTGGGAGACCGGCTTCCCCAAGGGCTTCCTCGACCCCTTCGACGGAGTCTCCCTGGAGGTCCGGCTGCCCGGCGTGGAGACCCTCACCTCCGGCCGTCCCATCTTCTTCGAGTCCATGGAACACCTCGCCGCCGCCTATCCGGGCATCCCGCTCGACGCCAGCGTCGGCGCCCGCGCCTTCCTGCCGCTCATCGCCTCCGGACGGCCGGTCGGCTCCTGCATCCTCGGCTTCGACCGGCCCCGCGGCTTCAGCCCGGAGGAACGGACCGTGCTCACCGCCCTCGCCGGGCTCATCGCCCAGGCCCTCGACCGCGCACAGCGCTACGAATCGGAGGCCGCGGTCGCCCGCGGACTGCAGGACGCGCTGCTCCCGCGCCACCTGCCCGTCGTCGACGAGGTGGAAACCATCGGCCGCTACCTGCCCGGCACCGCCGGTATGGACATCGGCGGCGACTGGTACGACGTCATCGAAACCGGCCCGGGCGGACTCGCCGTGGTCATCGGGGACGTCCAGGGACACGGGATCCCCGCCGCCTCCACCATGGGCCAGCTGCGCAGCGCCGTACGGGCGTTCGCGCTCAGCGGCAACGCCCCCGACGAGGTGGTCGGCGGCACCAACCGGCTCCTGATCGACCTCGACCCCGGCCAGTTCGCCAGCTGCTGCTACATCCTCCTCGACCCGGGCAGCGGAGCCGCCCGGGCCGTGCGCGCCGGACACCCGCAGCCCCTTCTGCGGCACCCGGACGGGCGGGCCGAGGTCCTCGACCTGCCGGGCGGAGTCGTCCTCGGCGTCGACGGCGAGGCCACCTACCCCGTCACCGAACTGGTCCTCGAACCGGGCGCCGTCCTCGCCCTCTACACCGACGGTCTCGTGGAAGTACCCGGCACCGACATCGACGTGGGCATCGAACGGCTGCGGGCCCTGCTCGCCGAGGCCGGCGGGGGCAGCCTGGCCGAGACCGCCGACCGGCTCGTCCGCGAGGCCGGCGAGTCCGCGGACCGGCCCGACGACGTCGCCCTGCTGCTGGCCGCGCGCCACGCGCCGGAGTGGAGGCAGGCATCGTGACCTTCGTCCCCGGCTTCGGTGAACTCCACGGCCCCCTCGACGTGTCCAGAGCGGCCATGGCGGTCCTCGACGGCCAGGGCCGGGTGGTGGGCTGGAGCCCGGCCGCCGCGGAACTCCTGGGCCACCCGGCCGACGAGGTCCTCGGGCGCCCCTTCGCCGATCTGGCCGCCGACCCGGGCCACCCGGCCACCGACCCGGGGCACCCCGCCGACGGCACGGCCGACATCTACGACATCGCCGTACGGGAGATGCGGCCGGGCCTGCGGCGCGCGCTGCGCCTGCGGCGCTGCGACGGAGGCGTCCTGCGCACCGCCGTCGCCGTGCTCAGCCTGTCCCCGGCCCACGGGCGCGAATTCGCCGGCCCGCCCGCCGAGGACCTCTGGGGCGCCGCCCCGGACCGGCCGGAACGCCTGCTCGCCATGGCCGACGCCGCCGAGGCCGAGCAGTGGGACGCCCTGCAGTCGATGCTGCGCGGCCTGGCCACCCAGTCGCCCGTCGGCCTGGCCATCTACGACACCCACATGCGCGTGGTGTGGACGAACCTCGCCCTCGTCGACGAGATGGGACCCTCCCAGTACGTCGGCGTCGGCCCCGACGACATGGTGACCCACGGCACCGTCCTGACGCCCGGGGCACCCGGCACCCTTGAGGAGGTCATGGACGGGGTCCTCCGCACCGGCGAGCCCGTCATCGAACTCCACTACCGCGGCCGCCCGCCCTCCGACCCGGACCGCGACTACGTCTGGTCCTGCTCCTACTACCGGCTCCAGGACCCGGCCGGCGCCCCGCTGGGCGTCTGTGAGGAGACCGTCGACATCACCGACCGCTACCTCGCCCAGCAGCGCCTCGACCTGCTGGTCCGGGCCGGGAGCGGGGTGGGCACGACCCTCGACATGGCCCGCACCGCCCGGGAGTTCGCCGCCGTCACCACCCCGCACTTCGCCGACTCCGTCACCGTGGACCTCCTGGACACCGTGCTCGACGGCGACCGCCCCACACCCGGCACCTCCTACGACGACCGCCTCGTACGGATCTGGCCCCCCGGCCGGCGCCCCGTACTGCATCCGCCCTCGTCCGCGGAGGCCCGCGCCCTGGCCTCCGTACGGCCCGTCCGGGAAGGCGCCGTGCTGGCCGTACCGCTGCGCGCCGAGTGCACCGGCCTGGGCGTGGTGTCGTTCGCCTGGGAGGACCGCGGCACCCCGTTCGACCCCGGTGAACTGGCCGTGGCCGACGAGCTCGTGGCCCGGCTCGCGGTGTGCATCGACAACGCCCGCCGCTACGTCCGCGAGCACGCCGCCGCCCTGATGCTGCAGCGCAGCCTGCTGCCCCGGCTGCTGCCGCAGCTGTCCGCCGTGGAACTCGCCTACCGCTACCTGCCCGCCGACAGCAGCGCGGGAGTCGGCGGCGACTGGTTCGACGTGATCGCCCTGTCCGGCAGCCGCGTCGCGCTGGTCGTCGGCGACGTGGTCGGGCACGGCCTGGGCGCCGCCGCCACCATGGGCCGGCTGCGCACCAGCGTGCGCGTACTGGCCCGGATGGACCTCGCCCCCGACGAACTCCTCTCCCGGCTCGACGACCTGGTCACCCAGGGCACCAACGAACGGGCCGCGGTCCGTATCGAGGGCGAGGAGCACCCCGAGGACGAAGCCCTCGGCGTGACCTGCCTGTACGCCGTCTACGACCCGGTCTCCGGGACCTGCACGATGGCCCGGGCCGGGCACCCGCTGCCCGCCGTCGTCGACCCCGACGACGGCACCGTGACCTTCCCCGAGCTGCCGCCCGGCCCGCCGCTGGGCCTGGGCGGGCTGCCCTTCGAGTCCGCCGATTTCACCCTCCGGCCGGGCAGCCTGCTCGCCCTCTTCACCGACGGGCTGGTACGGGCCCGCGACCGGGACCTGGACGAGCAGCTGGACGCCCTGCGCACCGCGCTGACCGGGACCGGCCCCGGCCGGTCCCTGGACGACCTGTGCGACGAGGCCGTCGAGGCGGTGCTGCCGGCCGGTCCGGCGGGGGACGACGCGGCCCTGCTGCTGGTCCGCACCCGCGTCCTGGGCAGGCACCAGGTGGCCGAGTGGGAGCTCAGCGAGGACCTCCAGGCCGTCGGCAGGGCCCGGGCGGCGGCCGCCGCCCAGGTCCGTGCCTGGGGACTGGACGAACTGGTCTTCACCACCGAACTCGTGGTGAGCGAACTGGTCACCAACGCCATCCGGCACGCGGCGCCCGGACCGATGCACCTGCGCCTGATCCGCGACCAGACACTGATCTGCGAGGTGTCCGACAGCGGCCACACCACCCCGCACATGCGCACCGCGGCGGGCGACGACGAGGGCGGCCGGGGCCTGTTCCTGGTGGCGCAGACCACCCAGCAGTGGGGCACCCGCTACACCGCCGCCGGCAAGACCATCTGGGCGGAACAGGCGCTGCACCCGGAGAAGCACCCGACGTCCGAGGTGCAGCCGGACTGAGGCGCGGCCATGCCGGGGACGAGGCCGTGTTTATCGCCCCGGCGCCGCACCCACCTCCCACCGGGTGACGGCGCCGCTCTCCAGGGCGACGTAGAGGGTGCCGTCGGGGCCGAAGACCAGGCCGTGGGGCTCGCAGCCGGGGTCCGGGAGGGGGACCTCGGTGATCCGTCCGTCGGGGGTGACCCGGCCGATCCGGCCGGTGGCCCATTCGGTGAACCAGCAGGACCCGTCCGGTGCCACCGCCACGGCGTGCGGCCGGCACCGCGGGTCCGGCAGCGGGTACTCGGTGACCTCGCCTCCGGTGTCCATCCGCCCGATCACGCCCGTGCCGATCCCGGCGAACCACAGGGTGCCGTCCGGCGCCGCCGCGAGCCCGACCGGGGCCGTCCCGGGCACAGGCAGCGGGTACAGCCGGACCTCGCCGGACACGGTGATCCTGGCCAGGGCGTCCGCCTGGTTGAGCGTGCACCACAGGGCGCCGTCGGCGCCGGCCGTGATGAAGGAGGGGAAGGCGCCCTCGCAGGGAAGTTCGTACTCGGTCAGGTCGCCGTCCACGGTGATCCGGCCGATCCGGTCGGTGTGCATCTGGGTGAACCAGAGCGCGCCGTCCGGCCCGGCCGTGATCCCGTACGGTCCGGACCCCGGGCCGGGCAGGTCGTACGCACGCGACCGGCCGTCGGTGGTGATGCGGCCGATCCGGTGGTCCCGGTTCCGGGTGAACCACAGGGCGCCGTCGGGGCCGGGGGCGATCAGGGACGGCCCGCAGCCGGGGGAGTCCTGCGCGAACTCGTCGAGGTGTCCGTCGGGGGAGAGGCGGGCGATGCGTCCGGCGTGCACCAGGGTGCACCAGAGGTTGCCGTCGGGTCCGGCGGCCAGGGCGTACGGGCCCGCCCCGGGGGTGAGGACGGGGTACGTGTGGAGCAGGCGCGGGGCGGTGGTGTTCGTCAAGCGGAGTCCTTCGTGGAGAGGTGCGGTGAACGGAGGGGCTATGCCGCGACGGCGACCCGCTCCGGGGCGTGCAGGACGAGCCGGTCGCCCTGCCAGCGGTCGCACAGCCGGCGGTCGTGGCTGACGACGACCACGGCGCCCGCGAACGAGGCCAGGGCCGCTTCCAGCTCCTCGGCCAGTGCGGGGGAGAGGTGGTTGGTCGGCTCGTCCAGCAGCAGTACGTCAGTGCCGCCCGGTTCGGTGACCAGCCGGGCCAGGGCCAGCCGCTGCCGCTGGCCGGCCGACAGGGTGCCGACCGCGGCGGTGAGCTGTTCCGGGGCGAACAGGCCGAGCGACAGCAGCTGTTCGGCGTGCTCCCCGGGCGTGCCGGGGCGGCCCTCGGCGAAGGCGGCGAGGAGCGTCCGACCGGGCGGTCCCGCGTGGGTCCGCTGGGCCAGCAGGCCGGTCCGGCCCCGCCGTACGACCTGCCCCCGGTCGGGGGTGACGGTGCCGGCGAGGACACCGATCAGGGTGCTCTTGCCCGCGCCGTTCGGGCCGGTGACCAGGAGCCGGCCGCCGGCCGGGACGGCCAGGCCCAGCGGCGCGAGCCGCTCCTCCACCGCCACGCCGTCCGCCGCGAGCACCACGCGGTCCGCGGCGCCGTCTCCGGCGGTGCGGGGCACGGCGGTGAAGCGCAGGGGCTCGGCGGGGGCGGGCACCGGCCGGGCCAGCAGCCGTCCCAGCCGCTCCTCGGCGTTGCGCACCCGGCTCGCCAGGGACTGCTGCACCCGGCCGGCCGCCCGGTCGTAGGCCATCTTGTTGCCGTCCTTCATCGCCCGGCCGGGGGCCACTCGGCGGGCGGTGACGGCCGCGGACTCGCGCAGCCGGTCCACCTCCGCGCTCCACTCGGCGTGGGCCTGGGCGCGGCGCTGCCGGTCGGCGGCGCGCCCGGCGAGGTAGCCGGCGTACCCGTTGCCGTAGCGCACCGTCCGGTGCAGGTCGCCGTCGACCTCCAGCAGGGAGGTGGCGACGCGTTCGAGGAACTCCCGGTCGTGGGAGACGGCGACGGTGATGCCGCGGCGGGCGCGCAGGTGCTCCTCCAGCCAGGCCAGGGCGGCGCCGTCGAGGTGGTTGGTGGGCTCGTCGAGCAGCAGCACCCCGGGCGCGGAGGCCAGCAGCGCGGCCAGCCGGAGCCGGACCTGCTCGCCGCCGGAGAGCCCGCCGACGGTGCGGTCACGGGGCAGGACGGGCAGTCCGAGGCCGTGCAGGGCGCGTTCGACCCGGGCGTCGGCCTCGTAGCCGCCGCGCAGTTCGAAGGCGGTGAGCAGGTCGGCGTAGGAGTCGAGCACCTCGGTCGTGGTGTCGCCGTCCGCCATCCGGGCCTCGAACCGGCGCATCCGGTCTTCCATGGCCCGGAGTTCGGCGAGGGAGCGGTCGACGACCTGCTGCACGGTCAGGTGGGCGGGGAGGTGCTCCTCCTGGGCGAGGTACCCGATGCCGGCGTCGGTGCGGACGGTGACCGTGCCCCGGTCGGGGCGTTCGGCCCCGGCGAGCAGCCGGAGCAGGGTGGACTTTCCGGAGCCGTTCTCGCCGACGATGCCGAGGCGGGTGCCGTCGGTGACGGAGCAGTCGACCGAGTCGAGGACGAGCCGGCCGTCGTAGGACTTGGTGAGGTCAAGCGCGGTGAGCTGTGCGGTCATGGAGCGGCTCCAGGGGTTCGTGCGGGGGCGCGGCGGGGGAGGGGCAGGGGAGCGTCAGGTGAACCATCGGAACCATCGGAGGACTCCTTAAAGAGACGAATGTTGCGTTAAGATCGTTCCATGGATGTCAGCGCACACGCAAGCGACGATTCCGGCCAGGCGAACCCATCCGAACCGGCCACGCCGAGGCGGCGGACGGGCGGCCGGAGCGCCCGTGTCCGGACCCAGGTCCTGGAGGCGGTGGGCGATCTGCTGGTGGCGGGCGGGTACGACGCCCTGACCGTCGACGCGGTCGCCGAACGTGCCGGTGTGCACCGGACCACGGTCTACCGGCGGTGGCGGGACGTCGGCGGACTGCTGGCGGAGGTGCTCGACGCCGCGTCCGACGACACGTGGAGCCCGCCCGACACGGGATCACTGGAGGGCGACCTGACCGCCCTCAACCAGGAGGTGTACGAGGCCCTGGCGGGCGGCGGCCCGAACCTGACCACGGCGCTGATCGCCGCGGGGTTCCGCTCGGCCGAGGCGGCCGAGGCCCTGTCCCGCTTCTGGGAGGGCCGCTACGAGCGCTGCGCGGTGGTCGTCTCCCGCGCCCGGGAGCGGGGCGACCTGCCGGGCCCGGCCGACGCCCGCGCGCTTCTGGTCGCGGCGACCGCGCCGCTGTACCACGAGCTGCTGCTCCTGAGGGCCGCCCCGGATCCGGCCCTGCCCCGCCGGGCGGCCGGGGCTGCCGCGGCGGCGGGGCGGGCGGGCGCGTTCAGCGCGCCCGGTGCTCCGACAGGCGCTCCTTCTCGGCCTTGAGCTTGCGCCACACGGCGCCGAGCGCCGCGATGTCCCCGTCGTCGAGGAGGTCGGTGAAGACCGGCGCCAGGACCTCGCGGCGGGTGGCGTCGGCCTGCTCGAAGGCCCGCCGGCCCGCCTCGGTCAGCGAGACCTCGACCGAGCGGGCGTCGCGCGCCGAGGGGGTGCGGGTGACCAGGCCGCGGCCCTGGAGGGCGTCCACCACCCGGGAGACCTGGCTGCGGCTGAGCATGGTGCTGTTCCCCAGGACCGAGGCGGGCACCGGATCGGGGCTGGAGGCCAGCCACAGCATGACCTCGAACCAGGACACGGGCAGGTCGTGTTCCTTGGTGAGGGCGCGGTCGACCCGCTCCGTGAGGACCGTGCCGGCCCAGACCAGCCCGTAGAAGGCGTAATCGGCGTCAGGCATCTCGGCCTGGGTGAGCTTCTTCGGCATGGATCGAGTGTAGATGTTGCGTGTGCGCGCACATAAATTTATAGTGTGTGTGCACGCACATAAATGCGGGGCGTCCGGACGGAGCCCCGAAACCGGAACCGAAAGGCACCACCATGTCGGCCACCCCCCACAGCAACCGGAAGACCGTCCTGATCACCGGCACCTCCTCCGGCATCGGTCTCGCCGCCGCGGTCGCCGCGGCCGGCGCCGGCTGGCGTACGGTCGCCACCCTGCGCGACCCCGCCCGCGCCGGCGCGCTCCGCAAGGCCGCGGCCGAGGCGGGCGTCGAGCTCGACATCCGGCAGCTGGACGTGACCGACGAGGCGTCCGTCGCCGCCGCAGTGGACGGCGTGATCGCCGACTACGGCCGCCTGGACGCCGTGGTCAACAACGCGGGCGCCGGGCACGTCGGCACCCTGGAGAACGAGCCCGTCTCCGAGGTCCGCACGGTCATGGAGGTCAACTTCTTCGGCGTCCTGAACGTCTCCAAGGCCGCGATGCCGCACCTGCGCGCGAGCGGGGGCCGCCTGATCACCGTCACCAGCGTGGGCGGCGTCATCGGCCAGCCGTTCAACGAGGCGTACTGCGCCGCGAAGTTCGCCGTCGAGGGCTACATGGAGAGCCTCGCCCCGGTCGCCCGCACCCTCGGCGTGAGCGTGTCCGTCGTCGAACCCGGCGCCGTCGCCACCGAGTTCGTCACCAACATCGGCCTCGACCTGGAGGCGGAGATCGCCGCCGCGGGCCCCTACTCCGACGCGCTGCGCCACTACATCGAGCGCACCGTCGGCCAGTTCATGGACGGCGCCCAGACCCCGGCCGGTGCCGCCGAGTCCGTGATGGAGGCCCTCACCGCCGAGACCCCCGCGTTCCGCATCCAGACCTCGGACTGGGCCCGTGCCTTCACCGGCACCAAGCTGGCCGACCGGGACGGCTCGGCGGTCCAGGCCATGACCTCGACCTGGGTGTCCTGACCTCCCGCGGCCGATCCGGCCCGCGGTTCAGCGAAACGCGGCGACGTTCTCCAGGGCCCACTCCCGGAACGGGCGAGCCGGTGCTCCGGTCACCCGGGACACCGTGTCGCGCACCAGCAGGATCTCCTCGTTCATGTCGCCGCCCGACGCGATGTCCGCCGGCCGGTTGTCAGAGCCGTGTGCCAGAGTCGGGACATGCTCGAGATCGTGGTGATGACGGAGAAGCAGGAGCGGTACGTCCGCGTGTCCGCCGGGGAGCTGGCCGGGCTGGTGCGGCGGATCGGTGGTGAGGGCGACCGGTTCCTGGTGGTCCAGCGGGTGCCGGACCTGCCGGACGTCTTCATACAGGTGTGGCACCAGACCGGTGGCGACTACACACTGGAGCACCGGGACGGGGCTGCCGGCCGGCAGTTCCAGGCGGTGCTCGGCGCGCCCGAGGCCGTGATCGAGGCGATGGGCGGCTGGGCCCG
Organism: Streptomyces sp. NPDC048603; assembly: GCF_043199475.1. NCBI lineage: Bacteria > Bacillati > Actinomycetota > Actinomycetes > Kitasatosporales > Streptomycetaceae > Streptomyces > Streptomyces sp. NPDC048603. Next base: position 602,581 of record NZ_JBICVY010000001.1, on the reverse strand, counting down.
GCAGGAGCCGGGCTGGGACGCGGGCCATTCCTGGGCGCGGCCGGCCACGGTGCCCGTCCGCGAGGTGCCGCCGCTCGAACTCGACGAGGAGGAGCGGGAGGAGCTGGAGGAGCACGTCCGCCAGGTCCTGACAGGCGGCTACGCCTCCCGTGCCGAGCTGGCCGAGATCGCCGAGGACTACCTGGTCAGCGGGGACCACCGGCCCGTCTCCGGCGAGCAGGCCCGGCAGCTGGTCGACCGCATGTGGCGGGAGCGCGTAGCCGAACAGGCCGACTGGCGCGGCGAGACGGACCCCGAGCGGCTCACCCGCGCCTTCGCAGTCCTGGAGGAGGCCGGCATCACCGCCCGCGAGAACTTCACGTGCTGCCGCAGCTGCGGCCAGTCCGAGATCGGCGGCGAAGCCGAGCCGGACTCCCGCGGCTTCGTCTACTTCCACACCCAGTGCACGGACTCCGCCGCGGCCGGCCACGGACTGATGCTCTACTACGGCGGCTTCGACGACTCCTCCGAGACCACCGTCGCCGTCGGCCGCGAGGTCGTGGCCGCCCTCGCGGCAGCCGGTCTCCGCACCGACTGGGACGGCAACCCCGGCCGCGCGATCACCGTCACCCCACTGGACTGGCGCCGCCGCCTGGTCGGCTAGGGCCTGTCGTCAAACTCGCGTCTGCCCCGCGGCGCCTGGCACGCACTCTCGCCGCACCGGGCGAGAGCCCGAGTACGTCCAGTACGGGGGCTCCCGCCCGGCACGCCGAGAGCACGCACCAGACGCCGTGGGGCCGCCCTCCGGGCGACGACGCGAGTTTGACGACAGGCCCTAGTGCTGTGACCGGCGGATCACGCCCCGGGCCGCGGGCTCCCGCCCGGGGCGGTACGTCCAGGGCGCCGTCCCCTTACTGGCGTACGGAGATCAGCCGCGGGCGGTCGGCGCGGTGTCGGCGAATTGGACGTATTCGATCACGGCACCGCCGGGGTGGCGCACCGTCAGATTGCGTCCGGTGGGCACCTCGTTGGGTCCGCTGAGCACCTCACCGCCGAGCTTCCCGGTGAGTTCCAGCACCTCTTCGACCGAGCTGACGATCGTGGTGGCCTGGACGTTCCTGAAGGGGGCGAGGTCCGCCTCGGTCCCGGCGACCAGCAGATAGCCGCCGACGCTCGCCAGCTCCAGTCCGCGGTAGGGGAATCGGAGGGAGGGTTCCTGGCCGGTCAGCGCGGTGAAGGTCGGCAGCGCGGTGTCCAGGTCGTCGACGTAGACGCGGGCGAGGGTGGCGAGTACCGGCACGGTGTCCTCCAGAACAAGGTGTGCATACCTGATCGTCGAACTGGTGATCATGCTAGCGGCGGGGGCGGGGGTACGGCAGAGTCGCCCGCCGGGGGGCTGCCCCGCGACTGGAGGATTCGCGTCCAGATGATCAAGTGGAGTCCCTTGCAAGGGAGTTCGGGGTAAGCCAGGCTCTTCCCGGGGGGAGTTACGTATAACGGCACGGAGCCCTGCGGCACCGTGCTGTCCAGGCGCGCATCCCCCTGTTCGTCCGTTCCGCGCGTGCTCCGGCACGTGCCGGGCGTCGACCCGTGTCGCAGGGGCACGGGCAATCAGTGGGGGGAGTAGGAACTGATGTTCCCCAGAATTCGGTTACGGCGTGGCACGGCCACGACCGTGGCACTGCTCGCCGCGGCGGCCACCGTCGCGGGCGGTCTCGCGTCGCCCGCCGCGGCGGCCGAACCGGAAGCCGCCGTGCTGTACGCCGGTGCCGCCAACGCGGTGCCCGGCAGCTACATCGCCATGCTCAAGGACACCGGCACCCACGCCTCCGCGCAGAAGGGCCCGGACCTGGCCAAGCGCTACGGCGGAAAGCTGGACCACACCTACGACGCGGCCTTCCAGGGCTTCTCCGTGGAGATGTCGGAACGGCAGGCCCGGCAGCTGGCCGCGGACCCGGCCGTCGCCACCGTCGTGCAGAACCGCCGGGTGAAACTGGACGGCACCCAGCCCAACCCGATCTCCTGGGGCCTGGACCGGATCGACCGCCGCCGGCTGCCGCTCGAGAAGCGGTACGACTATCCGGACTCGGCGGGTACCGGCGTCACGGTGTACGTGATCGACACGGGCGTGCGGATCTCGCACACGGACTTCGGTGGCAGGGCCCGCTACGGCTTCGACGCCATCGACGGGGGCGGCGCCGACGACGGCCACAGCCACGGCACCCACGTGGCGGCGACCGTGGCCGGAAAGAGCTACGGAGTCGCCAAGCAGGCCAAGATCGTGGCCGTGCGGGTGCTCAACGACCAGGGATCGGGCACCACCGCCCAGGTCGTCGCCGGCATCAACTGGGTCACCAAGAACGCCGTCAAACCGGCCGTGGCCAACATGAGCCTGGGCGGGGACCCGGACGTCGCCCTGGACACCGCCGTACGCAACTCGGTCAACTCCGGGATCACCTACACGGTCGCGGCGGGCAACGACAACGAGGACGCCAACGGCCACTCCCCGGCCCGGGAGCCCGCGGCCATCACCGTCGGCGCCACCAACGACATCGACAGCCGGGCCTCCTTCTCCAACTACGGGAAGCTGGTCGACATCTTCGCGCCCGGCGAAAGCATCTACTCGGCGGGCAACTGGTCGGACTACGACGTCCAGGTCAAGTCGGGCACCTCGATGGCCGCCCCGCACGTGGCCGGCGCCGCCGCGCTGTACCTCTCCACCCACCGCACCTCCACCCCGGCACAGGTGGCGACGTACCTGACCAGCACCGCGGCCACCCGCTCGCTGCAGAACATCGGCTCCGGCTCGCCGAACAAGATGCTCTTCACCGGCACGCCGTGGACCCCGGGGCCGCGCTTCTGGAACGGCACCAACCAGACCATCGACGACAACACCATCTGGTCCGCCATCAAGGTCACCAACGTGCCCGGCAAGGCGCCCGCCGACCTCGACGTCGAACTCAACATCAAGCACGAGTGGCTGGCCGACCTGAAGGTGGAGATCCGGGCCCCCGACGGCAGCTGGTACCGGCTCCGTCAGGAAGGCACGTACGACGGCCGGAGCGGCGCCCTCATCGGGATCTTCCGCGTCAACGCCTCCTCCGAGGTCGCCAACGGCACCTGGAACCTGAGGATCCAGGACAAGAGCGACTACTTCGGCGGCTACCTCGACAGCTGGGCCATCGGCTTCTAGCCGGTTCCCCGAGTGACCGAGTGACCGAGTGACCGAGTGACCGAGTGACCGAGTGACCGGTCGACCGGAACGCCGGGCGGGGCGCGTCCCCGCCCGGCGTACCGCTACCGCGCCGCGCCCGCCCGTGCGCATAGAGTGAGCGAAGGTGTGCGTACGGCGACCAAGGGGACGAGCGTGACGTCGAAGAAGATCATCACGGTGTTCGGCGCGACCGGGCAGCAGGGCGGCGGGATGGTACGGGCCGTCCTCGCCGACCCGGACTCCGGCTTCACCGTCCGCGCGGTCACCCGCGACCCCGACTCGGCCCCGGCCCGGGAACTCGCCCGGCTCGGGGCCGAGGTCGTGCGCGGAGACATCGACGACGAGGCCGGCCTCGGCCAGGCCTTCGAACACGCCTACGGCGCGTTCCTGGTGACCAACTTCTGGGAGCACATGTCCGCGGAGCGGGAGAAGGCCCAGGCCGAAGCCCTGGCCAGGGCCGCCGCGCACGCCGGTGTCCAGCACGCGATCTGGTCCACCCTGGAGGACACCCGCGACTGCATCCCGCTCGACGACGACCGGATGCCCACCCTCCAGGGCTCGTACAAGGTGCCCCACTTCGACGCCAAGGCAGAGGCCGACGGGTACTTCACCGAGGCCGGCGTCCCGGCCACCTTCCTGCGGACCACCTTCTACTGGGAGAACCTGCTCGGTGCCTTCGCCCCGCAGCCCGCGGAGGACGGCGCCCGCGAGATCGTCTTCCCGATGGGCGACAAGCGCCTGGCCGGGATCGCAGTGGAGGACATCGGCCGGACCGCGCTGGAGATCTTCAAGCGCGACACCGACCTGATCGCCGCCACCGTCAGCATCGCCGGTGACTACCTCCCGCTCGCCGAGATGGCCGAACTGCTCACCGATGCCACCGGGGTGCCCGTCCGCTACCGCCCGCTGACCCCGGACGCCTTCCGGGCACTCGGCTTCCCCGGCGCCGACGAGGCGGGCAACATGTTCCAGTACTACGCCGACTGCGAGGACCGGTTCACGCACGCCCGCGACCTCGACGCGATCCGCGCCCTGAACCCCGCCCTCCAGGACTTCCGCACCTGGCTCGCCGCCCACGCCGACGCACTCCGCCTCGCCTGGAAGTGAGCACCCGGCCCGGAGGCGGGCACCCCGCCCGGAAGTGACCGCCGGACCGCCGCATACCCGGCCCCGCCCCCGGGAACGCGCCCGGTGACAGGCGCGAGGAGGTGGCGGCGATGGTGCGATCGGTCGGCATCGACCTGGGGACGACGAACTCCGTCGTGGCCGTGCTGGAGGGCGGCGAACCGACCGTCATCCCGAACGCGGAAGGGGCCCGGACCACCCCGTCCGTGGTCGCCTTCGCCAAGAGCGGCGACGTCCTCACCGGCGAGCTGGCCAAGCGGCAGGCGGTCACCAACGTGGACCGCACCGCCCGCTCGGTCAAGCGCCACATGGGCGACCCGGGCTGGCGCTTCCCGCAGGAAGGCGGCATCGACGGCAAGCGGTACACGGCGCAGGAGATCTCGGCCCGGGTGCTGCAGAAGCTGAAACGGGACGCCGAGGCCTACCTGGGCGAGGAGGTCACGGACGCGGTCGTCACCGTGCCCGCGTACTTCAACGACGCCCAGCGCACCGCGACCAAGGAAGCCGGGGAGATCGCCGGGCTGAAGGTGCTGCGCATCGTCAACGAGCCCACCGCGGCGGCCCTCGCCTACGGCCTGGACAAGGAGAACGACCAGACCATCCTCGTCTTCGACCTCGGCGGCGGCACCTTCGACGTGTCCCTGCTGGACATCGGCGACGGAGTGGTGGAGGTCAAATCCACCAACGGCGACACCGAGCTCGGCGGTGACGACTGGGACCAGCGACTCGTCGACCACCTGGTCAAGCAGTTCAGGAACGGCCACGGCATCGACCTGAGCAAGGACAAGATGGCGGTGCAGCGGCTCCGGGAGGCCGCGGAGAAGGCCAAGATCGAGCTCTCCTCCGCGACCGAGACCACGGTCAACCTGCCGTACATCACGGCCTCCGCCGAGGGCCCGCTGCACCTGGAGGAACGCCTGACCCGTGCCCGGTTCGAGGAGCTGACCGAAGACCTGCTGGAACGCTGCAGGGCCCCGTTCCACCAGGCGGTCAAGGACGCGAAGATCAAGGTCGCCGATGTGGACCACGTGATCCTCGTCGGCGGTTCCACCCGGATGCCCGCGGTGACCGAGCTGGTCAGATCGCTCACCGGCAAGGACCCGCACAAGGGCGTCAACCCGGACGAGGTCGTCGCCGTCGGCGCCACCCTGCAGGCCGGTGTCCTCAAGGGCGAGGTCAAGGACGTCCTGCTCCTCGACGTGACCCCGCTGTCCCTCGGCATCGAGACCAAGGGCGGCATCATGACCAAGCTCATCGAGCGCAACACCACGATCCCCACCCGCCGGTCGGAGATCTTCACCACGGCCGAGGACAACCAGCCGTCCGTGCAGATCCAGGTCTACCAGGGCGAGCGCGAGATGGCGGCGTACAACAAGAAGCTCGGCATGTTCGAGCTGACCGGTCTGCCGCCGGCCCCGCGCGGTGTCCCGCAGATCGAGGTCTCCTTCGACATCGACGCGAACGGGATCATGCACGTCACGGCCAAGGACCTCGGCACGGGCAAGGAGCAGAAGATGACCGTCACCGGCGGCTCCTCGCTGCCGAAGGACGACATCGCCCGCATGGTGCACGAGGCCGAGGAGCACGCCGAGGAGGACCGCCGCCGCAAGGAGGCGGCGGAGACCCGCAACCAGGGCGAGCAGCTCGTCTACCAGACCGAGAAACTCATCCGCGACAACCGGGAGCAGATCCCCGCCGACGTCCGGGGCGAGGTGGAGACGGCCATCGGCGAACTGAAGGAGAAGCTGGCGGGCGAGGACACCGGCGCCATCCGGACGGCCGTGGAACGGGCGAACGCCGCCGCGCAGAAGATCGGCACCGCCCTGTACGCCAGGGCGCAGGAACAGTCCGCGTCCGGCGGCGCCCAGGGCGGCGGGAGCGGCACCGGCACCGGCGGCGGGCCGGCCTCCGGAGACGCGGGCGAGGACGTCGTCGACGCCGAGATCGTCGACGACGACGCCCGTGACGACCCGCGGGGCCATGCGGCCTGAAGGCCGGGGGAGTCCCCCGGGCGGACCCCGTCGCGGACCTCGGGGCACTCCGGGTCCGGACCGCCGGACGGCACTACCCGGCCGACAGCTGGGTAGGCGCAGGGCAAGGAACCAGGCGGCACCGAGGACGAGGAGCCTGCCATGACCGGTGACGGCGGTGACGGCCTCTCCGAACGAGAACGGACGATCCTGACCGGGATCGAGCAGGACCTGCGCGGGGACGCGGTCCTGGACCGGCGGCTGCGGACCATGCGGCGCGGAGTACGGCCCTGGGGCCGGACCAGGCACACCCGGCACCTGCGCCACTCCGTGCGCGCGCACGGGATGGCGCTGACCGGGGGACTCCTGGGGATCGTGTCGCTGGGCCTGTTCCTGGCCGCGGCGTCCTCCGGGTCACCCGCCCTCGCCTGGGCCTTCGCCCTGGCCTGGACGGGCACCCTGGCGTGCGGGATCACCCTGGTGCTCAGGTGGTGCCACCGGATGACGGCCTCCCTGGAGTCCGGGGCCTCCGCACCACGGCCACCGGCCGGAGAGGGCACGGACGGTGACGGCGAGAGTGACGGCGGTGACGGTGCCGGCGGGGGCCGCCGGGCACCCCCGGTTTGATCTCGCCCTCCCGGGGAAGACGCGGGGCGGAACATCGCCATGCCGGTGATCGGCCGCGCCTGCGCCGGGACCACCTGACCCGTTGCGCGGCACGGCCCGTCCAGGGGGAGACCCACAGACGAGGACGTGAGCGTGATGAGGGTGGCCTTTCTGATGGCGCCGGTGGGCGTCGAGCAGGTCGAGCTGGTCCGCCCCTGGCAGGCCGTGCGCGACGAGGGCTGGGAGCCGCGCCTGGTGTCCACCAGAGCGGGCACCGTCCAGGCCTACCACCACCTCGACAAGGCCGACACGTTCCCCGTCGACGACGTGGTCGCCGACACCCCGGCCGACGGATTCGACGCGCTGGTGCTGCCGGGCGGCCTCGCCAACCCCGACGCGCTGCGCCTGGACGAGAAGGCCGTCGCCTTCACCCGGCACTTCTTCGGCGCCGGCCGGCCCGTCGCGTCGATCTGCCACGCCGCCTGGACCCTGGTGGAGGCCGACGCCGTACGCGACCGCACCCTGACCTCGTGGCCCAGCCTGGCCACCGACATCCGCAACGCGGGAGGCACCTGGGTGGACAAGAAGGTGCAGGTCTGCCACGCCGCACCGGGCACCCTGATCACGAGCCGCAAGCCGGGCGACCTGGACGCGTTCTGTGCCGCCTTCGTGCAGGAATTCCGGAGGTGAGCCTGCCATGGTGACCGACGAGACGTTCGAGCTGGTGGACGTGGCCCTGCAGTCGGAGGAGCTGGGGCGGCTGACCGTCCCGCTGTCCGCGCCCGCCCCGGGCCCCTTCGAGCTCCCCGAGGGAGCCGTGGTCAGCGTGGCGCTGACCTTCCACCTCCGGGAGGCCGTCGACGGGCTGTGCTTCGTCGACACCCGGCGCCGGGAGGGCCGCGTCGTCGCCCGGACCAGGACCGCGCTCGGCAGCTTCCGGCCGGGCGGCCCGTACGAGATCCTCCTTCCGGCCGAGCGGCTGCCGGTCGGCCGCGCGGAATGCGGCACGTACGAGGTCACCGGCACCTTCGTGGACGCCGAGGGTCGGGAGCTGTCCCAGGAGAGCCACCGCTTCCGGATCGTCCACCAGCCCCGGATCCTGCACCGGCGCCACCACTCACCCCAGGAGCACCCGTACGAAGAGCACCCGCACCACGAGCACGAGTCGCTGGAGCAGCCCCTGGAGAAGCCCAATGCCTGAGCGGAGCGAGGAACCGCCGGCGCCGGGCGGAGACGGCGAGGGGTACCGGGAGAGCGCGGGAGACAGGGCAGGAGACAGGGCAGGAGACCGGGAGGGGACCGGGGACAGGGCGCGGGGAGAGAACGCCCTGCAGCAGGCCGACCGGCGGTGGAACGAGCTGCTGCAGGAGCTGCGCGTGGCCCAGACCGGCGTGCAGATCCTGTTCGGCTTCCTGCTGGCGGTGGTCTTCCAGCCCCGGTTCGCCGAGCTCGGGGACGTGGACCGGACCATCTACGTGGTCACCGTGATCCTCGGCGCGGTCACGGTCGGCGCCCTGGTCGGCCCGGTCTCCTTCCACCGGCTGGTGGCCGGCCACCGGCTGAAGCCGGAGACCGTGGTCTGGGCCTCCCGCATGACCATCGCAGGCCTGGTCTTCCTCTACCTGACGATGGCCTCGGCCCTGCTGCTGATCCTGCGCATGGTGCTGCCCGACGGGCTCGCGCTGTGGCTGATGGTGCTGATGGCGGTCTGGTTCGCGCTCTGGTGGTTCGCCGTTCCGCTGTGGGCACGTCAGCGCATGACCAGGGGCAGCACCGAGTCCCGGTAGAACTCGAAGAACCCCTGCTGCTCGGACCCGATCTGCGAGATGTGCACCCGGTCGAATCCGGCGTCCACGAACGCCTGGAGCCGCCGTGCGTGCTCCTCCGGGTCCGGCCCGCAGGCCACCGCCTCGGCCACCATGTCCTCGGTCACCAGCTCGGTCGCCCGTTCGAAGTGGGTGGGGGTGGGCAGTACCTGCTGGAGCTCGCCGGGAAGCCGCATGCTGGGCCACAGCCGGTGCGCTGTACGGACGGCCTCCGCCCGGTCCCGGGCCCAGCACACCTTCAGGCCGCCGTACGCGGGCCTGCTGCCGTCGGCGCCGCGGAAGCGCCGTACGGCGTCGGCGTCGGGCGCCATGGTGATCAGACCGTCGCCGATCCGGGCGGCCAGGTCCGTGGCCTCGGGCCCGAAGGCCGAGATGTCGATCGGCGGGGGGATCTCCGGCAGGGTGTAGAGGCGGGCGTTCTCCACCGTGTAGTGCCGTCCGCGGTGCGAGACCTCCTCGCCGGTCAGCAGCAGGCGGATGACCTCCACGGCCTCCTCCAGCATCTCCAGACGTACGTCGGCCGCCGGCCAGGATCCGCCGACGATGTGCTCGTTCAGCGCCTCGCCGCTGCCCAGGCCGAGCCGGAACCGGCCCTCCAGCAGCACCGCGGAGGTGGCCGCGGCCTGGGCGATCACCGCCGGGTGCACGCGCACCGTGGGGCAGGTCACGGCCGTCTCCACGGGCAGCCGGCTGGTCCGGGACAGGGCGCCGATCACCCCCCAGACGAAGGGGCTGTTGCCTTGCCGCCCGATCCAGGGATGGAAGTGGTCGGAGATCCACAGGGACCGGAAGCCCGCCTGTTCGGCCTGTTCGGCCTGGCGAAGCAGCTGGGCCGGACGGAAGTCCTCGCACGACAGGAAGTACCCGAACTCGGTCATCGGATCGTCACCACCCGGTGTACCGGCCGCCCTGGGCGGCCGCCGCTCACCCGTCGTGGCCGGAGGTGGCGGAGGCCAGGGCGTCCACCACGCTGGTGAGCCGGCCGCGGCGCTCGTGCACCGCCCGCTGCCGGGCGGCCCCGTCACCCTCGGCCCACAGCCGCCGCAGCAGCTGTTCCGCCAGCGCGAGGTCGCCGGTGGCCTCCAGGCCCGGCGCGGCCTGGGCGAGCAGCAGCTGGACCAGCCGCTCGGTACTGATCTCCTCGCCGGTCAACGGGTGCAGCCCGGTCCCGCGCAGCCCGTCCGTCGCGGCGCAGGCGTGCGCCTGGACCAGCTGCCGGTGCGGCACCGGGGGCGGAGGCGTCCCCTCCGCCACCGCGGGCAGCAGGGACACCGCGAGCCCGCGGACCAGGATCGCCAGCAGCACGACCGTGTCCAGGTCCGCGTTGACGTCCGCGACCCGCACCTCCAGGGTCGGCACGTGCTCGGACGGGCGGGCGTACCAGTAGATCATCTTGCGGTCGAGCAGCACCTGCCGGTCGACCAGGGTCTGTGCGCAGGCCTCGTACCCGGCCTCGTCGGCCAGCAGCGGCGCCGGGCCGGCGGTGGGCCAGCGGCCGAACCGCACCGACCGCCAGCTCGCCATGCCGGTGTCCCGGCCCGAGGAGAAGGGTGAGTTCCCGGCGAGTGCCTGCAGAGCGGGCAGCCAGGGGCGTATGTGGCCGGTGAGGCCGACGGCCTCGCCCCGGTCCAGCGTGCCGATGTGCACGTGGCAGCCGCAGGCCAGCCCGTCCTGGGCGTCCACCAGGGAGGGGTAGCGCCGTGCCATCCGCGCGTAGCGCTCCGAAGTTCCGCTCACGGCCATGGGCCGGTCCGGGGGGCGTACGGGGGTGCCGGACGCGATGATCCGGCAGCCGGCGTCCGCCGCGGCCTCGGCGACGGTCCGCCGCAGCCGGGCGAGCTCGGCGCGCAGCGTGCCGCAGTCGTCGGTGGGCTGGCTGTTGACCTCGATCTGGGCGTTGAAGAACTCGGCGTGGACCTGGTCGCCGAGCACCTCTTCGGCGGAGGAGAGCACCACGGACCCGCGGTCCGCCGGCGCCCCACTGGTCCGGTCGACCAGCAGGAACTCCTCCTCGACCCCCATCGTGAGCAGACTCATGGCAGTACTCCTCGCGACGCCTCGCAGTGCCCCATACGAATACCCCCGGAAGCCCTGCACCACACCCACCCCTCCCGTCCCTCCTGTCCCACACCCCCCCGGAGGGAGCCGGGGCGGACCCCGAGGGGGTATGGGGCGGAGCCTCGAGGGGTATTGGGGGGCGGGGGGCGGGAGGGGCGGGTGCGGAGCTCCGGAGGGGCCGGGGCGGCGCCCCGGTTCCGGGATGCGGTCCCCCTGACGGAGTCTGGGGGAGGGCGAGGTGGGGGGAAAACACCGCGAGTCGTACGGGGCATGTGGGAGCCGGGTCTCCGGAACTTGCTTACGCTGCGGCGATGTTGTCCTACGATCTCTCCGTGGGGGGACAGGGAACACACACACGACGCCGCGCGCCGCGCACCCGCGCCACGGCCGCACTGCTCGCGCTCGCACTCGCAGTCGCACTCGCGGGCTGCTCGGCCGATGACCCGGACGAGGGCGGGGGCAGCAGCCCGAGCCCGACCACCGGCACGTCCGGCACACAGGGCACAGGCACGCCGGGCACACAAGGCACGCAGGCCGCGCCCAGTGCGGGCGGCACGCCCGCCTCCGCGCTCGTTCCGCCGGTCGACGAGGCCAAGCAGCCCAGGACCGCCGCCGAGGCCCGCGCCCTCCTCGACCGGATCCTCCTCGACCAGAAGCACCTCGGGGAGCAGGTCGCCCGCAGCGCCCCCTTCGAGAGCGACCCCGCCCACTGGGCGGTGCTCGACCAGGACTGCGTATGGCAGACCGGCGGCCTCCCCGAGGACGTCCTCGCCACCCGCACCCGCTATTTCCACATCCCCGCCAAGGACGGCCTCGGCATGGTCCGGATCAATGCCACGGTCACCGTCCACCGCACCCGCACGGAGTCCGGCTGGGAGACCGCCCGCGCCATGGAGGAAGTCCTGCGCTGCCCCGACCAGAAGCTGCGCGACGGCGAACAGCTCCAGAAGCTCCTCGGCAACTCCCTCTACTACGGCGAGCAGATGAACGGCTGGACCGAAGACGCCTTCTCCGAGATGGGCGACTACGTCAACGCCGCCGACGGCGGCAAGCCGTACCCCTACACCTGGTCCCAGGCCCAGTACGGACCGGTCACCCTGGCCGTCGCCGTCAAGGGCGCCCAGGGCTACACCGCGCCGCAGCTCCAGGCCTTCGTCGTCCAGGGCACCAGCCACATGTCGCTGCTGGCGAGGCAGGCCCTCGGAAAGGCGGACGGCTGATGCCCCTGGACCGGCTGCACCCCTCGGACCCCTCCCGGATCGCCGGGTACCGCCTGCTCGCGCGGCTCGGCGCCGGCGGCATGGGCATCGTCTACCTCGGCCGTACGGACGACGGCGCGCTCGGCGCGGTCAAGGTCATCCGCGCCGAGTACGCCGACGAGGCCGACTTCCGCGCCCGCTTCCGCCGCGAAGCGGACATCGCCGCCCGGGTCGACAGCCCCTGGGCGGTCCGTGTCCTCGGCGCCGACCCCGACGCCGCCGAACCCTGGCTGGCCACCGCCTTCGTCCCCGGCCCCTCCCTCGCCGAGGCCGTCGCCGCCCACGGCCCGCTCCCGCTGCCCGCCGTACGGATCCTCGGCCGGGCCCTGGCCGCGGCGCTGGAGGTGATGCACGAGCAGGGCCTGGTCCACCGGGACGTCAAGCCGGGCAACGTGCTGCTGGGCATGGACGGGCCGCGCCTCATCGACTTCGGCATCGCCCGCGGTGGCGACCACACCGTCCTCACCTCCACCGACGTGGTCATCGGCACCCCCGGCTTCCTCCCGCCCGAGCAGGCCGGAGGCAGCCCCGCCGAACCGGCCGGCGACGTCTTCTCGCTCGGCTGCCTGCTCGCGTACGCCGCCACCGGCGTCCTGCCCTTCGGCGGCGGCGCCGTGGACGCCGTCCTCTACCGCACCGTGCACGACGAGCCGGAGTTCGGCCCGGAGGTGCTCGCCGACCCCTCGCTCACCGCGCTGCTGCGCACCTGCCTCGCCAAGCACCCCGACATCCGCCCCCGCGCGGCCGAGGTCGCCGCAGCCCTCCCGGAGGACGCGCCGGGCGAGGGCACGGACTGGCTGCCCGACCCTGTCATCGCCACCATTGGCGACCGTGCAGCCGAACTGCTCGCGCTCCCCGGCATCGACGAGACCGCCGCCGACCCGGAAGCGTCCCCCGCCCCGGAAGCGCCGGGACGGGAAGCCGCGGCCGGAGCGGACACCGGCCGGCCCTCCCGCCGCCGGTTCCTCGCCCTGGCCTCCGGAGCCGCGGTGCTCGCCGCCGGCGGCGGCGTGGCCGGCTGGCTGGCCCTCCGCGACGAAGGCCGGCCCAAGAGCAAGGGACCCGGCGGCGGAACCGCCGCCCGCGCGTGGGCGATCGGCGTGCACGCCGACCTGTCCGGCCCGGGGAAGGCCGCCGGGCAGGCCCAGGACCGCGGGGTCCGGCTCGCCGTCGATGCCTTCAACTCGCGCAAGGACAAGCCCTTCACGCTGTCCGTGGTCACCGTCGACGACGGCGGGCGCGCGGACCGCGCGGTGGCGGCCGCGAACGAACTCATCCGCAACCAGGACGTGTTCGCGGTGATCGGCCCGACCGCCAACGCCTCGGTGGCTCCCTGCCTGGAGCTGTACGGCGAGGCCGCCGTGCCGCTGCTCAGTGTGTCCTCGCTGGCAGCGCATTACGGCACCACCGACCAACGCAGCCTTTTCCAACTCGGTCCCATGGCCTCGACACAGGCGCTGGGGGTCGACATCAGCCTGGCCGGGAGGCAGAAGGTTCGCCGGCTGGGGCTGCTCTGTGACCGCAGCGGTGACACGGACGGCTGGCAGACGGTCCAGCTGATCACCCGCACGCTCGGGGCCTTTGCATCAGACGCGACATGCCATAGCCGGGTCGTACCTCGTGGCACGACGGACCTGGAGCCGGTGGTCAAGGACCTGCTCGCCCGGAACATCGACGGGTTCTTCTACGCGGGCGTCCCGGCGAGCGCGGCGAAGGTGGCCGCGCTGCTGGCCGCCGGCGGCTTCAAGGGCCCCCGGGCGCTCGACTACACCATCGCGGGCCCCGAGTTCCTCGCGGCGGCGGGAGCCGCGGCCGAGGGCTGGCAGGCCTTCGCGCCGTACATCGGGCCGGAGGACCCCGCCGTCGCGGAGATGGCGCGGGCGCACCAGGCGACGTACGGCTCCGCGCCCGAGATCTGGACGGCGGAGGCGTACGACGGGGCCCGGCTGGTCATCGACCGGCTGGTGACGGCCGCGGCGGGCGGCACGAACGCCACGCCGAGCGGTGCCGCGAGCCCCACGGCCGGTGGCGGTGCCGGGGCCGCTGCGGGCGGCAAGCGCCCGGCCCGTGCCGAACTGCTGGCGGCACTCGGCCAGGGCACGTTCAAGGGGATCACCAAGGACTTCACCTTCGGGGAGCAGCCGCCCCCACTGCACCGGCAGCTCAAGGGGAACCTGTTCTTCGAGCACCATGTGCAGGGCGGGCGCTTCCGCTACGTCGGCCCGGCCACGCAGGCGATGGCCGGATAGGGCCCGATGCGTCCGCTCACCCCTGCCGATCCCGCCGCGATCGGCGGCCACCGGTTGCTGGGCCGCCTCGGCTCGGGCGGCATGGGCACCGTGTACCTGGGCCGGTCCCCGGCGGGCAACCTGGTCGCCGTGAAGGTGATCCGCGCCGACCACGCGGCGGACCCGGCCTTCCGCGCCCGGTTCCGCCGCGAGGCGACCGCCGCCGGGCGGCTCACCGGACGCTGGGTCGTGCCGGTGGTCGCCGCCGACCCGGAGGCCCGCGAACCATGGCTGGCCACGCCGTTCGTACCGGGCCCCTCGCTGGCGGAGGCGGTCGCCGCGTACGGTCCGCTGCCGGCCGGGACCGTACGGACGCTGGGCGTGCGGCTCGCCGAGGCGCTGGAGCAGGTGCACAGGGCCGGGCTGGTCCACCGGGACGTCAAACCGGCCAACATCCTGCTCGCCCTGGACGGCCCGCGCCTGATCGACTTCGGTATCGCCCGGGAGACCGGATCGACCGCGCTGACGTCCGCGGACGCCGTGGTGGGCACCCCGGGCTACCTGGCGCCCGAGCTGGCCAGCGCGGGGGCTCCGGCGCCGGAGCCCGCGAGCGACCTCTTCTCGCTCGGGTGCGTCCTGGCGTACGCGGCGACGGGCCGAGCCCCGTTCGGCGGCGGCCATCCCGCGGCGGTGGTCTTCCGCACCATCCACGAGGAGCCCGAACTGGGCGACGTGCAGGAGGAGTTGCGACCGGCGATCGCGTCCTGCCTGGCGAAGGACCCCGCAGCCCGCCCGACCCCGGCTGACCTCCGGACCCTGCTGGGCGCCCTGGATGCCCCGGACAGCCGGGATGCCTCGGACGGCTGGAATACCCCGGACGGCCGGGACACCTCGGACCCCGCCGAACCGGCCGACGCCGCTCCACGAGACGCCGTGCCGGAGGACGCTGCCCCGGAAGACGCGGTCCCGCAGCAGGCTGTCACGCACGCGCACGATGGGGAGGACACCCCCCAGCCCCAGCCCGGGACGCCCGCAGGGACTCGGCCGGAGCGCGTGCCCCGGCCGGAGCCCGCGCCGTTGGAGGCCCGCCCGTCACAGCAGGAGTCCGGAGCGCGGTCGGTTCCGGCCTCCGGGGCGGCACCGGAGTGGTCGGCGGCGCGGGAGTCGGAGCCGGAGAGGGAGCCGGCGCCGAAGACCGAGCCGGAGCCGGCGTCCGGGCCTGCGCCGGATGCCGTGCTGCCTCCCGCTCAGCCGCCCGACTCCGAGCCGGAGCGAGGGGCCGCGCCCCCCGCCGGTCCCACCGCACCCACCGCCACGCCCGGTCCGGCTCCGGCCCGCTCGGAGTCCCCGTCCGTACCCGCCCCGCCCGAAGCACCGCCTGCCGCTCCCGCGACACCTCCGGCGGCCGACGCTCCCACGGCCGTCCGTCCGGCTCCGGTGCGCTCCGAACCTCGGGCGCCGGATACCGCCGTGCCGGCCGGCCCACAGCGGCCGCCGGCCGCTCCGGCCAGCCGTGCGCCGCTATCGGGCCCGCCCGCCGTACCCCCCGGTGCCGACGCCCCCACGGCCGCGAGCCCGGAGGGTCCGGCGTCGTTTCGGGAACGGCTCGCCACCCCGGTCCCGCAGTCGACCGCCTACACGCCGACCGAGACCAACACACCCGCGGTCCCCGCCACAGCGCGCCCTGGCACCTCGGGCCCTGCCGAAACGGCGGCCGTCTCCGGCGTCGGCCCGTCAGGTGTGCCCCCTACCGGGCCGAGTACGGCAGCCGGGGCGGTCGCCGATGCGGCCCCGCCGGCCGTCGTCGGCGAGCCGCGTGCCGTGACGGCACCTGGGCCGGGCGCGGGCGCGGGCGAAGTGGCCGTCGGAGCCCTTCCGGCTGTGCCCCGGGGCACAGCCGGACCGGCAGAGGACTGGCTGCCGCCCGGGCTGCGGCGGTTGATCACCGAGCGGTCCACGCGTGCGCTCGACCTGCCCGCGCCGGAGGTCACCCGGGCGGACGGCGGCCGGGACGGCGGCGCGGACACGGAAGCGGAGGCCGAGGCGGGGGAGGTCCCGCGGAAGGGGCTCAGCCGGCGGCGGTTGTTCGCGTTCGGCGGGGCCGCGCTGGCGGCGGCCGCCGTGCCCGCCGTACTGCTCCGCGGCGGCGGTGAGGAGCCCGGGGCAGCCACGGGAACCCCGACGGCCCGGAACCTGCCCACCCTCACCCTCGGCCTGCAGGCCGACCTGACCGGCCCCGGCAAGGCCACCGGCCAGGCGCACGAGCGGGGCGCGCGGCTGGCCGTGGAACGCCACAACGCCCGCCCCGACGCCCTGTTCCGGCTCGCGCTGAAGGTCGCCGACGACGCCGGCGACGCCGCCCGCGCGGAGCGGGTGGCCCGGGAGCTGGCGGCCGATCCGGCCGTCACCGCGGTCCTCGGCCCGACCTGGGACGCCGCCCTGACGACCGTCGCGGGCATCTGCGCCGCCGCCGACCTCGCCCTGCTGCCGGTGTCGGTCGACAGCCCCGAGAACGCCGCGTCCACCTGGCAGACGCTCTGCCTGACCCGCCCCGCCGACGTCCAGATCAGCTTCCCGGTCATCCACTACCTCTCGCAGGTGCGGCCCTCGCCCCGCACGGCCGTGGTCGAGGACGAGGCCGGCGGCGCGACCGCCTGGCGGATCAGCCAGTTCCTGCAGCAGGCCCCGCCCGCCCGGGGCACCGTGACGGTCCATCGGGTCCCGGCGGCCGGCAGCGGCTCCGACATCGGCGCGGCAGCGGCGGCCCTGACGGCGGCAGGGGCCGATGCCGCCGTCCTGACCGCGATCTCACCCGAGCGTGCCGCCCGGTTCGCCCGCGCGCTCGCCGACGCCGGGTTCCGCGGGCCCCGCGTCGGCCTCCAGCACGTCATGGAACCGGGCTTCCTCAGCACCGCCGGCCGGGCAGCCGAAGGCTGGGTGTTCGGCGCCCTGTTCACCGACCCGCTCGCCGTCCCCGCCGCGGCCGAGTTCACCGCCGCGCACAGGAAGGCGTACGGGGCACCGCCCGCCCGCTGGGCCACCGAGGCGTACGACGCGGTCGGCCTGGCCGCCACCGCCCTCGCGGCCCTGACGGAGGGGGCTCGCGACCGGGCGGGCCTGTCCCGCCGGATCTTCCGCACCGCCTACGAGGGCCTGGCCAAGCCCATCGAGCACAACCCCGACTCCCGTGCACTCATCGACGGCCGGCTGGGACACCTCTACAAGGCCGAGTCGGGCGCGTACCGCTACCTCGGCCTCTACGCCGACGTCCGCTCCGACACCTGAGCCCCGTCCGGCCGGACCACCTCGCACATCGTGGGGCGCGCGAAATCCCCCGGCCGTGCGGACGGATCGGCGAGGGCGCGCAGCGGGCGGCCCGTCCCGCCGGCTATGCCGCATCCCGCGGCAGTTGCAGCGCACGCGTGATCGCCTCGGACAACTGCCCCGCGTGAGACGGCAGTTGCCGGGCGGCCCAGAGTGATGCCGCGTCGCGGAAGTCGGTCAGGTCGCGTTCCGCCTCCGCGAGCAGGCGGCGCAGCTCGGGCACGGCCACCTCGATCACCGGGCTTCCTTCCTCCTCGCAGTCGACGGTCAGCAGGACGGTGTCGCCGTGCCGCTCGGCCAGCGGCGAGGGGCCGTGCCCGAAGCCGGCCGGCCCGGTGCCGTCGAGGACCTCCCACCAGTCGCCCCGGTCCTCGAGCCCGCAGCAGCAACCCGGCACCAGGACCACCCCGGTGACCGTGTCGGCCACCCGCAGCCCGCCTGCGGCGAACAGCGGATCCATCGTCAGCAGCCCGTGCAGGAAGCCCCCGAGCGGATCGGCGGGACGGGGCGGATGCTCCTCCCCGGGGTCGACGTCGTTGCAGGCGGCCAGGGCCATCACCGCGGTGCCGATCTCGTCAGGAGCGAGTGCCCTGCCGAGCGGCAGGAAGGAGAAGGGCGCGACCTCGGCGACCGGCCACAGGCCGAAGCCCTCCAGGGACCGGATCTCGAGGACGGGACGCATGGTGATCATCCATGGATGATGCCGCAGGGCCACCCGGCGGCGCACCTCACTCAGGCGGCCTGCGCCGGGCCCGGTCCCGAGTCCGGCCTCGACCCGTCCCCGTCCCCGTCCCCGTCCAGGCCAGGAGCCGGTCCACCGGCCAGGTGTTGACCACGCGTTCCGCCGGCACGCCGCATTCCTCCGCCCGCGCGCACCCGTGGATCTGCCAGCTCAGCTGGCCCGGCGCGTGCGCGTCCGTGTCGACGGAGAAGAGCACGCCCGCGTCGACCGCCTGCCGGAGCAGCCGGCGCGGCGGATCCAGCCGCTCCGGGCGGCTGTTGACCTCCACGGCGGTGCCGGCCTCCGCGCACGCCGCGAACACGGCCTCCGCGTCGAATTCCGATTCCGGCCGCCCCCGCCCGGTGACCAGCCGTCCCGTGCAGTGCCCCAGCACGTCCGCGTGCGGGTCCCGTACCGCGGCCACCATCCGCCGGGTCATCGCCCGCTTCTCCATCCGCAGCCTGGAGTGGACCGACACGACCACCAGGTCCAGCCGGTCCAGCAGTTCCGGGTCCTGGTCCAGCGTCCCGTCGTCGAGGATGTCGCATTCGATGCCCGTCAGCAGCCGGAACGGCGCCCAGCCCGCGTTCAGTTCCGCCACCACGTCGAGCTGTTCGCGCAGCCGCTCCGGCGACAGTCCGCGCGCCACCGTCAGCCGCGGCGAGTGGTCGGTGAGCACCGCGTACTCGTGGCCCAGTTCGATCGCCGCCCGCCCCATGTCCTCGATGGTGCTGCCGCCATCCGACCAGTCCGAGTGCAGATGGCAGTCGCCGCGCAGCGCCGCCCGCAGGGCCCCGCCCCGCGTTCCCGTGGCCGACGCCGCTTCCGCTTCCGTCTCCGCTTCCAGCTCCTCCTCCAGCCGCCGCAGGTACTCCGGGATCCGCCCGGCGAGTGCCTCCGCCACCACCCCGGCGGTCTTCGGGCCGATCCCCTTCACCGTCTCCAGAGTCCCGGCGGCGGCCCGCGTGGCGGCCTCGCCCTCCGGCATCTCCGCCACCCGCGCGGCGGCCGTACGGAAGGCCTGTACGCGGTACGTGGGCGCCTGGGCGCGCTCCAGCAGGAAGGCGATGCGCCGCAGCGCGGCCACCGGATCCATCGGCGTCGCCTCCCGCCTCCCGCCCGTGCCGTCCGTCTGCAGTTCAGCGTCCCACCGGTGGGCCCCTGCTGCATGATGGCGATCATGCACGCACCCATCGGACCCTTCGACAACGCCCGCCCCGCCCCCGACTGCCTGGACGAGCTGACCCGCCCGGTGGCCGACGCGGTCCGCTCCTGGCGCGGCACCGTCCCCGCCGGGCAGATCGTGTACGTCGACACCGACCCCGCCATCGCCGACACCGCCGCCTTCGTCGCGCACTACGGCGAGGACCTGCTCGCCGCGTCGGCGAACTGCGTGATCGTGGCGGCCCGGCGCGGCGGGGAGACCTCCCTCGCCGCCTGCCTGATCCCCTCCGGCGGCCGCGCCGACGTCAACGGCGCGGTGCGCCGCCGGCTCGGCGCGCGCAAGGTGTCCTTCGCCCCGATGGACACCGCCGTGGAGCGGACGGGCATGGAGTACGGCGGCATCACCCCGATCGGACTTCCGGCCGACTGGCCGCTGCTGGTGGACCCGGCCGTGGCCGACCTGCCGTACGTCCTGGTGGGCAGCGGCCGCCGGCGCGGCAAGCTGATCGCCCCCGGCAAGCTCTTCGCCGAGCTCCCGGGCGCGGAGATCGTCGGGGACCTCTCCCTGCGGTGACCGCCTCCCCGGTGACGCCTCCCGGTTGCCGCCTCGCAGTGATCGCCTTCCGGTGATCGCCTTCCGGTGATCGCGCGGCCGTCCGGGATGCGGGTCCCGGGCGGCCGCAGCAAGGTGGTGCCATGGGAATCGAGGAGTACGGAGGCGGGACCTCGACGCAGTCCGGGGTGCTGGTCGTGACGACGAACGACGCGCCCGGGTACCGCGTCCAGCAGGTCATCGGCGAGGTCTTCGGCCTCACCGTCCGGTCCCGGCACATCGGCAGCCAGATCGGGGCGGGCCTGAAGTCCATGATCGGTGGTGAGCTCAAGGGACTCACCAAGACCCTGGTCGAGACCCGCAACCAGGCCATGGAGCGGCTGATCGAGCAGGCGCGGGCCCGGGGCGCGAACGCGGTGCTGATGATGAGGTTCGACGTGACCGACGCGGCCGACGTGGGCACCGAGGTCTGTGCCTACGGCACGGCCGTGGTCCTCGTCGCCGACCCCTGAGCAGCCGGCGCACAGCCCCGGCGGCCGTCCCCCTCCCGCAGCCTCAGACGTCCCGGTTGTCCCGGTCGTCCCCGGCTTCGAACCAGTAGTCGAGGGCGTAGGCGACGGACTGGGCTCCGTGCGGGGTGGTGAAGCCGCCGCTGCCCCGCAGTCCGGTCAGCTCACCGGTGCCGGAGCCCGGCACCACCTCGAACGCGCAGCGCGTCCCCTCCGCGTCGAAGGTGCCGCTCTCGGCCAGGACGAAGCTGCCCTCGCGGCCGTCGACGCTGCCGGTGAGCAGCTCCAGGCCGCTGAACGAGCCCTCGGACTCGCCGAGGTAGGCGACGGTGTAGCGGCAGAGGGTGCCGGCGGCCTCGACGCCGCCGGAGAAGCTGTTGCTGACCGAGGCGTCGGCCAGTCGCGGCACGGCGTCGGCCGCGCCGACCGCCTGTTCCGTCCAGTCCGCGAAAACGAAGCGTCCGGTGGCGGTGGCGGTGGCCGTGGTGGTGGTTGCGTGCGTGCTGTTCATGGGGGTTCTCCCTGGGATTCGGGGTCAGGGCACCCAGAGTGGAACCCGTACCTGACACCTTCTGTCATATACATGGACCATGCGCGCCGACCGTCTCCTCACCCTCCTCCTGCTCCTGCAGAACCGGGGCCGGCTGACGGCCCGTGAACTCGCCGCCGAACTGGAGGTGTCGGTCCGCACGGTGCACCGGGACGTCGAGGCGCTGGGCGCGGCCGGGATTCCCGTCTGCGCGGACCGGGGGCCGGCGGGCGGCTACCGGTTGCTGGACGGCTACCGGACCCGGCTCACCGGTCTCACCGGAACGGAGGCGGACTCGCTGCTGTTCGCGGGCGCGCCGGGCCCGGCGGCGGACCTGGGCCTCGGCGCGGACCTGGCCACGGCGCGGCTCAAACTGGAGGCCGCGCTGCCGACGGCGCTGGCGGGCCGGGTCCGGCGGGTCCAGGACCGGTTCCACCTCGACGCCCCGGCCTGGTTCCGCGACGCGGATCCCGTCCCGCACCTGGCCCGCATCGCGCAGGCGGTGTGGGACCAGCGGGTGATCCGGGCGGACTACCGGCGGTGGCGCGGCGAGGTACGGCGCGAACTGCGCCCGCTCGGACTCGTCCTCAAGGGCGGCATCTGGTACCTGGTGGCGCAGCCAAACGCGGCCCCGGACGCGGATGCGGACGCGGCCCCGGACCCCCGCACCTACCGGGTCTCCCGCTTCCGCACGGTGGACCTCGGGTCCGAACCCTTCGACCGCCCGCCGGAGTTCGACCTGGCGGCGTACTGGCAGGAGTCCGCACGGCGGATGGAGGCCGCGTGCCGCCACCAGACGGCACGGCTGCGGCTGTCGCCCAGGGCGGTGCGGCTGCTGCCGATGCAGTTCGGCTCGGCCGGCGCCCGGGCACTGGCCGGGGCGGGGGAGCCGGACGCCGACGGCCGGGTGGAGGTGGAGCTTGAGGTGGAGCCGGACGCGGTCGCGGTCGGCGACCTGCTGCGCCTGGGCCCGCACGCGGAAGTCCTCTCACCGCCGCACCTCCGGGCCGCCCTCCGGGAGGCCGTCGCCGCCCTGTCCGCCCTGTACGAGGACCCCGCCTGACCGAGCCCGCCTGACCGAGCCCGCCTGACCGAGCCCGCCTGACCGAGCCCGCCTGACCGAGCCCGCCTGACCGAGCCCGCCTGACCGAGCCCGCCTGACCGAGCCCGCCTGACTGCGCCCGTGCGACCGGCCCGGGCCGACGCGGCGGGACCGGTCGGGCAGCCGCGCCGCCGCTGCGCTCGGGTCAGGTCCTGCCCGACGCGGCCCTGCCCGACGCGGCCCGTTCCGGTCGTGTCGGGTCCGTGGGAGAACCCCGCCGGAAAGCCTCCCGAAAAAACTTCGGCAACCGCGGCAACCTCCCGGGGGGTCGCACGTCGTGGGGGGTGAAGGGCGCGATCCGGCGTCCTTGTACCCCGACCCGGGAGCAACACCGTGCACAACCTGAAGCGCGCAGTCCTCACCGCCGCTGTCACCACCGCACTGGCCGCCGTGGCCGTGCCCGCGTCGGCGGCGTCCGGGCCGAGCGCCACCCCCTCGCCCGCCCCGACGGCGGTGCCGAGCACCCCGCCCCACGCGACCCCGTCCGCCGCGCCTTCGGCGGTGCCCAGCCTGCCGCCGGGCACCAAGCCCACGCCGAGCCCGAGCAGCCCGAGCAGCGGCAGGCCGACACCGGTCCCCAGCGTGCCGCCTACCGCCGCTCCCTCCGCCGTCCCCTCCGGGGTTCCCACCGCGGCTCCGTCCGCCGTCCCGTCCGCCGCCCCCTCCGGCGCTCCCGAGCTCGCGCATACTGGGGGATCCGGTGCCACCAACGCCGCCATAGGCGCCGGAGCCGTCGGCCTCCTCGGGGCCGGGGCCGGGACCCTGTTCCTCGTCCGGCGGCGTGCCCTGCGCTGACGTGCTCGACCCGAGGAACCCCGTGCTGCACCACGCCCTGCCGTTCCGCCCCGCCGCGCCCGGATTCCTCCGGGCGCGGCCCGGCGGGCGGCGGGGCGTGTGCTCCGTCCTGCGCCGGGCGCTCCTGCTGATGCGGGGCGGCCGGGAGCCCGCCGCCCCGCCCGCCCGGCAGACGCCTCCGTACGAAGCCCCGTACGCGGCCCCGTTCGCGGAGCCGTACGCGCCCCCGGACGCTTCCGCCCGCGCCCAAGGGTACGACGACCCGCGGCCGCCCACCGTGACCGGGCTCTACCACGCGCACCGCCTCGCCATGGTCCGCCTCGCGGTGCTCCTGGTCGACGACCTCGCCACCGCCGAGGACGTCGTCCAGGACGCCTTCACCGCCCTCTACCGGCGCCACGGCGAGCAGATCGCCGAGGTCGACAACGCGCTCGGCTACCTGCGGACGGCCGTGGTCAACACCTCCCGTTCGGTGCTCAGGCGCCGCCGGACCGCCCGGGCCTGGACCCCGCCCCCGCCGTCCGACGTCCCCTCGGCCGAGGACCACGTCGTCCTCGACGAGGCACACCGCGAGGTGCTGGCCGCGCTCGGCCGGCTCACCCCACGCCGCCGCCAGGTCCTGGTCCTCCGCTACTGGGCCGACCTGAGCGAGGCGGAGATCGCCGAGACCCTGGGCATCAGCCGGGGCGCGGTCAAGTCGAACGCCAGCCGTGCCCTGGACGCGCTGGAACGGATCCTGGAGGGACGGATATGACGGCCGACGGCGAACGCCCCGTGGAGCGCCGGCTCCGGCAGGCGCTCGATGCCCGCGCGGAGTCGGTGACCGTACGGGACCTGCGCCCGGCAGCGCCCCCGCGCACGGCCCGGCAGCGCCTGTGGTGGCGCCGGACCCCGCTGTTCCGGGCCGGTCTGGCCGGCCTCGCCGCCGCTGCGGTGGCCGGTGCCGTCCACCTCGGCCTCGCCCCGGATCCGCCCGCGTCCCGCCCCGCCCCGCCGGCCGCTCCGCCCAGCCTCGCGCCGACCGGCCCGGAGCCGGGCCGGTCCGGCCCCACCCCGCCACCCTCAGTGACGCCCACGCCGCCCGGGCAGACCCCGCCCTCGCAGACGCCGTCCCCGGTCCGTTCGCACCCTCCGGCCACGTCCCCGGGGGCCACGCCGAGCGCGTTCCGGGGCGGTACCCCCGCTCCGGGCCGGAGCACACCGGGCGCCCCGACCCCCTCGGGCTCCGCCGGTACCCGAACCGGCGCCGGGCCCGGCTCGGCCCCCAGCGCCACGCCCAGCAGCCTGCCCACCGGCTGACGCCGGGCAGGCCCGGCGGGCGCGTCACTCGTAGCGGTGCAGCAGCGATTCCCGCTCGTCCCGCCGGATTTGCTCCAGCGTCAGGCCGGGCATGACCGGGTCCAGGTGCGAGAGGGTGATCTCGGCGGAGCTCGGCACGGCGTCCTCGGGCAGCCACTTCCCGGGCTTCCAGGCGTCGCTGCGCAGGAAGGCCTTCGGGCAGTGCTGGTAGACGTCCTCCGCCTCGACCACGATCGCGCTGCGCGGCGGTTTGCCGACCGGGGTCAGCTGTTCCAGCAGGCGCGGGTCGGTGGAGACGCAGGCCCGGCCGTTCACCCGGAGCGTGGACGGCCGTCCGGGGACGAGGAAGATCAGACCGGCCTGGCCCGTCTCCAGGATGTTGTGCATGCTGTCCAGCCGCCGGTTCCCGGTGGCGTCGGGGATGGCGAGGGTGAACTCGTCCAGTACGGACACGAACCCGGCCGGGCCGCCCCGAGGGGTCACGTCGCAGCGTCCGTCGGCGCCGGTGCTGGCGATGAACACGAGGGAGGAACTGGCGATGAAGGCGCGGGCGACGTCGTGCATCCGGTCCACGGCCTTGTGCTGCGCCGCCTCGCTGGGCAGGGCGTAGATCTCCCGTAGCTGAGCCGTGTCACGCAGGGCGTCGGCGGCGATGGCCTCGAATATGCGGCCGGCCGGCCGCGGCTTGGTGGTCACGTACCGGCAACCTATCCGATTGCCGATCTTGAGGGAACGCCGATCGGACGGTGCGCCGTCAGCGGGCCGCAGCCTCCGCCCCCAGCTGCTCGACGGCCGTGACCAGCGGGGCCAGTTCCGGGTTCAGCGCGGCCGCGTCGAGCGCCTTGCGGAGCGCGCCGGCGTTCGTCGGGCGGGCCTCCTCCAGCAGTGCCAGCCCGGCCTCGCTCACATTGGTGTAGATGCCGCGGCGGTCCGTGGGGCAGAGGTAGCGGGCGAGCAGGCCCCTCTCCTCCAGCCGCGTCACCAGCCGGGTCGTCGCGCTCTGGCTCAGCACCACGGCGTCGGCGACCTGCTTCATCTGCAGGTGCCCGCCCGGTCCGTCGTGCTGCCGGCTGAGCACGTCCAGCAGTGAGTACTCCCGCACGCTCAGTCCGTGCGCGGCCTGCAGGGCCCGCTCGATGTGCGACTCGATCCGCCCGTGCAGCAGGGAGAGGGCGCACCAGCCCTGGGAGAGCCCGGTCAGTGCGCTGTCGGTTGCGGTCATGGCCCCAGGATAGGCCAGGAACGCAATAGCCCGCGCTTGCAAATATCCCGCGCCCGCAATTAATGTGGACGCGTGCAAACGGCGAACGCATGTGATCTGTGCGGCGCCGGCTGCTCCTGATCCGCTCATCCGCGCGCCCAGCACCCCCGCCACCCCGCCAAGGACCCCGCCATGCCCCTCGCCCTCCTCGCCCTCGCCATCGGCGCCTTCGGTATCGGCACCACCGAGTTCGTCATCATGGGTCTCCTCCCCGAGGTCGCCGCCGACTACGGGGTCTCCATCCCCACCGCCGGCCTCCTGGTCACCGGCTACGCCCTCGGCGTGGTCCTGGGCGCCCCGCTGATGACCGTCCTCGGCACCCGCGTCCCCCGCAAGCGCATGCTGATGCTGCTCATGGGCCTCTTCGTCGTCGGCAACCTGCTCTCCGCCCTCGCGCCCTCCCTCGGTGCGATGCTGGCCGGCCGGGTGGTCGCCTCCCTCGCCCACGGTGCCTTCTTCGGCATCGGGGCGGTGGTCGCCGCGGAGCTCGTCGCCCCCGAGAAGAAGGCCGGCGCCATCGCCGGCATGTTCACCGGCCTGACCGTCGCCAACGTGGTGGGCGTTCCCCTCGGCACCCTCGTCGGGCAGACCCTCGGCTGGCGGATCACCTTCCTGATCGTCTCCGCACTCGGCGTCCTCGGCCTGCTCGGCATCGCCCGGCTGGTCCCCGACCTGCCCCGGCCCGAGGGCGTCCGGGTCCGCCACGAGCTGGCCGCCTTCCGCAACGTGCAGGTACTGCTCGCCATGGCGATGACCGTCCTCGGCTTCGGCGGGGTCTTCGCCGCCATCACCTACCTCGCCCCGATGATGACCGAGGTGGCCGGCTTCGCCGACACCTCCGTGACCTGGCTGCTCGTGCTCCTCGGCCTCGGCATGGTGGCGGGCAACCTGATCGGCGGCCGGTTCGCCGACCGTGCCCTGATGCCCATGCTGTACGGGTCCCTCGGCGCCCTCACCCTGGTCCTCGCGCTGTTCACGCTCACGGCCCACGGCCGCGTCACCGCCGCACTCACCCTGTTCCTGATCGGCGCCCTCGGCTTCGCCACCGTGCCGCCGCTGCAGAAGCGGGTCCTCGACCAGGCCGCCGCGGCCCCCACCCTGGCCTCCGCCATGAACATCGCCGCCTTCAACCTGGGCAACGCCCTCGCCGCCTGGCTCGGCGGCCTGGTCATCGCCGCCGGTCTGGGCTGGACCGCCCCCGCCTGGGTCGGCGCCGCCCTCGCCGCCGGCGCACTGGCCCTGGCCGTGCTGTCCGGCGCACTGGAGCGCCGTACGGCCGGCCGCCCCGGCCGGATCGTCGCAGGCGGAACCCCGGCCGAGCCCGCAGCCCAGGCCCCGGCCGTCCCGGCCGCCTCCGTCCCGGCCACCGGCACCCGCTGAAGTCGCGCCGCCCCGTCCCCCGTGCGAGGTTGGTACGTACGGGGGACCACGCTGTTCAGGAGTGCTCGGTCGAAGCATGCGGCAGTTCGGGAAACGGCACCGCAAGGGCCATGCGACCGCGACGGCCACCGCCGCCGCGGTGCTCCTCCTCGCCCTCCCCGGCTGTACCGAAGCCAGCCCGGACGGAGGCCGTTCCCCGGCCGCGCCCGGCAGCGCCACCACCCCTCCGGCCGCCCCGGACAGCCGGGCCGTGACCGCACAGCCGCCCCCGCCGCCCCCGCCGCCTCAGCCGTCACCGACCCCGACGTACCCGCTGTCGACCGCCCCGCAGACCGTCCCCGCCGTACGGGAGCACATCCCGGCGCGCGGCCCCGGCTGGCGGCCCGCCACCGGGGCCCGGGTGGTCGTCGCCGCCGACAGCCCCGGCCTGACCGACGAAGCCAGGCTGACGGCGACGGAGCTCGGTCTCGCCTTCGGCGGTACCGCCCCGCCGAAGCCTGGGGACGTGACCCTCGACCTCGAAGCCGGGTCGCCCGGTGCCACGGCCCCCGAGTCGTACGCCCTCACCGTCCGCGACGGACAGGTGAGGATCACCGGACCCGACGAGGCAGGGGTCTTCTACGGCACCCGGACCCTCAAACAGGCCGTGAAGGCCTCCGGATCGATCGGCGAGGGGACGGTCCGCGACCGTCCGGCCAAGCCCCAGCGCGGCCTCAACCTCGACATCGCCCGGAAGCACTTCACCCCCGGATGGATCGAGGACCGGCTGCGCACCATGGCCGACCTCAAGCTCAACCAGCTCGGCCTGCACTTCTCCGACGACCAGGCGTTCCGGATCGAGTCCACCAGCCATCCGGAGATCGTCTCCACCCCGCACCTCACCAAAGCAGAGGTGCGCCGGATCGTCGCCCTCGCGCGCAGCCTGCACATCGACGTGGTCCCGGAGATCGACTCGCCCGGCCACCTCGGAGCCGTGCTCCGCGCCCACCCGCAGCTCCAGCTGCGCGATGTGAACGGCAGGGCCGTCCAGGGGGCCGTGGACATATCGAACCCGGCGTCGGCGAAGCTCGTGGACGACCTGCTCCGCGAGTACCAGCCGCTGTTCCCCGGCAAGGCCTGGCACCTGGGAGCCGACGAGTACCAGGCACTGGTGGTCCGCGACCCCGAGGCCTCCTTCCCCCAGCTGGCCCAGGCCGCCCGGCAGCGGTACGGGGCGGGCGCGCGGGTGCAGGACCTGGCGACGGGCTGGCTCAACGACCGCGCCGCGGTGATCCGCCCGTCCGGCAGGCAGCTCAAGGCGTGGAACGACGGCTTCTTCCCCGGCGGCGTCGCCGCCCCCGCCCGCGACATCCAGGCCGAGTACTGGACGGGCAAGGAGATCGGCGCCCGCCCGCCCACGGCCTACCTGGCCGAGGGACGCAAGGTGGTCAACCTCAACGACGAGTACCTCTACTACGTGCTCGGAGAACCGAACCAGTTCACCTACCCCACCGGCCGAAGGATCTACGAACAGTGGACCCCGCTGGTGCTGCGCGGCACGAGCCCGGTGCCGGCCCGCTACCAGCCGCAGATACTCGGCGCGCGGCTCGCCGTGTGGGCCGACCGCTCCACGGCGCAGACCCAGGCGCAGGTGGCCGCGGGCATCCGGCTGCCACTGGCCGCGCTCGCCCAGAAGGTGTGGGACGAGCGGACGCCGCGGCCGACCTGGAACGAGTTCACCGCCCAGGTCGGCCGGGCCCTCGGCGGCGCGGCTGACGGGGGGAGGGCCTGACAGGACGCGCGGCCGGACCGGGAGCGGGCCGACCGGGGTGGGCCGGCGGCCGCCGGTGATCCGAGGGAGGGGTCAGCGACCCTCGGTGATCTGCGGGGCGGGCTCGTTCTTGAAGTCCACCGCACCGAAGTTGGCCTGGACCGACTTCTCCCAGGACCCGTCCTGGACCATCTTGCGGAGCGCCGCGTTGATCTTCGTCTGAAGGTCGGTGGCACCCTTCTTCACACCGATGCCGTAGTGCTCGTTGCTCAGCTTCAGCCCGGCGAGTTTGAACTTGCCCTGGTTGATGTCCTGCGCCGCGTACCCGGCGAGGATCGCGTTGTCCGTGGTCATCGCGTCCAGGACGGACTCCTTGAGCGCGACCACGCACTCCGAGTAGCCGCCGACCTCGGTGATGCCCGCCTTGGGGGCCAGTTTGGTCCGGACGTTCTCCGCGGAGGTGGAACCCGTGACGGAGCACAGGTTCTTGTTGTTGAGGTCCTCCGCCTTCTTGATGCCCGTCTCGGCGGAGCGGATCAGCAGGTCCTGGTGGGCCACGAAGTACGGACCGGCGAAGTCCACCTTCGCCTTGCGCTTCTCGTTGATCGAGTAGCTGGCGACGATGAAGTCGACCTCGTTCTGTTCGAGCATGAGCTCCCGGTCGGAGCTGTAGACCTGCTTGAACTCGATGCGGTCCGGCGCGTAGCCGAGCTCCTTGGCGACGTACCGGGCCACGTCCACGTCGAATCCGGTGAACTTGTCGCCGGGCTCCCGCAGGCCCAGTCCCGGCTGGTCGAACTTGATGCCGATCTGGATCTTCGGCTTGTCTTCGTCGCCCTGCAGCATGCCGCACCCGGTGGCGCTCAGGACGAGGACGGTCACGGCAGCGACCGCACCAACCTTGGGAACCTTCATCATGGACTCTCTGTCTTACGGAACGTGGCTCTTGAGGAAGCTAGAAAGGCCATGAACGAAGCGTCACTAGTTCTGAGGAAAACTTGAGGATAACGATCCGGTGTGGCCGAAGGATCTTCGGCCGTGGCGGCTCGTGAGCGGAGGGGACACGATGGCGGGATCCGTACGGATCGAAGGCAACGCGCTACTGCTGGGCAACGGAGCACAAGTCCGGTTCATCCGGACATTGCGGCTTCCGGAGACGGGAACGCACCCCCTTCCACCCGGATTGGGAGAGTTTCCGCTGCGCCGGATCGAGGACTGCCCCGGCCCGGTGCCCGAGGAATGGCGGGCGCGTGGTGGCGTGATCCTGCCGGTCTATCTGCGCGAGGCGATGTGGATGGCCTTCGGCGGCAGCCGGGAGCCCACCGCCCTGCAGATCGGCGTGGGCAAGGTGTGCGCGGTGTCGGGGGAGCGGTGGACCGGCCGGCTGGCCCGCCGCCCGCAGAACTACGTGGTGCTGCCCCGCCAGCCCTGGCTGGACGGCATCAACTCCGGCAAGGGCACCGTCCGCCAGTTCGTCGCCGTACCCCTCGGGCTGGGCGCGACGGTGGAGGGACAGGTCACCGGCGAGGAGACCACGGGCGGCGTACAGCTCCAGGCGTTCCCGCTGAACGACGCCCGGCTGGCGGAGTGGCGCGAGGAGCAGCGCCGCGCGGCGGCGGACTCCCGGAACGCGCAGACGGCCGGCGGACCGCCCTTCCCGCCGGTCCCGCCCTTCCCGCCCGGGCCGGTGCCCGCCGGACCCAACCCGCCCGGCGGACCCGTTCCGCCCGGCGCGCCCATGCCGCCCGGCGCACCCGGGGCCTACGGCGCCCCCATGCCGATGGCGGCGCCTCCCGCGCCCGCGGGCATGCCGGCCCCCGGCTGTGCCCCCGCGCCCCGGGCCGCGGCCGCGCCGGCGCCCGCCGCGATGGGGCTGGGCGTCGGCGGGTCCATGCAGCAGGAGGTCTACCAGGACGAACGGCCGCTGAAGGACTGGTCCGGGGAGCCGGCGGGCCGGGTGTTCGTCCACCTGGTGACCCCGCCCGAGTGGGAGCGGATCACCGGCGAACCCGCCCCGCCCTCGCCCGTCGACCGGGCCGCGTACACCCAGGCGGGACTGCCCTGGTTCGACTACTACGACGAGGACGGCACCGACCTCGCCCCCACCGACGCCCTCGGCGGGGTCAAGCCGGTGGGCAACTGGCTCGGCGACGACCACACCCCGTGGGTCCCGCCGGTCCCCGGCCAGGTACAGCCGCTGGGCGACGCCCCGGGGAAGCCGGTGGCCGACGGCTCCTGGTGAGACCCGGCCCGGCGGGGGCCGTCGTCAGGACCGCCCCCGCCGGGCCGCGGCACCGGGCTCCGCCGGGAGCCGCTCAGCGCACGTCGTCGACGACCGTCCTGATCGCGTCGGTGACCAGCTGCGGCGAGTAGAGGTAGATGTCGTGGCCGCTGTTGGTCCTGGTGATGTGCTTCTCGGCGTGGAGCGCCTTGCTCAGCCGGTCGAGCGCGGTCAGCGAGTCCTTGAAGGCGACCCTCTCGCCCTTCCTCTCCTCGGGCGGCAGCAGGTCGAGACGCCACGGCTTGTCGGCGGAGAGCACGACGGCGGGCACCCGTGGCATCGGCGGCGCCGCGTTGATCCTCCTGAACGCGTCGATGATGTGGACGCCTTCCCTCACCTGCGGTGAGGTCCTGGCGTTCGTCGCGTCCCAGTTCCTGAGCGCTCCGGGGCTGATGACATCGGCCATGAGTTCGGTGACGGTGTCGACCATCACCAGGCCGGCGACGTTCCGCGGATGCGTACGGGCGTACAGCGTCGCGATCAAGCCCCCGTACGAGTGGGCGACCAGTACGTAGGGTCCGGGCTCGCCGAGCGCGGTGAGGAGCGCGTTCAGGTCGTCCGCGGCGAGGTCGAGGGTGTGGGGCTGGGGCCTCGGGGTGGTCGTGCCGGGGCCGACGCGGATGCCGGGCCGGTCGTACGCGCAGACCCGGGTGAAGCGGGAGACACGGGTGAACACCGAGTCGTCGCTCAGGTGCAGACCGGTGGTCCGCCACGGGAGGTCGTCGCCGGGGGCCTGGTGGATGGGGTCGGCCGGGTCCAGGACGGACCTCCAGTCCTCGACGCCGTTGCCCTTGCCGGCGATGAGGATCACCGTCGGGGAGCCCTTCCCCCTGCACTCGGTGTAGATCTTCCGGCCGCCGCCGACATCCACGAGCCCGGTGATGTCGCGCTGCTCGCGGGCCGTCGGCGTGGGGCTGGGCGCGGGCGGGGGTCTGGGAGAGGGTGGGGCGGCCGCAGTGGCAGGCGGCGACACGGACCCGCCGCCGCTCGCCGAGGCTCCGGCGCACCCGGCCGCACCCCAGGCCAGTGCGCACGACACCACCACGGCGAGCACACCGCGCACACCGCGCACACCGCGCACACCGTGCGCGCGACCGGCGCTCCAGGCCATGGCCGCCTCCCGAAGCTCCGGGACCGGCACCACGGCCGCGAGCCCGACACCGGCCCCTTCGGCGAGATCATGTGTGCACCCGCCCCGGACGGGACGCCCGCGGGGAGGGCAGCACCCGGACAACCATCCTCCCTCCGCCGCGCACCGGCCGCACACCGGTCACGGGCGCGATCGGCGGGCTGCCGTTCGCCGCGGGAGTCGGCCCCACGCGCACCGCACCGGCGGACACAGCCTTCGTCATGTGATCGGCACGTGGTTCGTCACCCGCCGGTTGTGGCGCCGGCGCAGAACGTCCCAGGGAATCCACGCCGCCGTACAGCCGAGGGCTGTGGCCGCCCACAGCGGGAGCGTGGAACCGAGCAGTGCCCCGCTCGCGCCCCAGGCCGGATAGCAGACCACCTCCACCCGGAGCGGGACGTTCGCGGGTCTGAGGAGGATCAGGGGTATGCGTTGCGTCGGGTTCGCTGCCATGACGTACTGCATGAACGCGATGCTGGTGACCGCGGCGGTGACGGCCGCGACGGCGCTGACGATGAGCTGCATCCGGACCTCCTGGCCCGTCGGGGGTCGCGCGGTGGTCGCGGAACCTCTCGGAGTCCCTGTCCAGGGGAACCGGCGTGCGGGCCCCGCGTCACGTCCCGACATGCCGTGCCTTGACACGGGTGAAGGGCCGGCCTCCGGCCGGCCACGCTCCCGCAGGTACCGCCACGCCCTGTCAAGGGACGAGTTCCCGTGCCACGCGTTCCCGGGACAGGAAGGGATCCGGCGGCCGGGGCCCAATGGGAACACGGCTCGCGCGGAGCGTCGGCTCCTGCCGAGCACCCCTCCCACGAGAAAGGATGTGTCGGCGATGTTCCCGGATTCCGCTCATCCCCTGCGCGTCGAAGCAACCCTGGATCCCCGGCTCACCCGATGGGCGTGGCTGGTGAAATGGATCCTCGCCATTCCCCACTACGTCGTCCTGTTCGTCCTCCAGATCGCCTTCCTGCTGCTGAGCGTCATCGCGTTCTTCGGCATCCTCGTCACCGGCCGGTACCCCCGGCCGCTGTTCGACTTCAACGTCGGGGTCATACGGTGGAGCACACGGGTCCAGTACTACTCCTCCGCGGTACTGGGCACCGACAGATATCCGCCGTTCACCCTCAAGCACGTGCCCGCCTACCCGATCCGCGTCGAGCTCGCCTATCCCGAGCGGCTGTCCAGGGGACTGGTCCTCGTCAAATGGCTGTTGGTCGCCCCGCAGTTTCTGGTGATCGTGACGTTGGCCGGCAGCGGCTGGAGCCTGTACCGGCACGCCGAGGAGTACAGTCCCTATTCCCCCGGTCTCATCGGCCTGCTGTCCGTGATCGCGGTCGTGATCCTGGCGGTCACGGGAAGGTATCCGCAGGGCCTGTTCGACTTCCTCATGGGTCTGGTGCGCTGGACGCTGCGGGTGTTCGTCTACGCGTTCCTCCTGACCGACAAGTACCCCCCGTTCCGGATGGACTTGGGCGGGAGCGAGCCCGTGACCGGATCGATGCTGAAGCGCGCCCCCGCGTGAAGTCCGGTGCGGCAGTGGTGAGCTGACCCACCGTCCACCGGCCGCCGTCCGTCCACAGGCCGCCGTCCGCCCACCGGCGGGCGGCGGCCGGTGCGGTGTCCGGACCGCGGGATCCGGCCAGGGCGGCCGCAATCCCCTGGCCGGGCCGGGCGGCCCCGCGCTTCACTGCATGCCCATGACACGACAGAGGATCATGGGCGTGCTCGGCGGGCTGCTGCTCGCCGCGGGCACGCTCACGGCAGCGCCCGCGGCATCCGCGGCACCCGCGGAGGTGGCCGCGGCCGCGCAGGCCGCCCCGGCGACCCGCCCCCGGACGGACACCCCCGCCCCGCCGGCCGAGTTCGGCAGCGACTGGCACGACCCGCTCACCGCGGCCCCGCCGGTGCGCCGGCCCGCGACCCGGTCCTGCACCCTCACCCTCGCCGAAGCGCAGTTCCGCGACTTCACCCCGTACCGCGGCGGCTACACCCCGCCCGCCGGCTGCGGGCGTACCGGCGACTGGGCCGCCGTGGTGCTGCGCCTCGACGGCAAGGTGAAGGGCCGCCAGTACGACCGGCTCGGCAACCTCACCCTCGGCGGGGTCGAGATCCTCCGCACCTCCACCCCCCAGCCCTCGCCCGAAGGCATCACCTGGTCCGTGGAGAAGGACGTCACCCGCTACCGCGACACCCTCACCCGCCCGCAGCCGGTCGAGATGCTCATCGGGAACGTCGTCGACGACACCTACACCGGGATCATCGACGTCAAGGTCACCCTGACCTTCTACGCCCCGGACGGCCGAACGCCGCCGGCCGCACCCTCCACCACCCCCGACCGCGTGCTCCCGCTCGCCGGCACCACCCTCACGACCCCGCGCAACACCGAACGCCTCCTCGCGGAGGTCTACGCCACCGGTTCCGGCGGCGGCTGCGAGGAGTACTGGTACATGACCGTCCCGGACACCGCCCCGTACTCCTGCAAAGCCTCCGGAGGCCCGAACCGCGAGGTCCGCATCGCCGTGGACGGCCGGCTCGCCGGCATCGCGGCCCCCTTCCCCACCGTCTGGACCGGCGGCTGGTCCAACCCCTTCCTCTGGTACGTCACCCCCGCACCGCGCGCCTTCGACGTCCAGCCCGTCACCTACGACCTGACCCCGTTCGCCGGACTCCTCAACGACGGCAGGCCGCACCGGGTCGAGGTGTCCGTGGCCGGGGTGCCCGCCGGGCAGGGCGGCTGGAGCACCCCCGTCAACGTCCTGCTCTGGCAGGACGAGGCGCGGACCGTCGTACCCGGGGCGCTGACCCGGCACGAGGCGACGGATCCGGCCAACTCCTCCGCGTACACCCCGGGACCCGGACCGGAGCACCGGCTCGACACCACGGCCGGCCACGCCCTGACCGTCGCCGGATACCTGGAGACCTCCCACGGCCGGATCACCACCACGGTCACCCGGAGCCTCACCCACCACTCCGTCCACCGCTGGACGGACGGGGAGACCCGCGACGCGCTGGACGGGACCTGGACCGACCACGAGACCGTGACCAGCGGCCGGGACACCACCCGCACGCAGCGCACGTACACCATGGACGGCGAGACCACCCTGGGCGCCGACGCCCGCCTGCGCACCGTCCTGGCCCTCGGCGACCGGGCCGACGTCCTCGCCCTGCACGGCGGGCGCGAGACCTCCCGCACCCTGCTCGACCACCGCTACTCGGGCGACGCGACGTACACCACCGGAGTGCCGCGCGACCAGCGGCACGCCGTCGGCACCAGCACCGAGCGGTACCGGTCGCACGGGACCGGAGGCTGCCACGACCGGACCGTGTCCACGGCACAGGGCACGGTCACCGAGGACCGGCTGCGCTGCTGAGCCGGTCCCGTGGAACCATGGGGCCGACCGGCTGTGACCGGTCCGGGTGCCGCCGTCGCCGCCCGGTCCCCACCAGCCCCTGAGGACCCGAGGAACGGAGATCCGCCCCATGCCCATCACCCCCGTCCCCACCGCCGACGCCTACGACGAGCACGGCGAGCGGCTGGCGATCTGCGAGCTGCAGTTCCGGCAGATCGGCGGCCGCCGCGTGTTCGCCGGGCCGGCCCGGACGGTCGCCTGCCACGAGGACAACGCGCTGCTGCGCGAGCTGCTGCAGACGCCCGGCGAGGGCGCCGTGCTGGTGGTGGACGGGGGCGGATCGCTGCGCACCGCGCTCGTCGGGGACCTCATCGCGGGCGCGGCCGAGCGCAACGGCTGGGCCGGTCTGATCATCCACGGCGCGGTCCGGGACAGCGTGGCGCTCGGCGGGCTGGACCTGGGAGTCAAGGCGCTGGGCACGGTCCCCCGCAAGAGCGGCAAGACCGGGGCGGGCACGGTGGACGCGCCGGTGTCCTTCGGCGGGATCACCTTCCACCCGGGGGACACGGTCTACGCCGACGACGACGGCGTCGTGGTGCTTCCGGCCAAGGGGTAGCGAAGCGGGGCCGAGGCCCGGGGGTAGGGTGGAACGCCCGGTCGAGGAGGGGAAGTTCGATGAGCGCACTGCGCAAGGGACTGGCCAAGGTCGAGGTGGCGCTGAAGTGGGACCCGAGTCCCGCCGGAGCCCCGCCGCACGACCTCGACATCGTCGCGGCGGTGTACGAGACGGACGACCGGCAGGGCGCCTCCGGCGGCCCCGCGGCCTCCGCCGGGCCGGCCGCCCCCGCCTACCTGGTGCACTTCGGCAAGCGTTCCCCCGACGGCACCATCACCCTGAACCGGGACAGCCGCACCGGCCAGGGCTTCGGCTTCGACGAGGTGATGACCCTGGAGCTCGACAGGATGTCCGACCGGCTGCGCCGGGTCGTGGTCGGCGTGGTCGTCCAGGACACCGGAGCGGCCCGGACGTTCGGGGACGTACCGGGCACCGCCGTGCGGATCCGGGAGGGCTGGACCGACCTGGTCGTGGACGACTTCTCCGCCGTCGCGGACGCCTCGGCGGCTACCGTCGCCGAGTTCGTGCGCGGGGACGGCGGGGGCTGGACGCTCCGGCCGGGCGTGCGCGGTTTCACGGCCGGTCCGGAGGAGTTCGCCCGGCTCATGGGTGCCGTCTGACGGCCGCGGCCCCGGCCCGGGTCCCGGACCGTTCGATGGTCAGGGCCGGGGCCGGGGCCGGTCCGGGTTCGGCTCAGTAGGGGCCGTTGACGTTGTCGATCGAGCCGTAACGGGCGGCGGCGTAGTTGGCGGCGGCCGTGATGTTCGCGATCGGGTCGTACGGGTCGAGGGACGTGCCCGCGACGTGGTACGCCTTGAAGGTCGGGTCGATCACCTGGAGCAGGCCCTTGCTGGGGATGCCGTTCTGGGCGTTGATGTCCCAGTTGTTGATCGCCCGCGGGTTGCCGCTGGACTCCCGCATGATGTTCTTGTGCAGCCCCTGGTAGCTGCCCGGAATGCCCTTTTCCTTCATGATGGCGAGGGACTGCCTGATCCAGCCGTCGAGGTTGTTCGCGTAGAGCGGGGTGCGCGTCGACCGGTCGGCGCGCACGGCCGGGGCCGCGGCCCGGCCGTCGCCGTCCAGCTTGAGCTTGGTGCCCGGGCGGATCAGTGACGGGTTGGTGCCGATCACCGTCTTGTTGTCCTCGTACAGCTTCTTCCATCCGCCCTTGAAGGAGTACGTGGCGGCGATCTTCGACAGGGTGTCGCCGGGTGCCACGGAGTGCACGGAGGCGGCCTTCGTCGCCACCGTCGCCACCGTCGCGGCGGCGGGGGCCGCGGGGGCGGTGGGGGCGGCGGCCTGTGCGCCGGTCGCACCGATCAGCGGAAGGGCCAGGGCGGCGCCACCCGTGCCGGCGAAGGCGAATCCGCGGGTGAACCGGTTGTTCTTGGGGCGGCGGTGCTTACCTTTTCCGGGCATGGCGCAATTCCTCTGGCATTTGGGGGAACCCATCGGGATTGCGGTGAACCTAAGCGAGTCCGACCTGCCGGAACAAGGCTTCAATTCCCCAATATGACCGGTCTCACTGATCAATTCCCATACGTTATTAATGTGCCGCAGCGGGCAAAACGGACATGTGAATTCATCCCAATTGATCGTGTACGGCCGCGGCTGAATTGATCGTCGGAATGCGGTGGTGTGTCCGGTGGCGTATCCGCCGTCCGGCAATTCCCGGACGGCGGACCTCAATTGGCCGGCCTAACGGCCGAACAGCGTTTCCCGGACGGCCCGTTCCGCCTCCGGAAGCCGCTCCCGCAGGATGCCCGCCGCCCGGTCCCGGTCCAGCGCGTAGGCGCGCAGCGACCGGGTGACCGCCTCCGGCCGCTCCAGCGGCTGCGTCAGCGGATACACCGCCCCGGCCAGGACGCACAGCGCCGCGCGCGGTACGGCGGCCAGCTCGGCCGGCGGGAACCCCGGCCGCGCCGCCCGGTAGGCCGCGACCAGCCGTGCCAGCCCCGACGGCCAGTCCTCGCGCAGCACCACCGTGCGCGGATCGCACCCGATGCGGGCGATCTCCCAGAGCACCGCCCGGGGCGCCGGAGGGCGGAAGTCGATGACGGCGGCGACCCGCTCGTCGCGCAGCAGCAGATTGGGCGAGGCGAGATCGCCGTGCACCGTCTGGACGGTGAGCCGGTCCGGCAGCCCGGCGGCCAGCTCCTCGACGCGGGGCAGCTGCGCGAGCCGCTCCCGGGCCGCCTCGAGGGCCCACGCCTCGAAGCCCTCGCGCGGCCGTTCCTCGTACCGGGCGACCAGCCGGCGCAGCCGGTTCCGCCGGTGCTCCGGGTCGAAGACGACCGAGGGCGGGGCGGTCCGCGGCGGGCCGGCCGGGTGTCCGGCCAGTGCGGTGTGCAGCCGCGCGAGGGTCCTGCCGACCGCTTCCCAGCGGCCGCCGTGCAGCCCTCCCACCGCGGTCTCGGCGTCCTCGACGTACGCGGAGACGGAGACGGCCCAGCCGCCGGTGCCGTTCCCGGCTCCCGTCCGGCGGGCGGGCCCGCGGCTGCCCGAGCCGGGGCTCCGCGCGATCAGCAGCCGGCCGGCCGCGTGCCGTACCTCCGGGACCGGTACTCCGGCACGCCCGGCGAACCGGCCGAGTTCCAGGGCCTGTTGCTCCGCCCGCAGATTGGTGCCGGGGTGATAGCACTTCACGAACCAGCGCCGACCGCCCCGGTCGGTGACGATCCGGTTGACGGTCGCCGTGCCTGCCGGGCCGGTCTCCACCGCGCTCGGCGTCAGCCCGTAGGCCCCGGCGAGGAGCGGGAGCGGGTCGTAAGGCGAGTCCGGCTGTGCCTGGTCCGCGGTCACGACGGCCCGGCTCCTTCCATGCCGTTCCCGGAACGGGAATCCGCCGGGGCCCACGGCCGGCCGGCGTGCAGCTCCAGCGGCCCCGTCCCCTCGCGCAGCGCGGCCATGCACGCCTCGATGCGCCGCCGCAGCTTCGGCTTCACCAGGTCCGGCAGCTCCTCCTGCCCCGCGAGCCGCCATTCCCGCAGCTCGCTCGGGGGCAGCCGGATACGCCCCAGGTCCGCCCCGGTCAGCAGCCCCCCGTCGAAGGTGAACGACACTCTGGCCGGGTACGGGGCATGGCTCGTCCAGTTCACCGCCAGCAGCCGGCCCGGCTCCACGTCCAGGCCCAGTTCCTCCAGCACCTCCCGCCGTGCCCCGTCCCGCGGGCTCTCGCCGAGGTCGCTGTCCACCCCGCCGCCCGGCAGGTTCCACCGTCCGTCCCGGCGGTACGCGGGCTGGACCAGCAGGACCCGGCACTCGCCGTCGGTGAGCAGCATGTGCGCCGCGGTGAACGCCTTGGGCCGGCTGGCCCGGTGGCTGGCCGTGTCCAGCGCGTGCGCGTGCTCGAGTTCCGCCCGCCGCGCCGGATCCAGGGCGGCCGGGGAGCCTGGCTGCGGCACCCCGTTCACCAGGTGCGCGATCGACCCCGCGTACAGCGCGGCCAGCGCCGCCCGCAGCCGTGGCGCGACCCGCTCGGGCAGCAGCCGTACCGCCTCCTCCGGTGTGTGCCAGTGGGCCTCCGCCACCTCCCCGTCCGCGAAGGACAGTCCGGTGGCCTGCTCGTCGGTCAGCGGTCCGACCAGGTGGACGTGCGCCACCAGCGAGCGCCCCAGCTCCCCGGGCGAGCGTGCGTCCACGGCCAGCAGCCGGCCCACCGGCACGTCCAGCCCCAGCTCCTCCTTGAGCTCCCGGGCCAGCCCCTCCTCGGGCACCTCCGTGTCCTCGACCGTGCCGCCCGGCAGCTCCAGCCCCTCCTTGTACGACGGGGTCAGCAGCAGCACCCGGCCCGCACCGTCCAGGAGCACTCCCGTCGCCGCGACCAGCGGGGCGGGCTGCGCCGCGTAGTACGCCCGGACCTCCTCGGGCGTCGGCCGGGATGCGGGCGGCGGGGGCACGGGAACGGGCACGGTGGTTCCTCCGGGATGCGGGGTGACGCAGGTCCAACGCCCGAGCCACCCGTCCTGACACGGTCTCGGGCGGTACGGACGCCCGACGGGTGGCTTCCGCTCACCACCGGACGTCCGCCGGGGCGGCTGCCGGACCCGGCCGCGGCCGGGCGCGCGCCGGGCTCCGGCTCAGCGCCCACGGGCACGCTCGTGCCGGGGCTCGTACAGCCGCAGCACGCCCCCGCCCGGCAGCCGCAGCGAGGTCAGCAGCCCCCAGCTCAGCTCGCTGACCGGCTCGGTGAACTCCACCCCGCGCGCCGTCAGTTCCGCGACCGTCGCGGCCACGTCGTCGCACATCAGGAACAGCTCGTGCGCGCCCGCGCCCTCACCCGGATGCACCGCCACCTCAGCCGGAGGCAGCTCGAAGACCAGCCAACCGCCGCCCGCGTCGACGTGCCCGAGCCCCAGGACGTCGCGGAAGAACGCCCGGTCCGCCACCGCGTCCCGGCTGTGGATGACGACGTGTGCTCCGTTGATCATGTGCGTGTGTCCTCACTCGGGTCGGCCGGTCCCCGGGTCACACCGTACTGATCACCGACTCCGGATCCCGGGTCCGGCGCAGCGCCGCCGCCACCGCCCCGGCGCCCGCGGGCAGCAGCGGAAGCCGTACGTCCGGCGTCGGGATCCGGCCCTGAGCGTGCAGTACGCCCTTGACCACCGTCGGATTGGGCTCCGCGAACGCCGCGGCCGACAGCCGGGCGAGCGCGTGTCCCAGCTGCCGCGCCCGTGCCACCTCGCCCGCCCGCCAGGCGGCTTCGAGCTCCACGAACCGCTCGGTCGCCAGGTGCGCCGAGGCGAGGATCGCGCCCGGCGCGCCCATCGCCAGCATCGGCGAGACGTACGCGTCGTCGCCCGCGAGCACGGCGAAGTCTCCGGGCGACTCCCCGAGCAGCGAGACCGCCTCCTCGCCGATGCCGCCGGCCGCGTACTTCACCCCCGCGACTCCCGGCAGCGCACCCAGCGCCCGGAGGGTGTCCGCGTCCAGCGGCTGCCCCGTCCGGTAGGGGATGTGATAGACGATCAGCGGTACCGGGGTGGTCGCCGCGAGCCGCTCGAAGTGCGCCACCACCCCGGCCGGCGAGGGCCGGACGAAGGACGGCACGGTCACCAGCGCGGCCGTCACTTCTGCCCACCGGCCCAGCCGGTCCAGGGCCTCCGCGCTCGCCCGGGTGTCGCTGCCGCCGGCCCCGACGGTCAGCGGCGCGCCGCGCTCGCGGCAGACCCGGGCGCACACCGCGGTCACCAGATCCCGCTCGGCCGCGTCCAGCGCGGCGGCCTCTCCGGTGGTGCCGAGTGCGACGATCCCGGCGGCGCCGGCGTCGAGCACCTCGTGCGCGAGCCGTTCCAGCGCGTCCGCGGCGACCGCGCCGGCGGAGTCGAAGGGTGTCACCAGCGGTACGTGGATGCCGCGCATGCCGCGCATGCCGTGCGTCTCGGGGGCGGGTCGAGCCCCGCTCGGGGAATGGTCGATGTCCTGTGCCATGCCCACGAGCCTGAGCGTGCCCGACCGTCAAATCCAGTTCACATTCCTTACCCCACGCATAAGCTGAGCCGATGCTCGACGTACGACGCCTGCGCCTGCTGCGCGAACTCGCCCGCCGCGGAACCATCGCGGCCGTCGCGGAAGCCCTCTCCTTCAGCCCTTCGGCCGTGTCCCAGCAGCTCTCCGTCCTCGAACGGGAGGCCGGTCTGCCGCTGCTGGAACGCACCGGCCGCCGGGTCCGGCTCACCCCCGTCGGCGAGAACCTGGTCCGGCACGCCGAAGCCGTCCTGGAACGGCTGGAACAGGCCGACGCCGACCTCGCCGAGGCCCGCAGCGGCTTGGCCGGAGTGCTCCGGGTGGGCGCCTTCGCCACCGCCACCCGGGCCATCGTTCCCGCCGCGCTGGTCGCGCTGGCCCGCCGGCACCCGCGGCTGGAACCGATGGTCTCCGAGACCGACCCGGCCGCCGTCGGCCACGCCCTGCGGGCCGGTGACCTGGACGTGGCCCTGGTCCACGTGTACGACTTCGTCCCGGCCCCGGGGGAACCGGGCCTGGCCACCGAGCCGCTCTGCGCCGAGGCGATGTACCTGGCCACGCCTGCAGTACCGACCGCGCCTGCTGTGCCGACCGCGCCTGCCGTGCCGGCCGCGCCGCCCGAGGAAGAGGGCGGCGCACACGGCCCGGACGCCCAATCGGCGGTGCTCCGCGCCGTCCGGGACGCAGCCTGGATCACCGCCACCACCGGCACCATGTGCCACGCCATGACCGTCCGGGCCTGCCAGGCGGCCGGGTTCACCCCGCGGATCCGCCACCAGGTCGACGACTTCGCCACCGCCCTCGCGCTGGTCGAGGCCGGGCAGGGCGTCTCCGTGATCCCGCAGCTCGGCATCCCGGAGGAGGCCGGCCCCGCAGTCCGCCTCACCCGGCTGCGCATGCAGCGCCGTACCCGCATCGCCTTCCGGCGCGGCGCCGCCGCGCATCCGGCGGTGGCCGCGTTCGCCGCCGCGCTGCGCGATGCCGTACCGCCGGAACTCCGCCCGGAGTAACGTGCGTAGGTCCGGCAGGTCCACGAAGGATGGGGTACGACGTGACGCAGCAGGTACGAGGAGTCATCGCGCGGAGCAAGGGCGCACCCGTGGAGATCGCCACGGTGCTGGTGCCCGATCCCGGGCCGGGCGAGGCCCTCGTCAAGGTCCAGGCGTGCGGCGTCTGCCACACGGACCTCCACTACCGGGAGGGCGGGATCAACGACGAGTTCCCGTTCCTGCTCGGCCACGAGGCCGCCGGAGTGGTCGAGGCGGTCGGACCGGACGTCACCTCCGTCGCGCCCGGCGACTTCGTCGTGCTCAACTGGCGTGCGGTGTGCGGCCGGTGCCGGGCCTGTCGGCGCGGCCGGCCCTGGTACTGCTTCGCCACGCACAACGCCTCCC
This sequence comes from Streptomyces sp. NPDC048603, assembly GCF_043199475.1. NCBI lineage: Bacteria > Bacillati > Actinomycetota > Actinomycetes > Kitasatosporales > Streptomycetaceae > Streptomyces > Streptomyces sp. NPDC048603. The sequence continues at coordinate 559,690 of NZ_JBICVY010000001.1, read as the reverse complement.
GGCCGATGACCCTGGAGGACGGCACCCGGCTCTCGCCGGCCCTGGGCATCGGCGCCTTCGCCGAGAAGACCCTCGTCGCGGCCGGCCAGTGCACCAAGGTCGACCCGGCCGCCTCGCCGGCCGCGGCCGGCCTGCTGGGCTGCGGGGTGATGGCCGGACTCGGCGCGGCCCTCAACACCGGGAACGTGGGCCGGGGCGACTCGGTGGCGGTCATCGGCTGCGGCGGAGTGGGCAACGCGGCGGTGGCCGGCGCCCGGCTCGCCGGGGCCGCGCGGATCATCGCGGTGGACCTCGACGACCGCAAGCTGGAGTGGGCGAAGGGGCTGGGCGCCACGCACACGGTCAACGGGGGGAAGGAGGACGTGGTCAAGGCGATCCAGGCACTGACCGGCGGCCACGGCGCGGACGTGGTCATCGAGGCGGTGGGCCGCCCGGAAACGTACGAGCAGGCGTTCTACGCCCGTGACCTGGCCGGCACGGTGGTCCTCGTCGGCGTCCCCACCCCGGACATGCGCCTGGACCTCCCCCTCCTGGACGTCTTCGGCCGCGGCGGTTCACTGAAGTCCTCCTGGTACGGCGACTGCCTCCCGGAACGCGACTTCCCGCTGCTGATCGACCTCTACCTGCAGGGCCGCCTGGACCTGGACGCGTTCGTCTCCGAGACGATCCCCCTCGACGGCGTCGAGGAGGCCTTCGCCCGGATGGAACGCGGCGAGGTCCTCCGCTCGGTCGTCACCTTCTGACCCGGCCGAGGCCCGGCCGGACCCGGCCGAGGCCCGGCCGAGGCCCGGGACGGAGCCGTCCGGTCGGGTCACGGGGTGCAGGAGACCGTGTAGGCGCCGCCCGTGCAGTCCCGGCCGCCGCCCGGGCGGGTGTCGACCAGAACCACCCACACCCCCAGAGCGAGCGCGATGGCCACCAGGAGGGCCATCACGGCCACACACCCGGCCCGAGCCGTGACCGCCTCCTCCCGCCGGGCCCAGCCCTCGGCCCGGTCGCCGAGCCGTCCGACCGCGAGTTCGCCCAGCTCCCGGGCGAACTCGCGGTCGGTGTTCGCCAGTCGGCACACCGCTGCCTCCAGGGTCCGGTCCACCAGGGGACCGTACGGATCACGCTCGAAGGCACGCAGCGCGTCCAGCCCGTCGGCCGGCAGCCGCTCCGCCAGCACCGCCCGCAGCCGCCGGGCCACCGGGGAGGGGGTCTGCGGGTCCTCGTACAGCCGGGTCACCGCCCTCCGCGCCGTCCGTGCGTGCTCCTGGTACGCCCGGTCCCGGTGCTCCGCACCCTGCCGCGCCCGCTCCTGCGGCGTCCCCTCGGTTCCCTCGTCGCCCGCGTTCCCCTCGTATGGCATCCCGGCCCCCTCCGGCCCCGGTCCGGCCCGGACCCCCCTGTCCCGGCCCCCGCCCCAGTGTCCGCCCGGAACCCGGACGGAACCAGAGGAATGCCGGGTTCGCCCCCACCCCGCCGGGCACCCCGGAGCGCGTGATTAGACTCGGCCGGGCCACGGGGTGCCGCAACACCCCGGCCGGACCGCACCCCGGCGGGCAGCCGCAGCCGCAGCGCCGGACGGCGCCACCGCGCGCCCCCGGACCGATCTCAGGGAACCCGCGTGACCACCAGCTACCGCCAGCCCGGCGTCGTCCTCACCGACCACCACTTCACGGTGCCCCTGGACCACGACGACCCGGCCGGCGAACAGATCGAGCTCTACGCCCGCGAGGTCGTCGCGACCGGCAAGGACCCCAGGGACCTGCCCTGGATGGTCTACCTGGAGGGTGGCCCCGGCTTCGGCGCCCGCCGCTTCACCGGCCGTCAGGCATGGCTGGAGCGCGCCCTGCGCGACTACCGGGTGCTGCTGCTCGACCAGCGAGGCACCGGCCGGTCCACCCCCGCGAACCGGCAGACACTGCCGCTCCGAGGCACCCCCGACCGGCAGGCCGAGTACCTCGCCCGCTTCCGCGCCGACTCCATCGTCCGCGACTGCGAGGCCATCCGCCCCGCACTCACCGGCGGCGCCCCCTGGACCGTGCTCGGCCAGAGCTTCGGCGGGTTCTGCACCACCCACTACCTCTCCACCGCACCCGAGGGCCTCTCCACCGCCCTGATCACCGGAGGGCTGCCCTCCCTCACCGCCACCGCCGACGAGGTGTACGCGGCGGCGTACCCGCGCATGGAGCGCAAGAACCTCGCCCACTACGACCGCTACCCGATGGACGTCGAGCGCGTCCGCCGGATCGCCGCCCACCTCGCCGAGCGCCCCGCCACCCTGCCCGGCGGACACCGGCTCACCGTCGAGGCGTTCCAGTCGCTCGGCACCTTCCTCGGCAGCGGCGACGGCAGCCACCAGCTGCACTACCTGCTGGAGAACGCCTTCGTCCGCACCCCCGCCGGGCCCGCCCTGGCCGACGCCTTCCTGGAGGGCGTACGCGAGCGGCTCTCCTTCGCCGGGCACCCGCTCTACGCCCTCGTCCACGAGGCCATCTACGCCCAGGACCCGGCGGCCCCGACCGGCTGGGCCGCCGAGCGGGTCCGCGCCGTGCACCCCCGCTTCGACGCCGCCAAGGCGCTCGCCGGGGACGAGCCCGTGCTCTTCACCGGCGAGACCGTCCACCCCTGGCACTTCACCACCGACCCGGCGCTCGAACCGCTCCGCGAGACCGCCGAGCTCCTCGCCGCCCGCACCGGCTGGACCCCGCTCTACGATCCGGCCCGGCTGGCCGCCAACGAGGTCCCGGTCGCCGCCGCCGTCTACCACGATGACCTGTACGTCGACACGGCCCACTCGCTGGAGACCGCCCGCGCCGTCCGCGGCCTGCGCACCTGGGTGACGGACGAGTTCGAGCACGACGGCGTCCGGGCGGGCGGCCCCCGCGTCCTGGACCGCCTCCTGGCCCTCGTCCACGACGAGGCCTGACCGCGCCGGACGCGCTACGGCACCGGTGCCGACGGGTCCGCCGGATCGAGGAACGCCCGGGTCAGGTGGGCCGTCGCCAGCACCGCCCCGCGTTCCACGGCCATGGCCAGCAGCGCCTCGCGGGACAGCCGGGCGGTGACCGGATCCCGCTCGTACCGGTAGGACGTGGCCGGAGCGACCAGCTGCACCGGGTGCACCAGCGCGTCACCCGTGATCAGCACCGGCCGGTCCGAACGGCCGGGCCCGGTCACCAGCACCGCCTGGTGGCCGGGCGTGTGCCCGGGAGTGGGCAGCAGGGTCAGCCCTTCCCCGAGCCGGACCCGGCCGTCCGCCTCCTGCAACTGACCGGCCGCGCGCAGCGGTTCCACCACCCAGTCCCACACCGGGTCCTTCCGGCTCAGCGCTTCCGTCTCCGTGCGCTGGACGACGTACCGGGCGGCGGGGAACATCGGCTCGCCCTTGGCCCGCAGCGACCAGCCGACGTGGTCGTCGTGCAGGTGCGTGAGGACGACCGCCTCCACGTCCTCCGGCTCGATCCCGGCCTCCGCCAGGGCCGCGGGCAGCCGTCCCGGCACCGGGCACCAGTCGGCCCCCGGTCCCTCGGCCGGTCCCACCCCCGCGTCCACCAGAATCCAGCGTCCGCCCGGCCGGGCCACCGCGAAGCACCTGAAGTCCAGCCGCCAGCTGCCGTCCGGGCCGATCACGCCCGGGTCCACGGCGGCGGCCGCGGCCCAGTCCGCCTCGTCCGCGTCGGGGAAGGCGTCCTGGGTGCTCTTGAAGAAGAATCCGGTCGCGTCCAGCAGTGCCGTGACAAATCCGTGTCTCTCCACCGCCCCACCCTCGCACAGGTCGCCTATTGTGCGGATCATGACCGAGCAAACTGATCAGAACGGACAGGGCGGGCAGGCAGGGCAGTTGGAGCCGATGCCCACCGACTGGCAGCGCGCGCTGGCCGTGGTCGCCCACCCCGACGACCTCGAGTACGGCTGCGCCGCGGCGATCGCCGACTGGACCGACGGGGGCCGCGAGGTGGTCTACCTCCTCGCCACCCGGGGCGAGGCCGGCATCGACACGATCGCCCCGGAGGAGTGCGGGCCGCTGCGCGAGGCGGAGCAGCGGGCGAGCGCCGCCGTGGTCGGGGTGTCCGAGGTGGAGTTCCTGGACCACCGGGACGGCGTCCTCGAGTACGGCCTCGGCCTGCGCCGGGACATCGCGGCGGCGATCCGCCGGCACCGCCCCGAACTGGTGATCACCCTCAACCACCGGGACATCTGGGGCCAGGGCCCCGGCGGCTACTGGAACACCCCCGACCACAAGGCCGTGGGCCGGGCCACCCTCGACGCCGCCGCGGACGCCGGGAACCGCTGGATCTTCCCCGAGCTCATCTCGGAGCAGGGCCTGGAACCCTGGAACGGGGTGCGCTGGGTGGCCATCGCCGGCTCCAGCACCCCCACGCACGCCGCGGACGCCGGCCCCGGGCTGGAGCGGTCCGTCAAGTCCCTGATGGAGCACAAGGCGTACATCGAGGTGCTGACCGACCAGGACCCGGAGGAGTACTGCCGGACCTTCCTCACGGGCAACGCACAGCAGGCGGCGGCCCGCTTCGGCGGGCGCCCGGCGGTGACGTTCGAGGTCTTCCCGCGCTGACCCGCTCCCCGTAACCTGACCGCGCACAGGTAATCTGACAATCAGTCAGATCGCGTGCGCCTGGCCGCGGGGAGGGGGCATCCGGTGATCGACACCCTGTCCACGGAGATCGCCGAGGGTGAGGAGCGGATCCGCCTCGAGACCGGGGACGGCCTTGCCGTCCTCACCCTCTGCCGCCCCGACAAGCTCAACGGCTGGAGCTGGGAGTCCACCCGGCAACTGGGCCTGCTGGCCGACCGCATCCGCTTCGACGACACCGTCCGGGCGGTGCTGCTCCGCGCCGAGGGGCGCGCCTTCTGCGCGGGCATCGACGTCACCGCCCCCGGCGGTGCCATCAGCGGTGACTCGCCCGCCGCCCGCACCCGTGCCTACTACGAGGGCATCCGCTGGGTGCACGAACGCTTCACCGTCCTCAGCCGGCTCCCGCAGCCCGTCATCGCCGCCGTCCAGGGCTACTGCCTGGGCTTCGGCTTCGAACTCGCCCTGATGGCCGACATCCGGGTGGCCGCCGAGGATGCCGTGTTCGCCCTGCCCGAGGCCCGGCTCGGCGTGGCGGTCGACGCCGGCGGCGACCTGCGCATCGCCCGCGAGGCCGGCGCCGGCTGGGCGAAGTACCTGGCCCTGACCGGTCGCCGGATCGACGCCCGCACGGCGGAGCGCCTCCACCTCGTGCAGCAGGTCGTGGACCGGCCCGCCCTCGACACCACCGCCCGCGAACTCGCGGCCGGCATCGCGGCGAACGCCCCGCTCGCCGTCCAGGGCATCAAACGCTCGGTGGACGCCTTCGCCGACGCCGCCCTGCCGGCCGCCCTGGACCGCGTGGCGATGACCGCGGCCCTCACCCTCACCTCGGACGACTGCCGCGAGGGCTACACGGCCCAAACCGCCCGCCGCCCACCCCGCTTCGGGGGTCGCTAGGCGGGGCCGACGGGGCCGGCAGGGTCGGCGGGACGCGGCGCCGGCCCTCTCCCCGCGCTCCTGAGGGCGAGTCCGTTCAGTCGTCGGCGATCTGCAGGGCCAGCGCGAAGTGTTCGCCGTCCGTCCCGGCGAGCAGGGTGTCGAACAGGGTCGGGGTGAGCCCGTACACGGCGCCGCCCGCGTCGTCGTGGTTGGTCCACCAGCTGCCCTCGGGGCCGAGCAGGGCGACCACCCGGTCCGCCGCGCGCTCGGCGGTCCCCGTGGGCAGGTGCCGGTGGTCCGGCCAGACCAGGTCCACGGTCGCGAGGCGGGCCAGGAACGCCGCAGCCTCCTCCGTCTCCACCGGCTCCAGGCCGGCGCAGAGCACGTGGACGGGCGGCGGAACGTACCCGGACAGGTAGCGCTCCCAGGGCTCGTCGGCCGCGACGGCGGCCAGCAGCGTGCGCACGCGGGCCGCCAGCTCCGGCAGGTCGGGCTCCGGCTCGGTGAAGCGGCCGGCCGCCACGTACACCCGCCCGGGCGTGCACAGCTCCGCCAAGCGCGCTTCCAGCTCGGCCAGGCCCCCTGTGTCCCTCATGCCGGGATCCTACGTGCGGGCCGCCTCCCCGGGGACGGCCCGCGTGGCGGGTAGCGTGGTCCGGTGACCGAACGCACCGGAGTGACCGAACACCACGTCCTGACCTGGGACGTGACGGCCAGTGGGGGACTGGAGACCTCCTGGGTCGAGCTCGGCGCGGCGCCGCCGGCGCCGGGCGGGCTGCGGGCGCGGGGCCGGGCCGTGGGCACGGAGCCGGAGCCGTACTGGCTGTCGTACGCGCTGGAGACCGACGAGAGCCTCGTCACCCGGCACCTCACGGTGCGCGTCGAGGACGCCTCCCGGGTCCGGGAGCTGGACCTGCGCCGGTCGACGGCCGGGCACTGGACCGCCGACGGCCGTCCGCGCCCCGACCTGGAGGGCGCCCTCGACTGCGACCTCGGCCTGTGCCCGCTCACCAACACCATGCCCGTGCTCCGGCACGGCCTGCTCGGCGGGCCCGGCGAGCACACGTTCCTGATGGCCTGGGTGTCGGTGCCCGACCTGGCCGTCCGGCCGTCCCGGCAGACCTACACCCACCTCCGTGCCACCGAGGGCGGCGGCGCCCTCGTCCGCTACTCCTCCGGGGACTTCACCGCCGACGTCGAGTTCGACGCGGACGGCCTGGTGGTCGACTACCCGAGGTTGGCCCGCCGCCGGGTCAGCGCCTGAACGGCTCCCGCCCCAGCTGGGTGCGGACCGGCACGACCTCCGGGTTCACCACGGCCCGGCGCTGCCAGTTCGCGCCGTCCACCACGAGCGTGTGTCCGGTGATGTAGCGGGCGTACGGCGAGGCCAGGAAGGTGGCCGCCCAGCCGAGTTCGCGTGGCAGCCCGGCCCGCAGCGCGGGCTGCCGCCGGTCCGCGGCCGCCCCCTGCCCGGCCCGTGCCATCCCGTCACGGATCGCCTCCGTCATGTCCTCGTGCGGGAACAGGCCCGGCACCAGCCCGTTGATCCGGATGCCGTACGGGCCCCACTCCACGGCAAGGGTCTCCACCAGGTTCTTCACCCCCGCCTTGGCGGCGGCGGACGCCGCGAAGCCGGGACCGCCGGTCCACGCGTACGAGGCGCCGAGACTGACGATCGAGCCGGGCGTGCCAGCCGCCAGGTGGCGCCGGCCGAACTCCCGGGTCATGAACCAGGTGCCGGTGAGCGTGATGTCGACGACCGCGCGCCAGCCGTTGGGGGAGAGGTCCTCAGCCGGGCAGGGGAAGTTCGCCGCGGCGTTGTTCACCAGCACGTCGGGCGTGCGCCCGGCCGCCGCCTCGGCCTCGTCGAACACCTCCGCCACCCGCTCGGGGTCCCGGATGTCGCACACCGCGACCGCCACCCGGCCCGAGCCCGGCACGGCCGCCAGCTCCTCCCGGGCGCCGAGCAGATGTTCCTCGTGGCGGCTCGCGATCAGCAGGTCAGCGCCCAGCCGGGCGAACTCGGCGGCCACGGCCCGGCCGAGCCCGGTACCGCCGCCGGTCACCAGCACCAGCTGCCCGGCGTAGGTACCGGCGGGGAGCGCCGCGGCTCCGGGCGGGGGTGGAGCGGGCAGTCCCGGCAGCCCGTTGCCGCTCGCGCGGCCTCCGTCGCTTCCGTCAACCGGCTGTTCCGTGTCCGTCATGCGGGCATCGATAGCGCGCCCGGCCGCAGATGGCCATGGTCATGACCGTGGCGCGTGTTCAGCGGGCGCCGGCCCGGTCCAGGACCTTGCCGGTGCAGTCGGGGACGTCGGAGCCGTCCGCCGCCTTGGCCTCTTCGTCGCCGTTGAGGTAGTAGGCGGACACCCAGGCCCTACTGCCGTTAGGGCCCATGTCCGTCAACAGCCACCACGAGTTCCAGATATCGCCCAGGCCGTTGACGTTCCCGCCCCGGGTGCGGCAGTACACGTGGGCGCGGCCGGCCCCGAACTCGCCGAGATCGGTGCCGGACTTGGACGGCTCGCTGCGGATGACACCCGCGAGCACGAAGGTCACCGGCACCTTGGATACGTCGGCCCCGGGTGTGGCGGTGTGTGGCGGCGGTGTCGTCGTGGGAGCCGTGGGCTTCGGAGTCTGCGTCGGGGTCTGCGACGGGCTGGTCGTGGGGTTCGTGGACGGCACGACGGACCCCGGGCCCGCGGTGGACGCGGTGTCCCTGTCCTCCCGCTGGGAGCTGACGTAGAGCACGGCCGAGACGGCGAGGGCCGCGGCGGACAGCACGGCGCTGCCCGCGAGCACGGCACGGCGCAGCCAGGCCGTCCCGGCGGAGCCGGGAGCGGCCCTCGTCCCGGCGTCCGTACGGCCGCCCTGGCCTTCCTCCGCACGGGCGTCTCCGCCGGCCACCGCTCGGCCGTCCCGGCCGGCCACCGCACCGGCTCGGGTGCTCGCTTCCGCACCGGCCGTCCCGGCGGCCCCCGGAGGGACGTCCGGCACCCGTCCCGGTGCGGGGGCCGGTACCGGCTCCGGCAGGAGTCCCGGAGCCGGATCCACGACCGTGGGCTCCGGACCCGTGACCGCCGTCGTCCTCCGCACGGCACGGGCGACCGGAGCGGGCAGCCAGTGTTCGGGGACCGAGAGCCGGGCGGTGGCGGGGCGGTCGCCGCGCGCCGCCGTCAGCAGCTCCAGGAGCTCCGGGACACCCGGCCGCCGTTCCGGCTCCCTGGACAGGCAGCGTCGCACCACGTCCCGCAGCCCGGCCGGCAGCCGCGCGAGGTCGGGCTCCTCGTGCACGGCACGGTAGGCCACCACGATGGCCGGGCCCGACCCGAACGGGCCTTCTCCGGTGGCCGTCCAGGCCAGGACCACCCCCAGCGCGAAGACGTCGGCGGCCGGCCCGACCGGACCTCCGGTCACCTGCTCGGGGGACATGAACCCAGGGGTCCCGATGATGTCCCCGGTCTTGGTCACCTTGTCCGCCTCGGCGGTACCGGCGACGGAGATCCCGAAGTCGATCACGCGCGGCCCGTCCGCCGACAGCAGCACGTTCGTCGGCTTCAGGTCCCGGTGCACCACCCCGGCCGTGTGAATCGCCTCCAGCGCCTCGGCCAGCCCCGCCCCCAGCGCGAGGACGGAGTCCGGCGCCCACGGCCCGTGCGCGGTCACGGCATCGTCCAGGGACAGGCCGGGGACGTAGGCGGTGGCCAGCCAGGGCGGGTCCCCGTCCGGATCGGCGTCCACCACGGCGGCGGTGAAGACGCCGTTCACCCGGCGGGCGGCCGCCACCTCGCGTGCGAACCGGCGCCGGAAGTGCCCGTCCCCCGCCAGATCCGGCCGTACGACCTTGACCGCCATGGCGCGTCCGCCCGGCGAGTGCCCGAGGTACACCCGGCCCATGCCGCCCGCACCGAGCCGGGAGACGATCCGGTACCGCCCCACCTGCCGCGGATCTCCTGCCTCCAGGGCAGCGCCCACCGTCATGCTCATCCCCCCGTACCGCCCGACCCACCGGGGCGGGAGACTATCCAGCGCACCGGCCGACCGCCAGTCCACGCAGGGTCTGGCGGCCCCGGCGCGCGGACCTCCTCCCCGGGGTACGCGACTCGGCACAGGGGGCGCCCCCGGGAACGACCGCGGGGGCGCCGCACGAACAGTGATCAGGATTCGAGAAGCGCGGCGCGGGCAACCGCCTCTAGCCTGCTCGACATGGACATCACCATTCACACGACCTCCCTCCCGCACGACGACCCGGACGCGTCGCTCGCGTTCTACCGGGACGTCCTCGGCTTCGAGGTCCGCAGCGATGTCGGGCAGGGCAGGATGCGCTGGATCACGGTCGGCCCGGCCGGTCAGCCGGGCACGTCGATCCTGCTGGCGCCGCCCGCCGCCGATCCCGGCATCACCGAGGCCGAGCGCCGCACCATCACCGAGATGATGGCCAAGGGCACCTACGGCTGGATCCTGCTGGCCACCCCGGATCTCGACGCGGTGTTCGAAAAGGTGCAGGCCGGTGACACCGAGGTCGTCCAGGAGCCGACCGAGCAGCCGTACGGCGTCCGCGACTGCGCGTTCCGCGACCCCGCGGGCAACCTGGTCCGTATCCAAGAGCTCCGCTGAGCCGCACTGGCCGGTACGGCGAGAGACGAAGGGGAGGGTTCTCATGTGCAAGCCCGAATGGCGGCGGGCACGCGTCCAGGCACAGCGTCTGGCCGATCTCGCGCTGCTGCGCCGCGTCCGCGACCGGATCGACAGGGAATACGCCGAGCCGCTGAACGTGGAGGCGCTCGCCCGCGAGGTGAACGTGCCCGCCGGGCACCTGAGCCGGCAGTTCCGGGCCGCGTACGGCGACTCGCCCTACGGGTACCTGATGACGCGTCGCATCGAACGTGCGGCGGCGCTGCTGCGGCGGGGCGATCTCACCGTGAACGAGGTGTGCTTCGCGGTCGGCTGCGCCTCGCCGGGCACGTTCACCACCCGTTTCACCGAGCTGGCCGGCATGCCGCCGGGGGCCTTCCGGCGCCGGGCGGCGGCCGCGGCGACCGCGGCGGCCGCGGGGGAGGGGATGCCGGCGTGCGTGGCGAGACATCTCCCCGGACCGGCCAGGAATCGGGAAGCCCCGGCCGCCGCCCAGCCCCTGGCGTGATGGTCATGGCGACCACCACTTCACTTCCGCCCCACCCGACCCCGTACGAGAGGAAACCCGCCATGCCGAACACGAACTCGCCCGCGGACAAGTACGACGGATTCACCGCCGAGGAGCGGGCCGCGATGAAGGAGCACGCGCGCGAGCAGAAGCAGGCGGCGGCGCGGCGCGGTGCGTCCAAGGCGGAGAAGGAGGCGGCGGCGGAGCGGGAGGTGCTCGCGAAGATCGCCGAGATGGCGGAGGCGGACCGCCTCCTCGCCGAGCGGATCCACGAGATCGTCCGGACCGCCGCTCCGGACCTCGCGCCCAAGCTCTGGTACGGGATGCCCGCGTACGCCAGGGACGGCAAGGTCGTCTGCTTCTTCCAGAGCGCGGAGAAGTTCAAGTCGAGGTACGCCACGCTCGGCTTCAGCGACCAGGCGGCGCTCGACGACGGCGCCCTGTGGCCGACCTCCTATGCCGTGCGGGAACTGACACCGGCCGACGAAGACCGCATCAGCGCGCTCGTCAAGACGGCGGTGGGCTGAGACCGGCCGGGCAAGCGGTCGTGAACGCCGGGCCGGGGGGCCGGGATCCCGCGGGACGGGCGGCCCCTCGCCGTCCCCGTCACCGCTCCCCGGCCCAGTACGCGGCCCGCACTTCCCCCTCCGCGAAGTCCCGGCGCGGCAGCCGCAGGCCGAGGGACTCCTCCAAGGCGTGGAAGTACAGCTCGTACGTGTTGGTCAGTTCGGGGTGGTCGAGCTCGGCGCGGCGCACGGCACGGTTGAGGAAGTCCAGCTCGCCGCCCCGCAGATAGGGGGCACGGCCGCGCTCGTACCAGATCAGCTCCAGAATGCCCCAGTCGTCGTCGACCCGGCGGCCGTCCCTCATGTAGTCGAAGGTGTAGATGGCCTTCGCGGAGGTGGCGGTCAGCCACACGCTCTCCTTGATCCCGAGCGCCGCGTACGCCTCCCGGTCGGCGAAGGACCCCGACGGCGTGTCGTGGTAGAGCAGGTACGTCCACCCGCCCGCCTCCCCGAAACAGCAGCTCTCCCACTGCCGGTCCCAGTGGGCCCGGCCGCCGTCCCCGGCCAGCAGGTCCTTCAGGCGCGTACCGGCCGCGACCTGCGCGGGATCGGCTCCGTAGAGCAGGGCCAGCCGCTCGGCGTCGACGGTTCGCCCGGGCTCCGCGCGGTAGAAGGCAAGGGTCGTGTACGGGTCCTGGTCACGCCAGGAGCGGGCTATCCAGGCAAGCCCCTCCAGCGGGTCGCGCCCGCACGCCTCGACCGTCCCCGTGTCGTCCAGGCCGCCGCTCCGGAACCGTCTGCCCCACACCGGATCGATCCGGTCCAGCGCGTCGGCCACTTCCTCGAGGCTGCCGCCGCGCCGGCGCATCGCGGCCTCGGCGATCAGGTACACCGCCTGCTCGAGATCGCGGGTGGCGAAGACCTCCCGGTAGGGGCCGTGGCGGCCGTGCACGGTGCCGTCCTCGCCCAGCAGCAGGAACAGGCCGCCGTCCTCTGCTTCCTCCGCTTCCTCTGCTTCCTCCGCGCGATCGGCCCACTCCTCCAGCTCGTCGTCCGAGAGTGCCACGGGCGGCAGCCCGACCCCGTCGAGCAGGGTGTGTCCGGCGGCCGCCCGCTGCCAGGCCTCCGCGAGTGTCCGCTTGGTGATCTCCATGGCGCCAGCATAGGAAGGCCCTCCGACAATCGGTCGGCCCCCGCGACCGGTTCGGCCTCCGGCGGCGACCGGCGCGCTGCGGCCGGGTGGTTCCCAGAGGGGCAAGCGACCGCTTAGTATGCCGACGGGTGCGGACCCCGCACTGCCCCCGCACGGACCCCTCGACGGCGGCTGGAGGCCCCGGATGCAGGCATGGCGCGTACACACCCACGGCGAGCCCCGCGAGGTCATGCGGCTCGACGAGGTCCCGGAGCCGCAACCCCGCGACGGCGAGGTGAGACTCCGGGTACGGGCGGCCGGCGTCAACTTCCCCGACGCCCTGCTCTGCCGCGGCCAGTACCAGATCCGCCCGCCGCTGCCCTTCACCCCCGGTGTGGAGATCTGCGGCGAGACCGAGGACGGCCGCCGGGTCATCGCCAACCCCGCCCTGCCGCACGGCGGTTTCGCCGAGTACGTCACCGCCCCCGAGGCCGCGCTGCTCCCCGCCCCGGACGCCCTCGACGACGCCGAGGCGGCCGCCCTGCACATCGGCTACCAGACCGGCTGGTTCGGCCTGCACCGGCGGGCCCGCCTCCAGCCGGGCGAGACCCTGCTCGTGCACGCCGCCGCGGGCGGGGTCGGCAGTGCCGCCGTCCAGCTCGGCAAGGCGGCCGGGGCCACCGTCATCGGCGTGGCCGGCGGCAAGGACAAGGCGGCCGCCGCCCAGGCGCTCGGCTGCGACCTGGTGATCGACCGCACGACCGAGGACGTGGCGGCGCGGGTGAAGGAGTTCACCGGCGGGCGCGGCGCCGACGTGGTGTACGACCCCGTGGGCGGGGACGCGTACGCCGCCTCCGCCAAGTGCGTGGCCTTCGAGGGCCGCATCCTGGTCGTCGGCTTCGCGAGCGGCGGCATCCCCAGCCCCGCCCTCAACCACGCACTGATCAAGAACTACTCGATCGTCGGCCTGCACTGGGGTCTCTACGCGGCGAAGGACCCCGCCGCGGTCCTCGCCTGCCACGCCGAACTCACCAGGCTCGCCGCCGAAGGGGTCGTCAAACCCCTGGTCGGCGAACGGGTCCCGCTCTCCGGCGCCGCCGACGCCGTCCAGCGGGTGGCGGACGGCACCACCACCGGCCGCCTGGTCGTCGTACCGGGCGCGGACGGGGGAGGCGCCTGATGGCAACCGCACAGCCCCTCACCGAGGCCGGACTGGCCGCCCGTACCCGCGAGTTCCTCGCCGCCCACCCGCCCGCCGCCACCGGCCGGGAGGAGTTCCTCCGGGCCCGCTTCGACGCCGGACTGGCCTGGGTCCACTACCCCGAGGGCCTCGGCGGACTGGCCGCCCCCCGCGCCCTGCAGGCCGTCGTCGACGCCGTACTCGAAGCCGCGGGGGCGCCCGACAACGACCCGCGCCGCATCGGCATCGGCCTCGGCATGGCCGCGCCCACCCTCCTCGCCCACGGCACGGAGGAGCAGAAACGCCGCTTCCTGCGGCCGCTGTGGCTGGGGGAGGAGGTCTGGTGCCAGCTGTTCAGCGAACCCGGCGCCGGATCGGACCTCGCCGCCCTCGGCACCCGAGCCGTCCGGGACGGCGACTTCTGGGTGGTGGACGGCCAGAAGGTGTGGACCTCCAGCGCCCACACCGCCCGCTGGGCCATCCTGATCGCCCGCACCGACCCCGACCTGCCCAAGCACCGGGGCATCACCTACTTCCTGTGCGACATGACCGACCCGGGGGTCGAGGTCCGCCCGCTCCGCCAGATCACCGGCGAGGCCGAGTTCAACGAGGTGTTCCTCACCGGGGTCCGGATCCCCGACGCGCACCGGCTCGGCGCCGTCGGCCAGGGCTGGGAGGTCGCCCGGACCACCCTGATGAACGAACGCGTCTCCATCGGCGGCATGCGCCTCCCGCGCGAGGGCGGCATGATCGGCAAGGCCGCCGCCGTCTGGCGGGACCGCCCCGGACTGCGCACCCACGCCCTGCACGACCGGCTGCTCACCCTGTGGGTGGAGGCCGAGGTCGCCCGCCTCACCGCCGAACGCCTCCGCCAGCAGCTCGCCGCCGGAGCCCCCGGCCCCGAGGGCTCCGGCATGAAGCTCGCCTTCGCCCGGCTGAACCAGGAGATCAGCGGCTTCGAGGTCGAACTCCTCGCCGAGGACGGGCTGCTGTACCAGGACTGGACCCTGAGGCGGCCCGAACAGGTCGACTTCACCGGCCGGGACGCGGGCTACCGCTACCTGCGGGCCAAGGGCAACTCGATCGAAGGGGGCACCAGCGAGGTCCTCCTCAACATCGTCGCCGAACGGGTCCTCGGCCTGCCCGCCGAACCACGCGACGACAAGGACCTCCCCTGGAAGGACCTGGCCCGATGACCGAGAGCCCGATGACCGAGAGCACCGCCCCGGACCTGCTCTACACGGACACGGAGGACGGACTCCGATCGGCGGTGCGCGCCCTGCTCGCCGACCACGGCGGCCCGGCGGCCGTCGTGGCCCGGCTGGAGTACCCGCAGCCGTACGACGAGGGGCTCTGGCAGACCCTCGCCGCCGGGATCGGAGCCGCCGGACTCCTGATCCCCGAGAAGCTCGGCGGACAGGGCGCCGGCCACCGCGAAGCGGCCGTGGTGCTGGAGGAACTCGGCCGGGCCGCGACCCCGGCCCCGTACCTGACCAGCGCGGTCGTGGCCACCGAGATACTGCTGGCCTGCGTGCCGGAATCGGCGGAGGCGGCGGACCTGCTGGGCCGGCTCGCCGGCGGGCGCGGCCTGTGCGTGGCGGCGCTGCCGCTCACCCTCGGCCCGGGCGGCCCCCTGCCCGCCGACGCCACCCCGCCCGCCGGCGGCACGGTGAAGGCGGTCGCGGACGCGGTGGCCGCCGACACCTTCCTGGTCCACTCCGCGAGCGGCCTGTACGCGGTGCCCGCCGAGGCCGTCACCCTGTCCCCGCAGGTCCCGCTCGACCTGACCCGCCCGCTCGCCGCGGTCACCCCGCGGGAGGCCGCGGGCACCAGGCTGGCCGGCCCGGAGACCGCCCGCGCCGCCGTGGAGCGCGGGCTGCTCGCCGGAGCGGGCCTGCTGGCCTCCGAACAGCTCGGGCTCGCCGACTGGTGCCTGACCGAGACCGTGGCGCACCTGCGCACCCGGCACCAGTTCAACCGCCCGGTCGGCTCCTTCCAGGCGCTCAAGCACCGGGTGGCCGCGCTCTGGCTGGAGACCGCCTCGGCCCGCGCGGCGGCCCGCGCCGCGGCGGACGCCCTCGCCACGGGCGCACCGGACGCGCCGCTGCTCGTCTCGGTGGCCCAGGCGTACTGCTCGGGCGTCGCCGTACGGGCGGCGGAGGAATGCGTCCAGCTGCACGGCGGCATCGGCATGACCTGGGAGCACCCGGCACACGTGTACCTCAAGCGGGCCAAGGCGGACGCGTCGGCGTTCGGCTCCGCCGCCTTCCACCGCACCCGGGTCGCGGCCCTCACCCGCCTCCCGCCGCCCTGACCCGCTGCTCCGCGATCCGCTAATGGCGCCAGCGGAACTTGCCCCCGCCCACCCAGCGGACGGATTCCGGGTCGTCCAGGTCGCGGATCGTCACGCCCGCGTCCGCGGCGATGAGGATCACGTCCGTCATGGACTTCGCGAAGCCGACGACCTCGCCGTCGATCTCGACGATGCGGAAGGGCGGGTCGCCGTCCTGCACTCCCAGCACGGTGACCCGCGCGGAGGGAATGTACGGCATCGTGCCTTCGGTCATGCTCGGAACGGTTCCACGCCGCGGCCGCTCCCGCAATCGGACGGGGACGCGGGCGTGGGGCCGCCGGAGCCGGTCATCCGGACGCCGGCCGTCCGCCCCCCGCCCGCGGACGCGGCCCGCGTGATCCTTACCCTGGCCGGATGACGACGGTCACGATCACCCCGCTGGACGCAGCCGGACTGCGTGCCCACCGGGACGAACTCGCCGGACTCCTGCTCGCCGTGGTCGCCGGCGGCGCCTCTCTCGGCTTCCTCGCCGGCCTCGACCACGCGGGCGCCGCCGCCTGGTGGGACTCGCTGGAGCCCGCCGTCACGGACGGGGCGCTCGCCCTCTGGGTGTCCCGTACCGAAGGCCCTGACGGCCCGGGTCCCGTCGACGGCACCGTCAGCTGGTACCGGGAGTCCAAGCCCAACGGACGGCACCGCGCCGAACTGCGCAAACTGATGGTCCACCCCGAGGCCCGCGGCCGCGGCACCGGTCGGGCCCTGCTCGCCGAGGCCGAGGCGGCCGCCGCCCGGGCCGGCGTCGTCCTGCTCTTCCTCGACACCGAGACCGGCAGCGGCGCCGAACAGGTCTACCGCAACGCCGGCTGGACCGAAGCGGGCACCATCCCCGACTACGCCACCGACCCCGCCGGCAACCTCCGCCCCACCACCCTCTTCTGGAAGCACCCGAGCTGACCCGGCGCGGGTGACCTCGCCCGCCGCACCGCGTTAACCCGGTATGAGAGCCAGCCTGTTCACCCGTCGCGCGTTCCTGCGCACCGCGTTCACCGCGACCGTCCTCGCCGGCACGGGCGCCGCCCTCTCCCCGCTGCTCCGGGCCCGCCGTCCCCGTCCCGTCACCGCCCCGGCCGAGGGCGTCGTCCCGGTCGTGGAGGAGTCCTACCGGGGCCGGCACATCGCGGTGGACCACACCGGCGTCCGGATCGACGGGCGCACCCTGCACGTGATGCGCCGCGCGGACGGCAGCTACCTCAGCGCGGTCAACCACTTCGAGTCCTTCGCCACGCCCCTGGAACTCGCCCGGGCCGCCGTCGACGAGCTCGGCACCGGCCGGCTCGCCCCCGTGCCCGCCCTGCACCACGCCTGACCGGAGGAACCCGCTTGTACACCCGGCAGAACCAGAAGAACCTCACCTCCGCGCAGAAGAAGCGGTTCGTGGCGGCCCTCCTGGAGCTCAAGCGCAACGGTACGTACGACGCCTTCGTCCGGACCCACGACCGCTATTTCGTGCCGGACCGGGACAGCAAGCTCAGAGTCGGCCACATGTCCCCGTCGTTCTTCCCCTGGCACCGCCGGTACCTGCTCGACTTCGAGGCCAAGCTGCGCGAGCTCGACCCCGGCATCGCCATCCCCTACTGGGACTGGACCGCCGACCGCAGCCCGGTCGGCGGCCTGTGGTCCGACGACTTCATGGGCGGCACCGGACGGGAGTCCGACCGGAAGGTGATGACCGGCCCGTTCGCCCACGACAACGGCAACTGGAACATCACCGTGGGCGTCACCGAGGGCCGCTTCCTCACCCGCAACCTCGGCCGGCCGAACAACCCGATCACCCTGCCCACCGCCGAGGAACTCCAGTGGGCCATCGACGACCCGGTCTACGACACCGACCCCTGGAACTCCACCGCCCGCGACGGCGGGTTCCGCAACAAACTGGAGGGCTGGGCGGCGCCCCGCAGCGAGCGGTGGCGCAACCACAACAAGGTCCACCAGTGGATCGGCGGGCACATGACCGGCGGGGCCGCGCCCAATGACCCGGTGTTCTGGCTGCACCACTCCTTCGTGGACCTGCTCTGGGACCGCTGGCAGCGCAGGCACCCCCGCTCCGGCTACCTGCCGGACCGCCCGCTGCGGCTCGGCGACCTCCAGCGCGGCCGGGTGATCTCCCTGGACGAGCCCATGCCGCCGTGGAACATCCCGCCCCGCGACATGCTCGGCCACCAGGGCATCTACCGCTACGAGAGCTAGACGGCGTTCCTTTCCGAGGTCGTTCGCGTCGATGGTGAAGCCGCCGAGCGCCGGCGAACTCCGTGTGTGAGGGTTCGCCTGCTGTGCATGCGCTGCCCTCTGCAACGGCGGGACGGGCCGGTGGCGGCGCGACAGACCGGCTTCGCCACCTCGTTCGAAAGTGATCAACTGGCCTGAACGGACGGGGCACGTGCTGATGGCCCCGTCCCCGGGAGGGTCCGCATGCTCGACGATCACCTGTACACGTCGCTGTCCGCCGCCGAAGTGGCCGACCTGGTCAACCAGGGCCAGGTCACCGCCGGCGAGGTCGTCGACACCGCGCTGGCCGTGGCCGGCCGGCGGGACGGCGCCCTGCGCGCCTTCACCGCCCTCTGGGCGGACTCGGCCCGGGCCCTGGCCGTCGAGGTCGACGCCGCGGTGGCCCGCGGGGCGGTCCTGCCCCTGGCCGGGGTACCGATCGCCGTCAAGGCGAGCGAAGGCGCCCGATCCGTACAGAACCAGCGCCTGGTCGCCGCCGGATGCGTGCCGATCGGAGCGACCGCCGTGCCGCGGGCCGGCACCGGCTGGCAGACGTACGGCTCCACCGACCGCGGCCCGACCCTCAATCCTCTCCATCCCGCCTGGTCCCCGGGCGGATCATCGGCCGGGTCCGCGGCCGCGGTCGCCGCGGGGCTCGTCCCGCTCGCCACCGGATCCGACGGAGCCGGATCGGTGCGCATCCCCGCCGCCTGGTGCGGCATCATCGGCTTCAAGCCCACCAACGGCCTGCTGCCCGCCCGGGACCGGGCAGGGCTCAACAGCCCGGGCGTGCTCACCCGCACGCCGGCCGATGCCGCGGCCTACCTTCGTGCCGTCGCGCCCGCCGGCTCCGCTCCCGCCTGGACCGCTTCCGCCGGGACCGGAACGCCGAGGGTGGCCTGGACGCCCACGCTCGGGTACGCGGCCACCGACCCGGAGGTCGCCGGGACCGCCCGGCGTTCCCTGCACCGGATCGCGCGCGCCGGGCTGTGCGGCCTCGTCGAGCGGCCGGTGGAGCTGCGTGACCCGGCTCCGGCGTGGACCGCTCTGCGCGCCGGTACTCCCGACCGCGAAACCGAGGATCTGATCGAGACCAACACACGGGCCCTGCACGAGGTCTTCGAGGAGGCCGATCTCATCGCCACCCCCACCACGCCGCACCCCCCGCACGGCCACGAGGGCCCCGGAACGCGCATGAGCGTGGCGCTCACCTGGGCGTTCAACCTCTCCGGCCATCCGGCACTCACCCTGCCGGCCGGCCGGACCCCGAACGGCGAGCCCGTCGGCCTCCACCTGGTCGCCCGCCACCACGCCGACCACGCGCTGCTCGACGCCGCAGCACGCTGGTACCGCACGGCGGCTCACTGAGCAGGCACGGGCCGCACACGGGCCGTAGGCGGACCAGCACGCACGGCAGGGCCCCCGCCGATGGCGGGGGCCCTGCCGGAGAGCGTCGCTCAGTGGCCGTAGCCGGCCGTGTGGCTGTCGCCGCCGCCCGACGCGTTCACGCAGGTGTTGCCGAAGGCCGGGTTCAGCAGCGCGATCACGTTCACGGTGTTGCCGCACAGGTTGACCGGGACGTGCACCGGAACCTGGACCAGGTTGCCCGACAGGACACCGGGGGACTCGGCGGCCACACCGTGCGCTCCTGCATCGGCGACGGCCATACCGGCACCGGCGGCCAGCACGGAGCCGGTGACGGCGGTGAGAGCGGCTGCCTTCGCGATACGCGACATCAAAATCTCCTCGACACATGTGGGGCGCCGCAGCACTGCGGCATTGGACATGGCGTACAACGCGGGCGGCGCCAAGTGGTCACGGTCCGTCCACCTACCCGGTGAAGTCGCCGCCGTAGGAGAGGATGGACCTCCCCGTGACCGACCGGCGGGGCAGGCGGGAGGACACGATGGCACTCGGGCGCGAGAACGGGCACCGCAGCGGCAGCGCGAACGCCAACGGGAACGGCAGCGGGAACGGCAGCGGTTCCCGTTCTTTCGGGACCGGGAACGGCCGGCCTTCCTCCGGTACCGGCCGGGCCGTACAGGTACAGACCCGCTACGGCACCGTCGCAGGCCGCATCGAGGCCGAGGCCAGGTCCGGGCGGCCGGTCGCCGTCTTCCGCGGCATCCCCTACGCCGCCCCGCCCGTCGGCCCGCTCGGCCTCGCCGCCCCCGTGCCCCCGGCGCCCTGGGACGGCGTACGCGAGGCCACCGCCTACGGGCCGACCGCACCGAAGGTGCCCTACCCCGAGCCGTTCGCCGGCCTGCTGCCCGACCCGGACGTGCCCGGCGACGACTGTCTCAACCTCAACGTGTGGACCCCCGACCCGGCACCCTCGGCCCGCCTCCCCGTCATGGTGTGGATCCACGGCGGGGCCCTCACCCGCGGCTCGGCGGCCTGCCCCGTGTACGACGGCGCGGCCTTCGCCCGCGACGGCGTGGTGCTGGTCTCGGTCAACTACCGGCTCGGGGTCCTCGGCTACGGACTGTTCCCCGACGCCCCGCCCAACCGCGGACTGCTGGACCAGATCGCCGCCCTGGAATGGGTCCGGGACAACATCGCGGCCTTCGGCGGCGACCCGGCCCGGGTCACCGTCTTCGGTGAGTCGGCCGGGGCCATCAGCATCGGCTCGCTGCTGGCCGCGCCGCGCGCCGCCGGACTGTTCTCCCGGGCGGTGCTGCAGAGCGGCGCCCCGGAGGTGCTGCCCCGGGACCGGGTGCGGACCATGGTCCGCCGGATGGCCGCCCGGCTGAAGGTGCCCGCCACCGCCGCCGCGTTCGCCGCCGTGGACCGCGCCGCGCTGCTGGCTGCGCAGGGCGCCGAGCTCAAGCGGTCCAACGCGCTGCTCGGCGGCCCGGCCTTCGGCCTGGTGACCGACCCGGACACGATCCCCGAGCACCCGCTCGACGCGCTGGCCGGGGGCGGCGCCTCCTCCGGCGTACCCCTGCTGCTGGGCTGGACCACCGAGGAGTACCGGCTCTGGCTCGCGCCGACCGGGACACTGCGGCTGCTGGACCGGCTCGGGCCGCTCACCGTGGTGCTGGGCCGGGCCATGTCGGGGAAGGACCGGACCGCCGTACGGGCGCTGCGCACCGCCCGCCCCGGCGCGGGTCCCGGGGACGTCTTCGGCCAGCTGCTCACCGACCGGCTGCTGCGCGACCCGCTGCGCAGGCTCGCCGACACCCGGTCGGCCGGCACCCCGGCCCACGTCTACGAGTTCGCCTGGCTGTCGGGACTGCCCGGCATGGGTGCCTGCCACGCCCTGGAGCTCGGCTTCGTGTTCGACACCCTGGGCGTGCCGGAGTCCTCCTGGCTGGCGGGCCGGGCCACCCCGCAGGCCCTCGCCGACGAGATGCACTCCGCCTGGGTGTCCTTCGCGGCCACCGGCAGCCCCGGCTGGCCGGCCTGGGACGGCTCGGGCCCGCCGAAGCGTTTCGGCGAGCCCGAGGAGGTCTTCGAGGGCGACGGGGAGGCTACGACGCCGGCACGGGTCCTTCCATGACCTTGCTGATGAACTCGATCGCCTGCTGCCCCATCGCCGGGACGTAGGTCTTCGCGTTGTGCCGGCCGCCCTGGATGATGTTCAGGTCGGTGTGGATGGGCCCCTTGCCGTAGGTGGCGACGAACTTCTTCACCTCCGGCAGGGTCTTCTTGTTGCTCTCGTCGGTGCCGACCTGGAAGGCGAGGTAGACGTCCGGGCCCTTGTGCTGGATCAGCCGCTGCGCCAGCACCTCCGGGTTGTTCTCGGCCTTCTCCTTGTCGTGGCCCTTCCACAGCGGGGAGTCGGGGACGATGTCCGGACCGGAGGCGATGACCGCCTTGAACTTGTCGGGATGCTTCAGCACCGCCTTGAGGCCCGCGAACCCGCCCGTGGACGAGCCCATGAACGCCCAGCCGTCGCGCGACTTGACCGTCCGGAAATTCGCCTTCATCAGGTCCGGGACGTCCTCGGTCAGCCAGGTGCCCATCCTCGGCTGGCCGGGTATGTCGGAGCCGTCCCAGTAGACGCCCTTGTCGTCCGGGCCCGGGTTCAGCACCGGCATGGCCAGCAGGAAGGGCTTGCCCTTGCCTTCCGCGTACCACTGGCTGATGCTCTTCTGCAGGCCCAGGTCGGTGCCCATCCAGTAGTTCTTCGGGTATCCGGCGCCGCCCGGCAGGGCGATCAGCACCGGGAAGCCGCTGTTCGCGAACTTGGGGTCGCCGTACTCCTTGGGCGCCCACACCCACACCTTGCCCTTGAAGCCGGACTTCTTGCCGTCCAGCTCGGTGACGGCCACGTGCGTGCCGTCCGGGAGGGTCATCGTGTTCTTGAAGGAGGCCGCCGGGCCGGTCGGCATCAGCACCTTGGAGTCCGCCGGCTGCTGCTTGGCCCCGCCATCCCTGGTCTGCCCGAAGGACACCGGGTCACCCTTGTCCGTGAACGGCGGGATCTCGTAGTACGCCATCGTGGCGGCGGCGCCCAGGCCCAGCGCGGCGACCGACGCACCCGCGATCACCCCACGGCGGACTCGGTTCTTGCGGCGCGGCGGCTGGTGCTGCTCGGGCGAGTGCGGCGGGTACGACATGTGCGGTGTTCTCTCCTGGTGCCGGGTGGCTCTGGTGCGGGGGCGGCCCTGGTGCAGGTGGGGCCCTGGTGTTCATGGGGGCTCTGGTGCCGGTGTGGCCCGTGGTGCCCTTCCGGAGGGAGGATGCGGACAGGGCCGCCCGGGTTCCGCACTTTTCCTTCTCTTGATCCGCGGCAGGGCTTACCTTGCCCGCCATGACGACTCGCAGCCGGTTGCTCGTCCTGTTCGCCGCCGTCTCGCTGCTCGCCGTACTGGCCGGGACCGCGGTGCTGCGTGCGGCGGACCGGGCCGCGGAGAAGGACCGCGTGCAGGAGGGCGGCCCGAGCGTCGGCAGCGGCCCGGTCTCGCTCACCGCGGGCGGGGAGCGACGCATCGCCTTCCGGAACATGGCCTGGGGACCTCACCGGGACGAGCTCACCACCGTTCCGGCGGACCGGCCGGACGGCCCGCGCACCGCCTCCGGGGTCTCCTGCCTGCGCTTCCACGCGGCCGCCGGCACCGGGGTCTGCCTGCAGTCCGGCGGCCGGGCCGCGGTGCTCGACGCCTCGCTGAAGGAGGTCTCGGCCCACCGGCTGGCCGGCCTGCCGACCCGCGCCCGGGTGTCGCCGGGCGGGCACCTGGCCGCCTGGACGGTCTTCGTCGGCGGGGACTCCTACGCCGGCACGGACTTCTCGACCCGCACCTCGGTGCTGGACCTGCGCACCGGACGGCTCGTGGCCTCCCTGGAGGAATTCACCGTCCTCAGGGACGGCCGGGAGTACCGGGCCGCCGACGTGAACTTCTGGGGGGTCACCTTCACCCCCGACGAGCGGGGCTTCTACGCGACCCTGGCCACCGGCGGGCGCACCCACCTGGTCCGCGGCGACCTGGCGGCCGGAACCGTGACCACGCTCCGCGAGAACGTGGAATGCCCTTCCCTCTCGCCCGACGGAACCCGCCTGGTCTTCAAGAAGCGCGTGCCCGGCCTGCCCGCCGAGGCGCCCTGGCGGCTGCACGCGCTGGACCTGGCCTCCGGCCGGGAGACCCCGCTCGCCGAGACCCGGAGCGTGGACGACCAGGTGGTGTGGACGGACGCGCACACCGTGGCCTACGCCCTGCCGGGTGACTTCGGCGCGGACCTGTACACCGTCCCCGCCGACGGGAGCGGTGCCCCGCGCCGGCTGATGTCCTCCGCGCTCGCCCCGGCCTTCCTGGGTCCGCGATGAGGCGGAGGAAGGCCGGGGCGGAGACCGCGGCGGGGTCCGGAGACGGCCGGGCGGCCGCCTGCAGGACCGTTACGCCGGAACCAGCGTCTTGCGGCGGCGCCGGCGGGCCGGGGCCCGGGCGGCGAGCCGCAGCTCGATGATCGACCGTACGGCCGGCCACTCCTCGTCGAGGATCGAGTAGAAGGCCGTACTGCGCACGACACCGTCCAGCCCCCGCGAATGGGCCCGGCGGACCCCTTCGGAGGTGAAGCCGAGCCGTTCCATCGCGGCCCGGGACCGGGTGTTACGGGCGTCCGCGCGCAGCGAGATCCGGCGGACGCCCCAGGTTTCGAAGGCATGGCGGAGCATGAGCAGCTTCGCCTCGGTATTGATCCCCGTGCCCTGGGCGCCCGGCGCCAGCCAGGTGTTCCCGATCTCGGCGGCGTCCGGCACCGCCGTCATGGGATCGCCGTAAGGGACTCCGGGCACGGCGGGCCACACCAGGGGGCCCTGCCAGTAGTCGAGTTCCAGGAAGCGGGTCGATCCGACCACCACGCCGTCAGCGGCTCTGACGACGGCGAACGGAAGCGATCGGCCCGCGGCCTGATCGGAGAGGGCACGATTGATGTACGAATGAGCCGCCTCCAGACCGTGGGGTACCGGAGTGAAGGCGTAAGTCGTACGATCCTCGGCCCCGGCGAGGGCCAGGGCCTCAGCGTGGTGGGGGGCGAGGGGCTCGAGCCGCGTGGTGCGGCCGGCGAGGAGTACGGGTACGGGCACGGAGCCTTCGGTCCTTCGAATGATGGGTGGTGGAACATCTTGCGCTGCTGACAGCCCTCCCCGAGGAAAACGGGGATGAAAGGGAATCGGCGGTCAGGTGAACGCGCGAGTGGCTCAATGTATCCGTTTACCTTGATCCCATGAACCCCCTTGCTGCGAACGGCACAACACTCTTTTTCGAGGAGCACGGTCCGGAGGCCGGGCCACCCGTACTGATGGTTCACGGACACCCCTTCGATCGCACCCTGTGGGGCGCCCAGACGGCCGCACTGGCGGCCGCCGGATACCGGGTGATCGCCCCTGACCTGCGAGGATATGGACGGAGCGGGGTAGTTCCCGGGGTCACCCCGTTCGAGGTGTTCGCGGACGACCTGATCGCCGTGCTCGACCACCTCGACACCGGGTGCGCCGTGGTCTGCGGCGTGTCGATGGGCGGGCAGATCGCCATGGAGATGCTGCGGAGCCACCCGGCCCGGGTGCGCGCCCTGGTGCTCTCCGACACCTCGCCCGTCCCGGAGACCGAGGACGGCCGGAAGTTCCGGCGCGAGACGGCCGAACGGCTGGTCGCCGAGGGCATGGGCCCGTACGCCGACGAGGTGCTCGACAAGATGCTCGCGCCGTACAACGTCACGGCGAAGCCGGAGGCGGCCGCCCTGGTGGACGGCATGATGCGCGGCACCGACCCGCAGGGGGCCGCCGCCGCCCTGCGCGGACGCGCCGAGCGCCCCGACTACCGGCCGGTCCTGGCCGCCTGCCGGGTGCCCTGCCTGGTGGTGGTCGGCGCCGACGACGTGTACACGCCGGTCGCGGAAGCGGAACGGCTGCACGCCCTGGTCCCCGGCTCCCGCCTGGCGGTGGTCGAGAACGCCGGCCACCTGCCCGGGGTGGAGCAGCCCGAGGCGTTCAACCGGGCGCTGCTGGAGTTCCTGGCGGATCTCTGAGCATGCCCTGAGACGGCGAAATGGCCCAGGTCGGAGGCAACGGAATGGACCTCCTGATCGGGCCACTCCGCTGATGGGATGGGGGCGTGACGACAACACGACTCCTGCCCCCGCCCGGAGCACCGCGCCGCCTGGCCGCCGCACAGCTGGCCAATTCCGTCGGTGACGGTGCGTACTACGTGTGTTCGGTGCTGTATTTCACCCGGGTGGTCGGACTCTCGCCCGCCGAGATCGGCCTGGGGCTGACGGTCGCCTGGGCGGTCGGCTCGGTGGCGGGCGTCCCCCTGGGGGCGCTCGCCGACCGCCGCGGCCCGCGCGGCACCGCCGTGCTGCTCGCCCTCGCCACCGCCGCGACGGTCGCCGGCTTCCTGGTGATCGACTCCTTCTGGCCCTTCCTGCTGGCCGCCTGCGGCTACGCGACCGCCCAGTGCGGGCTCTCGGCGGCCCGGCAGGCCCTGCTCGCCGGGCTGGTGGGGCCGGAGGAACGCACCGGGGTGCTGGCGTACCTGCAGGCCGTGCTCAACGCGGGGCTGGCGCTCGGAGCGGCGGCCGGCGGACTGGCCATCGCCGCCGACACCGCGACCGCCTACCGGCTGGTGTTCGCCATGGACGTGCTGGGCTTCCTGGCCTGCGCCGGGGTGGTGCTGCGCCTTCCGGCGGTCGCCCCGGTGCCCGCGCCGGCCGCGGGGGAGCCCCGGCTCGCCGTGCTGCGCGACCGGCCGTACGCGCTGGTGACCTTCCTCAACGCGGTGCTGCTGCTCCGGATGCCGCTGCTCAGCCTGGCCCTGCCGCTGTGGATCACGGAGCGTACGCACGCCCCCGGCTGGCTGGTGTCGGCGCTGTTCGTGCTCAACACCGGCGCGGTCATGCTCTTCCAGGTCCGGATGGCCCGGCCGGTGACGGACCTGGGGAGCGCGGACGGGGCCGTGCGCTCCTCCGGGCGGATCATGGCGGCGTGCTGTGCGGTGTTCGCCCTGTCGGCACTGCCCGGCTCCCGGTGGGCCGCCGGGGCGCTGCTGGTGCTGGGCGCGGTCCTCCAGGTGGCGGGGGAGATGCGCCAGTCGGCGGGCGCCTGGCAGATCGGCTTCGCGCTGGCGCCGGCCGACCGGATCGGGCAGTACCAGGGTTTCTTCGGCACCGGGGTGCCGGTCGCCCGCACCCTGGGTCCGCTGCTGCTGACCTCCCTGCTGCTGCTCTGGGGCGTCCCGGGGTGGCTGCTGCTGGGCGGGGTGTTCACGGCCGCCTCGTACGCCATGGGGCCGGCGGTCCGGTGGGCGTCCCGCCGATCGGCCGCCACGCCGGGCGAGCCCGCCGTGCTGCCGGGATGATCGAGGGATCCGGGCGGAAGACCGGGAACCCGCGACCACGGGCAACCACGGCCACCGGGAACCCACGACCACGAGGAGGCCGCGGATGCTGCGCGGAGTCGCGACGATCGGTTTCCGGGCGGAGGACCTGGCGGCCGCCACCCGCTGGTACACCGAACTGCTCGGGTTCCCGCCCTGTTCCGAGCGGCCCGGGTACACCGAGTTCCGGATCGGCGACCACCAGCAGGAACTCGGCATCACCGACGCGGGGTTCGCCTCGCCCCGGGAAGCGGCCCCGGGCCCGGGCGGCGCCGTCCTCTACTGGCACGTCGACGATCTGGAGGCCGCGCGCCGGCGGCTGCTGGACCTGGGAGCCACCGAGTACCAGCCGGTGGTCGACCGCGGCTCCGGCTTCGTCACCGCCGCCGTGACCGATCCCTTCGGCAACGTCCTCGGCATCATGACCAACCCGCACTACCTCGACGTGCTGGGCCCCGACCTCCCGGACGAGCCGGCGTAGGAGTGGCCGCGGCCCGGTCGCCCCTCCCGCCGTGGAATACGCCCGGGGCCCGGGCCGGTTGGCAGCGGTATGAGCGACAACGAGGGGAACGGCACCGCCGCCGTCACACGCATCTCGCACACCCTGACCGTCAACGACCCGGCCGATCCCGGGCAGCCGCGGCTCACCCGGGACCAGGTCTGGGCCGGCCTGGTCGCCAAGGCCCGCGACCCGCGCCCGTACCTCGCCGTCATCACCGAGTGCACCGTCCTCGCTGAGACGCCGCAGGGCCTGCTGCGCGAGGTCGTCGCCCAGGGCGAACGCTTCCGCGAGGAGGTCGAGTTCGACACCGGCCGCCGGGTCGCCTTCCGCCGTACCGGCCCCGGGGCCGCCTGGACCATCCTCAACGTCATCGGTGAGGACGACTCCGGCGCCCTCACCCTCACCTTCACCGGTGAGTTCGGGTACGAGCTCGACGAGCCGGAGGCCGAACGGGCACGCGCCGGCATGGTCTCGGGCGTGACCGGCACCCTGGCCGCCATCCGCCGGAACTCCACCGCCTGACATCATGCCTCCATGACCATTCCGGCGGACATGCACCAGGCCCTGGACCGGCTCGCGGACGTCGGAGGGTTCTTCGCCGTGCGATCCGGGGAGGAGCCGGCCGGCGGCGGCTTCGCACCGCTGGCCGGGCTGTACGCCGGGGGACCCGCGCTGGAGGCGTACGTCGCCGAGGTCGGGCGGCGGATGGGCGGGGCAGACCACCGGGTCGCTGCGTCCACGCTGCAGTTCGGGCTGGCCGCCCGCCTGTGGTCGATCGGACTGGGCGCGTACGTCCTGACCGGCCGGGTGCCCGACCTGGCACCGGACCGGGTGTGGTGGCGGCTGCCCGCCGGGCAGTCCGTGGAGCTGTGGCTGCCCGAGCCCGGTGCCCGGCCCGGCGCGGCTCTCGGCGAGACCGTGCTCGCGCACCTGGCAGGCCTCCAGGAAACGGTCCGCCGCCGGTACGGCGTCTCGCCGCACACCCTGCGCGGGAACTCCGCCTCGGGGCTGGTCGGGGCGCTGCGCGAACTGGCCGGCCGGGTGCCGGGCGCGGGACCCGTGGCCGCGCCCGTGGTCGCCGCCCTGCTGGATGAGGCCGGGCCGCTCGCCGGAACCGGCCGGTTCGTCTACGAGGAGGGTCTCGGCGCGGCCTTCGTACGCCGCAGCTGCTGCCTCTACTACCGTGCCCCGGGCGGGGGCCTGTGCGGAGACTGCGTCCTGCGCACGCGCTGACCGCTCTCCCGCCGACCGCCCTCCTGCCGACCGCGTTCCCGCCGCCGGTGCGCTGCCGTGTCCTCGACGCCGTGCCGTGAGCCGAACGGGTCAGCGGCCGGTGTCGCAGCCACTGCCGGGCCGTCGTGCCGCCTACGGTTCCGCAGCATGAGCAACGTGCCCGCGCCGGACCCGTCGTCCTCCGCCGTCAGCCGCCGCACCACGCTCGCCGGCCTCGCCGCGGGCGCCGGTGCGCTCGCCCTCGGAATTCCCCAGGCCGTGGCCCTCGGCCCGGGCGGGGCACGACCGGCCCGGGCCGGCGAGGAAGGAACACCCGGAGCCATGAAGCTCTTCGCCGAACCCGGCTTCAACTTCGCCGGCCTCCTCGCCCTGGGCGCCGCCGGAATGCGTGCCTCGGAGGTCGGCGAGGTCCTCACCGCCGTCAACGCGATCAACGCCGCGGGCCTGTCGGAGCAGAGCTACACCGACACCTTCAGGGAATGGGGCAAGCGGCTCGGGGAGGCACCGCCCTCTCCCTCTCCCTCTGCCTCTCCCGGCCGGAGCAGCGCGGAACCCGCCCCGGAGACCGAGCGGTTCCGTGCCCTGCGCTCCTCCCAGTACTACGCCCAGGCGCTGTTCTACGTCCTGGGCACCAGCCGGCCCGCCGACGAGAAGGACCTGTACCTGGCCGCCCGCGGCGCCTGGGACACCTTCGCCGGCCTGTGCCGGCCGGCTGCCGTCCGCGCGCAGGTCCCGTACGGCGAACACCGGCTGCCGGTGTGGTTCTTCCGCCCGGAGGGACCGGAGCGGCGGCGGCGCACGGTGATCGTCGGCAACGGCAGCGACGGACAGAACGTGGACATGTGGACCTACGGGGTCTCCGCCGCCCTCGACCGGGGCTGGAACGCGGTCGTCTACGACGGCCCGGGCCAGGGCGAGCTGCTGTTCGTCCACGAAGTGCCGTTCACCACCCGCTGGGAGCAGGTGATCGCCCCGATCGTCGACTGGCTGCAACGCCGCCCGGACGTGGACGGCGACAAGATCGCGCTGACCGGTCTGAGCATGGGCGGCAACCTGGCCCCGCGGGCGGCGGCGTTCGAGCACCGGATCGCTGCCGTGGTCGCGGAACCCGGCTGCGTCAGCCCGTGGCTGGGATTCGACGCCGAACTGCGGGACATCGTCACCCCGGACAAGGCGGAGACCAACCGGGTGTGGAACGAGGACGTGGTCCCGGAGCTGACCCCGGAGCTGGCCTTCACGGTGAAGAAGCGGTTCGAGATCTTCTCCACGGAGGCGCTGCGGCAGGCCAGGGCCGGGAAGGTCCTCACGGACGTGTGGACCCCGTCCCAGGTCGCCATGGGCCTGGACATCACCTCGGTCGCACCGAGGATCAAGGCCCCGACGCTCGTCCTCGACTATGACGACGAGCAGTTCTACCCGGGGCAGCCGCAGAAGCTGTTCGACCTGCTGAAGGCCCCGAAGGAGTACTTCAAGTTCACCAGGGCCACCGGGGCGCAGCTGCACTGCTCCCCGATGGCCCCGCAACAGCACTGTGAAGTGGTGTTCGACTGGCTGGACCAGACCCTCTAGAAGGTGAGGTTCCAGGCGTCGATCCTGCCGGTGTCGGCGTTGGCGTTGTCGTTCACGCGGAGCTTCCAGGTGCCGTTCGCGACCTCCGAGGAGGCGTTGACGGTGTAGGTCTGCGCGATGTTGTCCGTGCCGCCGCCGCTGCGGTTGTGCAGGGTGTAGACGGAGCCGTCGGGGGCCACCAGGTCCACCTTCAGGTCACCGATGTAGGTGTGCTTGATGTCCACGCCCACCTTGAGGGTGGCCGGCGCGTTGCCGGTGACACCGCTGACCGTGATGGCGCTCTCGACGGTGGTGTTGTCCGCGATGGCGACATCGGCCGTGTTCTCGAAGTACTTGCCGGGCGGCGGGGTGGTGCCGACCGCCTTCAGCGCGTCCACGCGGCCCTCGCCGAAGAAGCTGTTCTTCGCCGTGGTGCCGGTGCAGCGGCTGTCCGACGGGCACGCCAGGTCGGTGGCCTGCTCGCCGAGCTTGGCCCGGATGTCCGCCGGGGTGTAGCCCGGGTTGGCGCTGGCCAGCAGCGCGGCCACGCCCGCGACGTGCGGGGAGGCCATCGAGGTGCCGCTCAGCGAGGAGTACTTGCCGCCGGGGACGGTGCTGTAGACCGACTCGCCGGGAGCCGAGACCTCGATGACGTCGCGGCCGAAGTTGGAGAACGACGCCTTGGACGAGCCGTTGGTGCCGTTCGCCGCGACCGTGACCACGCCCGGCAGCTCGGCCGGGATGTCGAGGCAGTCGTTGGTGATGTTCCGGGTCACCGGCGTCGAGTCGTTGGGGCTCGAGGTGTCGGTGGTCTTGTTCGCCAGGTCGTAGTTGGCGTTGCCGGCCGCGGCGACCTGGAGCGAACCCTTGCTCTCGGCGTAGGCCTGGGCACGGCCCACGCCCTCCAGGATGGCGGCCTGGTCGAGGTTGTTCGGGCAGTTGAACTGCCACGGGTCCGTGTAGTAGCTGTTGTTGGTGACCTTGAAGCCGTGGTCACCGGCCCACACCAGGCCGCAGACGGTGTTCTCGGCGAAGAACAGGGTGCTGCCGGGCTCGGCGATGCGCACCGAGGAGATCTTCACGCCCGGCGCGACACCGATGGCGCCCTTGCCGTTCTTGGCCGCCGCGACCGTACCGGCCACGTGGGTGCCGTGCTGGTCCACGTCGCGCCAGGCACCGGCACGGGTGTCCGGCTTGCCGTACGCGCAGGAGACCGAGTCCGCGGCGTTGAAGTTCGGTGCCAGGTCCTGGTGCTGGTCGTCCACACCGGTGTCCAGGATGCCGACCTTGACCGAGGCGGAGCCGGGGTTGACGGCCCACGCCTGGTCGGCCTTGATCTGGGTCATGTCCGAGCGAACCGGCTCGGTCGAAGGGGCGGCGGACTGGGCCGGGTTGGCCGGGAGCGCCGGGCTGTAGGCGTCGGCCGGGACGTCGGAGGTCCGGGTCGCGCCGACCTTCTGCACCCCGCTGACCCCGCGCATCGTGGACGCGAAGGTGCCGGAGGTGGAGTGGGCCACGATCACGCCGATGGCGTCGAACGAGGAGAAGACCGTGCCGCCGTTGGAGGCGATCGCGGACCGGACGGCCGAGGTGTCCCCGGGCGCGGTGATCACGAGGTAGGCACGGGTGCCGGCGGCCCAGGTCGCACTCCTGGCGTTCGGCGAGGCGTTGTTGAGGGCGGCCCGGTTCTGCTGTTTGGCAGCGGCGGGCGCGCCGGACGGGGAGACGGGCGCCGTGTCCGCGAACGCGGCGGGAGCCGCGAACGTCATGGCGGCGCCGAACGCGGCCAGGGCCGCGAGGGAACGTCGGGGGCGACTGGATATGTGGGGTATCAATGCGTCCTCCGATGACCCGGCGGTGCTGGTGGCACGTACCGGGTCGTACGAAACGAGTGGTGGACGCAAGATTGCAGAGAGAGACCCCGCGAGGGAAGTACCTTTCCCAGCACGTGCGTTACGTGCCGGATGGCCGAAAACCATCTGTTCCTGACGGGTTCGGCCGGTGTGGCCGGGCCGGCCGGGCGGGGCACCATGGGGGCGAGCCCTGCCCGGCCGGGAGGGTGGGTGCGCCGCCCCCGGGTGGGGGAGTGGGGTCGGCGCACCCGCCTCCGCGGGGCCGTGATTCGGGTCGGCCGGCCGGCCGCGGAGGAGTCGCAGGGGCGTGGTGCCGGAGGGGGCGGCAGGGCTGGATCGGGCCGGGTCGGCCAGGATCGGGCCGGGTCGGCCAGGATCAGGCCGGGTCGGCCGGGATCAGGCCGGGACCGGGTCCTTGCCGTCCTCGGCGGTCTGCGCCGGGACCGCGGCCGGAATCTCCCCGTGCCCGTCGTCCAGCAGCGTCTTCTCGTCGAACGGCAGCCGTCCGGCGAGGACTTCGGCCGCCCGGGACCGGTCGAACTCCTTCGTCCAGGTCCCGATCAGCACGGTCGCGACCGCGTTGCCCGCGAAGTTCGTCAGCGCCCGGGCCTCGCTCATGAACCGGTCGATGCCCACGATCAGGCCGACCCCGTCGACGAGTTCGGGCCGGTGCGACTGCAGACCGCCCGCCAGCGTGGCCAGTCCCGCCCCGGTGACGCCCGCCGCGCCCTTCGAGGCGATCACCATGAACACCAGCAGCGAGACCTGCTCGCCGATCGACAGCGGGCTGCCCATGGCCTCCGCGATGAACAGCGAGGCCATCGTCAGGTAGATCGCCGTCCCGTCCAGGTTGAAGGAGTACCCGGTCGGCACCGTGATGCCGGTGACCGGCCTGGACACGCCCAGGTGCTCCATCTTGGCGATCAGCCGCGGCAGCGCCGACTCCGAGGAGGAGGTGGAGAGGATGAGCAGGAACTCCCGGCCCAGGTAGCGCAGCAGGGCGAAGATGCTCATCCGGGCGCACACCCGGAGCAGGGTGCCCAGCACCAGGAAGACGAAGACCACACAGGTGGCGTAGAAGCCCAGCATGATCACCGCGAGGGACTTCAGCGCGTCCACACCGGTGGAGCCGACCACCGCCGCGATCGCACCGAACGCACCCACCGGGGCCGCCCACATGATCATCGCCAGGACCCGGAAGACCAGCTTCTGTACGTGCCCGATGCCGCGCAGCACCGGCTCGCCCGACGGGCCCATCGCCTGCAGGGCGAACCCGCACAGCAGCGCCACCAGCAGGGTCTGCAGCACCTCGCCCTCGGTGAAGGCCGACACCAGCGTCTTGGGGATGATCCCGAGCAGGAAGTCCGTGGTCGACTCGGCGCCGCCCGCCTTCGCCTGGGCCTCTCCCGCGCTGCGCAGCGCCTCCGTGAGGTGCAGGCCGCTGCCCGGCTCCAGCAGGTTGCCCACCAGCAGGCCGATGGCCAGCGCCACCGTGGACATCACCATGAAGTAGCCCAGGGCCAGCCCGCCCACCGCGCCGACCTTGGCCGCCTTGCGGACCGAGCCGACGCCCAGCACGATCGTGCAGAAGATCACGGGCGAGATCATCATCTTGATCAGGTTGACGAAGCCGGTGCCCAGCGGCTTCAGCTCGACGGCGACGCCGGGCGCGGCGAAGCCCGTCACGATGCCGAGTACCACCGCGGCGATCACCGCGATGTAGAGGAAATGGGTTCTGTCCCGTCCGGCGGTCA
This sequence comes from Streptomyces sp. NPDC048603, assembly GCF_043199475.1. Classification (NCBI taxonomy): domain Bacteria; kingdom Bacillati; phylum Actinomycetota; class Actinomycetes; order Kitasatosporales; family Streptomycetaceae; genus Streptomyces; species Streptomyces sp. NPDC048603. Next base: position 526,007 of record NZ_JBICVY010000001.1, on the reverse strand, counting down.
CGGTGCCTCCTGGTGTTGCGTGGTCGTGCCCCGCGCCGCTCCTGTCCGGCGGACGCGTTCCGGGAGACCATGTCGCAGTCTGTGACCCCGGTCACCGTTGCGTTCATTGAGTTCACGGCACGGGGCACACTGAGCGCCATGTTCCGCATCCCCCGTCCGCGCAGCCTGGCCGGCCAGCTGTTCGCCATGCAGGTGGTGCTGGTCGCGGTGGTCGTCGCGGGCTGTGCCGTCTTCGCGTACGCCGGGGCCCGCCGGCAGGCCGAGGAGGCCGCCGAGCGCCAGGCGGGCGCCGTTGCCCGGGCCGTCGCGGACTCGCCGTCGGTGCGGGACGCGGTCCGCGGACCCGACCCCTCCGCCGAGCTCCAGCCCTACGCCGACCGGGTCCGGGCCGACTCCGGCGTGGACTTCGTCACGATCATGGCGCCGGACGGGCGGCGCTGGACCCACCCCGACCCGCGCCGGATCGGCGAGCGCTTCCTGGGCAACACCGGCCCGGCGCTGCGCGGCGAGACCTTCAGCGAGACCTACACCGGAACCCTCGGACCTTCCATCCGCGTGGTCACCCCGCTGCGCGACGGCGACCGGATCACCGGGCTGGTCAGCGCCGGCATCACGGTCCGCGCGATCAGCGACCGGCTAGGCGGGCAGCTCACCGCGCTCGGCTGGGTCGCCGGCGGGGCCCTCGCCCTCGGCGGCGCCGGCACCTACGTCGTCAACGCCCGGCTGCGCCGCCACACCCACGGGCTGGACGCCCAGGGCCTGAGCCGCATGTACGACTACCACCAGGCCGCGCTGCACGCCGTCCGCGAAGGACTGCTGATGGTCGACGGGCACCGCCGGATCTCTCTGGTCAACGACGCGGGCCGGGAACTGCTCGGCCTGCGGGGCGAACTGGTCGGCGCGCGCGTCGCGGACCTCGGCCTGCCGGCCCCGCTGACCGGAGCCCTGCTCGCCGACCGGCCACGCGTGGACGAGGTCCACCTCACCGCCGACCGGGTCCTGGTCGTCAACAGCTCCCCGGTGGCCGGCGGCGGCCGGCGCGGCACCGTGGTGACCCTGCGCGACCACACCGAACTCCAGTCGCTCACCGGAGAACTGGACCACGAGCGGGGCTTCACCCGCGCGCTGCGCTCCCAGGCGCACGAGGCGGCCAACCGGCTGCACACGGTGGTCTCGCTCATCGAACTCGGCCGGAGCGGGGAGGCGGTGGAGTTCGCCACCGCCGAGCTGGAGCTCGCCCAGGCCCTCACCGACCAGGTGCTGGGCGCCGTCGGCGAACCGGTGCTGGCGGCGCTGCTGCTGGGCAAGGCCGCACAGGCCCACGAGCGGGGCGTGGAGCTGCTGGTCACCCCCGGGAGCCGCAGCCTGCCGGCCGGGCCCGGCGGACCTCCCGCCCGGGACCTGGTCACGGTGCTCGGCAACCTCATCGACAACGCGGTCGACGCGCTGACCGGAACCCTGGGCGGGCGGATCGCGGTGACCGCCCGCCGGGACGGCGAGGGCCTGCTCCTGCGGGTCGCCGACAACGGCCCCGGACTTCCGGCCGGCGTGGACGTGTTCCGGCGCGGCTGGTCGGGCAAGGGGGAGGGGCGCGGACTGGGCCTGGCCCTGGTCCGGCAGGCCGCCGAGCGGCACGGAGGCAGTGTGTCGGTGGCCGAAGCGCCCGGCGGGGGCGCGGAGTTCACCGTACGGATCCCCCTGCGAGGGGCAGCCGCGCCGGCGGGGGCGCCGGAGGCGGCGCCCGGCACGGCGGACGGCACCGCCGGTATGGTCGGTGCGCCCGGCGCTGACGGGACGATCCGTACGGGCGCCGCGGTGCCCGGCCAGGGAGGCGAGGCATGAGCGGAAGGGATCCGGTGGCCCCGGCGGTGCGGGTGCTGGTCGTCGAGGACGATCCGGTCGCCGCCGACGCGCACGCGCTTTACGTCGGCCGGGTGCCCGGTTTCACCGTGGTGGGCACCGTGCACTCGCTGGCCGGTGCCACCCGGGTGCTGGACCGTACCCCGGTGGACCTCCTGTTGCTGGATCTGACCCTGCCCGACGGCCACGGGCTCCGCTTCGCACGCAAGCTGCGGGCCTCCGGCCACCCGGCCGACGTGATCGCGGTGACCTCCGCACGGGACCTCGCCGTGGTCCGGGAGAGCGTCTCCCTCGGCGTGGTGCAGTACGTACTGAAGCCCTTCGCCTTCCCCACCCTGCGCGAGCGCCTCCTCCGCTACGCCGAGTTCCGCGCGGCCGCCGCGGCCGGCGAGGCGGCCGGGCAGGAGGACGTGGACCGCGCGCTGGCGGCCCTGCGCGCCCCTCACCCGGCCGCTCTCCCCAAGGGGCTGAGCGCCCCCACCCTGGACCGGGTGTGCGCCCTGCTGCGGGCCGCCGGGGAGGGGCTGACCGCGGCGGGGGCGGCGGAGGCCGCGGGCATCTCGCGGATCACCGCCCGCCGCTACCTGGAGCACCTGGTCGACACGGGCCGGGCGGCCCGCGCACCCCGCTACGGCCAGGTGGGCCGCCCGGAACTGACCTACCGCTGGCTGGCGGCGGCCGGTTCGGTGTCGAACGTGTAGAACTTCCGGTGGTCCAGCATGTCCGCCGGGGTCACGTCGTTCCACGGGCGCATCGTGTCGTTCAGGTCGACCACGTTCGAGGTGCCGGCCGCGGGCAGGTACGGGGACCGCGGGTGCAGTGCCTGCCATTCGGCCCAGAGCTTGTCGACGTAGGCGTGGTGCATCCAGAACACCGGGTCGTTGGGGGAGACCCCGGTGGCCATCTGCCCGCCGACCCAGACGTGCACCCGGTTGTGCAGGTTGGCGCCGCGCCAGCCCTCCAGGTGGTTGCGGAACCCGTCGGAGGAGCTGTTCCAGGGGGCCCGGTCGTACTCGGCCATGCCGAGCACGTTCTCCACCTCGGCCCGGGTCGGCAGCTGCGCCACGCCGGTGCCCAGCGCCCGCCGCAGGTAGGGCCGTCCGTCGACACGGACCGATATCTCCCACTTGCCGCCGGCGTAGGCGAACGGCCCGTCCAGGACCTGGCCGTCGCGGGCCCGGCCGGTGCCGCCGAGGAAGTCGGCGGCCCACAGCGAGGAGCGGGAGGTCCGGTCGGCGGTCCAGTCCCAGTAGGGCAGGGCGACGGAGGCGTCCACCTTCTGGAGCTCCTGCTCGAACTCGATCAGGAAGCGGCGGTGCCAGGGGAGGAAGGAGGGGGAGCGGTGGCCGACCCGGTCGCCGGAGTCGGTGTCGCCCATGATGAAGCCGTTGTGGGTGGTGACGAAGCGGTCGTACGTGCCGGTGCGCTTGAGCTCCAGCAGGGCACCCGTGAAGGCCTTCTTCTCGGCGGCGGTCAGGGTCGCCTGGTTCTTGCGGACGGTCATGCCGCACCGCCGAACGGGACGAGGGCGGCGCCCTGGAGCTCACGGACCGCGGCCCGGGCCAGCGAGCGGACGTCGGCGTAGGTCTCGTAGTGGTTGACGACGCTGATCCAGCTGCCGTCGGCGTTGCGCATCACGTGCAGTTCGCGCCCGTCGATCCGGACGGACGGGGAGCCGGGGGACTGGTGTCCGCCGTGGCCTCCGTGCCCGCCGTGTCCCCCGTGGCCGTCCGCCGGCGCGGACGTGATCTGTATCCGGCGGCCGAGGTACACCTCGTCGACGGTTCCCGGCGCGGGAGCCGGAGCGGGGAAGGGGGACGGGGCGGTGCGCGCGGTGGTGACCGCGTGGGCCGTGGTCGCGAGTCCGAGGGCCGTGAGGGTGGCGGCCGAGGTGCTCAGCGCACGACGTCTGGTGATCTTGTTCATGACCGCAAGGAGTACCAGCGCCTGCACAGGGAGTGGCCGAGATTCGGACATCGCCGGATATGTTGCGCATTGAACACAATTGATGATCTTCCCGTCCGCGCCGGCTCCAGTGGCCCGGACGGGAAGATCTTGCTTCGAAAGCTTACTCGACCGGAAATTCTCCGTTCCGGCGGGGTGGTGATGAGCGGGCTCACACTGTCGAGTCGTCCGGAACCCTCCGAGATCAAATGTCCCATATAGTCCCGGTATGGCACTTCATGAGATGAAGGACCCCCGCAAGAGCGACCCCGAGGCCGACGTCTTCACCTCGGCCCTGAGCGACCAGGTGCTGCCGAAGTACCGGATGCCCGACGGCCCCTCGTCCCCGCGGGTGGTCCACCAGCTGCTCCGCAACGAACTGCTCCTCGACGGCAACGCGGCGCAGAACCTCGCCACCTTCTGCACCACCTGGTCGGACGACGAGGTCCACCGGCTGATGAACGAATGCCTCGACAAGAACATGATCGACAAGGACGAGTACCCGCAGACCGCCGAGATCGAGGCGCGCTGCGTGAACATCCTGGCCGATCTGTGGAACGCCCCGGCGGGCACCAGCGCCACCGGCTGCTCCACCACCGGCTCCAGCGAGGCCGCGATGCTCGGCGGACTCGCCCTCAAGTGGCGCTGGCGCGCCCGGCAGCAGGCCGCCGGGCGCCCCACCGACCGGCCCAACCTGGTCTGCGGCCCGGTGCAGATCTGCTGGGACAAGTTCGCCCGCTACTTCGACGTGGAACTCCGCCAGGTCCCGGTGGAGCCGGGTTCCACCGGACTGCGCCCCCACCAGCTCGCCGAGTACGTCGACGAGAACACCATCGGCGTGGTGGCCATCCTCGGCGTCACGTACACCTGCGACTACGAGCCGGTCGCCGAGATCGCCGCCGAACTCGACCGGATCCAGGCCGAGCACGGCTGGGACATCCCCGTCCACGTCGACGCCGCCAGCGGAGGCTTCGTCGCGCCGTTCCTCCACCCCGACGTGGTGTGGGACTTCCGGCTGCCCCGCGTCGCCTCGGTCAACACCTCCGGCCACAAGTACGGCCTCGCCCCGCTCGGCGTCGGCTGGATCGTCTGGCGCACCGCGGACCTGCTGCCGGAGGAGCTGGTGTTCCGGGTCGACTACCTCGGCGGGAACATGCCCACCTTCGCGCTGAACTTCTCCCGCCCCGGCGGCGAGGTCATCGCCCAGTACTACCTGTTCCTGCGGCTGGGCCGGGACGGGTACCGCCGGGTCCAGCACACCTGCGCCGACACGGCGGGTTTCCTCGCCGCGAAGATCGCCGAGATGGGCCCGTTCACCCTTCTCTACGACGGCGCCGGCGGGCTTCCCGCGGTCTCGTACACGCTCACCGACCCCGCGAACAGCCCGTTCGCCCTGTACGACCTCTCCGACCGGCTCCGGATGCGCGGCTGGCAGGTCCCCACGTACCCGCTGCCCCCGGCCCGCGACGACACCGTCATCCAGCGGGTGCTGATCCGCCACGGGGTGACCCGCGACCAGATCGCCCTCCTGGTCGACGACATGAAGCGGGCCGTCGACCACCTCGCCGCGGCGCCCCCGCCGCCGGTCGAGAACCGGCAGTCCGGCTTCCACCACTAAAGGGTGTTGCAGCACCCTTTAGGGGGTGTCCCTCCGATCACGCCGGGCTCGATCGCGGGGACATCCCCCTGGGGGCTGTCCCCGCGATCATGAGCGGAGCCGGATGGCGAGTGCCAAGTGCGCGTTCTACGCGTTCGGGTCCCAGTCCGCGAGCTGCTCCATCGGCTCGGTGTCGCCGGTGGTCTCCAGGCCGTCGAGCGGGACGCGCTCGTAGAAGTAGAGGACCAGTTCGCTCGCTGCGCCTCGCATCGCCATGTCGCCCGGCTCCGCGTCGGCGGCGAGGTCCTCGCAGCGGACGCCGTCGGCGTTGAGGGTCAGGCGCCAGGAGCGGCCCTCGGTCGTGTGCAGGTCGATGGTCGCCGGCTTGAACGGCCAGGGAACGGACGTCGCCGAGACGGTCGTCAGGAACTCGTCGACGCCCTCGACCGCGACCTCCGTCGGCAGCGGCTGTTCCACACCCTGGGTGAGCTGGGCGTCGTAGGTGTGGACGGCGATCTCCTGGATCTGGTGCCGGGCCACGGCTCCGCTGGTCTCCGGGGCCTGCGAGCGGCCCCACCAGGTCCAGCAGCTGCGGTCCGGGCCGGCCTCGCGCATCGCGTCGAGCATGAGCTCGGTCGACTCGGCGAGCCAGGCGTCCAGGGCTTCGCGGTCGCGGGGCGCGGTCGGGGCGCCCTTCGGGTCCGTCCTCGCCGGGGGCTCAGCGTCCGGGCCCGCCGCGACGATGGCGGCCTGGCGGCGGCGGCCGTCACCGAGGTGCTGCGCCAGTTCGCGCAGCGTCCAGTCCGGGCAGGCCGGGACCTGGACGTCAAGGTCGGGGGCGGACGCGATCGCAGCGCGGAACGCGGCCGAGCGGTCTTCGATCAGCCGCAGGACCTCGGGAAACTCCAAGATTTTTTGCACGGCGGTTGTGTATCACGGCGTTCCGGCCGCCGGGTAGCGAATTTGTCGGACGACCGGCCTCGCACGACACCCGACAGCGTCAGCGCCGACAAGGACCGGGCCATCCGGGCGGGACGCCCGGACCCGGCGGCATGGCGCCTGGGGCGGTGGCGCCCCGCGGAGGATCCTGAGGCGCCCCCCACCCCCCGTCCAGGAGAGGCCCGTGAGCGATCCCAGCCCCCGAGTGACCCCGAAGCCGGCATCCACCGTGGCGGGGGACGACCTTCCGGCCCCCGGTGTCATCGGCATCGGACTCGCCGCGGTGCTGACCTTCGCGCTCGCCCAGGGCTCGTGGCAGTGGTTCGCGACGTTCGTCGGGGTGACGCTCCTCGCGGTGATGCTCGCCTTCCAGGCACGGGCGGAGTGGACGCCGCGCATCGGCTCCTCGTACATGCGCGGCCTGGTCGCGTATTCGCTGGTCGTCGGCCTGTGCGTGGCGATCGCCCTCGCCCCCCTGCTGCAGCGCCGGGCCTGGCTGTTCCCGATGCCCGGGACGCGCCGTGACTGCGCGCTGCTGGGCCGGTACCAGGCCCTCCAGGCGGAGGCGTCGCTGGGGGACCTGGCCGGAGGCGACGGCGCGGCCCTGGCGTTCGTGCGGGAGTCCCAGGCCCGTAAGGCCGTCGCCGAGTGCCTCGCGGCGACGACCACCCTGTGGCTGCCGCTGTACGGGGTGGCCGTGGCCGTGCTGGTGGGCACGGTCGCCTGGTTCCGCGACCGGGCCCGGGCCCGGTCGCGGACGGATCCCGCAGGCTGAGACCGCCCGGGTCCGCGCCCAGGGGCGTGCCCTAGGGTGACGCTCGTGACCTCGTCGAACGCACCTTCCCCCGCCGTCCTGTTGGGCCGGCGCGGGCGCACGGCACGCATCGAGGACGGGGCGCTGGTGCTGCGCTCCCGGAGCGAGACCCGGCGCATACCCCTGGCCGTGATCGAACGAGTGGACCTCCCGGCCGGCCTGGAGCGGGAGCTGCTGGTCGTGCTCGCCGGGCCGGCCCAAGGCACCGAGCCCGTGCCCTCGCCCTCCTCGTACAGGGTGACCGGCCGCAACGCGCACTCGACGCGCGCCTTTGCCGAGGAGGTGCGCAGCGCGCTGCCCGTCCGGAAACCCCCGCTGTCGGCCGGGGCGAGGCGGGTGACGGTCGAGCCCCGTGTCTCCGACTGGAGGTGGCTGCGGCTCGCCCTGGCCGGTCTGGTGGTCGCCGGCTTCCTCACAGGACCGGCGCTGCTGCTGTCTCTGCCGGAATCGGACCGTCCGTCGGCGGTGCCCACCGACGAGGCGGTCGCGTTGTGGGTCTTCTCCCCTTTCCTGCTCGTCGCCGCGGTGGTCGCACCGATCATCGGCTGGGAATCCCTCCGCAAGTGGCGGGCGCTCAGCGAGCGGGGTCTCGCCGTTGAGGCCGAGAAGTGGGACAACAGCCGGGACGGCGACGGCGACTGGCGTGCGAGCTACCGGTTCACCACCGCGGACGGCTCGACCCACAGCTGGGAGGAGGCGGGGTGGGGGGAGGACCGGATCGACGTCACCTTCGATCCGCACGACCCGTCGGTGCACACGACCGGGCGGATCGGCTCCTCCCTGGTCGGCGGGCTCTGCGCGTGGGTGCTGGCGGTCGCCTGCGCAGGAGGGGGCGTGTGGATGCTCATCCGCTCGGGCGGCGAGGTGCTGGCCCGGGCCTTCTGACCCCCGCCGGCCGGCCGGCCGGCGGGGGTCCGGGTCCTGTGACGGTCGCCTTCCCCCGTCCGGACGGGGCGTCCTACCGCTTGGCGCCGAAGTTCTGCGTCCACCAGGGGCCGCCGGAGCCCTTGTGGATGCCCACGCCGATGTCCTTGAACGAGCAGTTGAGGATGTTGGCCCGGTGCCCGGAGCTGTTCATCCAGGAGTTCATCACCGAGTCCGGGGTCTGCTGTCCGCGTGCGATGTTCTCGCCGTAGGTGGACCACCGGTAGCCGGACTGGGTGGTCCGGTCGCCGGGGTCCTGGCCGTCGGGGTTGGTGTGGTCGAAGAAGTCCCGGGCCGCCATGTCGTCGGAGTGCCGCTGGGCGGCGTTCCGGAGTTGGGCGTCCTCCTTGAGCGGTCCGCAGCCGGCCGCCGCCCGCTCCTTGTTGACCAGCGCCACCACCTGCGCCGCGAGGCCGGACGGCGTGGCGCCGCCGTTCGGCTTCACGGTGGACGGGCTGGGGGCGGGCTTGGCCGTGCTCCGCGCCGGCGAGGGGGTCCTGGCCGGAGAGGCGCTCCTGGACGCACTCGCGGTGGGCGAGGCCGACACGGAAGCGGAAGCGGAGGCGGAAGCGGAAGCCGAAGCGGATGCGGATGCCGGGGACGACGGCGATGCGGCGGGGTCCGAGGCCGCCGGAGCGACGAGCGGGGAAGCGGCGGCCCCCTGCACGACCCGGTCCGCCGCCTCCTCGCCATCCGGGGTCCCGAGGTACCAGAACGTTCCGCCGGCCACACAGGCCGCCACCACGGCCCCGCCCACGGCCCGCCGCCTGCGGGCACCGGTACGGGCCTTGCGTGCTCCGACGCGGAATCCATCGCTGCTGTGTCCCACGGTCGCGGCGGTGCCCGCGTCCCCGTCCTGGGCGGCACCGGCGGTGCCGTACGTACCGGCCGTGGCGTACGCACCGGTCGTGGCGTGCGCACCGGCCGTGTCGTGGGTGCCGGCCGGGCCGCCCCACGCCGTGGGGGCCATGCCCGGAGCCGTGGCCGTCGAAGCCGCCAGGGCCGACCGCACGCCCGCCAGCAGGGCCGCCGACACCGGGACCAGCGCCAGGCCGGCCAGCAGACCCTCCGCCGGGACCAGGCCCGCCCACAGGCCCGAGCAGCGCATGCACTCGCGGGCGTGCCGGGCTATTCGCTTGCGCCACAGGGCGGAGGGCCGCCCGTCCCAGCCCGTCAGAAGCGCCCGCAGGTCCTCGCAGGGCGGGACCGCGTCGAGCGCCCGGACCACCACCCGGGCCGCCTCCAGCTGTGCCTTCATCCGCTGGACGCGGACCGCGGTGTGCTGCGGGGTCAGCTCCAGGGCGGCTGCCACCTCGGCACGCGTCAGCTCGCCCGCGCACTCCAGCCACCACAGCGACAGCAGCCCACGGTCGTCCGGCTCCAGCCAGCGGGTGGCGCGGGCCGTCTCCTGGCGCTGCCCGGCCAGCTGCAGCCGGACCATCGTGAGGTCGACGAAGTCGGCACCCGGGTCGGCGAGTTCCCCGGCCGCTTCCAGGCCGTACGGACCGGTCTGCCGGTCCTGCCAGTGGGCCCGCACCCGGTTCATGGCGATGGCCACCAGCCAGGACCGGAAGCTGTCCGCGGAGCGGAGCCCGCCCAGGCCGTCCAGCGCGCGGAGCATGGTGTCCTGGACCACGTCGTCGACGTCCACGGACCCGCCCAGCGCCCGGCCGACGATGTTGTAGACGAGCGGGAGGTGCGCGCTGACGAGGTCGTCCTGGGCCCGCGGGTCCCCCTCGCGGGCCGCCACGACGAGTGCCGCGAACTCCGCCGACCCCGCCGACCCCGCGGATCCTGCCGTGTGCTGTGTACTCATGGAACTTCCCTGTCTTGCCGCCGGCCGATGATGCCCAATGCCCGGGAGACCCGCGAGAGGGGACTGGATAACACTTATCCGATAGTCGGATCGGAACGATAGGGCGAGCGGACGAATGCGTGCGGCCGCACCGGCCCGCCGGGGCCGGACATCCGGGACTCGGTGGCCGGAAACCGGCGCCCGGTCCGGCCGGTGCGGCCGGACCGGCTCCGCGAAAAGGGGCCGGTGCGGCGACGGGCCACGGCTGCATTCGGGTGAACTCGCCTCAGAGCAGCGGAGCCAGGGCCTCAGCCGCCGCCCGTACCGCCGGGGCGTACGACTCCAGCTCGTCAAGGCCGGTCAGGAAGGTGACGGTGGTCACGCTCACCCCGCCGACCGGCCGCCCCGCCGGACCGGATACCGCCGCGCCGACGCAACGGATGGTCGGCTCGTTCTCCTCGTCGTCCACGGCGAAGCCCCGCGCCCGGACCCGCTCCAGTTCCGCTTCCAGCTCCCCCGGGCCGGTCAGGGTGTTCGGCGTTCGGCCGGGCAGCCCGGCGGCATCGGTCAGGGTCCGCGCCTCCGCCGCCGGGAGCACCGCCGGCCCGCGCGAGGCCGCCGAGCGGTACCGCGCGCTGGGCGCGCGGGCGGTGGCCGTCACGGCGGGCCCCGACCGGCTGCTGCTGCACGACGGTGCCGGCCCGGCACGGTTCCTCCCGGTCCCGGTGAACCCGCGCCCGGTCGATGCCACCGGTGCCGGGGACTGCTTCACCGGGACCGCGACGGCCCGGCTGGCGCTGGGCGACCGCCTGGAGGAGGCCGTCGCGTACGGGGCGGCGGCCGCGTCCCTGTCGGTGTCGGGGAGCGGAGGCACCGGACGCGTGCCGCCCTTCGCGGAGACGTCGGCCCTGGCAGCGCGTCAGCCCGCTTGGTCGCCGCCCCCGCCCTGATCGATCGGACACGGCTGTCGTGCCGGCCCCGCGCGAGCCCGGCCAGGCGGCCTTGAGCGTCGGACCGGGCCCGCGCGGCTGTCGAGGCCCTCCTTCAGCGCCCGTCGCCCCAGCCCTCGTCGTCCCGGTCCTCGTCGTCCCGGTCCTCGTTCTCCCAGGCCTCGGCCTCCTCGCGTTCCTTCTCCTCCTGGGACTTCTCCATCTCCGGGGTGTGGGGGAGGGGGTCGGCCACCCAGCCCGCGGCCAGGACGAGCCGCGAGGAGCGCTGGACCGCGAGGAAGCCGAAGGGCCGGTCGAAGCGGAGGCCGATGGTCCGGACGCGGTACGGAGGGGGTGGCGGAATCCCGGCCGCCACCGCCCCGAAGGCGGTGGCGGCCGCGGCCTCGAACCCCTTCGCGTGGAAGCGGGCCATCGCTGCCTGGCTGCCCGACCCGATGAGGAGCGGATCGCGGCTGATCCCCGGGAAGTGGCCGGAGGTGATGCGCGAGGCTGCGGTCTCCAAGCCGAACAGTCCGGCGCGGTCCAGGAGGTCGTGCTCGGCCTCCGCGGAGAAGGCCACCGTGCCGATGTCGAGCCGGGGTTCCGGCCGGTAGGCGGCCTCCCGGCGGACGTGCAGACCCGGTCCTGCCGCGCCCCAGGGCAGGGAGAAGCCGTCGACCGACGGCAGGGCGCGGGTCACGGCGGCGATGCCGCCGGTCAGCACCTGCCCCGCGGCGGCCTCCGGCTCGCCCAGCACGAGGTGGACGTCCACTCCGCCGTCGCCGACCACCTCCAGTACGGTGACAGGTCCGCCTGCTGCCTCGGCGACCCGGACGCGGTGCAGCAGCGAGGTACTGCGGTACAGCCCCACGACGTTCCGGCCGGACCACGGACCGCCGTCGATCACTGTCGGCCAGTCGCGGAAGGGCCGGATCCACCGCAGCCGCAGGGCCAGGGCGGACGCGAGCACCAGCCGGGTGTCCTCGGTCAGTGTCACGGGCATCCGCTCGATGAGGCCGCCCGTCCGCTCGGCGGCCCAGCCGTCCAGTGCCCCGCCGTCCACGGCCGCGTCGCCGGTCAGGGTGCCGTGCGCACCCTCGGGCAGCAGCGCCGCCCAGTCAGGCTCCAACGGAAGGCCGCTGTCGGACCAGAGCCCGACGGCGGCCTGGAGACCGGGTACGCGCCCCAGTGCGGTGAGCAGGTCCCGGGAAGCGGCGGCAGCCCGGTCCGCGGGTATGCCGAGGGCCTCGGCCAGCTCCTTCCTGGCCGGGCCGCCCGCGCCGTCCGCCAGCAGGGCCAGCAGCGGCCACACCCCGGCCGCGGTCAGCACCGTTCCCGTCCGGCCGTCGGGGGCGACCGCGGCCTCTGCCCATCGGCCGGTCAGCCGGTTGACCGCGCGGACCGTCGAGTTCCTCATGCTCATGCCGGGAGGGTACGTGGTGGGCGCCGCCGGGCCGGAACGGTTTTCCCCGGCCCGGCGGCGCCGGTCCGCGGTGGCGGCACGGGGCCTGTCGGATGTTGAGGAGCAGGGAGTGCCGTGACCGCTCAGGTTGACCGGGTTGATGGACAGGAACCGGATGTAGCAGCTCCTGTCCGGTTCAGGGCTGTGGCACGATGCGGCGATGATCACCTCACCCGTTCCGCGGGTCGTTCCCGCAGGCCACATGGCCGAAATGGAACAACCCGTGCTCGCTCTGACCGGTGGTTTGGAGCTACGCCCCTGGCGCGTCGAAGACGCCGACGCCTTGGTGGCTGCTGCCCGGGAACCGGCCATTCGTCAGTGGAACCGCCTCGTTTTGACGTCGCAGGAGGAAGCGCGCATGCGGATCGAGCGCATGCGCGAGCGATGGGAGAACGAGCAGAGCGCGATATGGGCGATCGCCGGGCCCGATGGCGGTCAGGCGGTGGGGCTGATCGGCTGGGGCGACATCGACCTCAGTGGCGGCAGTGCCGAAATCATGTACTGGATCCTGCCGGCAGGACGCGGGCGGGGCGCCATGGCCGAGGCTGTGAAGCGCGTCAGTCAGTGGGCGTTTGACGACCTTGGGCTGCACCGGCTCCGGCTGTGCCACGCGGTGGCCAACTCGGCATCGTGCCGAGTGGCGGCGAAGGCCGGTTACTCCCTCGAAGGCACGATGCGTAGCGCCCTGCTGCACGAAGACGGATGGCACGACGAGCACCTGCACGCCCTGGTTCACGGCGACATCTGATCCCGTGACGGGTGGTCTGGCCGCGGTTGACAGGGGTCTGCCACCGCAGCGGTTGTCCTTCTCGCTTCGGATGCCCAGCCGGTTGAGGTTTCCGGCGACGGAGTCCGCGCGGTCAGGCGGCCGACCCGCCGCCCTCGCGTGCCCGCCGTGTGAGTGAGGCGTTGGCCTTCATCAGGGCCGGGATCAGCCAGTAGGCCACGACCGGGACCACCACTGCGGTCAGGATCAGGGTGCGGACCGCGAGCGGCAGGTCCTGCGTGAGCGGGCCGAGCAGCAGGAGCGCGAGGGTGATGGTCGGGTAGACGGCCAGCCAGGTGATGAAGGCGCGGCGGTGGACGGACGGTGCTGCGTTCATGGTTCCCCCCGGAATCCTCGGTGCGCGGGTGACGGCCGGAGGGTATCTCCAACCGAATGGTTGGAGTCTTGCAGGCTCACGATCCAAAGTCCAACCATTCGGTTGGAGATGTGGGCGCGGAGCCCGCTCCGGGAGCTAGGGTGCAGCTCATGGCCTGGGACACAGCACGCACGAAACAGCTCCTGCTCGACGCCGCGGTGGCGGAGTTCGCCGAGCACGGGCCGGAAGGCGCCCGGGTCGCGCGCGTCGCCGAGCGGGCGGGTGTCAACAAGGAGCGGATCTACCAGTACTTCGGCAACAAGCAGAAGCTCTTCAACGCCGTCCTGGAGGCAGAGCTGGAGAAGGCCGCCGCGGCCGTCCCCCTCACCGACGAACAGGCCGCCGACCTCGGCGACTACGCCGGCCGCATCTACGACTACCACCGCGCCCACCCGCACTTCCTGCGGCTCAAGGCGTGGGAGGGCCTGATGTGCCAGGACCGGCTGGCCGCCCAGGGCGAGCGCTCCGACCACTACGCCGAGAAGGTCGCCGCCGTCGCCCGCGCCCGCGGCACCGACGCACCCGCGGGCGGTCCCGGCCCCGGCCTGCTCGTGCACACGGTGCTGTCCCTGGTCTCCGCCTGGTTCACCCTGCCGCAGCTCGCCCGCATGCTCGTCCCGGAGACGGTGGACGCCGGCCCCGACGCCGAACGGGCCGCCCTGGTGGCCCTCGTACGGCGCCTGACCGCCTGACCGCCTGACCGCCTGACCGCCTGCCCGCCTGACCGTCGATCCCGTCCTCGCCCCGGAGACCGCCGATGCCGCTCGCCGCACCCGTCCACCTCACCGTCCTGGGAAGCGCCACGCCGTACCCGGCCGTGGACAACCCCTGCTCCGGCTACCTCCTGGAGCACGCGGGCACCCGGCTGTGGATCGACGCCGGCACCGGGACCCTCGGCGCCCTCCAGCGGCACGCCCGGCTCGACCGGATCGACGCCGTCTGGATCTCCCACCTGCACGCCGACCACTGCGCCGACCTGCTCACGGCCTACTACGCCCTGCTGTACGCCGACCTCGAACCCGCCGCGCCGCTCCCGCTGTTCGGGCCGCCCGGCATCGCCGACCGGCTCGCCGGCTTCCTCACCAACGGCCCGCGCCGCAGCCCCGTCGAGTCCGCCTTCGCCGTGCACGAGCTCCACGACGGCCACACGGTCCGCATCGGGCAGCTCCGCCTCACCAGCCGGGCCGTGACCCATGGCCTGCCCGCCTTCGCCCTGCGCGTCGATGCGCCGGGCACCTCACTGGTCTACTCCGGCGACTGCGAGCCCTGTCCGGCCCTGACCGAACTCGCCGCCGGCTGCGAGGTGCTGCTCTGCGAGGCCGACGGCACCCCCGACGGCCACCACACCCCCGAACAGGCGGGCGATTGCGCCCGCGGCGCCGGCGCCGCCCGCCTGATCGTCACCCACGTCGGCCGCGGCACACTCCCCCAGACTCCGTCCGGGGGGACCCCCACCCGAGGAGGCCGTGACCCGCGCCGCCGGCCGCTTCCCCGGACCCGTCCACCACGCCACCCCGAACCGCACCTTCACGCTCGGGTTCACGTCATGAGCAGGCGAAGGCCCAGATCCGCCGCGTCGAGGCCGGCGAGGTCGCCGTTGCGCTCCGCCCACCGGCCGGAGCCGAGGTCGTCGGCGAGACTTCGCACCGCCCGCTGCTCGGCCTCCGGCCCGACCCTCGTCCATACCGACATCGCCCGGCGCACCTGCTCCTCCAGATACGCCCCCGGCCGCCGCCAGTACGCCTCGAACAGACCGTCGGCGCAGTCCCAGGGGACGGGCACCGGCTCGGCGCGGGCGCCGATCGCGTCGGCCATCCCGGCAAGCGGGGGAAACCCCGCGAGGACGGCGGCGAACTCGGGCAAGTAGTCGCGGGTGAGCCAGAACCGGTCCTGCCAGCCGGGCTCATCGGTGTCGAACGTGAGCACCACCACGCGCCGGGCCACGCGCCGCATCTCGCGCAGCCCCGCCATCGGGTCCGCCCAGTGGTGAACGGTGGAGACGGCCATCGCGACGTCGAAGGACAGGTCCTCGAACGGCAGGCTCTCCGCGGCGGCGGCCACGCACGGCGCCGAGCCGGCAGGCCGCTGCCCCCGCATGACGGCCGAAGGCTCCACCGCGGTCACCTCGCGATCGGCAGGCTCGTAGGAGCCGGTACCGGCACCGACGTTCAGTACCGTCCGCGCGTCCCCGAGCGCGTCCCAGATCCGCGCGGCGATCCGCGGCTCGGTACGCCGTGTCGCCGTGTACGCGCCGCCGATCGTGTCGTACAGCCGTGCACCGAGCATCTCCAGTTGCTCCTCCGGTGTCACTTCCCGTCCCTTCGCCCGCGCGTCGAGTTCCCTGTCGATGGCCGCCACCATGGCGTCGGTGCGATCACGCTGCTCCAGCAGCAGGCCGCGCAGCCGGCGCAGGTGCGCGACCGCGTCGCCGGAGGGGTCGCCGACCAGTTCCGCGATCTCCCGCAGGCCGAAGCCCAACCGCCGGTAGGCCAGCACCTCCCGCAGCCGTTCCACGTCGCCCGCCGCATAGGCCCGGTAGCCGGCCGCTGTCCGCGCCGACGGCCGAACGAGCCCGACCTCGTCATAGTGGTGCAGCGTGCGGACGCTCACTCCGGCCAGCTCGGCCACGTGTCCCACGGTCCAGTGATCTTCCACGGCCCCGACTATGCAGCCTGACGCCACGTGAGGGTCAAGAGCCGCCGGTGAACGGCTCACCGGACCGGCGCGCCGAGGACCGGCGCCGGCGGATGAGACGATGGCGCGGAACGCGAGGAGGCGCGGCACCGGGTGCCGGTCCCCGCCGAGCCGGCCGGACGTCCTCCGGAGGCCCGGCCGTCCGGGCCGGCCGTTTCGTGCGAGCCGCGCCGCCCGACCGGCCGCCCGCCCCCGCGAGGAAGCGACCACGACGCCATGAAGTACGCCTTCTCCACGCTCGGCCTCCCCGGCAGCACCGTCGCCGAGGCAGCCGCGCTCGCCGCCGAACACGGCTTCGACGGAGTGGAGCTCCGTGCCCACGCCGAGGAACCGCTGCACCCCGGCACCCCCAACGCCGACCGGGCCGCCGCGGTCCGGGCCTTCGCCGCCGCCGGGGTCACCGTGCTCGCCATCGCCGGCCACGCCAAGGTGGCCGCGGCCGGGGAGGACGATCCCGTGGTCGCCGAGCTGCTCTCCCTGATCGTCCTCGCCGCCGACCTCGGAGCCCCCTTCGTCCGGGTCTTCCCCGGCGGCGGCCGTCTCCCCGAGCCCGAGGCCGACGCCCACGCGGTGCGCCGGCTGACCGCGGCGGCCCCCTTCGCCGAGCGCCACGGCGTACGCATCCTGCTGGAGACGCACGACTCGCACCGCACCGGAGCCGCCACCGGGCGGATCCTGGACCGGGTCGGCCATCCGGCCGTCGGCGCACTGTGGGACGTAATGCACACCTGGCTCGCCGGGGAGGAACCGGACGCCTCACGGCAGGCCCTCGCCGGACACCTGGGATACCTGCAGGTCAAGGACGTGGCATCGACGACCGAACTGACCCCGATCGGGCTGGGCGAGGGAGTGGTGCCGCTCGCCGAGGCCGTGGCCGGCACACCCGCCGACGGCTGGCTCTGCTGGGAGTACGAGAAGCGCTGGCACCCCGACGCCGCCGAACTGCCCGGCCGTCTCTCCCACGGCCGGGAACACCTCGCCCGCCTCGCCGCCGTCGCGGGCACCTGAGGTGCCCGGCTGCGGCCGGCCGCGAGGTGACGGACCGCCCGGCCCGTCCTGACACACCGCGAATCCAGCGGATAGCGTGTGGATCACCCACACACGAGGAGCGGAACGTACCCATGCGCTATCTCCCGCTTGGCAGTTCGGGCCTGCTGGTATCCGCGGTCGGCCTCGGCTGCAACAACTTCGGTGCCCGGCTGGACGCCGCCGCCACCCGCGCCGTCGTCGATGCCGCGCTGGAGGCCGGCATCACCCTGCTCGACACCGCCGACATCTACGGCAGCCCCCGCGGCTCCTCCGAGGAGCACCTCGGCCGGGCCCTCAAGGGCCGCCGCGACGAGGTCGTCCTCGCCACCAAGTTCGGTTACGACGGCGCCGACATGGGCTACGGCCCGGCCGCCGGGTCCAAGGGCGGACGCGCCTACATCCGGCGTGCCGTCGAGGAGTCCCTGCGCCGCCTGGACACCGACCGCATCGACCTCCTCCAGCTGCACAGCCCCGACCCGGCCACCCCCATCGCCGAGACCCTGGCCGCGCTCGGCGAACTCGTCGCCGAGGGCAAGGTGCGCTACCTCGGCCACTCCAACCTCAACGGCTGGCAGCTCGCCGAGGCCGCGCACGTCGCCCGCGAGACCGGCGCCGTGCCCTTCGTGTCCGCGCAGAACGAGTGGTCGCTGCTGGAGCGCTCCGTGGAGCGCGAACTCGTCCCGGCCGCCC
This sequence comes from Streptomyces sp. NPDC048603, assembly GCF_043199475.1. NCBI lineage: Bacteria > Bacillati > Actinomycetota > Actinomycetes > Kitasatosporales > Streptomycetaceae > Streptomyces > Streptomyces sp. NPDC048603. The sequence goes on along the minus strand of NZ_JBICVY010000001.1, from coordinate 508,188 downwards.
GGCACTACGGAGTCGGCGTCCTGCCCTTCTTCCCGCTCGCCAACGGCCTGCTCACCGGCAAGATCCGGCGCGGCGCCCCGGTCCCGGCCGGCTCCCGGCTGGAGGGGCGCGACTCCTACGTCACCGAGGAGCGGCTGGACGTCGTCGAGGCGCTGGCCTCGATCGCCGACAAGTCCGGCCGTACGGTGCTGGAGCTCGCCATCGGCTGGCTCGCCGCCCAGCCCGCCTGTGCCTCCGTCATCGCGGGCGCCACCTCGGCCGAGCAGGTCCGCGCCAACGCGGCCGTCGCCGACCGGCCCCTGGAGCCCGAACTCCTCGCCGCGATCGAGGAGATCCCGGGCATCGGGGTCCCCGCGTGAGCACCGGCCGGGAAGGCGGACCGCTGCGCTGCGCCGTCCTCGACGACTTCCAGGGAGCGGCCACCACGCTCGCCGACTGGTCGCCGGTCACGGACCGGGTGGAGGTGGTCACCTTCCCCGACCACCTCTCCGACGAGGAGGAACTCGTCCGGCGCCTGGCCGGGTTCGACATCCTCGTCACCCTGCGCGAGCGGGTTCCCTTCCCGGCCGCCCTGCTGGACCGGCTGCCGCGACTGCGGCTCCTGGTCGCGAGCGGCATGCGGAACTCCGTCATCGACTACGAGGCGGCCCACCGCAACGGGGTGGTGGTGTGCGGCACCGCCAGCGCGTCCACCCCGCCCGTGGAGCTCACCTGGGCCCTGTTGCTCGGCCTCGCCCGAGGGCTCGTCGCCGAAGCGGACGCCCTGCGGTCCGGCGGGCCCTGGCAGAGCACCGTCGGAGCCGACCTGCACGGCCGGCGGCTCGGTCTGCTCGGACTCGGGAAGACCGGCAGCCGGGTCGCGCAGGTCGGCCTCGCCTTCGGCATGGAGGTGTGGGCCTGGAGCCCGAACCTCACCCGGCAGCGCACCGAGGAGGTGGGGGTCGGGCTGGCCGCCTCCAAGGAGGACCTGCTGGCCGGCAGCGACTTCGTCTCCGTCCACCTCGCCCTGGGCGAACGCAGCCGCGGGCTGGTCGGAGCCGCCGAGCTCGCCCTGATGAAGCCCGACGCCTACCTGGTCAACACCTCGCGGTCGGCCATCGTCGACCAGGACGCCCTGCTCGACGCCCTGCACGAGGGCCGGATCGCGGGCGCCGGCCTCGACGTCTTCGACGAGGAACCCCTCCCGCCCGGCCACCCCGTCCGGACGGCCCCGCGCCTGCTGGCCACCCCGCACCTCGGCTACGTCACGCGCGCGAACTACGCGACGTACTACGGCCAGGCGGTCGAGGCCGTCGCCGCCTTCCTGGCCGGCACCCCGGTCCGCCGGATCGGCCCCCACGCGGAGGAGAAGACGTGAACCGCAGGCGGCAGAAGAAGCTCACCCGGGCCCTGCTCCTCGCCGTCTGGACCGACGACGCCGGACGTGTCCGGGCCCTGCTCCGGGCCGGCGCCGACCCGGCGACGCCGGCCGCGGACGGCATCACACCCCTCTACGCCGCCTCCGTCCACGGGGCCGCCGACGCCGTCCGCCTGCTGCTGGCGGCCGGCGCCCCGCCGAACTCGGAGAGCGGTGGCACCGGTTCGGAAGGCACACCCCTGTGCGCGGCCGCTTCCTGGGGCCACACCGACGCCGTCCGCGAACTCCTCGCGCACGGTGCCGACCCCACCCTCCGGGAGGACGGCGGAACGGGCCTCTCCCCGCTCGACTGGGCCCTGCTCGGCCCCCACCCGGAAACCGCCGCACTCCTCCGCGCGGCCGGCGCCGGCCCGCGGCCGCCAGGGGCCTTGGCGGTGAATCGAAACGGTTGAGTGCGGTGTCAACCGCCTCAAGAGACACCGGGCTCCTCGTAGCTGTCATCAACGAGTGGCTCTGAGCAGCGCGTTCGAACCGCCTCCAGGGGGGGGCGAAATCGGCTCGCCGCGCCGGCGGACCAGGTGGCAGGGTGCGGCGCATGACGCCCCAGCATCAGATTCGTGCCGACTACGACGCTCACACGATCGTGGTCTATCAGGCGTACTCATGTGCCATCGCTGACGCGGCACTGCGGGCGGGCCGCTTCGTCGCACCGTTCTCGTTCCAGCGGATGACGTGGATCAAGCCGTCGTTCATGTGGCTGATGCACCGCAGCAACTGGGCCCGCAAGCCGGGTCAGGACCGTGTTCTCGCAGTGCGGATGACCCGGGAGGGCTGGGAGGAGGCCCTGTCCCAGGCCGTGCTGACGACCGCCGACCCGGCGGCCGTCGCCCAGGCACCCGTACACGTCCAGTGGGACCCGGAACGCTCGCCGCGCGGAGCGGCACTGAATCACTACAGCATCCAGGTCGGCATCGGCCGCCGCCTGATCCGCACGTTCACCGACGACTGGATCGTCAGTCTCACCGACCTCACCCCCCAAGTCCGCAAAGCCTCGGCACTGATACAAACCGGGCACACCGCCAAAGCACAACGGCTGTTTCCCACGGAGCGCTCCTACCCCATACCTCAGACACTGCAGGATGCCCTTTCCCCAGGCAGATGACGGGGAACTCGTGAGGGGACACCCACGGCCCACCGTGTCACGAGCACTTTCGACACAGGGCTCAGGAGCCGTCTGGGTCGTCGGCCGCGCCCGTGCGGGGTTCGCCGGGAACGGCCGCTGCCCGGGAGTGGGCCCCGACGCCCGGTGCCGGGGATTCCCCGTTTCACCGGCCGGGCCAGGGCCCGCGAACGCCAGGACGCGGCCCGGCTAGGAGACGATGTCCTTGCGGGCGAAACCGCGGAACGCGAGCGCCACCAGCACGATCGCGTACGACACCGACACCGCCGCGCCCTTCGCCATCCCGGCCCACTCCACGTGGGGCTGCAGCGCGTCCAGCCAGGAGAACTGCCAGTGTGCGGGCAGGAACTCGCGCCAGTCGCCCAGCGCGGTCACCGCGTCCAGCACGTTCCCGACGATCGTCAGGCCGACCGCCCCGCCGACCGCGCCCAGCGGCGCGTCCGTACGGGTCGACAACCAGAACGCCAGCCCGGCCGTCACCAGCTGCGACACGAAGACGAACGCCACCGCGACCGCCAGCCGGGACAGCGCGTCCCCGGCCGGCAGCGAGCCGCCCGCCGGCAGCTCCAGCGGGCCCCAGCCGTACGCCACGGTCCCCGCGGCCAGCGCCACCGCAGGCAGCAGCACGATCGCCGCCAGCGAGAACCCCAGTGCCACCACCAGCTTGCTCCACAGCAGCCGGGCCCGCGGCACCGGCGAGGCCAGCAGGTAGCGCAGCGAGGACCAGCTCGCCTCCGAGGCCACCGTGTCCCCGCAGAACAACGCCACGGGTACGACGAGCAGGAAGCCCGCCGAGACGAAGAGACAGGTCACCGTGAAGTTCGCCGCCGAGGCGGTGGCCGTGTCGATCAGGCTGATCCGGTCACCGCCGTCCCCGCCGCGTCCCGGTTCGCCGCCCACCGCGAACGCGATGATCAGCACGAAGGGGAGGGCGGCCAGGATCCCGCCCATCACCAGCGTCCGGCGCCGCCGCCACTGGCGCAGCGCCTCCACCCGCAGCGGCAGCGTGTGCCGCGCCCGGTACCCCGGTGCCGCCTCCACCACGCTCATGCCGCACCTCCGATCAGGGTGAGGAACGCGTCCTCCAGCCTCCGGTGCGGGCCCACCCCGGTCACCGGCACCTCCAGCCGCACCAGCTCCGCGATCAGCTCGCCCGCGCCGGCGCCGTCGAGCCGCACCAGCAGGCCGAGCCCGTCCTCGGAACCGACCACCGAACCCACTCCCTCCAGCGCCGCCACCTTCTCGACGGTCGTCCGCGGAACCTGTTCCGACAGCGTCACCAGCAGGGTGTCGCCGCCACCGGTGATCTCGGCCACCGGGCCCGCCTGCACCAGCCGCCCCCGGTCCATGACGACCAGGTGCGTACAGGACTGTTCGACCTCCGACAGGAGGTGGCTGGAGACGATCACCGTCCGGCCGCCGGCCGCATAGCGGATCATCACGTCCCGCATTTCGCGGATCTGCGGCGGGTCCAGACCGTTCGTCGGCTCGTCGAGGATCAGCAGGTCCGGCAGGCCCAGCATCGCCTGGGCGATCGCCAGCCGCTGCCGCATGCCCTGCGAGTACGTCCGTACCGCCCGCTCCAGCGCGTCGCCCAGCCCGGCGATCTCCAGGGCCTCCGCCATGTGCGAGTCCCCGGCCGGGCGGCCGGTGGCCCGCCAGTACAGTTCCAGGTTCGCCCGCCCCGACAGGTGTGGCAGGAATCCGGCGCCCTCCACGAACGCGCCGACCCGGGACAGCACCGGCGACCCCGGGCGCACCGCCTGCCCGAACACCCGGATCTCCCCGGCGTCCGGGGTGATCAGCCCCATCAGCATGCGCAGGGTGGTCGTCTTGCCCGCTCCGTTGGGCCCGAGCAGGCCGAGGACCTGGCCCTTCTCCACACGGAACGACAGGTCGCGGACCGCGTACCGGTCCTTGGCCTTCGCGTACCGCTTGGTCAGACCGGTGATCTCCAGCGGTACGCCGGCCGGGGCCGGTTCCGGCCGCGCCGACGCCGGGGCCGCGCCGGGCGTCCGCCGCCGGCGCACCGTCAGCAGGACGGCGGCCAGGACGGCCGCGCCGGCCGGCAGCCCCCAGGTCCAGCCGGGCAGTGCCGCGGGCGCCGTCCGCACTCCCTCCGCCACGGGTACCGACAGCGGGCCCCGCAGGGCGACGGTGTACGTCGCCGGGGCCGCCGGGCCGGCGTAGCCGAGGTCGGTGGCGGACAGCACCAGCCGGAGCCGGTGCCCGGCCTCCAGCCCGTGGTCGACGGCGGGGAGGACCAGGTCGACGTCCGTGCCGCCGCCGGCGTTCTCCACCCGCACCGGGGCGACGAGCTGACTCGGCAGCACCTGCTGCAGGCCGTCCGGCCCCACGTCGTACACCTTGCCGAACAGCACGGCCGAGCCGTCGGCCGCCGTCGACCTCACGTGGACCTTCACGGTCGGGGTCCCGGTGATCCGCAGCGCGCCGTCCAGCGGCGCCGAGTCGAAGCGGGCGTGCTGGCCCGGGAAGTCGAGGGAGAACCCGGTGCCCAGGGCGGCGAGCTGCCCGCCGATGCCGGGCAGCGCGGACAGCGCCGGCGGGGCACCGCCGGCCGGGTTGGCGAAGCTCTGCTCCCGGCCGGCCAGGGCGAACGCGCGCGGCGCGGACCGCAGTCCGGGGTAGCCGTCGGCGGTGGCCTGGCGGACCTGCACGTCCCCGTTGGTGGTGTCGATGCCGCCGGTACGGGTGACCTGGAAGGCCGGGCCGGTCGCGGCGGAGGTGTCGCCCTTGAGGTGGCGGTCGAACCAGGCGGCGGTCCGCGCCTCCACGCGGGAGCCGTTCCGCATGCCGCCGTCGTGGCCGCCGGCCGCCCAGTCGACCGCGACCGGGGCCCCGTTCGCGGTGATCGCCCGCGCCATCGCGTCGGACTGGTCCAGCGGGAACAGCGAGTCGGTCTGCCCCTGCACGATCAGCGTGGGCACCTTGATCCGCCCGCCGACCGCCGAGGGGCTGCGGGCCTCCAGCAGCGCGCGGGCCTCCGGGTCGGGCCGGCCGGCCACCGCCACCCGCTCGTACATCGCGCACAGGGCCGGCTGGAACCGGCCGCAGCCGGGCGCGGGGCCGCCGGGCGCGGCGCCCGGGTCCGCAGGCCGCCCGTCGGAGGGCCGCCCCTCGGCGGGCGCGCCCGCGGACCGCAGTCCGCCGGCCGAGCCGGTGGTGAAGAACACCCCGGCCCACAGCTTCTTGAAGACCCCGTTCGGGAACAGCGCGTCCGCGAGGTTCCAGTAGGTGATCTGCGGGGCGATCGCGTCCACCCGCGGATCGTGCCCGGCGGCGAGCAGCGAGACCGCGCCGCCGTAGGAGGCCCCGGCGACGCCGACGCGCGGATCGCCCTTGGCGTCCAGGGCGACCTCGGGGCGCGCCGCCAGCCAGTCGATCAGCCGGGAGACGTCCTTCACCTCGAACTCGGGGTCGTTCAGGCCGATCTGTCCGCCCGAGCGCCCGAACCCGCGCGCGGACCAGGTCAGTACGGCGTACCCGTCGCGCGCCAGCCGCTCCGCCTGCGCGCGCAGGTCGTCCTTGGAACCGCCGAAACCGTGGGCGAGGAGCACCGCGGGCCGTTTCGCCGGCCCGCCCGCGCCCTCACCGGCCTTCGCGCCCCGGGCGTCCCCGGCCGTGAAGTACGAGGTGTCGATGCGCGCGCCGGGCATGTCCAGGACCTGGTCCTGCCGGTGCACCGCGGGCGGGTCGTCCCCCGCGGCCGTCGCGGTCCAGGTACCGGCGCCCGCGAGGACGGCGAGCGCGGCGGCGCCGGCGAGCAGGCGGTCGCGGCGGCGCCGGGGCAGTCGGAGCTTCATACGGGAACCCTACGGCGACGGACCCGGCGGCCGGAGCACCCGCAGTCGGAACTCCCGCACCTCCTCCAGGCGTACGCCGGGCCGCCCGGCGTACCGCAGCCGCGGTACGGGCCCGACCTGCGCGGGCCGCACGGGGGCGGGACGATGGCGGCATGCTGCTGGCCGAGGTCGCCCGCGTGTCCCGGGAGGTCGCCGAGACCCCCGCCCGGTCGCGCAAGGTCGCCCTCCTCGCGGAGCTGTTCGCCGCCGCCCCCGCCGAGGAGGCCGCCCTGGTGGTCTCGTACCTGGCCGGGCGGCTCCCGCAGGGCCGGCCCGGCATCGGCTGGCGCGCCCTGGCCCGCGACGTGGCCCCGGCGGACCGGCCCCTCCTCACCGTGCCCGAGGTGGACGCGGCCGTCACCGCGCTCACCGGGGTCGCGGGGCCGGGAGCCCAGGCAGAACGGCACCGGATCGTGGACGCCCTGCTCGGCGCGGCCACCGCCGACGAGCAGAGGTTCCTGCGCAGCCTGCTCTCCGGGGAGGTCCGGCAGGGCGCCCTGGACGCCGTCGCCCTGGAGGGCGCGGCCCGGGCGGCCGGGGTGCCGGCCGCCGACCTGCGGCGGGCGGTGATGCTGGAGGGCTCGCTGCCCCGGGTGGCCGCGGCCGTGCTGGCCGACGGCGAGCGGGCCCTCACCCGTGTCGGCCTCCACGTGGGCCGCCCGGTGCAGCCGATGCTGGCGAGCACCGCCGGGTCCGTCGCGGAGGCCCTCGCCGCCCTGGGGCCGTGCAGCGTGGAGGAGAAGCTCGACGGCATCCGCGTACAGGTCCACCGCGACGGGGACACGGTCCGCGTGTACACGCGGTCCCTGGACGAGATCACCGGCCGGCTGCCGGAGGTGGCGGAGCTGGCCCGGGAGCTCCCGGAAGCCTGTTTCATCCTGGACGGCGAGGTGATCGCGCTCGACGGGGACGGTCGTCCGGTGCCCTTCCAGGAGGTGGCGAGCCGGGTCGGCTCGCGTCTGGACGTGGCGGCGGCGCGGGCCGCGCTGCCCGTCAGGCCGTTCTTCTTCGACGTCCTGGCCACCGAGGACCGGGTGCTGCTGGACCTCCCGGTGCGCGAGCGGTACGCCGCGCTGGTCCGCCTGGTGCCCGGTGAGGCACTGGTCCGCCGCCTGGTCGTCGAGGACCCGGTGGGCCGGCTCGCCGAGGCCGAGGCCTTCTGGGCCGAGACGCTGCGCCGGGGCCACGAGGGCGTGATGGTCAAGTCCCTGGACTCCGTGTACGCGGCGGGCCGGCGCGGCAAGCTCTGGCTCAAGGTGAAGCCGGTGCACACCCTGGACCTGGTGGTGCTGGCCGCCGAATGGGGCCACGGGCGGCGTACCGGACTGCTGTCCAACCTGCACCTGGGCGCGCGGGCGGCCGACGGCACCTTCGTGATGCTCGGCAAGACCTTCAAGGGCCTGACCGACGCCATGCTGCACTGGCAGACCGGCCGGCTGCGTGAACTGGCCACAGGGGACGACGGGTTCACCGTGCGGGTCCGGCCCGAGCTGGTCGTGGAGATCGCCTACGACGGCCTGCAGCGCTCCCCGCGCTACCCGGCCGGGGTCGCGCTGCGGTTCGCCCGGGTGCTGCGGCACCGCCCGGACAAGCGGGCCGCCGACGCGGACACGGTCGACACGGTGCTCGGCACCGGGACTTCCTGAACGCCGGGACCCCCTGAACGCCGACCCCTGCGCGCTGAGACCGCGCGCGATTTTGCCTCAGGGGCAAAGCGGATTGCCTCACAGGCAAAACCCTGGCTCAATCGGTTCATGAGCACCGACCAGGAGCCCGACCGGCTGCCCGACGTCGCCCCGCACCTGCGCGACCTGCGCCGCCGCGCCGGTCTGACCCTGGAGGCCGCGGCCGCCAGGGCCGGTCTGTCCCCGGCCCACCTGTCCCGCCTGGAGACCGGCCGGCGACAGCCGTCTCTGCCGCTGCTGCTCGCCCTCGCCCGCACCTACGGCACCACCGTGTCGGAGCTGCTGGGCGAGACCACCGCCGTCGCCGATCCCATCGTACGGGCCGGCGGTCCGGGCGCCCGGGAGGCCGACGGCTGGACGTACTGGCAGGCAGGCGGCTCAGGCCGGGGCATGCAGGCGCTCCGGGTGCACGTTCCGCACGGCCGTGGCCAAGGCGAACTGGTCCGTGTCCATCCCGGGGAGGAGTGGCTGTACGTGCTCAAGGGGCGGCTGCGGCTGCACCTGGCGGAGGCCGAGTACCTGCTGGAACCGGGGGACAGCGCGCACTTCGACTCGCTCACCCCGCACCGGATCGCGGCCGCCACGGGCGGCGGCGCCGACCTGCTGTTCGTCCACACCCTGCTGCAGAGCAGCCTCGCCGGGCTGTGCCTCGGCGGCACCGGCGGCCACGCCCGCCCCTGACACGAAGGAGCTCCCATGTCCGAGCACTCCGAGACGAAGTTCCCGCGCGGTCTGGTGATCCGCCTGATCGCCTACCTCTTCGTCGGCCACCTCTTCGCCTTCTTCGTCTATCTCCTCTTCGTCCTCGGCGGCCAGAACCAGTGAGCGCCCGGGTCGGCGGCAGCGGCCGATGGCCGCGGCCGTCAGTCGATGGGCTCCACGAGCGCGGCCCGTGACGGCTCCGGCGGGAACGGCTTCCCGTAGTACCGGGTGTCCCGCAGGATCCGCCCTTCCTGGTCGAGTTCCAGGACCACCGCCGCGTGCCAGATCTCGCCCGCGTAGTCGTTGACGGTCTCCAGCACCCACACCCGGCCCGAACCCGTCAGCCGGCGCACGGTGACCGACGGCGGCACCGGATAGGTCTCCTGCATGCGACGCATCGCCTCGCGGCCGCGGATCCGCTCGCCCGACTGCGGCATCTCCATCACGTAGTCCGGGTGGCGGAGCTCGTACTCCGCCGCCGCCGAGAGGCCCTCCGGGCCGTGCCCGTACAGCCGGTCCACGGCCTCCCGCATGGCGGCCGCGTCATTGCGGGTCACCGCCCTGCGCAGCAGTTCCCGGACCTCGACGGTCTCCCGGTCGGTCATGGCCACCTCCGCGCACAGCCCCTTCCCACCGTACGGGCGTGATCAGTGTTCCGCCTGCGGCGGTTCCAGCGTGGGCGCGCCCACCCCGCACTGCGTGTGGCACTGCGGATGGGCCGCCCCCGGATCGGGTCGCCGTACGGTCGCCCAGGCCAGCGCCGAACCGAGCACCAGCAGTCCCGCGCACCACGCCATCGCCCGCGCGAACGCGGCGTCGAACTCGACGGGGGAGAGGTAGGCCTCCGGGCCCATGCCGGACAGCAGGGGCAGTGCCGCGACCGCGAGCAGGCCGGCGGCCCGCGCGGCCGCGTTGTTGATCCCGCTGGCCAGCCCGGCCCGCCCCGGGTCCACCGAGGCCAGCACCGTGGAGGTCAGCGGCGCCACCAGGGCCGCCAGGCCCAGGCCCAGCACCGTCATGGCCGGCAGTACGTCCGAGACGTACGAGGCGTCCGGCCCGGCCCGGATCATCAGCAGCATGCCGGCCGCACACACCAGCGGCCCCACCGTGAGCGGGATCCGCGGGCCGATCCGCTCCGCGAGCTCGCCCGACCGGGCCGACAGCAGCAGCATGATCACGGTGACCGGCAGCAGGGCCGCCCCGGCGCCCAGCGCCGAGTAGCCGGAGACCACCTGCAGCTGGAGCACCGACAGGAAGAAGAACCCGCCGAGGGCGGCGTAGACGGCCAGCGTGACCAGGTTGACGGCGGTGAACTGGCGGGACCGGAAGATCTCCGGCGGCAGCATGGGCTCCGCCCGCCGCCGCTCGACGAGCACGAACGCCACGCCCAGCAGCACGCCCGCCACCGCGGAGCCGATCACCGGGCCGGACGCGCTGTTCGCCTCGATCAGCGCGTACGTCACCAGCCCGAGCGAGGCCGCGCCGAGTACCGCCCCGGCCACGTCGAACCGCCCGGTGGCCTGCGGGTCGCGGGTCTCCGGCACGTACCGCAGCGCGACCGGCACGCACACCGCGGCCAGCGGCACGTTCAGCAGGAACACCCAGCGCCAGCCCGGTCCGTCCACCAGCCACCCGCCCAGGAACGGGCCCACGGCCGCCCCCACCCCACCCAGCCCGGACCACAGACCCACCGCCCGCCCCCGGTCGTCCGGGTGCAGCGACCCCTGGATGATCGCCAGCGAGCCGGGGGTCAGCAGCGCCCCGCCGACGCCCTGCAGGGCCCGCGCGGCGATCAGCACCTCCGTGTTCGGGGCGAGTCCGCACAGCAGGGAACCGGCCGCGAACCAGACCACGCCGAGCACGAAGATCCGGCGCCTCCCGTACCGGTCGCCCAGGGCCCCGCCGACCAGGATCAGCCCGGCCAGGGTGAGCAGGTAGGCGTTGACCGTCCACTGCAGGGCGGCCATGTCCGCGCCCAGGTCCTCGCCGATGCGGGGGAGGGCCACGTTGACCACGGTCGAGTCCAGCAGGGCCATGGTCGAGCCGAGCACGGTGGTGAGCAGGATCCACCGGCCGCGCGCGGTGGCCAGCCGCACGGCGGGCACGGGCGAGCCCGGGCCGGGCCGGGCCGCCCCGGGATCCGCCGGCGGGGGCGGGGGCGGAGGAGGGGGCCGGTCGGGGGTGCCGGGAGCGGAAGGGGCCATGACTCAAGGCTCCCCGCCCTGCCCCGGACGGTCCACCCGGTGGCCGGAAACCGGCCGTGTGCGGCGGTTCGCGCCGGGGCGGTCTTGTCCCGCCCTCGGCCCATGGCTGACCATGGCGCGCACACGTCACGCACGTGTCATGCACATGCCGTTCACGTGTTCCGGCGCACCCGCACCGGCTTCCGCACCCGCACCCCGCCACCCGGCCCCGTACGTCCCAGAGGAGACCACGTGACCCAACGGAACGGACCGTTACGCACGGCGCTCACCCTCATCGCCTCCCTGCTGCTGATCCCCGCAGGCACGGTGGCGGCCACCGCCGCACCACCGCCCGACCCCGCCGCGGCCGCCGAGCGCAAGATCGAACCCGAACTCCGGGAGCAGCTGGACGACTCCGGCAAGGCCGTCTTCTGGGTCTACCTCGACAGCGCCGCCGACCTCACCGCGGCCGGCCGCCAGACCACCCGGGCCGCCAAGGCCGAGACCGTGTACAAGGCGAAGAAGGCCCACGCCGACCGCACCCAGGCCGGGTTGGTCAAGTCCCTGGACGGGGCCCGCGCCGAGTACACCTCGTACTGGATCGTCAACGCCGTCCGGGTGGTCGGCGACCGAAAGCTCGCCGGAAGCCTGGCCGAGCGGCCCGAGGTGGCCCGCATCGACGCCGACGACGAGGTCAGCCTCCCCAAGCCCCTCGAAGGCAAGCGGGAAGCGGCCGCCGACGCCGTGGAATGGAACATCGACCGGATCAACGCCCCCAAGGTGTGGGAGGAGCTGGGCGTCCGCGGCGAGGGCATCGTCGTGGCCAACATCGACAGCGGCGTCGACTTCCAGCACCCCGCGGTCGCCGGCTCGTACCGGGGCCGGGCCGCCGACGGCTCGGTCAGCCACGCCTACAACTGGTTCGACCCGGCCGGCATCTGCGCCGGCGGCGCCCCCTGCGACAACAACGACCACGGCACCCACACCATGGGCACCATGGTCGGCGACGACGGCGGCGCCAACAAGATCGGCGTGGCCCCCGGCGCCAAGTGGATCGCCGCCAAGGGCTGCGAGACCAACTCCTGCTCCGAGGCGTCCCTGCTCGCCTCCGGCCAGTGGATCGTCGCCCCGACCGACGCGAACGGCCAGAACCCCCGGCCCGACCTCGCCCCGCACATCGTCAACAACTCCTGGGGCGGACCCGGCGGCGACAGCTGGTACCAGCAGGTCGTCGACGCCTGGCGGGCGGCCGGCATCTTCCCGGCCTTCTCCAACGGCAACTCCGGCCCCGGCTGCGCCACCAGCGGCTCGCCCGGCGACTACGCCGTCTCCTACAGCTCCGGCGCCTTCGACGTGAACAACGCGATCGCCTCGTTCTCCTCGCGCGGCGCGCCCCAGGGCGGCGGCGTCAAACCGAACATCGCCGCCCCCGGCGTCAACGTGCGCTCCTCCGTGCCCGGCGGCTACGAGGCCTTCTCCGGCACCTCCATGGCCTCCCCGCACACCGCCGCCACCGTCGCCCTGATCTGGTCCGCCGCACCCGCCCTCGAAGGCGACGTCGCGCAGACCGAGGCGCTGCTCGACGGCACCGCGGTGGACACCGACAACACCAGCTGCGGCGGCACCGCCGCCGACAACAACGTCTTCGGCGAAGGCCGCCTCGACGCCCTCGCGGCCGTCCGGGCAGCCCCGCGCGGCGCCATCGGCGCCCTCGCCGGGACGGTACGCTCCGGCGGCGAGCCGGTGGCCGGCGCGAAGGTCACCGCCGACGGACCCATCGACCGTACGACGACCACCGCGGCCGACGGCAGCTACCGCTTCCCCGCTCTGTCGGTGGGCGACTACGCCCTGACGGCCGGCAAGTTCGGTTACGCCCAGCAGGACGCCGCCGTGGCCGTCACCGAGGGCGGCACCGCCACCGCGGACTTCTCCCTCACCCAGGCCCCCTCCGGAAAGCTCACCGGCACCGTCACCTCGGCCGCCGGACCCGCCGCCGGAGCCGCCGTCGCCATCGCCGACACCCCGGTCACCGCCACCGCCGACGCACAGGGCCGCTTCGAGGTGACCCTCCCGCACGGCACCTACGACGTACGGGCCACCCACACCTCCCGCTGCCTGACCGGCGGCAGCAGCCGGGTCACCGTCGCGGGGGACACCACCGCCGAGGTCACCCTCCCCGAGCGCACCGACGGCTACGGCTACGCCTGCGCGGCCGCGGGCGACCGCCCCTACCAGGCCGGCGACCGCAGGCTCGCCCTCACCGGCGACAACAACACCGAACGCGTCGACCTGCCCTTCCCGCTGCCGCTCTACGGCAAGACCTACGGCCAGGCGTGGATCAGCACCAACGGCACCGTCAGCTTCGGCGGCGCCCACGGCGGCGACTTCAACGGCGACATTCCCAGCACGGCCACGCCCAACGCGGCCCTGTACCCGTTCTGGGACGACCTCGTCGTCGGCCCCGCCGACAGCGGCTCCGGCGTCTTCACCTCGGTCACCGGCACCGCCCCGCACCGCTCCTACGTGGTCGAGTGGCGCAACGTCGCCCACTACTCCGCGCAGGCCGATCCGTTCTCCTTCTCCGCCGTCATCGGAGAGGACGGCCGGGTCACCTACCACTACCGCGGCACCACCGGCAGCGGTACCAAGGGCGGCTCCACGGCCACCGTCGGCGTGGAGAACCAGACCGGCACCGACGCCTTCAAGTACTCCTACAACGCCGCCGCCCTCACCGACGGCCTCTCCGTGGCCTTCCGCACCACCCGCAGCGGCGTGGTGTCCGGCCGGGTCCTGGACGCCAACGACGGCGGCGGCATCGCCGGCGCCACCGTGACCCTCGGCAGCGGCGCCTCCGCCGTCTCGGTCACCACCGCGGCGGACGGCGGCTACGTGGTCCAGGCGCCCTCCGGCACCGTCCCGGTGTCCGTGACCGCCCCCTCCTACGAAGCCGCGGAGGCGGCCGTCGAGATCAAGGCGGCCGACGTCACCGCGCTCAGCCGGTCGCTGCGCACCGCCAAGGTGACCGCGTCCCGGGCGTCCGTCGAACTGGTGGTGACCCCGGACGAGAAGCGGACCCGCACCCTGGACCTCACCAACCCGGGCCTCGGCACGGCCTTCACGGTGGCCGAGGACGCGGCCTGGCTGACCGCCACCCCGGGCTCGGGCGACCTGCCGACGAACGGGAAGGCCACCGTCGGCCTCGCCGTGGACACCGCGGGCGTGGCCCCCGGCACCGTCCTGACCGCCGACCTGAAGATCACCTCGGCGAGCGGGCGCAGCCCCGTCCTCACCGTCCCGGTCAAGGTCGTCGTACCCCGCTACCAGGCCGCGCTCGACGCGGGTGCCGACTACACCGGCACGGACGCCCTCGGCGACACCTGGAACCCGGACCGCAAGTACACCCCCGGCTCGTACGGCTACCAGGGCAGCTCCACCGTGAAGTCCACCGGGCGCACCATCGCCGGCACGGACGACCAGCGGCTGTTCCGGACCGCCCGCGAGGGCATGTACGAGTACCGCTTCGACAACGTGCCCAACGGCACCTACACGGTGGAACTCGGCTTCGCCGAACTCTCCACCACCAAGCCGAACAAGCGGGTCTTCGACGTACTGGCCGAGGGCACCCAGGTGCTCCCGTCCCTGGACATCGCCCTGGAGGCCGGCACGTACACCGCCCTCACCCGCAGCTACACGGTCACCGTGACGGACGGGACGCTCAACCTCCGCTTCGTCACCCACACCGGCTTCGGCAAGCCGCTGCTGAACACGCTGCGGGTCACCGAACGCCCCGACCGGGCGGCCTGACGCCCCGCGGGGTCCGCGCCGCCGGCCGCTCGGACATCCGGGTGGTCACCGGCCCCGCCGCAGGGCGGTGCGCGCGCGGACCCCGCACCACCGTGCTCAGCTGGTGGGGATGACCAGTGACGCAGTGACGCCCCCACCGACTCCACGGACCCCGCTGCCGCCCGGCGCGGCCTGGGCCACCGGCGACGCCGGCGGACTCCGCGCGAGCGGGAGCGCCGACGGCGGAGCCCCGGCCCCGGCCGCCGCCGGGCTCGGCGGGGCCCTCGCGCTCTGGCCCGTCCTCGGCACCCTCGTCGAGGAGGGCGCCCTGCGGCTGCACACCCCCCTGTCCGCCTACGGACTCCCCGGCCGGGCCACCGCCCACCAGCTGCTCACCTCGGGCCGTCGCCCCGGCGGCCCGGCCGACGGCCCGGACCACACGCCCGACCGCGACGGGACGCTGACCCGGCTCGCCGAGGCGGTCACCGGCACCCCGCTGGCGGAACTCGCCCTCACCCGGGTCTGGGCACCGCTGGACATGGCCGGTACGACGCTCGGACCCGAGCCGCGGACCACCCTCGAGGACGCCGCGGCATTCCTCCGGCACCTGCTGGAACCCGGCCGGGGACCCCTCCCCGCGTCCTGGATCGCGGACTCGCTCCGCATCCGCACCGGGGAGCTCTTCCCCGCCCGAGGCCTGATGTGGCGGCCCGCCCCGGGCAGTCACCCCCGCCAGGACCTGTGGGTCCACCACGCCGCCCAGGGCCCGTCCGCGCTCTGGGTCTCCCCGCGGCACCGCCGCTGGGCGGTCCTGCTGGCCCCGCCGACGGCCCCGCCCGCGCTCCGGGACGGCGTACGGGAGCTGGTGCTCCTCTGACCCGCCCCGGGCGGTCCTGCGGGCCGACCGGTCAGGGGGGCGGGCAGACCGGGCCGTCCGGGGCCGGGACCGGCAGGGTGCGGCGCTCGTCGGGGGTGAAGGCGCGGTGGCCGATGATCCGGCACAGCTTCCGTTCCCAGTCGGCCGGGTCGAGGCGCAGCGGCCCTCCGTTGCGCTGCGGGTCGATGTAGATCACGCTCCGGGCATCGCCTGACAGGTCCATGAACTCGAAGCCCGACGGCCTTCCGTACGGGTTCTGCAGCTGCCCGAAGTCCCAGGAGTCCGGCGGCGTCCGGGCACCGGGGCGGTAGGTACGGACGGTGGAGTGGGCGGCCACAACGTAGCGGCCGTCGTCGAGGAAGGTCGCCACGAACTGCTGCCCGGGGGCGTCGGCCACGCTGGGCAGCGGCCCGATCTCCAGACGCAGCGGGTCCCTGCGCCACAGCTCGACGACCCCGCCGCTGCGCAGCAACGCGAGGTGTCCGCCGCGCGGGGCGAACTGGACCCCGATGACGTCTTCGGCGACGGGCACCTCGGCCACCGTGCGACCGGTGCCGAGATCCACGACCCGGGCCCTCGCGGTGCCCTGCACCATGACGCTCACCCGGTCCCGGTCCGGGTGGGCGGCGGTGTGCACGAGGGTGGTGGCGATGCTCCTGCCGGGCGGCAGGAAGTCCTTGACGTCGAACCGGGCGAGCTCCCGCCCGCTGCGCGGGTCCCACTGCTGGATCAGGGTGCCGGCGGCGGTCACCAGCCGCCCGTCGCGATGGAACAGGTATCCGAAGGAAGCCGCTTCCGGGGGCTTGGCGGTGGTGATCCGGACCCTCGGGCGGAGGGTGGCCGTCTCGCGCACGGTGACCGTGTTGACGCCGTCGCGGTCGGCGAACAGCGTGCCGTCCCGGCCGAAGGGGAACCGGCTGTCGCGGCGGGGCTCGAAGTGCGGCTTCGGCCGGGGTTCGCGGGCGAGCAGCCGGCCGTCCGCCGGGTCGGCGGGGCGCAGTTCGACGGCGGAGCCGTCCTTGAGCACGGTGACGGTCCGGCGGCCGTCACGGGTGAGGCGCTGCTGGCCGACGTCCACCCACTGCCGCTGCGGCAGGATCCTGGTCAGGGCGATCCAGGAGGTCTCCTCGCCCTTGGCCGCGACGTACAGCTCCTCGCCCCGGGCCAGCAGGTACACGGAGGTCGAGGCGGTCCCGGGGCGGATGCCGGCGCGGGCGACGACGGTGCCCCGGTCCAGGTCGACGAGGCCGAACGCGCCGTCCTCCCGCACGAGGAACCGCCGGCCCGTGAGGTCGACGGCGTCCTGGTCGCAGCCGCCCGCACTGCGGTGGCGGACGGGGTCCGGAGTGCCTCCGGGGAGCCGGACCCGCCCGAACACCCCCGTGGTGCCCTCCTTCCGGCAGACGACCGCCGTGGTCCGGTCCCCCGACGGCAGGAAGGACCGGGCCCGGGTCACCACCTCGCGCGGGGTGCCGCCGTCCGGGGGCAGGGCGAGGAGCCGGTGCCCGTCGTCGAGGGCGGGGCCCTGCCACAGGCCCGCGTACAGGGTCCGGTGGTCGGGACCGAACCACAGGGCTCCATCGGGATCCCCGGGCAGCGGCGTGCTGCCGCCGACCTCGTCCCTGCCGAGGTCCCACCAGGCGATCCGGCCGCTCCCGATCACGGCCAGACGGCTGCCGTCCGCGGAGACCGCCGTGCCACGTCCCGGATCGCCGAACCTCGAGGTGTCCGGGATCCGGGGCAGACGGTGTTCGGGGCCGGCGATCCGGCCGGCGTCCGCGCGTACCTCGAACCATCCCCCGGTGCCGTCGTACGTGACGTACGCGGCCCGGCTTCCGTCGGGGACCACGTGGACGGCGATCACCTGGGAGGCACGGAGGAGTTCGGTGCGGACGGTGCCGGTGGCGGCGTGCACGAACAGCACGGCGCGGCCGGAGGTGGAGCGGGCGAGCACCACCTCGCCGTCCCGGCTCGCCGCGAAGTGGTCGATCTGCGCGGGCAGTCCGGAGAGCACCCGGTCGGCATCCGCGTTGGCGAGGTACTGGCGCAGCAGCTGGTTCCGGGCTTCGTCGGTGGGCGCGGTGCGGTGGGCGGCCACGGCCAGCATCGCGGCGCGGGCGGGGTCGGTGCCGGTCTGGTCCTGGGCGGCCTGGGCGAGGGCGCGGGACGCGGCGAGGGCCGCGCGGCCACGGGCCTGACCCGATGCGTACGCGTACAGCGTGCCGAGGACGAGGGCCAGGGCGAGCAGGACGCCCCCGGCGGTACGCAGGACACGGCGATTGCGGGTACGGGCACGCTGCCGGCTTCCGCCTTCCCGCAGGAACTCGTGCTCTTCGGGGCTGAATTCGGGGCCTCGGCTCTCCAGCCAGGGCCGGGCGCCCGCCAGGGTGTCGGCGGCGGGGAGCAGTTCGGGGTTGCGGCCGGATCGTTCCCAGCGGCCCAGGTCGTGGCGCAGTTGCTCCCGCCAGGCGAGGAAGGAGTGGTCGCGGGCGGCCTGCGCGGCGAGCCTGTCCCAGCCGGTGATCAGCGCCTCGTGGGCGAGTTCGACGGTCTCGGTGCCCTCGGCGGTACGGCCGGTGACCAGCAGCCGGGCGTCGGCGTCGGCGAGGGCACGGGCGATCCGCCTTTCGTCCGGGCCGAGTTCGGTGAGGGAGACGGTACGGCGGGTCGCGGCGGCCGAGCCGAGCGGGATCCGGACGAGCCGGGTCAGCAGACGCCGGGAGGGCGGCCCGTCCTCTGCCGGGACCCGGCTCCGCCAGATCTCCTCGGCCCGGGCCGACAGGGCTCCGGCGACGCCGCCCAGTTCCCCGTAGGCCCGGTGGGTGAGCAGACCGCCGCTCTGGTGCTGCCACAACTGGTCGAGGGCGAAACCGAGCAGGGGCAGGGCGCCGGGCTCGTCACCGGTGTCGGCGAGGATGCGCTCGGCGAGGTGCGGCTCGTAGCGCACACCGGGCACCGCGTCGACGGGCGCGGTGACGGCACGCCGGAGGCCCTCGGGCCCGAGCGGCCCCAGGGCGTACAGGCTCCGACCGACGAAGCGGCCGAGAGCGGGACGGTCGAGGACGGCTTCCAGGAAGTCGGCGCGGAGGGTGGTCAGCACGTGTACGGAGGGCGGCAGGGCGTCGTGGAACAGGACCCGGGCGAGCGCGTCGACGGCGGCGGGGTCGGGTACCGAGAGCAACTCCTCGAACTGGTCGACGACGATCAGGAGCCGCCGCGGGGACCCGCCCCCACCGGACCGCGCGGTCCGGCGCGGGGCGGGGAGGCCGGCGCCGTGGAGGGGGACGGATGGAAGTGGGTCGGCGGGGATGCCGGGGGCCCGCGTCTCGGGCAGAGCGGGCGCGGACCCGGAGTCGGCGCCGGGCGGGGACCCGGAGTCGGCCGCGGACCCGGGAGCGGCCTGGGGCGGGGGAGTGGCCGCAGGCTCGGGGGTGGTCGGGGGAGCGGGCGGCCCGTGCGCGGTTCCGGGGGCTGCTGTTACCGGTGGGGGCGGCTCGGGCCGGGAAAGCGGGTCCCGGCGGGCCGGGTGGGGCGGGGCGCCTCCGGGCGGGGATGTCGCCAGGCCCTCCGCGAGGTCCCCGAGGGCGCCGTCCGCGAGGAGGGCGGCCAGGACCGGGATGCGGGCCAGGCGCTCGGTGCCGGTGAGGTCCGGCTCCAGCAGCGGCAGCAGCGCCGCCGCCAGCGCGGACAGCGGGCTGCTGCCGGCGGTCGGCCTGAGCACCGCCACCGCGTCGCCGGCCGCCCGCCGCCGGGGCACGACGCCCGCCAGGGCCAGGGAGGACTTTCCCGAGCCCGAGGATCCGACGACGGTGACCCAGCGCCGGCCGGCGAGGGCTTCCGCGATGATCCGGCTCTCCTCCTCCCGGCCGTGGAAGACGTCCGCGTCCTCCTCCCGGAACGCGGCGAGACCGCGGAACGGGGAGCGCGGCAGGGCGAGTTCGCGCAGGTCGGGCCAGGGCGCCAGCAGCCGGTCGGCGGGGATCAGATAGCTGACCGGCGGTTCTCCCGCCTCGGCCTGCACCATCATGCCGACCACGCCGGACAGCCGGTCGTCCCAGACCGGGCTGCCGCTGAAACCGCGGGAGACCGCGTACCCCTGGCCGGACAGGTCGGCCTGCACCCAGCCGCCCGCCTGCCGGGCGCGGAGCAGGCCGGCGTGCCACACCCCGTCCGGCCGTCCGGCCGGGAAGCCGAAGACCCTGACCGGGTGCTCCCACACCTCCGGGTCCTCGACCAGCCGCACGGGCCGGGCTCCGGGCAGCGGGGCGGTCAGCCGCAGCACGGCGATGTCTCCGGCGCCGGACGGTCCGGGGGACAGGAAGTCCCGGACCTCCGCGGTCACGCCCGGGCAGTCCCCGGGCCGCCGGAGCAGCGGCAGGTCGACGGCGATCCGCGCCGCCGGACCGGGCACGGAGTCCGGCGGGAGGCCGAGGGCGGCGGCCACCACATGGGCGCAGGTGAGCGCGAGCCCGGGCCCGATGAGGAAACCCAGGCCCACCGCCCGCCCCCGGGGGTCCCGGATCCGCAGCACGGCGGCGTCCAGTGCCCCGGGTCCGGCGGCGAGGGCGTGGTGAGGGTCGGGAGCGGATGCGGGGCCCGGGCCGGCGGACGGCCGCCCGGTCACGGAGCGGAGGTGCCCGGGGCCGCCGGCACGGCCGTCGTCTCCGCCGTCTCCGGCGTGGCCGGAGACGGCACCGGCACCTGCGCCTCGGCGGTGACCGTCTCGGTTCCGGTGCCGCCCGCCTCCGCGGGCTGCCGGTTCCAGGTCAGGGAGACCGTGAAGTGAGCCTGTGCCGCCGTGCTGCTGATCACCACGTCCGCCTCGGCCGTGAGCGAAAGCCCGAACTCCAGGCCGATCTCGTCCGGCGAGTGGGTCATCCCGCGGAAACTGTCGACGAAGTTCTGCGCGATCGGCCGTACCCCGGCCAGCATCTCCCCGAGCGAACGGGTGGCGCGGGCGACGACCTGGCCGGGCCGGGCGACCGCGACCAGTCCCTCCGTGGCCTGTTCGACCTCGACCTTCACCAGGTCCGTACGGACCACCCCGTCGAGGGGGTCGGCTACGGACACGGGCATCTCGACGAGGTATCCCACGGTCTCCCCGTAAGTTCCGGAAGGGCGACGGACTGCAGGGCGCACGATCCGTCGCGCAACCGCCGTCGGCTAACCGGAAGTTATCGCACCGCCCCCGTCGACCGGCCCGATTCCGGCCGGACTTCACCCGGTCGAGTCATGAGGTCGTACCCGGCGGCCCGCTCGGGCTGTGCCCGGTCTACGAGCCGCGGCGGACCCGGGCGGCGCGGCGGGCCTCCGCAACCTTCCGGGCCTCGGACGTACGGCGGTTCTCCTTCGGCGCCGGACGGGTGCCCCGGCCGCGGAAGCCCAGCTCCGACTGGCCCTTGGCGCCGCCGCCCTTGCCGCCCGCGGAGGCCGGGGCCGGACGGGCGCCCGTCAGCCGGGCCAGCTCCGGATCGCCCGGCTTGACCTGGGCGGTGCGGGCCCGGATCCCGGCCCCGGACAGCATCCGCGACAGGTCGCGGCGCTGGTTCGGGGCGGCCAGGGTGACCACGGTGCCCGACCCGCCGGCGCGGGCGGTCCGGCCGGCCCGGTGCACGTAGTCCTTCGCATCGGCCGGCGGGTCCAGGTTGACGACCAGGTCCAGGTCCTCGATGTGGATGCCCCGGGCGGCCACGTCGGTGGCCACCAGCGCGGTGACCTCGCCGTTCCTGAACTGCTCAAGGGTGTGGGTGCGCTGCGGCTGCGACTTGCCGCCGTGCAGGGCGGCGGCCCGGATGCCGCTGTCCTTCAGGTGCCGGGTGAACCGGTCCACCGACACCTTGGTGTCGAGGAACAGCAGCACCCGCCCGTCCCGGGCGGCGATCTCCGTCGCCGTCGCGAACCGGTCGGCCGGATGCACGTGCAGCACCAGGTGGTCCATCGTGGTGACCGCGCCCGCCGACGGGTCCACCGTGTGCACGGCCGGGTCGTCCAGGAACCGGTGCACCAGCCCGTCGACGTCGCCGTCCAGGGTCGCGGAGAACAGCAGCCGCTGCCCGTCCGGCCGCACCCGCTCCAGCGCGTCGGTCACCTGCGGCAGGAACCCCAGGCCGCACATCCGGTCGGCCTCGTCCAGCACCGTGACGGCCACCCGGTCCAGCCGGCAGTACTTGCGCTCCAGCAGGTCCGTCAGCCGGCCCGGCGTCGCCACCAGCACCTCCGCGCCCGCCTTCAGCTCGGCCGCCTGCTGGTTGATCGCCAGCCCGCCGACCGCCGTGGCGATCCGCAGCCCCACCGCGCGGGCGAGGGGCGCGAGCGCGTCGGTCACCTGCTGCGCCAGCTCCCGGGTCGGGACCAGCACGAGTGCCAGCGGCTGCCTGGGCTCGGCCCGCCGTCCCGCCGTACGGGCCAGCAGCGCGAGACCGAAGGCGAGCGTCTTGCCGGATCCGGTGCGGGCCCGGGCCAGGACGTCACGCCCCGCCAGGGCGTTCGGCAGGGTGGCGGCCTGGACGGGGAACGGCTCGGTCACGCCCAGCGCCGCCAGGGTCTGCCGCAGCGGTTCCGGCAGGTCCAGCCCGTCGAAGGAGGACACCGCGGGGAGGGCCGGGGTCACCGGTTCCGGCAGGTCGGAGGCGTTCGAAGGGGCGTCGTCGGGGGACTGGGTCACGCGGACAGCCTACCCGCCGTGCGGGCCGCACCGGCCGGGGCCACCATGCAGGTATGGCCGGTGACGTGGCGGATCGGAACCCAGCGGCCCCCGAGCTGAAGCACGACGCGATCGGGTTCCTCGACGCGCTCGTGATCGGGCTGAACTCCACCTCGCCCGCGTACTCGCTCGCGGCGGCCATCGGCCCGATCGTGGCCCTCGCCGGGATCTACGCGCCGGGCATCATGCTGGCCTCGTTCGTGCCGATGCTGCTGATCGCGACCGCGTTCTACTACCTGAACCGGGCGGACCAGGACTGCGGGACCACCTTCTCCTGGGTCACCCGGGCCATGGGCCCCTGGGCGGGCTGGCTCGGCGGCTGGGCCATCTTCATGACCGGCGTCCTGGTCATCGGATCGCTCGCGGACGTCGCCGTGCGCTTCGGGTTCCTCACCGTGGGACTGGACAGCTGGGCCAACAGCGAACCGATCCGGCAGACCTTCACCGTGCTCCTGATCCTGGTGATGACGGCCATCTGCGTGCTCGGCACCGAGATGTCCGCGCACCTGCAGAACGTGCTGATCCTCGCCCAGGTGTTCTTCCTGCTGCTGTTCGCCGCGGTGGCCATCTACCGCATCTACGCGGGGACCAGCAGCCTCGACGAGATCAAGCCCGAGCTGAGCTGGCTCAACCCGTTCGGCGCGGGCGGCGCCGCGCTCACCGGCGGCCTGCTGCTCGGCGTGTTCATCTACTGGGGCTGGGAGTCCGCCGTCAACCTCACCGAGGAGGTCAGGGACTCGGCGTCCGCACCCGGCAGGGCCGGCCTGTGGTCCACCGTGATCCTGCTCGTCACCTACGTGTCCGTGGGCATCGCGGTGGTCGGCTACGCCGGCACCCAGTTCCTCGCCGAGAACGCCGGCGAGGAGGAGGCGGTGTTCGCGACCCTCGCCCACGAGGTGATGGGCGGCTGGGACTGGGCGCTGCTGCTCGCGGTGTCCACCTCCGCCCTCGCCTCCACCCAGACCACCATCATCCCGGCCTCCAGGACCGCCCTGTCCATGGCCCGCCGCCATGCCTTCCCCGACCACCTGGCCCACATCCACCCGCGCTTCCGCACCCCCGACGTCAGCACCTGGCTGGTGGCCGGCATCGCCATCGCCTGGTACCTGGTCGTCAACTGGATCAGCGAGAACGCGCTGTTCGACTCCATCACCGCGCTCTCCCTGCTCATCGCGTTCTACTACGCGCTCACCGGCGTGGCCTGCGCGATCTACTACCGCCGCCACCTGACGGAGAGCCTGCACAACTTCCTGTTCATCGGGCTGGGCCCGGTGGTCGGCGCCGTCCTGCTGACCTGGCTGCTGGCCGAGTCCATCATCGACATGTCCGACCCGGCGAACTCCTACAGCGGCGTCTCCTGGTTC
The DNA here is from genome assembly GCF_043199475.1 of Streptomyces sp. NPDC048603. NCBI lineage: Bacteria > Bacillati > Actinomycetota > Actinomycetes > Kitasatosporales > Streptomycetaceae > Streptomyces > Streptomyces sp. NPDC048603. The sequence continues at coordinate 484,491 of NZ_JBICVY010000001.1, read as the reverse complement.
GGGCTCGGCCCGCCGCTGGTCATCGGCATCGGCATCGCCCTGCTCGGCGTGCTCGTGATGCTCTTCTGGCGGATCAAGCACGGGCTCTTCTGGCGGGAGCGGCGGAGCGTCGTCGACCCGGCCGTGGTGCACGGGAAGCCGGGGGAATCCCACGGACCGGCGGGTGGGGAGCCATGAGATGTCCGTGATCCTCGGCTACGACGAATCCCCCGGCGCGGAACGGGCCCTGCGGGTCGCGATCGAGGTCGCCGCGGCCTTCGGCGAGCCTCTGATCCTGGTCTACGGGGCGGCCGCACCCGGACCCACCGGCGAGGAGTACCGCTCCCACCAGGAGGCGATCCGCCAGGCCGGGCGCACCGCCCTGGCACACGCGGTGCGCGAGGCCGACGAGGCCGGTGTCCCCACCGCCGTCGAGATCGTCGACGAGAAACCGGCCCAGGCCCTGCTGGGCGCCGCCCGGCGGCACGGCGGCCGGGTGATCGTGGTCGGCAGCTGGGGCGAGAGCCCGATGCGCGGCGCCCTGCTGGGCTCGACCCCGCACAAGCTCCTGCACCTCTCGCCGCTCCCGGTGCTCTGCGTCCCGACCGACTGACGCGCCTTCCGCGGCGCCGGCCCGGGCGGACGGCTCAGCCGCGCGGGGTGACCCGTACCGTCTCCACCCACGCCGGCGGTGCGGGGGCGTCCGGGCCGATCAGGGCGGCGATCAGCCGGCAGGAGGGCAACTCCCGGGGCCACGGGGTGTGGCCGTCGGTCAGCACGATGACGATGCCCGGCCGGTCCGGCACCGCCAGCGCCGCGGCGATGCCCACCCGCATGTCCGTGCCGCCGCCCCCGGCGAGGGTGACCTCCGCGGTGCTGGTCACCCGGGAGACGGCGTGCACGTCGGCGTCGCAGGCCAGGACCGACACCCGGTTGCCCTGGATGCCCACCTGCCGCAGCACACCGGTGACCTCGCCCAGCGCTGCGGCCAGGTCGTCCTGGCCCATCGATCCCGAGGTGTCGATGACCACCGCGACCCGCGGCAGCGGCCTGCGCAGGCTCGGCAGGACGACCCCGCGCAGCGCGGGCGTGCGGCGCGAGGGCCGGCGGTAGGTGTAGTCGACCGCGCCGGCGGCCCAGGCGGCGGCCTCCCGGACCGCGCCGGAGAGGGCCTGCCGCCAGTCGACGGTGGGTTCGAGGACCTCCTGGGCCCAGAGCTGCCACCCGGCCGGCAGGTGTCCGCGGCTGCGCTGGTGGGCGCGCATGGCCTGGGCGGTCGTACGGCGCAGTGCGTCGGCCTCGACCGGGCCCAGCCGGGCCGGGCCGGAGTCCTCGGGCAGTTCCCACGGCATCGGCAGGCCGTGGGCGCCGGATCCGCAGTCCGGGAACCGGTCGGCCGGAGTGGGCGGGATCGAGGGCAGGTAGCCCTCGAACAGACCGCCCGTGGGCAGGCCGAAGTCCTTCGGCTCCACCCGGCCCGCGGGCAGCGCGATCCCGTCGGCGAGGAGGTCGTCGTTGATCTCGCAGTCCTGGGCGATGTTGACCCGGACGTGGTCCCGCTGGTCGGCGGCCGGGAGCCGGTCGGTGCGCCCGTGATGGTCGCGCAGCAGGTGCGCCACCTCGTGCACCCACACCCCCGCGAGCTCCGCCACGGGGGTGGAGTCCACGAAACGGGGGGAGACGTAGCAGCGCCAGTGCCGGTCGACGCCCATGGTCGGGACCCCCATGGAGGGCACCACGGTCAGGGCGTACAGGGCGGAGGCGAGGTACGGCCGGTCCTCGGCCGCCCGGTACCGGGCGGCCAGCAGCTTCGCGGTGTCCAGCAGCCGCGCGGCGTCCTCGGGCCGCTCCGCGTGCTCGCACGGCGCGCCGGGCCCGCCCCGGACGGTGTCTCCGGGCCGCGCGGCACGCTCGGGCCTCACGGTGGCCACGGCCGGGTCAGCCGCCGCCCGGCAGGGCGCCGGCCAGCTGGAGCAGTTCCACGAAGGCGTCGATCCCGTCCGGCACGGGCCACTTCAGGTCCCGCATCGCGGCGAGGTCGGCAGCCGCCCGGGCGGCCACGTCCGGGACGCCCGCGTCCACGGCCTTGGCGAGCACCGCCCAGGCCGCCTCCCAGCGCTCCCGGGTCAGGTCGCTCTGTACGGCCGCCACCACGGCGATCAGGAAGGCCAGCTGCCGGTCCCCGCGGTCCGGCAGGGCGAAGGCGTCCGGGTGGGCCAGCACCCTGTCCGGATCCGGCAGGTCCAGGTGCTCCATGTACGAGAGCAGCTCCAGCCCCGCGCCCTCGCCCACCGCCCCGGTGAGCGCGGCGGCCAGCGCCTCGCGGCCGACCCCGGCGGCGTACCCGGTGGCCAGCAGCCGCAGCGCCATCTCCCAGGTGCGCGGCGACGGCCAGGCCCGCCCCCGGCCCTCCGCCCCTTCGGGCAGGTGGTGGACCAGTCCCGGCCGGGCGGTCAGGAAACCGGAGATCACACCGCGGGCGCGGGCGACCGCACCCGAGGCCCGGTTCGGGTCCACGGCGGGCACGGCCGGTTCCGGCCAGATGCCCGCCATGCCGCGCGCCACGGTGCGCGGCTGGTGCGTCCAGTCCAGGTGGACGAAGCGGTTGGCCAGCGGCGGGCTGAGGTGCCAGCCGTCGGCGGCGCTGGAGGGCGGATTGGCGGCGGCGACGATGCGGACCGACTCCGGCAGCACCAGGCTGCCGACCCGCCGCTCCAGCACCACCCGCAGCAGCGCCGCCTGCACGGCGGGCGGAGCGGAGGACAGCTCGTCGAAGAACAGCAGGCCCTGCCCGGTCCGGGCGAGACGGACCGCCCAGTCCGGCGGCGCCATGGGCACGCCGGTGGTGGCCGGGTCGTCGCCGACGATCGGCAGACCGGCGAAGTCGGACGGCTCGTGGACGCTGGCGATGACCGTCTCCAGCGGGACGCCGAGCCCGGCGGCCAGCCGCTCCAGGCCCGCCGACTTGCCGATGCCCGGCTCGCCCCACAGCAGGACCGGCTGGTTCGCCGTCACGGCCAGGGTCAGCGCCTCCAGCTGGGGGCTGGCCGCGGGCTCGGTCCGGGTGGCGCGGAGACGGGCGTTGAGGGCGTCGGCGGCGGCCAGCGGTCCCGGGGCGGTGCCGGCGGCGGTCGTTCCGGGCGTGCCGCTCACTCGTCGTCCTCCTCGTCCTCGTCCTGGTACTCCTCCTGGTCGTCCATCCAGTCGTCCCACCACTCGTTCCCGAGGCCGGGGAACTCCTCCCTGACCCGGTCCCTGAGGAAAGCGAGGTCGGCGCGGTGGTAGCGGCGGATGATCTGCGCCAGCGACGTCTCCATGCTGTCGACGATGTCGATGCGGGCACCGGCATCGAGCAGCGCCCGCACCAGTTCCGCCGAACCGCCGTAGGTCACGGCCATCATCAGCGGAGTGCGCTCGGTCTTGTCCTCCGCCTCCAGGCCGAGCCCGGCCGCGAGCAGCCGGGGCAGCAGCTCCTCGTGGTCGAGGAGGTGGAGCAGGTGGAGCAGGGTGCGCTCGTTCGGCAGCATCATCCGCGGGTCGACCCCCGCGTCGAGCAGCGCGAGCACGGCGGGGGTGTCGCCGTGCTGGACGAGCTGCAGCAGCTCCCGCCGCTGCTCCCGCAGGGCGCGCGGCAGCCTGCCCTCGCCCGTGGTCACGGTCTGCCGGACGGCGAAGCAGCCGGCGACCGCGCCGCCGAAGGCGCGGAGCGCCTGCTCGCGCTGCTGCTCCTGCGGGGTGTGCGGTATGCCCAGTTCGCCGTCGCGGAAGCGCACCTCGTGCCATTCGCCGCGGCAGCGCACCCGGAAGGACGCCGGAGCCGCCGGGGTGGGCGGGCCGTAGGCGGGGCCGGCCCCGGGGAACAGGGAAGCGGCGACCAGCGGGTGCAGCTCGGCCGGGGTGAGGAGGCCGGCGTGCACCAGGTGGAGGTCGGGCAGGGGCTGCCGGGAGTGGTGGGGCAGCGCTGCCACGTCCTTGACGTCGTTGGCGTCGACGAGGCGTGCGCGCAGCGGGTCTCCGGCGCCGGGGCCGGAGAGCTCCAGCAGGAGGCAGGTGCGCCAACCGGCCGGGAGCTTGAAGCGGTCGGCGACACCGGCCGCCGACAGGCGGCGGACCTCGGGGGCCAGACGGCCGAGGTCGACCCGGATGTTCCCGATCAGCCGGAGCGGGGTGACCCGGGAGGGCCTGGACTTCACCTCGGGCGGGGTCAGGTCGAGTTCGACGCCCGCCACGCGGAACGCTTCGGCCGCCTCGTTCCGGTCCAGGAGGACCGCGATCCACTCCGCCCGCGCCGCGGGGTCGGCGGTCCCGGAGTCCTCGGCGGGGTACTCGTCCGGCGCGAGCGGGGTGCCGTCCGCGCGGAAGAACGGCAGCCGGTCCGCGCCGCCGCTGAACCGTGCGCGCAGCTCCGCCGCGTGCCGGGCGTCCCAGAGATGCCGGGCCTGCGTCCAGTTCGAGGCCGAGGTGGAGAAGCGGGTGCCGATCGGCGCGCACACCAGCCTCAGCCGCTGGGGGCCCTCCACCATCGGGGTGGTCGTGACGTAGAGGCCCAGCACCTCGGGCGACCCGGTCTCGGGACCGTAGGTGGCGAGCAGGACGGAGTAGTCGGTGGCCAGTGTCGTACGCCCGCCCAGCAGCCGGGGCAGGTGCCAGCGCACCAGGTCCGGGGCGAGGTGGCGGAGGTCCTCGGTCACCGCGGCGACGGCCGGGTCCCCGAACCGGGCGGCGAGGTGGCCGAGGTCGAAGGCGGGGTCGACGGCGGCGGCCGCGCACGCGGCACGCCAGTCCCCGGCCAGCCGGTGTGCCGTGGCCTGCTCGATCATCCAGCGGGGCACGGCGTAGCGGCGGACGCGCCGCCAGATCGCCACGTCCTCGGCGGCGAGCCCACCGGGCATGGGTGTCCGCTTCACCGGTACACGCTGCCGATCGCACGCAGGTCCGGGTGGGCGCCGCGGGCCGGCCGCAGCCGCTCCGCGAACGACCGCTTGACCCGGCGCGGCAGCCCTGGGCCCAGTCCCACGTATTCCAGCGGGGAGTCATCCGGCACAGAGGCCAGCAGGGACTTGGCGCCACGTCCCGTGAGGCCGGTGTGCCGCAGTTCCAGGCGGCGCAGCGGGCTGCCCGGCAGGGCCGCGGCCAGGGCGTGGGCACCGGCGTCCCCGGTGGCGTTCGGGGGCGAGCCGAGGCTCCGCTCCGACATGGGCCGGCCGAGGTCCAGGGCCTCGATGCCGACGAGGGCATCGGCCAGCGCGCGGGCCCCGTCGGGGCCGATGCCGTTGCCGCCGAGTCCCAGGTGCACCGGACGGTCCGGGTCGGCCGCGGCCGCGGCGGCCAGGACGGCGGCACCCTCGTCGCCGAGGTGGTTGGCGGGGAGGTACAGCTCGCGTACGCCGGCCTCGCGGATCAGGGCGGCGAGCAGCGGCGCCGCGTCGGGGCCGAGGCCGTTGCCGCCCAGGAACAGGCGCTCCAGGGGCGCGTCACGTTCCGTCAGGGCGTCGAGGAGCAGGCGGACCCCCTCGGCGCCGAGACCGGTGTTGACCAGGTCGAGGGTCCGCAGGGCGGAGTTGCGGCGCAGCAGGCCGGCGAGGGCGCGCGCGCCCTCCGTGGAGACCGGGTTCCGCTTGAGCCAGAGGGCCCGTACGGAGCTGTCGCCGGCCAGGGCACCGGCGAGCTCGGCGACTCCGCGGGGGCCGATCCGGTTGCAGCCGAGGTAGAGCGTGCGCAGATGGTGGCCCGGGTCCGCGGACAGGGCACCGGCCAGCGCCGACGCGCCCTCGTCCCCGATGGAGTTGGTCCCCAGCAGCAGGTGGGAGGCATGGGCGGAGGCGGTGGCGGTGGACAGCAACCGGGCGGCGCCGTCCGGGCCGAGTCCCTGCTTGCACAGATCGACGCGGCCGTCGGCGCGCAGCGTGCCCAGCGGGTACGTCTCGTCCTCCGTCACCGGCCGTGCATCCGCCAGCCGCGCGAGCAGCGGGTCCAGCATGGCCGGGTCGGCCAGGGGCAGGTCCGGGTGCTCGATCGCGGGGCACCGTACGGGTATCGGCTGGGTCATCACCGCTCCACCGGTCCTTCGCCGGTGACCGGCGTCCACAACGAAACGTACGAGAAAGCATGGTGACAAGACCGGTCGGATTCGAACCGACGTCCTCCAGCTTGATGCGTGGGCGCGACGACCTCTGCGCTACGGCCTTGCCGCCGGCGATCATACCGGCCCCGCGACCGAAAATCGATCACGGGTTTGAATGACCTTCCTCCGCTTGTGAGCGGAGCCTCCGGAAGGCCGTCGGCCGCGGCCGACGCGGGAGGAACTCCCGGATGCGGAGGGCACAGTCGGTGGGGGAGGAAGCCCCCGTGTCCACCTCGACGTCGTAGACCCCGTGGACGTGCGCCCGGCCGAGCTGCCCGGCCGCCAGCCCCTCCGGGCGGTCCCCGCGCGCCCGTTCGCGGCGCTCCAGCTCCTCCGGCGGGCAGTGCACCCCGACGAACAGCACCTCGTCCGGATCGAACAGGTCCAGGCAGTCCCGCAACCGCCACGGTTCGCTCAGCACATGGTCGACCACCACGTGGTTCCCGGCCGCGGCCATCCCGGCGACCGCCCGGTGGTAGCCCTCCCAGGTCCGCCGCAGCAGGGCGGGCACCTCGTCGGGCGGCAGGTCCTTCCGGGCGCGCATCGCGTGGAAGGCGTCCACCGGCAGGTGGAACCAGACCTCGTCCAGGACCCGGAGCAGCTCGCGGGCGATGCTCGACTTGCCGGAACTCGACGTACCGTTCAGGAATATGATCACCCGTCGATCATGCCGGGTGTGCGGCGCAGGGCGGCGAGCGCCCGTGCCGTGATCTCCTCCGGCGTGCCGGTGACCTCCACCGTCACCCCCCGCTCGTCCGCGCCCAGCCCTTCCAGCGCGGCGAACTGCGAGTCCAGCAGCGAGGCCGGCATGAAGTGCCCGGTGCGCGCGGCCAGCCGGCCCGCGATCAGCTCCCGGTCCCCGGTGAGGTGGACGAAGGCCGCCCCGGGCGCGGCGGCCCGCAGCCGGTCCCGGTAGATCCGCTTCAGGGCCGACGCGGACACCACCCCGCCGCCCGCCCCCGGCCGCCCGCGCGCTCCCGCCCACGCACCGACGGCATCGAGCCACGGCCGGCGGTCGGCATCGTCCAGCGGCACCCCGGCGGTCATCTTCCCGATGTTCACCGCCGGATGGAACGCGTCGCCTTCGGCGTACGGAAGACCCAGGGCGGCGGCCAGCAGCCGCCCGACCGTCGTCTTCCCGCATCCCGCGACACCCATGACGACCAGGACCGGTCCCGTACGCGTGCTCCTGCTCCCGCTCATGCCCCCACCCAAGCGCATCGGCCCGGCGGTACCACCGGCGGGCTCAGCCGGCGGCCTCCCGCGGGACCTTCTGCTGCACCGACCAGCGGTTGCCGTCGGGGTCGGCGAAGTACACGAAGGACCCCCACGGCTGGTCCTCGATCGCGCTGACCCCGATGCCGCGCGCCGTCAGCCCGGCGTGGGCCTCCTCGATGTCCTCCACCACCACCTGCATGTTGTCCAGCGAGCCCGGAGGCATCCGGGTCAGCCCCTTGCCCACGGCGATGGAGCAGGCCGAGCCGGGCGGGGTGAGCTGGACGAACCGGACCTCCTCGCTCACCGTCACGTCGTGGTCGGCGTGGAAGCCCGCCCGCTCGTAGAAGGACTTCGCCCGGTCCACGTCCGTCACGGGCACCATCACGAGTTCCAGTCTGATGTCCATCGCCCCATCATGCGCCCGCCGGCAGCGGCCCGCCCGCCGCTCCGGCCGCCTCCGCCGTGTCCCTCCCGGCGGCCGGCTCGAACTGGGTCCGGTACAGCTCCTCGTACCGCCCGCCGGCGGCCAGCAGTTCCGGATGCGTACCCCGCTCCACGATGCGGCCGTCCTCCACCACCAGGATCTGGTCGGCCGCCTGTACGGTCGACAGCCGGTGCGCGATCACCACCGCGGTCCGGCCCGCCAGGGCCTCGCCCAGGGCCTCCTGCACCGCCGCCTCCGAGGTCGAGTCCAGGTGGGCCGTCGCCTCGTCCAGCACGACCACCCGCTGCTGGGCCAGCAGCAGCCGGGCGATGGTCAGCCGCTGCCGTTCCCCGCCGGACAGCCGGTAGCCGCGCTCGCCCACCACCGTGTCCAGGCCGTCCGGGAGCGAGGCGACCAGCCCGTCCAGCCGGGCCCGGCGCAGCGCCTCCCAGATCTCCTCCTCGGCCGCGTCCGGCCGGGCCAGCAGCAGGTTGGCCCGGACCGACTCGTGGAAGAGGTGCCCGTCCTGGGTGACCATGCCGAGGGTGTCCCGGATCGAGTCGGCCGTCAGCTCGCGTACGTCGACGCCGTTCAGCCGGACGGCCCCGGCATCGGCGTCGTACAGACGGGGCAGCAGCTGGGCGATGGTGGACTTGCCCGCACCCGAGGAGCCGACCAGGGCGATCATCTGCCCGGGCTCGGCCCGGAAGGAGACCTCGTGCAGCACCTGGGTGCCGCCCCGCGCGTCCAGGCTCGCGACCTCCTCCAGGGAGGCCAGCGAGACCTTGTCGGGGGAGGGGTAGCCGAAGGACACCGCGTCGAACTCCACCGACACCGGCCCGTCCGGCACCCGGCGGGCGTCCGGCCGCTCCGCGATCAGCGGCTCCAGGTCGAGGATCTCGAAGACCCGCTCGAAGCTGACCAGCGCGCTCATGACCTCCACCCGCGCACCGGCCAGCGCGGTCAGCGGCGCGTACAGCCGGGTCAGGAGCAGGGACAGCGCGACCACCGAGCCGGCGTCGAGACTGCCGCGCAGCGCGTAGTACCCGCCGAGCCCGTAGACCAGGGCCAGGGCCAGCGCCGACACCAGGGTCAGTGCGGTGATGAACACAGACTGGGCCATCGCCGTGCGGATCCCGATGTCCCGCACCCGGGCCGCCCGGGCCGCGAACTCCGCCGACTCCTCCGCCGGCCGCCCGAACAGCTTCACCAGGGTCGCGCCCGGAGCCGAGAACCGCTCCGTCATCTGGGTCCCCATCGCCGCGTTGAGCTGCGCCGCCTCCCGCTGCATCCGGGCCATCCGGGCCCCCATCCGGCGGGCCGGCAGCACGAACACCGGGAGCAGCACCAGCGCCAGCACGGTGATCCGCCAGGAGATGCTCAGCATCACGGCCAGGGTCAGCAGCAGGGTCACCGAGTTGGCCACCACTCCCGAGAGGGTGTTGCTGAAGGCCCGCTGTGCACCGATGACGTCGTTGTTGAGCCGGCTCACCAGCGCACCCGTGCGGGTCCGGGTGAAGAAGGCCACCGGCATCCGCTGCACATGGTCGAAGACGGCCGTCCGCAGGTCCAGGATCAGGCCCTCGCCGAGCGTGGCCGACAACTTGCGGGTGAGCAGGCCGAGTCCCGCCTCGGCCACCGCGATCACCGCGATCAGCAGGGCGAGCCGGGTGACGGTGCCGGTGTCCCGGCCCTCGACGATGGCGTCCACCACCTGTGCGGCGAGCACCGGAGTGGCCACCGCCAGCAGCGCGGTGACCACGCTCAACAGTAGGAAGAGGGCCAGGCCGCGGCGGTGCGGGCGGGCGAAGGAGGCGACCCGGCGCAGGCCGGCCCGGGAGAACGGACGGCGGTCGGTCTGCGCGTTGATCGCGCTGTGCAGGGACGTCCAGGCGGTGACTTCCATATCCATGCCGTCGACAGTAGAACCTCGACCAACCTTGAGGTCAATGGTTTCCGGCCCCCTGTGCAACAGGACCGTCCGTGTCCCAACACCCTTGTGTACCAAGCAGGTTCCCAGCCGGTGCACTGTCGGTGGCCGGTGGCATCATCGGGCCATGAAGCAGGAACCCGAGTCGCAGCGTTCCGGTCCGGGCACTCCGGACACCACCGACAGCGTTCTCCACCGCTTCGAGCAGTGGGCCCGGGACACCCCCGACGCGCCCGCCGTCGCCACCGGAGGGACGGTCCTCACCTACGGGGAACTCGACCGCAGGGCCGCCCGGCTGGCGGGCCGGCTGCGTGCCGAGCGCCCTCCGTCCGGTGCCGTCGTCGCCGTCGGCGTGCCCGACCCCGCCGAGGCGGTGACCGCGGTGATCGCAGCCCTCAAGGCCGGCGTGGCGTACGCCCTGGTCGATCCCGAGGCGGCCGTGACCGCCGTCCGGCAGCTCGGCGCCCTCAGGCCGTTCGTGCTTGTCACGGACTCCCGCCACTGGGCCAGGCTGGACTCCGGACGCGTCCAGCGGGTGATCCGGATCGACGAGGAGCCGTCCGCCGATGTCTCCTCCGCCGCGGACGCGCCGGCCCGGAGCCGCGCCGACAGCAGGCCCGGGCGTGCTGCCGCCGCCGGGGCGATGGTGTCGCCGCGTCCGAGCAGCTACCCCTGGACGGTGGCCTGGGAGGCCGTCGCCGTGATGTTCACCGGCGGGCCCGAGCCCCGGGCCGTACGGATCGGCCGGGGCAAGCTGCTCGCCGCCCTCGACGCATGGATCCGTATCGCGGGGTTCGGCCCGGGCGACCGCCACCTGTTCACCGCCCGCCCGGACGTCACCGCCTTCGCCGCGGGCTGGCCCCGGGCCCTGTCCACCGGCGGCACCCTGGTCGCGCCCGGCCCGGCGCTCCCGGTTCCGGCCGGCGGCGCCCTGCGCCACCTGGTCGCGGCCGAGCGGGTGACCGTCCTGCACACCGACCCCGGCGGCCTGGCGGCCCTGACGGGTACCGGCGCCGCCCCGCCTCCGGAGCTCGGCACGCTCCGCCTGGTCTCCGTCACCGGGGACCGCCTCCACCTCGACGAGCAGACCGCCGCGCAGGACGTTCTGCCCGCCGGCGCCCGCCTGCTCAACGTCTACGGCACCGCCGAGACGGCGGGCACCGGCACCTGGTTCGAACTGGCGCAGCTCGACGGTCCCGTGGCCGACGCCGCCCGCCACAGCCTGCTCGGCAAGCCCTTCCCCGGCTGCGGTGTGGACGTCCGCGAAGGTGAGATCCACCTCCGTCCGCCCGGCGGCGGTGACTTCGTCCCCACCGGCGACCTCGGCCGGTACCACCCCGCCGGGCCGCTGGAGTTCACCGGCCGGGCCGGGGACCGCTTCGCGTTCGGCCACCGCCAGGTGGACCCGTACCCGATCGAGGCCCTCGTCCGTGAGCACCCGGCCATCGGCGGCGCCCTCGTCGGAGCCGTCACGGACTCCGACGGGGGCCAGCGCCTCATCGCCTACGTCACCCCGTCCGCGCGTACCACCGCACGGGGTCCGGACGGCCCGCCCCGGATGCCGGACGACACCGAACTGCGCGACCACCTCAAGGGCCTGCTCCTCCCGCGAGGCGACATACCGGCGACCGTCGTCCGGCTGTCCGAGCTGCCCCGCGACCGGGCCGGCCGGGAGGACCGCACGGCCCTCCCGCTGCCGCCCGGGCCCGCCGCCGACGACAGCGGCGGCAAGTACGGCCGGGCCATCGCCGGAGGGTCGAACCCGTCCTGCGCGATCGGCTGCGCGGGTTTCGTCCTCGGCTTCATCGCCCTCGCCCTCACCAACCTCATCTGGCCCGGCTCCACCGACCTCAGCGGCGTGCCCGGACCGTGGGCCTTCCTCTTCTTCGTCCTCTACCTCTTCGAATGCCTGGCCTTCGGCGTCGGAGTGGCCTTCCTGTTCTCCGCCCGATCCAGGATGCTGCGGTCCGGCCGTCCGGAAGCCCTCTCCCGAGCAGCCCACCTGGCCATCGCCTACCTGCTCATGGCCTGGTGGCCACAGGACAACTTCTACCGGCTGGCGGCCAAAACGGACTGGTCCCGCCAGGCCGCCCTGGTCTACACCTTCAACATCCCGCTCATGATCGCCGCGGCTGTCGTGGGCGTCTGGGCCGTCCACAAACCGGACAAGCCCCGGAACGGATAGACCGCGGCGACGGGGTGGGCGGGGCCCTGCGGAACGAAATGGTCCGGGCAGTCCCTACGATGTGCAGCCATGGATACGAGTGAGGGCGGCAGACGTCTCGTCGACGGCCGCTTCGAGTTGATCTCCCGGCTGGGCAGCGGGGGCATGGGCACCGTGTGGCGGGCCCGGGACACGGCATTGCAGCGGGACGTCGCGCTCAAGGAGGTACGGCCCGCCGATCCGGCGCTCATCGAGGCCCGGCCGGACATCGCCCTGCAACTGCGGCAGCGGGCCATCCGGGAGGCACAGGCCCTGGCCCGGCTCGCCCACCCCAACGTCGTGTCCATCCACCACATCGTCGAACCGGAGGACGGTTCGCACCCGTGGATCGTCATGGAGCTGGTCCAGGGCGGTTCCCTGCACGACCGGCTGGCGCAGGGCCCCCTGCCCGTCGACGAGGTGGTCCGGATCGGCCTGGACGTGCTGTCCGCGCTGCGGGCCGCACACGCGGCCGGCGTGCACCACCGCGACGTCAAACCCGCCAACGTGCTGCTGCGCCCCGACGGCAGCGCCGTCCTCACCGACTTCGGCATCGCGGTCCTGCCCGAGTCCTCCGGCCTCACGGCCACCGGTGACCTGGTCGGGTCCCCCGAGTACATCGCTCCCGAGCGGGTGCGCGGCGAAGAGGGCAACCCCTCCTCCGACCTGTGGTCGCTCGGCATGACCATGTACGTGGCCACCGAGGGCGTGCACCCCCTGCGGCGGGCCACCGCCATGGCGACCGTCGTCGCCGTGCTCGACGAACCCCTTCCGTACCCCTCGCGTTCGGGCGCGCTCGCACCGGTGCTGTCCGAACTCCTCGTCCGCGACACGGCGGCCCGGCCGGACGCGGCGCGGCTGGAGACACTGCTCCGCGCGGTGCCCGCCTCGGGCGCGCCCGCGGCCCCCGCCCCGGCTCCGGCCTCACCCCCCGCCGGCTTTCCGTCCTCCGGCCCCGGGTACTCGACGGGCGGGCAGCCGACCGTCCCCACGGGGTACGGCCCGATGTCCGGTTATTCCCCGTCGAACGGCTTCGGCCCGCCGGCCCCGGGTGCCGCCACGACTCCGGTCGGCCTGGGCACGCCGCAGCCCGCTCCGCCCGTCCGCCGCGGGGTCCCGGTGGTGGTGTTCCTGGTGGTGATCGGTGTGCTGCTGGCGGGGGCGGTCGGCACCGTCAAGTGGCTGCTGCCGGACGGCGGCGGCAAGGACGAGGCGACGTCCTCGGCCGGCCCCTCAGGCGGCAGCGGCCCGGGCAGCACCCCGAGCGGCTCCAAGACCGGGCCGACGAGCAGCCCCAGCACGGGCAAGAGCGGCGGCGCCGCCACGACCACGACGGACGACCCGGACGACCTGCTCACCCCGGCCGGCGGCCGGGCCCTGACGGCGGCCGTGCGCGACGAGACCGGGAGCGCGAACGTAGTGCGCCTCTCCATCTACGGCGAGTACGCGATGATCAACGTACCGGTGAAGTCCCCGGCGAATGCCTACGACAGCTACCGGTACCAGGGCGGCATGTCGCGCTTCGGCCCGGGCGGGACCGTACTGGACGGTGCCAAGCCGGTCGACCTGGACAAGGTGAACTGGGACGTGCTGCCCGGACTCATGCAGCAGGCCGAGAGCAAGCTCAAGGTGGAGAAGCCGACGATGCGTTACGTGCTGGTCGAACCCGACATGTTCGCCAAGGACGAGCCCCGCCTGAAGATCTACCTCTCCAACGAGTACCACGCCACCGGCTACCTCACCGCCGACCTCAACGGCAAGGTGAAGCAGGTCTACCCCGCCTCCTCCTAGAGGCGCGCACCGCGCACACCGCGCACACCGCGCGCACCGCCGCCCGGGGGAGGACCGCTCCCGCGGGCGGCGGCGCACCCGGGCGGCGTACCCCCGGGTGCGGCGGGCGGCGGCCGCCGCGATGCTGGCCACACCGCCGCCCCTCATCCGGGGCGGGCACGGCAGGCAGAGGAGGCGTCATGGCACCTCTGACGCGCATTCCGCTGGACGGCGGCGGCTCGATCCTGGTCGACCAGCCGACCGAGCTCGAGGGCCCGGTGAAAGCGGGCCGTATCGGCGAGGCGATCCAGGAACTGCCCCTCACCCTGCGCGAGGCCCTGGAGCCCGTCACGGAGGCCGCCAGGGTCACCCTCGACCAGCTGCGCAAGGCCCGGCCGGACGAGATCACGGTCGAGTTCGGCCTCGACCTGGCGGTGGAGGCCGGCGTGGTCATCACCAAGACCCGCGCCAACTGCCACCTCACGGTGAGCATGTGCTGGAAGCGGGACGAGGAACCCGTTCCTCACCGCCCGGACGACGGTCAGGACTGATCCGGTGGACAGCGATGGCGTCAGCGACGGCGTCAGCGACGGCGTCAGCGGCATCGCATCGGCACTGCGCTCCTCCGTGGCCCGGATCCTCGGTGCGGACGGGCGGGTCGCCGGGGCGGGTTTCCTGGTGGCCGAAGGCGTCCTGGTCACCTGTGCCCACGTCGTCCGCGCTGCAGGCGGCGGTCCGGGTGCTTCCGTGAGACTGTCCTTCCCCCGGGCGGCCGAGGCCATCGAAGCCGAGGGGCAGGTCTTGGAGGGGCCGTGGCGCGACCCCGAGGACGAAGACGTCGCGGTCGTCCGGCTGAGCGACACGCCGGCAGTGGCCGGGCTGAAGCCATTGCCCTTGGGATCGGCGGTGGGTTGCCGAGGTCACGAGGTGCGTTCCTTCGGCTTCCCCGCCCAGGCTGCCGCGGGGGGCCACTGGGGGTTCGGCCAGGCAGGCGATCTACTCCCGGCGAGCGAGAGCAGGGGCGCTTACCTGCAGTTGACCAGGGCCAACGACTTCACCACCGGCTTCAGCGGCGGCCCGGTCCTCGACGAGGTGACCGGCCTGGTCATCGGCATGCTCACGGAAATCACCGCCCCCGACGCGTTCCGGCGCGGACAGGGCATCGCCTACGTCACGCCCACGGAGGTGCTGCGGGACATCCTGCCGGAGCTGGCCGTGCAGGACGTCTCCCCGTACCGGGGCCTGGAGCCGTTCACCGCCGAGCACGCGCGCTGGTTCCAGGGCCGGAACGAGGCCGTGCGGCAGGCCGTCGCGAACCTGGGCCGGCAGCGGCGGCTGACGCTGCTGCTCGGGCCCTCCGGATCGGGCAAGTCCTCGCTCGTCCAGGCCGGTGTGCTGCGTGCGCTGGCCGGGGGCGAGCTGCCGGGGAGCGACCGCTGGCTGCCGGTGATGGCGAGGCCGCGGAAGGACCTCCTGGCCGAGCTGGAGCGGGCCGGACTGCCCGGTGCCGTCACCGAGGGCATCGGCACGGCCGTCGCGCGCAGACTCGCGGCCGAGCCGGCGTGGCAGCGGGTCCTCCTGGTGATCGACCAGTTCGAGGAGCTGTTCACCCAGCCCGCGGCCGATGGTTCTCCGGACCCGCGGGCCGTCGCGGAGCGGATCATCACGGCCTTCGACTCGGACGCCCGGATCGGTGTGGTCCTGGTGATGCGGGACGACTTCTATCCGCAACTGGCAGCTCAGGCGCCCGGGCTTCTGGAGGCCGCGACGCCGGGACTGCTCAACGTGCCGGGCACCCTGAGCCGGCAGGACCTGCACGACATCATCGTCCGGCCGGCCCAGGACGCGGGCGCCCACCTCCAGCCGGGGCTGACCGAGCAGATCATCACCGATGTCCTGGCCATCACCCCGGAGGCGGCCGAGTACGGCCAGGCGCCGGCCACCGTGCTGCCCCTGCTGGAGCTCACGCTCAGCCAGCTGTGGCAGCGGCGGCAGGACGGCCACCTGACACACGACGCGTACCGGCGCATCGGTGCGGTCGGCGGCAGCCTGACGACGTGGTGCGATTCCGCCATCGGCGAGCTGCCTGCCGAGCAGCGGCCGATCGCCCGGCGGATCCTGACCTCCCTGGTCCGGCCGGCCGACCCCGGCCGCCGGATCCCTCCCGTACGCGCGCAAGTCCCTCTGGACGAGCTGCGCGAGATGGCCGGAGGCCCCGGCGAGGACGAAGCGGTCGGCGAGGTCCTCGCCGTCCTCACGCGCCATCGCATCATCACCACGCAGACGCTCCGCGCCACCGAGGACTCCGTCGCCCCCGGGCAGGCAGTGGCCGAACTCATCCATGACGCCCTCATCCGCGACTGGGGCACCCTGCGGGAGTGGGTCAGCCAGGACCGCCACTTCCACCAGTGGCTCGACCGCACCCGTGAACGGCGGTCCCGCTGGGCGGCCAAGGCCGATCCCGGAGACCTGCTCGGGGGCACGGCGCTCGCCGAGGGCCTCGAATGGTCACGACAGCGCCGTCTCCCGTCCGACATCACGGCCTTCCTCTCCGCGAGCAAGGACCGCCAGCAGGCCGTCATCCGGCGCAGCAGGCGTCTCAACACGCTCCTGGGCGCCTTCCTCGCCCTCGCACTCCTCGCTGCGGGCGGCGCGATCTGGCAGTGGCGGGCAGCCGTGGACTCACGGGAGGCGGCCCTCTCCCGGCAGCTTTCCGCCAAGGCCAATCAATTCCTCACGGCGGATCCCGAACTGGCGTCGCTGCTCGCGGTCCAGGCGTACCGGACCAGTCCCACGGCAGAAGCCTTCGAAAGCCTGGAAGCAGCCGCAGCGCTCCCGCAGTACCGGCGCCTGTCCGGTCACACCTACGCGGTGAGCACGGTGGCGTTCAGCCCTGACGGCCGCACGCTCGCCAGCGGCAGCTCCGATACCACGGTGCGGCTGTGGGACGTGACCACCGGCACGCTCCGGGCCACTCTGCGGGGGCACAAGGACTCGGTCTTCTCGGTCGCGTTCAGTCCTGACGGCCGTACGCTGGCCACCGGCAGCCACGACCGCACCGTGAGGTTGTGGGACCTCGCCACCGAGCAGACGCGCAGGACCTTGCCGGGGCACACCGCCACCGTGTATTCGGTGGCGTTCAGCCCTGACGGCCGGAGCCTCGCCACCGGAAGTGCCGACCGCACCGTCCGGTTGTGGGACACGGCCACCGGCGCCCACCGTGACACGCTGACCGGGCACGGGGACCAGGTGTACGCGGTGGCCTTCAGTCCCGACGGCCGCACCCTGGCCACCGGCAGTTTCGACCGCACCGCGCGGTTGTGGGACCTGGCCGCCGGAAAGCCCCGGGCCACGCTCTCGGGCCACACGGACATGGTGCTCGCGGTGGCGTTCAGCGGTGACGGCCGTACGGTGGCCACCGGCAGCGCTGACGCCACCGCACGCTTGTGGGATCCGGACACCGGTGCTGCGAGGGGCGCGCTGGCCGGCCACGCCGGCCAGGTGTATTCGGTGGCGTTCAGCCCTGACGGCCGTACCGTCGCCACCGGAAGCACGGACCGCAGCGTGCGGTTGTGGGACGTGGCAACGAGAGCCACCCGCACGTCCCTGTCCGGGCACTCCAACTTCGTGTCCTCGGTGGCGTTCAGTCCCGACGGTCGCACGCTCGCCAGTGCGGGCCACGACTGGACTGTCCGGCTGTGGGACCTGGCAGCGGGCGCGACCCGCACTTCGCTGACGGGGCATACCGGAGCGGTGCTGTCCTTGGCGTTCAGTCCCGACGGCCGCTCCCTTGCCACAGGGAGCACCGACAACAACGTGCAGGTGTGGGACGCGGCGGCAGGTGTCCCGCGCAGGACCCTGGCCGGGCACAGCGGGCAGGTGGATTCGGTGCGATTCAGTCCTGACGGCCGTACTCTCGCCACCGGCGGCTCCGACCGCACTGTGCGCCTGTGGGACACGGCCACGGGCAAGCCCCGTACTGTGCTGGGCGACCACATCGGCGGCGTCTACGCGGTGGCGTTCAGTCCGGACGGTCGCACGCTCGCCACGGGCAGCGCCGACCACAGCGTGCGGTTGTGGGACGCGGCCACGGGTGCTCCGCTGGGGACCCTGCCCGGTCACCGGGACCAGGTGTACGCGGTGGCGTTCAGTCCGGACGGTCGCACGCTCGCCACGGGGAGCGCCGACCGGAGTGTGCGCTTGTGGGACGCGGCCACGGGCAAGCCCCGTCATACTCTGACCGGTCATGGCGACCAGGTGTACGCGGTGGCGTTCAGTCCGGACGGTCGCACGCTCGCCACCGGGAGCGCCGACCGCAGTGTGCGCTTGTGGGACGCGGCCACGGGCAAGCCCCGTCATACTCTGACCGCACACGGGGACACGGTGAGCGCGCTGGCGTTCAGTCCCGACGGCCGGACCCTCGCCAGCGGCAGCCACGACTGGAACGTGGAACTGTGGGATGTGGCGGGCCGTGCGCCGAGAGCGTTCCTGGGCGGTCACACCGGCGCAGTGCATGCGGTGGCGTTCAGCCCTGACGGCCGTACTCTCGCCTCGGGCAGTGCGGACATGACCGTGCGCATCTGGAACACCGTGCTTCCCCAGCCTTCCGCAGCGATCAAGGCGATCTGCCGGTCCGTCAACCGGGACCTCACCCCGGAGGAAAGGGCGGCCTATCTGCCGGGCGAGTCGACAGGCCCCGTGTGCCGCCCCCGATGAGCCCTACGGACCGGCGGTCTCGAACATCCGGCCCAGTCCCCGCGCCTCCTCCCGTACCCATTCCTCCGCCGCGTCCACCGCCGCCGCCGTGCGTGCGGCGATCAGTACGCCCAGGTACGGGGCCCGGGCGAAGGCGGCCGTCGCGATCGCCGGGAGGAAGACCGCGCCGAGGTCCGCGCAGCCGCGGGACAGGGAGCGGAGGAACGGGGCGAGCTGGGCGTCCGGCAGGCGGGCGCCCAGTTCCACGCGGTCCAGGATGCGTACGACGTGGCGGCCGCCCCGGACTTCGTCCAGCCTCGCGGCCGCCATGAAGGCGATCGAGGGGCCGGTCAGCCGCAGGTTGGTCTCGACCGGGGCCAGGCGGCCCCGGTCGTCCGCCACGAAGTCCACGTCGAACCAGCCGCGGTGGCCGGAGGCCGCCAGCTCCGCGCCCACGGCCCGCCCGAACGCGAGCAGCGGGCCCAGGAGCGGCTCCGGGACCACGCCCGGGCCCACCGTCGCCCCGCGGTAGCCGGTGCCGACCACGTGCATCACCGCCGCGCCCACCTCGTGCACCGTGCCGTCGGCGTCCACGAAGCCGTCATACGTCAGGTCCCGCGACGCGGCGTCGGTACCGACGGGCACGAACTCCTCGGCCAGCAGGGGGCCGCGGGGCAGCCCGCGCAGTACGGCGCGGGCGCCGCCCTCCTCCCTGACCCGCTCCGCCGTGACCACGGTGGTGCCCGAGCCGCCGACGCCGTGTTCGGACTTGAGGACGGTGGCCAGGCCCGCCCGCGTCCGTTCGGACAGCAGCCGGGCCGCGGCCCGCCGGGTCGGGGCGGGCCACTGCCGGGGCACCACGATCCCGGGATGCGCCCCGTCCGCGGCCAGCTGCCGGAACAGGCCGTTCGAAGCGGCCTTCGACTCGTGGAGCAGTGCCCCGGCGGGCAGTGGACGGCCGGACAGCCGCCCGAAGGACTCCGTCCGGCCCCACGGTACGAGCGGCAGGCCGAGCGCGCGCAGCCGTCCGGCCAGCGCCGGGCGGGCCGCCACGGCCCCGGACAGGCCGGGGCCGGCCTCGTCCGCCAGTCCCTCGTAGAGCTCCACCCCGTCCCAGGCCAGTTCCCGGGAGAGCAGCTCCAGCCAGCCGGGCGGGACGGGGAGGGGCAGTACCAGGGCAGCCGGGTGGGGAGTGTAGAGGGCGGCCAGGGAGGCGTAGTGGTGGGCGGCGTACTGGGAGGCGTCCAGCGAGGGGTCGCGGAACTGGGCGTTGAACTCGGCGACGTTGCCCAGGTGCACCGCCCGGTGCCCGCCGGTCCACGCGGCCACCCAGCCGGCGGGCGGCGGCAACTCCACCGTGAACCGGATCAGTCCGTCCGCCGTCCCCGGCTCCGGCTCCGCCTCCGGAACCGCCCCCATCGCCCGGTAGAACCCCGCCGCGTGCGGGTCGGCGTCGACGAGCAGCCGCCGGACGCCCAGTTGCCGGGCCCGGCGCAGGACATACCGGTACAACACGCGCCCCACGCCGCGCCCGATCGCCTCCGGCTCGACGAACAGCAGGCCCAGCACGGCCTCCGCAGCCCCGCCCGCTCCTTCCAGAGACGCCACGCCCCGGACCCCGTCCGGGTCCTCCGCCACCACGATCCGTCGGTGGCCGACTTCTGTCCCTTCGATGCGCAGCGCGGGCTCCCAGGACGCCAACTGCTCCTCGTCGTACCCCCAGTGCGCCTTCGAACGGCGGACCAGCGCCGTCAGCGCCTCCGCCTCCTCCGCCCGTGCGGCCCTGACCCGCATGGTGCACCCCTCCCCGGCCATCGGCTTTCCGCCATCGGTGCGATAGATTCACCTTCCCATCCACCCGGTTCCACCACTCCCCGGAGACAGGCTTCTCAATGAGCGACATCATCAACGGACTTGGCCGCACCTCTGCGTACGGTGCTCTCGGCCTGGTGCTGCTGATCCTCGGCATCGTCCTGGTGGACGTGCTGACGCCCGGGAAGCTCGGCAGGCAGATCTGGGAGGACCGGAACCGGAATGCCGCCGTTCTGCTGAGCTCGGCTCTGCTCGGCATCGGGGGCATCGTCTTCACGTCGATCTTCACGACCTACGACGACTTCGGCAAGGGCCTGATCTCGACGGCGGCCTTCGGCGTCCTCGGCCTGGTGCTGATGGGTATCGCGTTCCTGGTGCTCGACCTGGTCACGCCGGGGAAGCTCGGCGCCATAGTGGTCGACCCCGAGCCGCACCCGGCGGTCTGGGTGACGGCCTCCTGCAACATCGCGGTCGCCGCGGTGGTCGCGGCGTCCATCGCCTGACCCGGCGCGCACACCGTCCCGGTGCGCCGGCCCGGCCCTGGCCCGGCCGCCGCACCGGGGACACCCCCGGATCCGCTCCTTCGGATCCGGGGGTGTCCTTTTTCCGGGCCGGCCGGCCCTGGGGAAGGGGCCGGCCGGGGACCAGGCCGCCTCAGGGGCGGGCCGAGGGACGCGCGAGCGCCTCGCTGACCAGGCGGATGCCCCGGGCGAGACGGTTCAGCTGCTCCAGCTCGACGGCGTACATCCGGATGGAGTTCTCTATGACGCCCTCGGCCACCCCGAGCGCGGGCAGCTCCTGCCGGCTGGTGTGCAGGGCCACGCGCACGGCGCGGATCTCGTGCTGGACCTGGAGCTGCGCGTGGCGGGCGAGCAGGACGTGGTGGCGGGTGAGCGTCGAGTAGCCGGCGTAGCGGGCCGGCAGCAGGTCCCGCAGCCAGCGGGCGGCGGTGCGCTCCCAGTCGTGCGTGCCGGGGGCCTTCACCTGACAGGGCCAGTCCGGGCTGAGTGCGGTGCGTACCGGCTGAGCGGTCTGAGGCATTCTCGTCGCTTCCGAGGGGTCGAACGGTGATCGAGAGAGGGGAGGCGGCCTCGGCCCAGGGGGTGACCGAGGCCGCCTGTGCGCCGTGCGGGATGTGGGGCCCGTCCGGCGCATCGACTGGCCGACGTGAGGAGGAGTCGCCGGCCGCAGTGGTCCGTGTGGCCTGAAGTAAACATATATACCGTCGAGTAAGCAAGGGAATGAAAAATTTCATGTGCAGGATGCGCATGAAAATGCACCCCAGCGTGGCGAACCGCCCCAACACGGGAGAAAAAGGGGAGAAAGCAGACCTATAGGAAGAAGCCGTGCTGTTCGGCGACCTGCTCGTAGTTCTCCAGCCGCGCCTGCGTCCGCTCCGGATCGGCGTCGGCCATCGCCTGGAGGACCGCCGCGGACAGGATGTTCGGCGCCGCGTAGGAGTCGAAGACCAGCCGCGAGCCGGTGGCGGCGGTCAGTGCCACGTCCGCCTCTTCCACCAGGGGACCCAGCGTGAGGTCCGTGATCAGTGCGACCCGCAGCCCGGCGCTCCGCGCGGCCTGCAGGGCGGCCAGGGTCTCCTTGGCGTGCCGGGGCATGGCGAAGGCCAGCACCCACGTGCCGCCGGCCGCACGGGCCTGCATGAGCGTGTCGTAGGCGACGCTGCCGCCCTCGGTGATCAGGCGGACGTCGGGGTGGATGCGCCGGGCCGCGTACGCGAAGTAGTGCGCGAGCGACACCGAGATCCGCAGGCCGAGCACGGTCACCGGCACCGACCTGGCCAGCTCCCGCCCGAGGTCCAGGACCTGGTCGGTGTCGGCGAGCAGCCGGCGGACGTTCTCCAGGTTCGCGATCTCGGCGTCCACGGCCGCCTGGAGCTCGTTGCGGCGGGTCTCCTCACTGCCCTCCGGCGTCCCGGCCACCGCGCTCAGCGCGATGGGCTGGAGCACCTCGCGCAGGGCCGGGTAGCCGCTGAAACCGAGCGCGGTGGCGAACCGGGTCACCGAGGGCTGGCTCACCCCGACCCGCTCGGCGAGCTCGGTGATCGACAGGAACGCGGCTTCGGTGAGGTGGTCGATCAGGTACTGGGCGATCCGCCGCTGGCCGGGGGAGAGCCGGTGCCCGTTGAACAGGGCGCGGACCCGGTCGGCCGGGGCGCGTTCGTGCGCCGGCGCCTGGCCGCTGGGTGTGATCGCGGCCGCCTGCGCGCGTGCCCGCTGCCCCGATGGCACCGTCGTGCCTCCTTATTTTCCGCCACTCGTGTCCAACATAGCCCACCCGCCGCCGTCGGCCGGGCATATGACGGCCCTGGTCCACGGTGCGAGACGGCGGGCCCGGTCCGGCCGCTCCCCGGCCGCCGCGACGCGTCAACGCCTCCTGTCCGGGCTCGCGCTGACAGCCCGTCGGGGCGGCCGTCGGGACGCCCGACCCGGGCGGTCCGCAAGGTCCGTGATCGCGGCGGCGTAGGCTCCGGGGCGCACCCACAGGTGCGACGGTACGGGGCCGGTACGCCACCACGCGGACGGCCGGGAGCGGACGGAACGGGGCGCGGGGCATGGGAACGGCAGCGGCACTGGAAAAACTCATACCGGTCGTCCTGGCCTTCGGCGGGGGAGTGCTGCTGGCCCGGCGCAAAGTGGTCCCGGCCGAGACCTCGAAGGTGTTCGCCGACTACGCCTTCCTCTTCGCCGTCCCCTGCTACCTCTTCGGCAACATCTACGCCAGCGACCTGGGCGCCCTCTTCCACTGGCGCGGGATCCTCGGCTACGCGACGGCGGCGGCCCTGGCGGTACTGGGCGTCGGGCTGGCGGCCCGGCTGTACGGGGGCACGGGCGCCCGCGGGGCGGCCTTGCGGATCATGGCTTCGGTGCAGGTGAACACCGCCTACTTCGCCGTCCCCGTGTTCATCACCGTGTTCGGGACGGCCGCTCCCGTCTTCCCCGTCCTGCTGTTCCAGGTGTGCGTGCTCTCGCTGGTGGTGATCACGGTGATGGAGTTCGGCCGCCCCGGTACCGGCGGCCGGCCCCTCCGGGCGGTCGCCGCCTCCCTGGCCACCCCGCTGGTGCTCTCCTGCAACGCAGGCATCGTGCTCAACCTGCTGTCCGTGCCGCTCCCCGGGCCCCTGCTGGACGGGTTCGCCTTCGTCGGCGACAGCGCCTCCCCGGTCGCGCTGTTCGCCCTCGGTCTGCACCTGGGCGGGCTGGGGCTGAACCTGCGGGGCACCACCGCCGAGGAGGCCGCGATCGTCGCCTTCAAGTGCCTGGGCTTCCCGCTGCTCACCTGGGCGGTGTGCGGCGGGCTGTTCGGGGTGTCGGGCGACTGGCTGGCGTACCTGGTGCTGCTGGCCGCGATGCCCACCCCGCAGAACCTGTTCATCTTCGCCCAGCGCTACGAGGTCGACGTCGACCTCTCGGCCGCACTGGTCATCAAGAGCTCGGTGGCCGCCCTGCTCCTGCTGCCGCTGTGGCTGCAGTGGGCGGCCCTGGTCTGAGCCTGCCGGCCGAGGCTGCTGCGGCCCTGCGGCCGAGCCCGCCGCGGCCGTACAGCCGTAGACCCGCGCAGGCCTTCAGTCCTCCGGCCGCTCGGCCGGTACGGCCGCCCCGGCCGCCGGCCAGCGCTCCCGCATCCGCTCCCGCAGCGCGTCGCACAGCCGGGCGGTCGCGGACAGCTCCGGCCTGCTCTCCGCCAGCCGCGCCACCACCCCCAGCCGGTGCGCGAGACGCTGCCGGGCGGTGGCCGTGCCCCAGGACCAGTCACGGGAGGCCGCCCGGTCCAGATGGTCCCGGCCGTCCCGGCGGGCCCGGGGCACCAGTGCGTCCCCCCGGACCAGCCAGCCCGCGCACGCGTCCACCAGGCCGTCCACCGCCACGTCCGTGCCGGTCTCCGCCCGCCAGGCCTCCCGGTATGCGGCCTCCGCCCGCGCCCGCAGAGGCTCCTCGGCAGCCGTCACGCACCAGCAGGTCGGGAAGCCGATCCGCAGGTACGCCAGCTCCATCAGCCCGCTGCCCAGCGAGGCCTGCTCGAAGTCGACGAACCGGACCCCGTCCGCGGTGTGCAGGTCGTTGCCCGGGCAGGGGTCGCCGTGCAGCAGCGCGTGTCCGGGCGCCTGCGCGAGCCGTTCCACCAGGGCGGACAGCTCCTCCCGGGCCCCGGCCGGAGCCGCCGCGCCCAGCCGGTCCGCCAGCCCGAGGAAGGCCTCCACGTCCCGCTCGCCCGGCCCCGCCCAGCGCGGCAGCGCCCCCGCGTCCTCCGCCCGTCCGGCGGCGTGCAGCCGGGCCAGCGCCGCCGCGTACCCCACGGTCCAGTCGGCGGCGGGCCGCCGGTGCTCCAGGTGCTCCAGCACCAGCACCCTGGCCCGCGGATCCACGGCCAGCACCTCCGGGACCACCGCGGGCCGGTCCGGCAGGTCCGGCCCGCCCGGCCGCCCCGGCGCACGCCGCCCGGCCAGCCGCAGCGCCGTGAGCTCCCGGTCGAACCGCTCCCCGGCATCGGTCCCGTCCACCGCCTGCTTCACCACCACCGGCCCATGGTCCAGCTCCACCCGCCACACCCGGGAGCGGGGACTGCTGCCCACCCGCCGGGCCCGCCGCGGCGCCCCGAGCCCCGCCCACAACTCCGCTGTGCCCGGCACCCGGTGCCCGGGCAGCCACCCTCTGATCCCCTTCATCGTCATGGCAGGGATCCTCACACGATGACGCCTGCGCGAGCGCGTCGTTGAGCAGGGCATGGAGCTGTTGCCGAGCACTGCCGCGCCGGGGGTGGGGGAGCGGGCCGATGCCGTCGCGGAGGCCGCCTGCCACCTGTGACGCCGCCGGGCCGGGCCGGTGGAGCCGGGCCGCCGCCGAAGACGCAGTGGAGGCCATCGAGACGACCGCGAACGCACTGGTCACGGCCCGCCCCGGGGCCGAACTGATCCACGCCGCCCTGCGCTCGGCCGTCGCCGACCTGCGCCGGCACCTCGCCCTGCCGCCCGCGGACCCGCTCGACGCCCCGGGCCTCCCGCCCGCCCCCCGGACGCTCGGCAACCCCCGGCGGACCCGGCGTGGTGTCCAACCGATGGCGGAGGGGGCCATTCCGGCCCCCGCGGGGGAGAACGGAAGCTCCAAACTGATCAGTCACTTGTCCGAGGGGCATTGCGGATCCGCGTCCGGCGTCTAGGGTTCCCCATGCAGAAGATTCCCGCTCAGCGAACCTGTGTTGGGGAACCGAGCCGCGCATACGGAGGAAGACCGCTCCATGTCAGAAGCCCCCGCCGTTGTCCCCGCACCGCCCACGAAGCTCGATGATGTGAAGGGCTGGTTCTGGGCCGTCGACCAGCTGATGTTCGACTGGTTCCTCACGCGGCAGAACGAGGACGAGGGACAGCGGGGCGACCTGCTCGAACTCGGTGCCTACATGGGCAAGAGCGCCATCTTCCTGGGGAGCTACCTCCAGGAGGGCGAGCGGTTCACCGTGTGCGACCTCTTCGACTCGCCCGCGCCCGACGCGTCGAACGAGAAGGAGATGGAGGGCTCCTACTCCACCCTCACCCGCAAGGCCTTCGAGGCCAACTACCTCGCCTTCCACGACGAGCTGCCGACCGTGATCATGGCCACGACCTCGGTGGTCGCGGACCGGGTCCGTGCCGACAGCTGCCGCTTCGTGCACATCGACGCCTCGCACCTCTACGAGCACGTGCACGGGGACATCGCCGCGTCCCGCGTGGTGACCACCCCCGGAGCCGTCGTGGTCTTCGACGACTACCGCTCCGAGCACTGCCCCGGTGTCGCCGCCGCCGTCTGGGGCGCCGTCGACCGCGGTGACCTCAAGGCGATCTGCATCACCGGCACCAAGCTCTACGCCACCTGGGGCGACGCCGAGCCCGTCCGCAAGGAGCTGCTGGCCTGGCTGGAGACCCGCAAGGACCTGTGGCACGGAGTGGAGGAGGTCGCCGGCGCCCCGCTGATCCGCATCGGCGGCGAGCACGCCGTCGCCCCGGTCCTGCCGGAGTCCCGCTACCAGCCCGAGCCGGCCCCCGCGCCCAAGCCCGCCCCGGTCGCCGCCCGGCCGGCCCCGGCGCCGGTGCGCCGCCCGCAGTCCAAGGTGAAGAAGCTCGCCAAGGACCTGCTCCCGCCGATCGTCACCCGCGCGATCGTCGGCCAGCGCAAGCGCTGACCCCGGCACGCCGCACGACGCCTGCCGCCCGGCGGCCCGGCACGACCGGTGTCCCGGCCCCCACGAGGAGGCCGGGACACCGGCAGGTCCGGGCCGGCGGGCAGGCGGGTCTGGGCCGGCGGGCGGGTCCGGGCCGGCGGGCCGGGCGAGGTCCGGCGGGCTCAGGCCAGCGGGTTCGGCACCGTCGTCCACTGGTCGCCCGGAGTACCCGGGCTGAGCCGCATCAGCGTCAGCGCCTTCGTCGGCAGCGGCCGGGTCCGCAGGGCCAGACCGTCCTCGGTGTCCGGCAGGTCCGCCGCGGCGGCCGCCAGCGCCGCCCCGAAGGCCTCCGCCGACCCCGCCGCGCCGCCCAGCGCACCGGTCAGCAGCGCCCCGAACAGCTTCCGCCGCAGCGTCGTCACCTCATCCGTGACCAGCCGCCCGGACAGCGGCGGCACCGTCAGCCCGTGCCGCGCCAGCCGCGCCGGACTGATCCGTACGTCGGCCAGGTCGCGGTACACCAGCCGGACCGGCGCACCGGAGGGGGAGAGCACCACCAGGAGGTTCTGGCCGTGCGCCTCCAGCGCCACGCCCAGCTCCAGCACCTTCAGACAGGCGCCCACCGCCAGCCGCGCGAACTCCGCGGTCCAGCCGGGCGACCGGGTCAGTCCGGTCGCCGCCAGCGCCCCCACCGGCACCACCCGCTCGCCCGGCGCCGCGTACACCTCGGGCGCCTCGCGCAGCACCGCCGCCAGGTCCGGGGTGCGTGCGGTCGCCGCGGCCAGCGTGCGGGTGAACCGCAGCCGCCCGTCCAGGCGTTCCGCCAGTGCCTGGGCGAACTCCGAGACCGCCGCGGCCGTTTCCACCGAATACACCGAGATGTCCCGGACGGAGGAGGTCAGCCGGCTGCTCAGCGCGGTCTTGACGTGCGGGGCCGGCAGCCCCGCGCCTGTCCCCGGCCACCCCCCGGCGGCCGGCGCGAGGGTCCGCAGGGACATCAGCGGATGCGCCGCGATCCCGGCCCCCGCCTCCGGCGCGGACTTCAGCACGTGCTCGGCCTGCCACGGATGCACCGGCACCAGGACGCGCCCCGCGTCCCGCAGAGCGTCCGGCCAGTCGCCCGTCACCAGGCTCTCGTCCACCGGGACGGCCGCCAGGCCCAGCTCCACCACCGCGCCGTGCTCCGGCCCGTACGCCAGCTGCTCGGCCACCGAGAAACCGGGCCGGGAACGGCAGTTGGGATGGTACGGATGCCCGTCGACCACCTTCTGCTCCCATTCCCAGCCCGCCACGGCCCCGCCGGGCGCCCCGGACCGCCCGTCCCGGGCGGCGGCCGACGCCAGCGAGAGCGCCAGCGAAGCGGTGCTGTGGTCGAGCTCGGCGGCGAACCCCGCCCCCGCGGGCAGCCCCAGCGCCCGCACCAGCGCCGCCGCCCGCCGGAACTCCCGCCCGTCCAGGCGGACCGCCGTCACGTACGCCGCCGTCGCGTACGGATCCGGGCGCGGGCCCCGCAGCCGTGCGCCCCCGGCCAGCAGCAGCTCCGTGCCCTCCGCGCCGTCCTCCCGCCGCACCACCCACGGCAGCGGATCGATCACCAGCCCCCGCCACAGCCGGGTCAGAACCGCCGCCCGCGCCGCCGGGAGGGCCGCCTCGTACCCCGGCAGCAGGGCCGGCCGTACGGTGGCCAGCTCGCCGGCGATCGCGTCCTCGGCCGGCGATGCGGCGCCGCCCCGGTCGCGCCCGTCGTACCGGTGGTCCATGTCAAGTACCCGCTTCCGCTTCGATGGTTCTCACCACGGATACTAGGAATCCGTGAAGCACATCTCTGACGCCGCCGACGCGTACGCCTCCGCACCGCTCCTGAACTGTCTGCTCCAGGAGGTGGCCGACCATGTCGGCGGCGGCGCGTACCGGCTGCGCGCCACCGGCCGGCTCCTCCGCACCTCCGGCGGCCGCCGTCCGGTCCGGCCCGAACTGCGCACCGCCCGCGGCTGGCGGCCGGTCGGCCACGCCGAACTCATCAAGATCACTGCCGAGGAGCTGTACCGGCTCACGGGCGTGCCGAACGGCGAGCTCCCGGTGGAGATGGCGGACAGCCGCCACGCGGTGGCCGCGCTGCTCGCCGCCCGCGCCGGGGCGGCCGCACCCGAGGACCCTTACCTGCGGTCGGAGCAGGCCCTGGTGATGGGACACCCCTGCCATCCGGCGCCCAAGACCCGCGGGGGCGGCCCGGCCTCCCGCTGGCTGCCGTACGCACCGGAGGCGCACGCGAGCTTCCCGCTGGAGTTCCTCGCCGTGCGCGAGGACCAGGCGGCCGAGGAGGGCGGCCGGCCGGCCGCCGACGCGGTCGACGGCCTGTCCGACCTGCTGAACGGGCCCGCCGCGCCGCGCGGCTACCGGCTGCTGCCCGCCCACCCCTGGCAGTTCGCCCTGGTCTCCGGGGCCCCCGAGATCCGGGAGGCCCTCGCCGACGGGCGGCTGATCCGCCTCGGCCGCTCCGGCGGGCACGTCCACCCCACCGCCTCGGTGCGGACCGTCCACGTCCCGGGCCGGGGCGGGGCCGCCGACCTGTTCGTCAAGTTCAGCCTGGACGTGCGGATCACCAACGACGTGCGCCGTCTGTGGCGGCACGACCTGCTGGCGCTGCGCGAGACGGACGCCGCCGTCACCGCGGCCTTCGCCGGACTGCGGACGGCCCCGGGGCAGGAGGCGGGCCGGGAAGCCGGGCGGGACGGGGCGCCGGCGGCCTGGCTGAGCGACCGCGGCTACCGCACCGCGGCCTTCGCCTTCGAGGAACTGGCCGTCCTGGTCCGCGACGGCCTGCGGCAGCACCTGCTGCCCGGCACCACCCCGCTGCTGGCCGCCTCGCTCGCCGAGGGCTTCTCCGGCGGCCCGCTCGACGGTCTGCCCGACCCCGTCGCCTGGTGGGTGGCCTACCTGCGCCGGGTGCTGCCGCCGGTGCTCGACGTGTACGCGCGGGACGGCGTGGTCGTGGAGGCGCACCTGCAGAACACCCTGATCGCCCTCGACCCGGCCGGTCTCCCGGCACAGGCCCTGTTCCGGGACGCGGAGGGGGTCAAGCGGCTGCCCGCCGTGACCCGGGAAGCGGGCTGGCAACGGCTGGTCTACTGCCTCTTCGTCAACCACCTCACGGAGATCGCGGCCGCCCTCGCCGCCCGGCACCCGCGCGCGGCCGGCTCCCTCTGGCCCGCCGTACGCCGTGAACTCCTGCGGTACCGGGCCGGGAACCCGCTGCCCGAGATAGACGCCCTGCTGGCCGCGCCCACCCTGCCGGGCAAGACCAACCTGCTGCTCCGGTGGACCGGCGCGGACGGCGCGGACGCCCGCTACCTTCCGCTGCCCAACCCGCTGCTCGCGTCCACGATGCGGTAGTGCGTGGTCAGCCGCCCGTCGCCGTCGAGCACGTGGAAGGCGACGGCGGGCGGCAGCCCGAGGTGCACGTGCGGCGACGGGACGGCCGGGTGCTCCCAGGGCAGCCGCAGCGCGGAGACCACGCCGGGAGCCACCAGCAGCGGACGCCCGGCGAACACGGTCGCCGTCGCCGTGTGGGTGTGCCCGCAGAGGAAGCCGGCGACGTCCGGGTACCGCCGGGTGAGGGCGGCGAGCCGCTCCTCGCCGAACTGGCGCCACTGGTCCACGTACGGGGTGTGCAGCGGCACGGGCTGGTGGTGGAAGCCGACGAGGACGGGGGTTCCGGCAGGGGTGCCGGCCAGCACCTCCTCCAGCCAGGCCAGGGTCTCGTCCTCCAGGAAGCCCTCGTCCTTCCCCGGCACCGAGGAGTCGCACAGCGCGATGACGCAACCGGAGGTGCGGAACACCTGGTTGATGGGACCCGCCGAGCCGGGCAGGCCGAGCAGGCCCTGCCGGAAGGCCGCGCGGTCGTCGTGGTTGCCGGGGCAGACCAGCACCGGGTGACGGGAGCCGAGCAGCAGTTCCCGCGCGAGCCCGTACTCCTCGGGCCGGGCGTGGTCGGCGATGTCCCCGGTCACGACCACCGCGTCGAGGTCCACGGGCAGGTCCTCCAGGTAGTCCATGACCGCCCGGGTGCGGGCGGCGCTGCGGTCTCCGTCCGCGGTGTCGATGTGGATGTCGCTGAGGTGCGCGATGAGGGTCACGGAGCGGAAGTCCTTCCGGAGGCGGTGCGTTGCGGTGTGCGTCGGTGTACTTCGGTGTGCGCCGATGTGCGCCGATGTGCGGACGGGCCGACCGTATGACGCCACCGGACCGGTCGTAAGATCCGGTTGCATGTCGGAAAACCGGTCCGGTTCGGCGCCCCAGGGGGCCGGCCTCGACCTGCACCTGGACCCCGGTGCCGCGGGCGGACGCCGGCTCGCCCTCGAATCCGCGCTCCGCGAGGCGGTGCGGTCCGGACGGCTGGCCCCCGCCACCCTGCTGCCGTCCACCCGGTCCCTCGCCGCCGGACTGGGCCTGTCCCGGGGCACGGTCACCGCCGCCTACGACCAGCTCGCCGAGGAGGGATACCTGACGGTGCGTCCGGGCTCCGGCACCCGTGTCGCGGACGTCCCGGCCGCCGCCCGTACCCCCGCCGCCCCGGTCCCCGTCCCCGACCCGCCCCGGCACGACCTCCGCCCCGGCCTCCCCGACACGAGCGCCTTCCCGGCCCGCGCCTGGCTGGCCGCCACCCGCAGGATCCTGGCCTCCGCCGGCCCCGGGGTCTTCGGCCCCGGCGACCCCCGGGGCCGGATCGAACTCCGCACCGCCCTCGCCGGGTACCTGGGCCGGACCCGGGGAGTGCTGACCACGCCCGACCGGGTGGTGGTCACCTCGGGCTTCCACCAGTCGGTCCGTCTGCTCGCCGGCGTACTGCGGGAGCGCGGCGCCACCGCCGTGGCGGTGGAGGACCCCGGTCACGACCACTACCGCGGGGCCCTCCGCAGGGCCGGCCTCGCGACGCCCGCGCTCCCCGTGGACGGCGGCGGTGCCCGCGTGGACGCGCTGCCGCCGCAGGCCGCGGCCGTGATGCTGACGCCCTCCCACCACTATCCGACCGGAGTGCCGCTGGCCCCCGACCGCCGCCCCCTGCTGGGCGGGTGGGCGCGCACCACCGGCGGGCTGATCCTGGAGGACGACTACGACGGCGAGTTCCGCTACGACCGCCGGCCGGTCGGCGCGCTCCAGGGCTTCACTCCCGGCCACACCGTGTACTGCGGCACGGCGTCCAAGACGCTCGGCCCCGGCCTGCGGCTGGCCTGGATGGTGCTGCCGCCCGACCTGGTGGCCCCGGTCGTGGCGGCCAAGGCGGAGGCCGACCTGTACACCGGCGCCCTGGAGCAGCTCGTCCTCGCCGACCTCATCCGCACCCACGCCTACGACCGCCACGTCCGGGCCGCCCGCACCGCGTACGGCCGCCGCCGCGAGCAGTTGCTGGCCCGCCTGTCGGCCTTCCCCGCGCTGACCCCGCACGGGGTCCCGGCCGGCCTGCACACCCTCGTCACCCTCCCGGACGGCGGGCCCGGCGAGACGGCGCTGCTGGACGCGTGCACCCGCCGCGGGATCGCGCTGCGCGGACTGCGGGAACTCCACCACCGGCCGGACGCCGGCCCGGAGGGACTCCTGGTGGGGTTCGCCGCCGCCTCGCGGCACGGCTACCCGCGGGCGCTGGACGCCCTGTGCTCCGTGCTGGCCGGTCACCACCGGGACTGAACGGTCCGGCGGGCGGACCGGTGCCCGTGTCCCGCCCGTGCCGCCCGGGATCTCCCGATCCGTA
Source organism: Streptomyces sp. NPDC048603 (assembly GCF_043199475.1). Classification (NCBI taxonomy): domain Bacteria; kingdom Bacillati; phylum Actinomycetota; class Actinomycetes; order Kitasatosporales; family Streptomycetaceae; genus Streptomyces; species Streptomyces sp. NPDC048603. The sequence continues at coordinate 452,437 of NZ_JBICVY010000001.1, read as the reverse complement.
CCGGTAACCTGCGCTCCGCAAGAGCCCGTTGTCACTTCGGCGTCCCCGCGCGACGCACCAGCACCACGGAGGACACAGATGGACGTGCTGTCGAGGCGTGCCCTGCTCGGCGGGGCGGGGGCGGTGGGCCTCTCCGCGGGGCTGCCCGCACTCGCGCCCGCCGCGACCGCCCTCCCCGCGACCGCCCTCCCCGCCCCGGCCGCGGAACCCGCCGCGCCCCGCCCGGCCACCCCGCCGGCGGCCACACCGGCCGCCGCGTACGAGGCCCTGTACCGCCTGCTGCCGCGCCACGCCGCCCAGTTCGTCCTGCGGCTCGAATCCGCCGCGGCGGCCGGCCGCGACCGGTTCGAGGTCACCGGCACCGACGGCCGGATCGAGGTCACCGGCACCGGCCCGGCCGTCCTCCTGACCGGAGTTCACTGGTACCTCAAGTACGTCTGCCGCACCCACCTGTCCCCGTCGGGCGGCCGCCCGGACCTGCCCGCCGTACTGCCCGCACCGGGCAGGCCGCTGGAGCGGTCCGCGACCGTCCCGAACCGCTTCGCCCTCAACGACACCCACGACGGCTACACCGGCCCCTACGCCGACTGGGCGCACTGGGAGCGGCTGATCGACGACCTGGCCCTGCACGGCTGCAACCAGGTCCTCGTCACCGTCGGACAGGAGGCCGTCCACCACCGCCTCCTGCTGGACTGCGGGTACACCGACGCCGAGGCCCGGGCCTGGCTGCCCGCCCCTTCCCACCAGCCCTGGTGGCTGCTGCAGAACCTCAGCGGCTACGGAGGCCCGCTCTCGGCCGGAATCATCGCCCGCCGCGCCGAACTCGGCCGCCGGATCACCGACCGGCTCCGCGCGTACGGCATGCGGCCCGTACTGCCCGGCTGGTTCGGCGCCGTTCCCGACGGGTTCACCGACCGCCACCCCACCGCCCGCGTGGTCCCGCAGGGCACCTGGTGCGGGATGCGCCGCCCCGACTGGCTCGATCCGCGCACCCCGCCGTTCGCCGAGGCCGCCGCAGCCTTCTACCGGCACCAGCGGGAACTCCTCGGTGACGCCGACCACTTCAAGATGGACCTGCTGCACGAGGGCGGTACCCCCGGCGACGTCCCGGTCGCCGACGCCGCCCGCGCCGTGGAACGCGCCCTGCAGACCGCCCACCCCGGCGCGACCTGGGTGCTCCTCGGCTGGCAGCACAACCCGCTGCCCGCCCTCCTCGACGCCGTCGACAGGAGCCGCCTGCTCATCGTGGACGGACTGTCCGACCTCGACACCGTCACCGACCGGGAACGGGACTGGGCCGGCACCCCCTACGCCTTCGGGACGATCCCCAACTTCGGCGGCCGCACCACCATCGGCGCCAACACCGACCGCTGGACGGCCAAGTTCCCCGCCTGGCGCGACAAGCCGGACAGCGCCTGCACCGGCACCGCCTACATGCCCGAGGCCACCGGCCGCGACGCCGCGGCCTTCGAGCTGTTCGGCGAGCTGGCCTGGCGGGAGGAAACCATCGACCGGGCCGCCTGGTTCGCGCGGTACGCCGATTTCCGCTACGGCGCCCCGGACCCGGCCGCCCGTACCGCGTTCGCCGGACTCGCGGCCACCGCCTACCGGCTGACCAGCAGGGACGGCCGCCCCCACGACTCCCTCTTCACCCGCCGGCCCCGGCTGCACTCCTCCTCCGCCACCGCCTTCGACCAGGCGGGCTTCGACCGGGCCTTCGCCGCCCTCCTCGACGTGGCACCCGCCCTGCGGGCCTCCGACGCCTACCGCCACGACCTGACCGACCTGGCCCGGCAGGCCCTGGCCAACCGCTCCCGCACCCTCCACCAGGTGCTCCGCACCGCGTGGCTGAGCGGCGACGCCGCCACCTTCCGGCCGGTGGCCGCCCTCTGGCTGAAACTGATGCGGATGGCCGACACCATGGCCGGCTGTCACCGGGACTTCCTGCTCGGCCCCTGGCTGGAGGCCGCCAAACGGTTCGCCACCGACCCCGCGGAGGCCGCGGGACTCGAACGCACCGCCCGCGCCCTGATCACCACCTGGGCCGACCGGCCGGCCGCCACCACCCTCAACAACTACGCGGGCCGCGACTGGCACGGTCTGATCGCAGGGCTGCACCTGCCGCAATGGGAGGAGTACCTGCGGGAGCACGCCGAGGCGCTGGAGGGCGACCGGGCCCCCGCGGCCTTCGACTTCTACCCGAGGGAGGAGGCGTGGACCGAGGACCGGGGACGCCATCCGGTCCGCCCCACCGGCGACCCCCACCGCACCGCCCGCACCGTGCACGACACCCTCGCCGACGCCCCCTACCAGGGCTTCACCACCCTCACCCTGGAGCCGCGCACCCTCCCGCCGGGCGGCACGGCCACCCTCACCGCCGCCTTCCGCAACCACAACGGGCTGCGCGCCACCGGACCGGTCGACCTGGCCCTGGACGGACCCGAGGGCATCGCCGCGGTCACCCCGCTCGGCCGCCCCCCGGCCGGCGAGGTCGCCCCGGGCGGCACCGTCCGGGCCTCCTGGCGGGTCAGCGCGCCGCTCGGACCGCCCGCGCAACCCCTGCAGCCGCTCCCGTACGCCCTCCGGGTGACGGTCCGCCACGGGCCGGAGGGCCGCGACCCGGTCACCGTCACCCAGCGCGGCAGCCTGCTGATGGCGGCCCCGCTGGACCCCGGCTGGCGGACCCGTACGAGCAACTCGGCCGTGTTCGGCCAGACCGGCGACCGCTTCGCCATCAGCGGCGCGGGGGACGACCTGTGGCGGCACCTGGAGCAGTTCGGCACCGCCTACCGGCCGGCCGCCCTCACCGCCGGCGTCAGCATCCGGCTGCGCGTGGACGCCCAGGACCCCACGGCCGGCTGGGCCCGCGCGGGCATCGTCGTACGCAACCGCCTGGACCGGCCGGGCTCGGCCGGCTTCGTCAACCTGGCCACCACTCCGGCGCAGGGTGTCGTGCTCTCCTGGGACAGCACCGGCGACGGCACGCTGGACGCGCTGCGCCGGATCACCGGCCTCGCGGCCCCCGCGCTGCTGCGCCTGACCAGGCGCTCACGGACGGAGTTCACGGCCGAGTGCTCGGCCGACGGGGGGAGCACCTGGCAGACCGTCGCCGGGGTGAGCGTCCCGGGCGCGGCGGCGGCCCAGGACGCGGGACTGTTCATGACCGCGGCCGGCGCCGGAACCGGCGCCCGCGGCACCGCCCGGTTCAGCGGCTGGGCCCTGGGGCCGGCCTGATCGACAAGACACCCCCTAGCTGCCGACCACGCTGAAGCTCCGCCAGGGCAGGCTGTCGGGCGCCGTGACGTTGGACAGGGAGGTCGCGACGTAGATCCCGGGCGCCTCCTCCGACTTCTGACACCCCGGTGTCCGGTACAGGACGATGTCGACGAGCGTGTTGTTCTCCACGTGCGCGGCACCGTGCGGCAGGGCGATCCGGTGGCAGCCCTGCACCGGGGTGTTCGAGTAGGTCAGTTCGACCGGCGAATCGTGCGCGCGGAAGCTGAGTGTGCCCACGGTGGTCTTGCCGGCCGAGCAGGCGGTGGCGGTGAGCAGCATCAGCGCCGCTCCGGTGATGACCGCGAAACGCCGTTGGTGGGACATGGCTCGGTCCTCGTCTGTGCGGTGGTGGCCGTTGACCGCAGCCTGCCCCGGCGGACGCGGCCCGGCATCCCCGGCGCGGCCGGGCGGATGACGGCCGCGGGGGCGGGGGGCGTCAGCCGCCGTCCTCGCGCAGCCGGCGGGTCACCTCGCCCAGGCCCTCGGCGACCGCCGTGAGCTGCTCCGGGGTGAGCACGTCGATCAGCAGCTCCCGGACCGTCCCCACGTGGCCGGGCGCCGCTTCGACCAGCCGCTGCCGGCCGACCTCGGTGAGCACCGCGAAAACCCCGCGCACATCGCTCGGACAGCTCCGGCGGCGCACCAGTCCGGCCTTCTCCAGCTGGGTCACCTGGTACGTCAGCCCGCTCTTGGTATTGATCAGGGCGTCCGCGAGCTCGGTCATCCGCAGCTCGCCGTCCGGTGCGGCGGACAGCCGCACCAGGATCTCGTACTGGGCGTGCGAGAGCCCGGAGTCGGACCTGAGCTGCTGGTCCAGCCGACGGCCCAGCAGCGCGGAGGCGGCCAGGAACGCCTTCCAGGCGCGCATCTCCTCGTCACCGAGCCACCGGGGCTCCGCGTCCGTACCCGTGCCCGTCCCCGCTCCCGTGTCCGTCCCCGCCCCCGTGGCCGTCTCCGCGTTCGTCATGGGTCCAGGGTACGGGAGGTTGTTCAAATTCGAACCTGGCGTTAGGGTGAAGTTGGTCGTTTGAATTTGAACAACACCTCGGCAGGAGGGAGCGCCGCCATGACCACACCCGCACCCGGCCGCATGCCGGCCCTGTATCTCAGTCACGGCGCGCCCCCGCTCGCCGACGACCCGGTCTGGCCGGGCCAGCTGGCCGCGTGGTCCGCCGGCCTGCCCCGGCCCCGGGCCGTGCTGATCGTCTCCGCCCACTGGGAGGAGGCACCGCTGGCCCTGGGCGCCACCGAGCGGGTGCCGCTGGTCCACGACTTCTGGGGCTTCCCGGAGCACTACTACCGGGTCCGGTACGACGCCCCGGGCGCCCCCGGGCTCGCCGAGGACGTGCGCAAACTCCTGCGCGCCCCCGGCACCCCCGTCCAGGACGTCCCGGACCGCGGCCTCGACCACGGCGCGTACGTCCCGCTCGTCGAGATGTTCCCCGGGGCCGACATCCCGGTCCTGCAGATCTCCATGCCCACCCTGGACCCGCGCCGGCTGATGGACATCGGCCGCAGGCTCGCCCCGCTGCGCGACGAGGGCGTCCTGATCGTCGGCAGCGGGTTCTTCACCCACAACCTCGCGGCCCTGCGCCACCAGGGCCCCGGCGTGCCCGGCTGGTCCGCCGAGTTCGACGACTGGGGCCGCGAGGCGCTGGCCGCGGGCGACGTCGACGCCCTGCTCGACTTCGAGCACGCGTCCCCGTCCGGCCGACTCGCACATCCGCGTACCGAGCATTTCGCCCCGCTTTTCGTCACGCTGGGCGCGGCTGACGCCGCAGGCGACCTCGGGAGCCCGCGCACCCCGGTGGACGGATTCTGGATGGGCCTGGCCAAGCGCTCGCTCCAGTTCGGCTGACCGCCGGGCCGTTCCCCTCCCTCCCCTCCCCTCCCACCAGAAAGAACGCGATGATCACCAGTGACCTCGCCCGTGTCCCCCGTAGCGTGAACGACAGCACCCCGTACGACGTGGGCCTGCTGCTCATCCGCCTCGCGGTCGGGCTGATCATGTTCGTCCACGGGGCGCAGAAGCTGTTCGGGTGGTTCGACGGCGGCGGCATCGAGGGCACCGGCGGGTTCTTCGCCAAGGCCGGCTACCCGGCGGGCGAGACCATGGCGGTGATCGCCGGCCTGACCGAGACGCTGGGCGGCCTCGGGCTGATCCTCGGGCTGCTCACCCCGCTGGCCGCCGCCGGGATCTTCGGCGTGATGATCAACGCGATGGACGTCAAGTGGAGCGGCGCGGTCTTCGGTGAGCAGGGCATCGAGTACGAGGCGCTGCTCGCCGTCTGCGCCGCCGCCCTCGCCCTGGCCGGCCCCGGCCGCTTCTCGGTGGACCGGAACCTCCCCGTGCTGCGCGAGCACCGCCTGGTGTACGGGGCCGCGGCCCTGGCCGTGGCCACCGTCCTGGCCGTCGTGGTCGTGCTCGTCCGGGACTGACCCGCTCCGGTCGCGAAGGGGGATGGTACAGACAAAAGTTACCTATCGGTATCTATCGACTTACCTCACCGGCGGCAGTAGAACTCGTTCCTCTTCCGCCAGAAGTGAGGAAGCTCACATGGGCAACAACACCCCCTGCAACAAGGGATCGGGCGGGATGTCCCGCCGCGGATTCCTCGCCGGAACAAGTTCTCTTCTCGGAGCCGTGGCCCTCGCCGGCCACGGCTCCGCCGCGTACGCCCGCACGACGGCCGTCCCCACCGTCGTGCAGGCCCTCGACCATGGCGCCCGCCTCCCCGTGCTGATCGTCGGCACCGGCTACGGCGGCTCCGTGGCCGCACTCCGGCTCGCTCAGGCGGGCGTCGACGTGCACATGGCCGAGATGGGCATGGCCTGGGACACCCCGGGCCCGGACGGCAAGATCTTCGCCAACACCACCAAGCCGGACCACCGGTCCTTCTGGCTCCGCACCAGGACCAAGCAGCCGCTCAGCAACTTCCTCGGCTTCCCGCTCGACAAGGACGTCCCGCGCTACACCGGGATCCTGGACGCCGAGGAGTTCAGCGGCATCACCGTCTACCAGGGCCGCGGAGTCGGCGGAGGCTCCCTCGTCAACGGCGGCATGGCCGTCACCCCGAAACGGGAAAGGTTCGGCTCCGTACTGCCCACCGTCGACCCCGGCGAGATGTACGAGGTCTACTACCCGCGGGCCAACGCCGGGCTGGGCGTCACCCACGTCGACCCCGCCTGGTGGGAGTCCGCCGCCTGCTACCAGTACGCCCGGGTGGGCCGCAAGCACGCCCAGCGGTCCGGTTTCCCCTTCGTGTTCGTCCCCAACGTCTACGACTGGGACTACATGAAGCAGGAAGCCGCCGGAACCGTGCCCAGGTCGGCACTGGACGGCGAGGTCATCTACGGCAACAACGCCGGCAAGAAGCACATGCAGAAGACCTATCTGGCCCAGGCCAGGGCCACCGGCCGGGTCACGATCTCGCCCCTGCACCGGGTCACCTCGGTCGCCCCGGCCGCGACCGGCGGCGGCTACACGGTCGTCCTCGAACAGCTCGACACCACCGGGGCGGTGACCGCCGTCAAGACGGTCACCGCCGACCGGGTCTTCTTCGCCGCCGGCAGCGTCGGCACCAGCAAGCTGCTGGTCCGTCTGAAGGCCACCGGCTCCCTTCCGGACCTCAGCGACGAGATCGGCAAGGGCTGGGGCGACAACGGCAACGTCATGTGCGGCCGGGCCAACCACATGTGGGACCCCACCGGCAAGCTCCAGTCCGCCATGCCCACCGCCGGCATCGACAACTGGGACGCGGGCGGTGCCTTCGCCGAGGTGGCCCCGCTGCCCACCGGCATCGAGACCTACGCCTCCTTCTACCTGTCCATCACCAACAACCCGCACCGCGCCGAATTCACCTGGAACGCGGCCACCGGCAAGGTCGACCTCAGCTGGCAGGCCGCCTGGAAGCAGCCCTCCATCACCATGGCCAAGACGATCTTCGACAAGATCAACGCCAAGGAGGGGACGATCTACCGCACCGACCTCTTCGGCACCAACAAGATCTGGGGCGACCACCTGACCTACCACCCGCTCGGCGGCGCCGTCCTGGACCGGGCCACCGACAACCACGGCCGCCTGCACGGCTACCCCGGCCTGTACGTCATCGACGGCGCGCTGATCCCGGGCAACGCCACCGTCAACCCGTTCGTCACCATCACGGCGCTCGCCGAACGCAACATCGAGCACATCATCGCCACCGACCTGTAAGCGACCGCGTGACGGCGTGAGGAGGGGTCCGGCCGCCCGCACCGGCCTGACCCCTCGCACGCCTCACCCCGAAGGCAGTACGCACACGCTGTCGAGGCCCAGCACACGGTTCAGCCGGCCGAAGGCCAGCCACGAACCGATGCTCATGCTCAGCTCCACGATCTCGGCCTGCCCGTACGCCGCGGTCATCCGCGCCCAGAAGTCCTCGTCCAGACCGTGGTGGTCCAGGGCGTACCGTTCCGCGTACTCCGCGGCCAGCCGCGTCCGCTCGTCGAACCGGTCGGTGGTGCGCCACCGCTCCACCGCGTCCGCGAACTCCTCCTCGACCTTCTCCCCGTCCCGCTCCGTTCTCCAGTCCAGGCAGAACCCGCACCCGTTGATCTGCGCGATCCGCAGCCGCGCCGCCTCGAACTCGCGCAGCCCCAGGGTGGTGTGGGCGTACACCGACAGCGAGAAGTTCGACGCCGCCGCACCGATCTCCGGGACCATGTCGCCCCACACGTACTCGATCGGGTGCTTCCCCTCGGGAATGTCGATGCGCATCATCCGTCATCCGCTCCTTCCGAGCTTTCCCACTGCGGGCCGCAACGGCACGTCCAGCGCGTCGTACAGCCCCGGCTCCGCCTCCACCAGCCAGTCGATGGCACCCACCAGCCGTCCCACCGCCGTGGCGTTCCCGCCCGCCGAGCGGTTCTCGCCCTCGTCGGTGGCCTCCACCGTCACCTCGATCCGCGGCCGGCCCTCGATGACCACCCGGTGCGCCCCGGCCCCGTCCGGCGGCACCGGCCAGTCCGGCGCGCACGACGGATGGATGCGCGTCACGTGCTCGATGACGATGCGCGGTTCGCCTCCGACGATGCCCTGCACCTCGAACCGCACCGCGCCCTGGGTGCCCGCCGCGAACTGGCCCATGGTCCGGGTCGTCACCGCCGACTCCAGCGCCCGCCGTTCCATGGTCTCCCGGATCCCGTCGAGTTCGACGCCGAGCGCCCGGGCCATCAGCCGGATCTGCCCGCCCCACACCATGGTCGGCACCGATTCGAGGAGCATCGGAGCGACGTAGTCCATCGGCTGCCCCATCCCGACCAGGTACCGGACCGAGTCCTCCTGCTCGTACGTGGAGTAGTCGAAGATCTCCTGGCAGCGGATCGCGTCCACCACGCTGCCCAGCCCGCTGACCAGGAGCGGCAGTACGTCGTTCCCCCAGCCGGGGTCGACCCCGGAGACGAACAGTGAACCCCCGCCCTCCGCCACCGCGGCCAGTACCGGATCCCGGAACTCCGGCGGGGCGTTGCGCTGGTCGTACAGCGGGTACAGCGCGGGCGTCACCACCACCGCCCCGGAGCGCACCGCCCGGGCGACGTCGGCCAGCGCCTCGTCCGGCCGCATGTCCCCGGACCCCGCGTACACCACGGCCCGCGGCCCTGCCGCCAGCACGGCGGCGACGTCGTCGGTCGCCGGCACCCCCAGATCCCGGTCCAGCCCGCCCAGAACGCCCGCGTCGCGGCCGACCTTGGCGGGATTGGCGACGAGTACGGCGGAGAGCTCCAGCCCCGGGTGGGCCGCGACGGCGCGGATGGCCGCCCGTCCGACATTGCCGGTACCCCAGACAACCGTGGAAATCATGCGGCGGAGAGTAGCGCGCGGCCCGTGCGGTTCCCAGACCCGTGCACCAAGCTTTCTGACGGCATATCAGATCCGGGAGGGGTGGCGGTCAGACGTCTCCACGGTGATCAGGTCCAGGACGGCGCGGCTCCCGCCGCTGCCGAAGGCCCGCCGCTGCCGCGCCGCCGCCGTGCCCTCCCGCAGCAGCCGCTCCGCCAGCGCGCACACCTCCCGCCGGTCCCCGGACTCCACCAGCAGCGGGGAGACGTGGGAGACCAGCCCGCGCACCGCCGCCTCGGCGCTCACCAGCGTCCCGCACGGGGTCAGCAGCCCGCCGCCCAGCCCGTGCCGGGCCGCGTGCCAGTTCGCCGCCTGCAGCATCTCCGGCGGGCAGTCCGGGACCGGCAGTCCCGCCTCCGACTCCCGCAGCGCCGTACCGACCAGCGCCCGGACCAGCCCCGCGAACAGCGCGGCGTCCGAGGCCCGCAGCTGCACGTCCATGCACCGCACCTCGACCGTCGGATAGCGCTCCGACAGCCGCGCCTGCCAGTAGATCTGCCCCCGGTCCAGCACCACCTCGCCCGCCAGCAGCGCCCGCACCCGCGCCTCGTGGTCCGCCAGGTCCGCGAACCGGGGCGGCGGCCCGCTCACCGGCCACCGGCCGAACACCACCGTGCGCCAGCTCGCGAAACCCGTGTCCGAGCCGTCCCAGAGGGGCGAGTTGGCGGCCATCGCCACCAGTGTCGGCAGCCACACCCGCACCCGGTTCAGCACCGACACCCCGCACGCCCGGTCCGGCACCGCCACGTGCACGTGCATGCCGTTGATCAGCTGCTCCGCCACCAGCTGCGGGGCCTGGGCCCGCAGCCCCCGGTAGCGGCGTGTGTCCGTCACGGGGACCGGGTCCGCCGCCTTCAGCGGCGGGGTCCCACTGGCCACGAGCCGGCACGCGAAGTCCGCCGCCGCGCCGGCCACCGCCCCGCGCAGCCGCCGCAGGTGCCGCGCCACCTCGGCCGGCGAGCCGCACACCGGGGTGGCGATCTCCACCTGCGCCTGCAGGAGCTCGGGCTGCACCTCACCCTCGTCCGGCGCGGAGCGCAGGCCCGCCGCCGCACGCACCCGGTCCGCCAGCGGGACCGGCAGGCCCGTCGCGGCGTCCAGCAGGAGGAACTCCTCCTCGACCCCAACCGTCACCATGTCCAGCCCCTACCCGCCCGGCGGCCGGATGAGCCCGGGACGCGTGGACGGGATCCGTTCACCCGAACACGCTCACCGGAACAGGCTCATCCGAACACGCTCACCGGAACACGGTCACCGCTGTGACGGCGGCCAGCACCAGCCCGGTCAGCGCCAGGAGCCCGCCGAGCGGATTCTTCAGGCGCCTGAACGCCGCCTGGCCGTTCTCCCGCCGTACGTCGCTGTCCAGTGCTCTGTCCACCCGGCGGCTCAGCGCTTGCAGCGGGGCGAGCGGCCACAACCCGTCCTTGCCGAGCAGCGAGGTCACCACCAGCAGCGGCCGCCCGCCGGCCGTCCGCGGCAGTCCGCCACCGCCCAGGAGGTGTGCCCGCCCGGGGTCGAACATCCCCCGCCCGGTCTGCTCCGTCAGCTCCAGCAGGCTCGCCGCCGCCCTCCGCCGGTTCCCCGGCGTGTCCTGGTCCACCCGGATCAGGTCCGGGCCGTACGGGCCGTACGAGGCGTCCGGAGCGGGAGGCTCGGAGGCGAGAGCGGACACGGCCCGCTCCAGGAGCCCCGCCCACCCGTCCGCGTCCACCGCGAAGCCCGGGGTGCCGGCCGGCCGGCCGTACCCGACCGGCAGCGGCCCGTCCAGCCGACCCAGCAGGAACTCACGGGCGACCGCGAGGAGTTCCTCCGGCGGCAGCGGTCCGGAACCGGTGCCCAGCACCGAGCAGCGGATACCGCGTCCCATGTGGTCGCCCGTGCCCGACCCGTCCCCGCGCAGCCCGGTGAGCAGCAGCAGCCACAGCGGGTCCGCGCCCGGGCGTGCGTCGCCCGCGCAGTACAGCAGCAGCGAGGAGGCGGCGTCGTCGATCAGGTCGTAGACCGGACGTCCCCGGCAGCCCCGCGCCAGCAGCTCCGCGGCCCCCGGTCCGTCCCCGCCCCCGGCGCCCGCCGGCTGCCAGACGTAGTCCTGCTCCGGCAGGTGCCCGCGCGACTCCACGAACCACCGGCCGGGCACCCCGCTCACCGCCCCGCGGCGGCCGGCACGGCCGCCAGATGCGCGTGGTCCTGCAGCACCTGGATCCCCGGCCCCGCGGCCGCGCCGTCGGCGAAACTGCCGATCGCCGCCCGCAGCGCCTCGTCCGTGCTCGACAGCCCGTCCACCATCTCCCGCCACACCCCGCGCCGGTCGCGGTACGTGTTCAGCACGAACCGCAGCGCGTACCGCAGCGGCTGGTCGGTGTGGACCGGCTCGTACGGCGCCCCCGGACGCCGGCTCCGGTAGTGGAACCGCACCCCGCCTTCCGCGTCCTCGGTCACCGAGGAGAACACGATCGACCCGGTGGTCTGCACCGGCACCACCACGCAGCCGACCCGCGGCCGCACCTCGGGGTGCGCCACATGGTCCAGCAGCGGCTTGTACCCGGCCCGGACCCGGTCCAGCAGCAGCCGCGCACCCGCCTCCGTGCCCACGTACTTCTCGCACTTCAGCGGCACGATGATCAGCAGCCGGTTCCGGCCGTCCTCCTGCAGCAGCTCCTTGATCTGCTCGTACATCAGGTGCGGTTCGTTGATCCGCTCGTGGTACAGGCCGTCCTGCTCCATCAGCGCCGCGGTGTCCACCGCCAGAAGGATCACCGGGCTGTTCGCCAGGGCCTGCCGGACCTGCCCGCCCACCGGGTCCCCGTCCCGCCGCCGCAGCAGCCCGCCGGCGTAGTCGGTGAACCGCAGGGTGAACCGCGGCTTCCGGCCCTTGCGGCCCACCGCGATCAGATAGCGGTGCAGACCGGACGCCGCGGTGCCGTCCACACCGTCCCTGACCTGCACCGAACGCGAAAGCGACTTCAGCCGGGCCACCGCGTCCGACAGCCGCACCGCCGTGTCCCCGACCGGCGTCAGCTCCAGGTCCGTGGCCCCGATCAGCCGCGCGTACTGCGCGTACATCGACGCCAGCAGCGAGGTCTTGCCGGCGCCCGACGGCCCCAGCATGCTCACCTCGACCGTGTACTTCTCCGGGGTACCCACCGCGTTCACCACGCCTCCACCAGCGAGCCCAGCGCCCGCACCGCCTCGGACCAGCGCCGCAGGTCAGCGGCGTCCTCCGCGAGAGCGGCGAACCGGCCCGGCCAGATCTCCGCCCGCGCGTCCTGGTAGAACACCAGCCACTCGTCGGCGGCTCCCGCCGCCGTGACCACCCGGTCGTAGAACTCCTCGACGATGGAGAACACCGCCGCGCTCGGCTCGGCCAGCGCCTTGTGCAGCTCGGCCCGGCAGGCGTACAGCGATTCGTCGTAGCAGACCTCGAGCATCTCCCGCACCTGACCGGCCGTGGGCACCGGCCCCTCCGGGAAGCGCATCGCGGGCGTGTCCGCGTGCAGCCCGTCCAGACAGGCCCGCACCCGGTGCTGCAGCATGCCCCGGTACGACAGCCCGAAGCCGGCCAGCAGCCCCAGCGCGTAGCGGATCTCGCTCTCCCCGCGCTCCCGCACCTTCGGGATCCGCCCGGCCAGCGCCTCCAGGAAGGCGGCGCCCTCCGCCTCCGAGAGCGGGCCGAGACCGCCCGGCCCCTTGAGGATGTCCGCGATCCGCCGCTGCATCCCGCCCGTCGTGGAGTGCAGGGCGGTGTCGCACTCCAGGAAGCGGCGCGAGAGCCGGGCCCGCGACTCGTTGAGGTACTTCCCGTACGCGACGCTCAGCCCGTCCTCCGCGTCGGCGCGCACCACGATCTGCTCCACCGTCGGATGCCCCGGATCCCGCTGGGCCGCGTCCAGCACCGCGTCCACCGCGTCGGCCAGCGCCGTGTCCGCGTACTCGCGTTCCTCCCGCAACTCCCGCACGTACGCGGCGAGGGCCGTCGCCAGCCCGGACGACGCCTCCTTGAAGAGGGTGGTGAACGGGAGGAACCACACCTCGCTCGGCTGCGCCAGGTCCGCCAGCCGGCCCGCCTGGACCACCAGGGCGGCCACCCGCCCGCGGAGCTCGGCGAGCCGTTCGGTGCGGGCCGCCAGGTACTGGCCGTCCAGGTCGTCGACGTGCGCCAGCAGGTGGTCCAGAACCCGGTCCATCACCCCGGCCACCTCCTCCGGCCGCGAGCAGTCCGCGATGTGCGCCCCGGCCACCGCGAACCGCGACGCCGGGAGCCACTGCTCCAGCATCCGCTCCGCGTTGGCCGAGTTGTCGCCCTGCGGACCGGTGCACCGGTTGACGATCAGGAAGGAGCACTGCTCCAGCGACACGTCCGGCAGCCCCTCCCGGACGTGGTCGTACAGCCCGTGGTCGTACTCGCCGATGCCGTCGCCCAGCGCGTCCGGACGGCGTACGAACACCACCACGTCGATCTCGTCCTTCAGGGCCGCGACGATGCGCTGCGCGTCCTGCAGGTTGGTGTCTCCGATGCCCGGCAGGTCCACCAGCGCCAGCCCGGTCCAGTCCTGGTGCGCGAAGTGCGTGGTGATCCGTACCTGCCGCACCGCGCGGAAGGCGTGGTACCGCTCCGCGTCCTTCTCGTCCGCCTGGGCCACGAACCGGCGGATCTCCCCGGCGGGAACGGAATGCGGTGAGGCCGCGCGCAGCAGCTCCCGGTACTCGGGCAGCGCGGAGTGGAACTCCGCCAGGTGTCCGTACCGGCTGCCGTCCGTGGCGCTGCCGCCGGGCGGTTCGGCGGGCAGCGGCCCGGCGAACCGGTCGAGGGCGGCGGGCGGGGCTCCCAGCCCCAGCTCCGCGTAATAGGGCGCGATCACGTCGTGCAGGAAGGAACGTTCGCTGTGCAGGAACACCTGCGCCTGGGTGCCGATCCCGTCCTCGTGCCGGATCACGCTGGTCACGCCGGTGCAGAAGGCGCCGTCCCCGGTCGGGATCACCTCTTCCGGCAGCCCCGTCAGGCTCCTGATCATCCGGCTCTTGCCCTGCCGGGCCCGGCCGATCACCCCCACGTTGAGGGTCGGCCGCCGGAACCGGGCGGCCACCGCCTCGATCTCCGCGATCTCCGGCGGGAGTTGCTCCAGCAGCGCCCCCAGCTCCACGCCCAGAGCCGTCAGCCGGCCGTGCGCCTCCTCCGGGACCCGGCCGAGCAGGCCGATCCGGAGTCCCTCCAACTGCCTCAGGTCCTCCAGCAGTTCGGACACCCGGCCACGGGCCGTGTCCAGTTCCCGAGCCTGCCGTTCCCGCCGCTGCCGGATCTCCTCGATCCTGGCCCCACGCGACATGGCACCCCCCTTTCGCTGCCCCCGCGCACCCCTGGCCGAAAACCGTCCGGGGGGCGCGGATACACACGATGGCAGCAATGCCGGGCGGGCGGAGCGGAATCACTCGATTCGAGGCGCGGGGCCGAGGTGCCGCCACAGGAAGGTGTGGGTGAGCGCCTCGTTGAACGCGGCCTGTGCGTGATCGCTCGCCGCCGAGTGGCCGCCCCCGGTGTGCTCGTGGAAGTACACGGGGTGCCCGAGCTCCCGCAGCCGCGCGGCCATCTTCCGGGCGTGACCGGGGTGCACGCGGTCGTCCCGGGTGGAGGTGAGCAGCAGCAGCGGGGGATAGGGGCGGCCCGCCCGGGCCTGGTGGTAGGGGGACAGGGCGGTCAGGTGCGGCAGGTCGGCGGGGTCCTCGGGATCGCCGTACTCGGCGGTCCAGGAGGCCCCGGCGAGCAGGGTGTGGAAGCGCAGCAGGTCCAGTACGGGCACGGCGGCGACGGCCGCGCCGAACAGCTCCGGGTGGCGGACCAGCATCGCGCCGACCAGCAGGCCGCCGTTGCTGCCGCCCTCGATCCCGAGCATCCCCGGCGTGGTGAGCCCGCGCGCCACCAGGTCCCGGGCGACCGCCGCGAAGTCCTGGAAGGAGCGGACCCGGCCGGCGCCGCGCGCGGCCCGGTGCCAGGCCGGGCCGTACTCGCCGCCGCCCCGGATGTTGGCGACCACGTGGGTGCCGCCCCGGGCGAGCCAGGCCCGGCCGGTGACGGGCTGGTAGGCGGGGGTCAGCGAGCACTCGAAGCCGCCGTAGCCGTAGAGCAGCGCGGGGCCGGGGCCGTCCCGGTGCTCCGGGCCGACCACCGAGTACGGGACGCGGGTGCCGTCCTCGGACACCGCGAAGTACTGCCGGACCGACAGCCCGGCGGGGTCGAAGTGGGCGGGGGCCCGCTTGACCACCCGGCGGGCCGGGGCGCCGTTGGTGCCGGTACCGCCGGTGCTGCTTTCGTGGGCCCGGCCGTCGCCGATCTCGCCCGCGTACAGCGTGGCCGGCTGCAGCGGGCCCGTGACGTCGAGGAAGTACGCGTCGTCCGCGTACGGGTCGGTGCCGGTGACGGTGGCGGTGGACAGCGGCGGGACCCCGGCCAGCGGACGCGCGGTCCAGCCGTCCCGGCCGGGGGTGCGCACCTCCAGCCGGGTGGAGACGTCGGCCAGGGTCTCCAGCACGAGATGGCCGCGGGTCGTGCTCCATCCGGTCAGGAAGGTGCGCTCGTCCGGGGTGAACAGCACCGTGGCGTCCCGTCCCCCGGCGATGAACTCCTCCAGGCCGAACGCGAGCAGGGTGCCGGCCGGGTGCCCGAGCCAGGGCTCCCGGGGCGTCACGAGCAGCCACTCCCGGTGGACGTGCTTGTCGGCGTGGCCGGGCACGTCCAGCCGCAGCGGCGTGCCGGATGCGCCCAGCAGGTACAACTCGCTGTTCCAGAAATCGAGATGGCGGACCACGAGGTCCCGCTCGAACCCGGGTGTCGGGTCGTGCCAGCCCGCGGCCGACACGTCCCGGACCGCCGCCTCGAACACGGTCCCGGCCTCGTGCAGCGGGGTGCCCCGGCGCCAGCGGCGCACCGTGCGCGGATAGCCGGAGGCGGTGAGGCTGCCCTCGCCGAAGTCGGTGCCGACGAACACGGTGTCCGCGTCGATCCACCCGATGCCGGTACGGGCCTCGGGCACCCGGAACCCGTCCGCCGTGAAGGAGCGGCCGGCCAGGTCGAACTCCCGGACCGTGACGGCGTCCCCGCCGCCCCGGGACAGCTTCACCAGCGCCCGTCCGTACCCGGGGAACAGCACGTCGGCCCCGGCCCACACCCAGTCCTCGCCCTCCTCGGCGGCCAGTGCGTCGACGTCGAGCAGCACCTCCCAGTCGGGGTCCTGCCGGTCGTACTGCGCCAGGGAGGTACGGCGCCACACGCCCCGCACGCGGTCCCGGTCCTGCCAGAACGAGTACACGTGGGGGCCCCGCCGGCGCACGTACGGGATGCGGCCGGGGTCGTCCAGCACCTCGCGCACCTCGGTGGTCAGCCGGGTGAAGGCCGGCTCCGAGGTGAACGCCGCCGAGGTCTCGGCGTTGCGTTCCCGGACCCAGGCGAGCGCGGCCTCGCCGGTCACGTCTTCCAGCCACAGGTAGGGATCGGTATCGGTCACCACCCGATTGTGCCGCGTCCGCCGGGTCCGGAGGACCGCTCCGGCCGGAACCGGGTCCGTCCCGGCCGGAACAGGGTCCGTCCCGACGGCGGGGTCAGTACCCGCCGTCGCAGTCGAGGCTGGTCGTGGCGGCGTCGACCGCGGAGTCCAGTGACTGGATCTGCGGCTGGAGCTTGTCCAGCGCCTGCTTGCCGGTGGTGTCGCCGGGAAGGGCCGCGAAGGCGGTCTGCAGGTCCGTGGCGGCCTTCTGGACGGCGTCCTTCCTGGCCTGGTCGAACTGGGCCTTGGATTCGGCGACCTCCTTCGCCTCGTCCTGGACGTCGTCGTGCGCCTGCTTGATCTGGTCCTTGGTGGCGGTCGCCGGGTCCAGTGCCTTCAGCTTGGCGTTGTCGGCTTTCAGCTCGCCGAGGTCGGTGCAGAGCTGTTTCCCCGCGTCGTCGGTCGGCTGTGCGGAGGCCGCGCCCCCGGCCGCGAGGACCAGGGCGGCGGCCGCGCTGACGGCCGTGGCCAGAAGTCGCTTCATGTGATTCACCCTTTCGGGAACACCCCCCGCGCTTGAGCCCCCGCCCGCCCCCACCCGATCAAACGTGGCACAGCCACTTCCCGCCCGCATCCGCACCCCGGTACACGCCCGGTACGCACCCCGGACGCACCGTGCCCGCACCACGGGGTTAGGCCCCATCCGGCCGGGTACCCGCGTGGTAACACCCGAACGAGACGAACACGGTGTACGAGACGAACACGATGTGCGAGACGAACAGGATGGACGAGACCAACGAGACATGCCCGCAGGTCACCGGAGGGGGTTCGCCGATGAGTACGTCCCTGTCAGCCATGTCCGCCGCCGACGGCCGGCTCCTGATCCCGGCGGAGGAGGTCACCGGCCTGCTCCGGCGGCTCGGTACGGCGTGGATCCGGTCCGCGGAGGACCCCGAGGGGGACCTCGAGCCCGAGACCGTCCTCGCCCTGGCCGCCGCGCTCTACCAGGTCGCCGACCAGATCGACACGGAGTGCATCGGCTGGCTGCCGGTCCGGTCCGACGGAGAGTGACACCGGGGCCGCGCGGGGGAGTGCCACGCGGCCGGGCGGGGGAGCGGGCCGGGCCGGAAGGGCGCCGGGTCAGGACCTCTCGGCCGCCTGCCACACCGTGGTGATGTTGCAGAACTCGCGGATGCCGTGCCCGGACAGCTCCCGTCCGTACCCGGACCGCTTGACCCCGCCGAACGGCAGCGCCGGGTGCGAGGCCGTCATCCCGTTGACGAAGATGCCGCCCGCCTGAAGGTCCCGGACGAACCGCGCGACGTCCTCCTCGCGCCGCGTCCACACGTTCGAACTCAGGCCGAACGGCGTGTGGTTGGCGCGTTCCACCGCCTCGTCCAGGCCGGCCACCCGGTACAGGGTGGCCACCGGGCCGAAGGTCTCCTCCTGGTCCACGCGCATCACATCGGTGATGTCGGCGAGCACGGTGGGCTCGTAGAACCAGCCGTGCTCCGGCCGCTCCGGGCGGCGGCCCCCGCACATCACGGTCGCGCCGTGCTCCACCGCGTCGTCGACCAGCTCCTCCAGGTCGGTCCGGCCCTTCTCGGTGGCCAGCGGGCCGACTTCGGTGGACTCCTCCATCGGGTCGCCGACGGTGAGGGCCGCCATCCCGGCCGTGAACCGCTCGGCGAACTCGTCGTACACGTCCTCGTGCACGATGAACCGCTTCGCCGCGATGCAGGACTGGCCGTTGTTCTGCACCCGGGCCGTGACGGCGGTCCGGGCCGCGGCGGCCACGTCCGCCGAGGGCATCACGACGTACGGATCACTGCCGCCCAGCTCCAGCACCGTCTTCTTGACCTCGTCGCCCGCGACGGAGGCCACCGCCCGCCCGGCGGGTTCGCTGCCGGTGAGGGTCGCGGCGGCCACCCGCGGGTCCCGCAGCACCCCGGCCACGGCGCCGGACTCGATCAGCAGGGTCTGGAAGCAGCCGCGCGGGTACCCGGCCCGGTGGAACAGCTCGCCCAGGTACAGGGCGGTCTGCGGGACGTTGGAGGCGTGCTTGAGCAGGCCCGTGTTCCCGGCCATCAGCGCCGGCGCGGCGAACCGCACGACCTGCCAGAGCGGGAAGTTCCACGGCATGACGGCGAGCACGGGCCCGAGCGGCCGGTAGTGGGCCCGGACCGCCGAGGCCCCCGAGTCGCGTACGTCGGCCGCTGCGGGCAGTTCGTCGCGCAGCAACTCCTCGGCGTGGGCGGCGTACCAGCGCATCGCCTTGACGCACTTGGCCGCTTCGGCGCGGGCGGACCCGATGGGCTTGCCCATCTCCAGGGTCATCGTCCGGGCGACGTCCTCGATGTCCTCCTCCAGCAGGGCGGCGGCGCGGTTCAGCAGCTCGGCGCGCTCCGCGAAGGAGGTCGTCCGGTACGCGGCGAAGGCGGTCGCGGCGTCGCCCAGGCAGCGCTCGACCACCTCCGGGCCGAAGGGCTCGAAGGTGCGCAGCGTCTGGCCGGTCGCGGGGTTCACAGTGGCGATGGGCATGGCGCTCCTCCTCCGGGCGGGACCCTCCCGACCCTGCCCCGGGGCCGGTCACGGCGCAACGCGGGAAGGGCGGAAGACCCAACGGAGAGCGACCCGTCGGTAATCTTGCAGCTGCAAGGAAATGGTGTAGTTCAGGCCATGGATGCAAGTGGAACCCCCTGCTACAGTCCGCAGGTGCCAACCGAGTGCAGGGCGGCGCGGAGGCCGTTCCATCTCCCCGGCCGCCGCGTCCCCGGCGACCCCATCCCGTTCGCCTTCTCGCTCTCCGTGCCGAACACCGGCGCCGCACCCCGTACCCCGCACCGACTCCGGCACCGGCCCCCGCCTCCGCAGCCGGGCCAGGCCGAGCCGCCCACCGGCGCCCGGCGCTGCGCCCGGACTTCAGGCCCCGGCCCCGTTCCGAAAGGCAACTCCCGCTCGTGAAGAAGAAGTTCAGGCCGCTGCTGCCGGCCGCCGCGGCCGTGTTCCTCGCCGCTGCACTGACGCCCGCGACCGCCGCCGCCGAAGAGGCGGACCAGGCGGCGCCGGCGGAGCCGGCGAGTCCGGCCGTCTCCCCCTGCGGCGCGCACGGTGTCCTCACCGAGGCCGCACCCGCCACACCCACCTGCGCCTACACCGCCACCGGCACCGACGTGTTCACCGTCCCGGACGGGGTTACCGCCGTCACCGTCGCCCTGTACGGGGCCGAGGGCGGCAGCGCGGCCGGCTTCGTCAGCCCCAACCCGCCGAACGAGGGGGCCCCGGGCGGCCTCGGCGGCGAGACCCGCGGCACCCTCGCCGTCACCCCCGGCCAGACCCTCCAGCTCACCGTCGGTGCCGCGGGCATACCCGGCTCCTCCCGGCGCGGTGAGTACGCCCGTCCCGGCGGCTACGGCCACGGCTCGGGCGGCGGCGGGGCGCACGGCGGCGGCGGCTCCGGCGGTGGCGCCACCGACCTCCGCACCGGCGCCTTCGGCCCGTACGAGCGGGTGATGGTCGCGGGCGCCGGCGGCGGAGCGGGCAACGGCGGCCCACTGCTGCGCGGCGGCCACGGCGGCGGTCCGGCCGGCGAGCCCGGCGGCCAGGGCGGCGGTCCCGAGAACTCCGGCTCCGCGGGCGGCGGCGGCACCCAGACCGCGCCCGGTGCCGGCGGTCCCCGCTCCCCCCTGGGCGCGCCCGGGGGCTCCGGCGGCGACATCGACAACTGGTACGGCACCGTCAACCCCGGCAGCGGGGGCGCGGGCGGCAACGGCGCGCGCGGCGGCAACGGCGGTGGCGGTGGTGGCGGCGGCTGGCACGGCGGCGGTGGCGGTTCCGGCGGCGGCAACCCCGACAACCTGTACGGGGCGGGCGGTGGCGGCGGCAGCGGCCATGCGGCCGACTCCGTCCGCGACGCCACCCTGCGGGCGGGCGTGCAGCAGGGCAACGGCAAGGCCGTGATCACCTTCCGCTACGGCAGCACGGTGCGGCTCGCCTCGGACGAGAGCG
Organism: Streptomyces sp. NPDC048603; assembly: GCF_043199475.1. NCBI lineage: Bacteria > Bacillati > Actinomycetota > Actinomycetes > Kitasatosporales > Streptomycetaceae > Streptomyces > Streptomyces sp. NPDC048603. Next base: position 431,800 of record NZ_JBICVY010000001.1, on the reverse strand, counting down.
CCCCCTTGTTCGGCCGCCCCGTCACCCTCACGGCCACCGTCGACGCGGCGAACCCGGCCGCCGGCACCCCGGCCGGCACGGTGGAGTTTCGGGACGGCGAGACCGTGCTGGGCACCGCGACCCTGGAGAACGGCCGGGCCCGGCTGCGTACCGGCACGCTCCAGCCGGGCGCCCACTCCTTCACCGCCCGGTTCTCCGGCGGTGAGGCCCTGGAACCCGCCGTCACCCCCGCCCCCACACAGGTCACGGTCGGCTTCAGCGGCCCGTGCCTGACCGGATCCCACCGGGGCGCACTGACCGTGGGCGCCGGAGAGGCCCTGTGCATCGGTCCCGACGCCACCCAGAGCGGACCGGTCCGGGTCCGGGCGGGCGGCGCCCTGGCGGTCACCGGTGCAGTGGTCACCGGCCCCTTCTCCACGGAGGGCGCCCTCGCCCTGACGGTCTGCGGGACCTCGGTCACCGGGCCGGTGACCGTCGCCGGCACGACCGGACAGGTGCTTGCCGGGAACGGCGGCGACGGTGCCGCGCCCTGCGCCGGGAACACCGTCGTCGGCCCGTTGACCGTGGAGCGGAACACCGGCGGAGTGGAGCTGTCCGGGGCCCGGGTGGACGGTCCGCTGCGCTGCACCGACAACGACCCGGCCCCCCGGCTGGACGGCGTCACGGTCACGGGGCAGCGCACCGGCCAGTGCCAGGACTGATCAGGGGATCCGCGCCCGGGGCGTAGCCGGGAGCCCAACCCCCTTCCCGCGCCGGGCGGTTGCCCGGCGCGGGCCCCTTCGGGGGTTTTGGATCAGGGCTTCACCCGGCGGCAACGAAGAGTTTGCTACCGACCAGTAGACACATGGCTTGATCATGCCCAACCCTGGGCGTGTCCATGCCATCAGCATGCTGATCGAGGAGCCCCCCATGCGCCACCCCGGCATCCGCACGCCCCGTACGCCCCGCCCGTCGCGCGCCGCCGCCACCGCGGCCGCCGCGACGGCGGCCGCCGCCGTTCTCGCCCTGGTCCCGGCGACGACGGCCCAGGCCGCCCCCGCCCCGCAGCGCGCCGAGGCGCCCGCCGCCTCCACCGCGTCCGCCGCCTGGGCCCCCGGTGGCAACGCGGCCATCCTGGGCATCGACTACGGCACCTGGCAGCGCGATGTCGCCACCGTCATCGACGGGGCCCGCCCCTACGTGGAGCAGCGCCTGGCCAACGCCCCGGCCGGGCAGAAGCCGGCGATCGTCCTCGACATCGACAACTCCTCTCTGGAGACGGACTTCCACTACTTCTGGACCTTCCCGACCCCGGCCATCGCCAAGGTCCGCGACCTGGTCCAGTACGCCCACGCCCACGGCGCCGCGATCTTCTTCGTGACCGCCCGCCCCGGCATCATCCAGTCGCTCACCCAGTACAACCTCAAGGCGGTCGGCTACCCGGTCACCGGCCTCTACGTCCGGGACCTGCCCGACCTGTTCGACGAGGTCAGCGCCTACAAGACGGCCAAGCGCGCCGAGATCGAGGCCCGCGGCTACACGATCATCGCCAACATCGGCAACAAGCAGAGCGACCTGGTCGGCGGCCACGCCGAGCGCACCTTCAAGCTCCCGGACTACGACGGCAAGCTGTCGTAACGGCTCCGGGCGGCGGGCGGCCCGGAACGGAACGGGGTCACGGATTGACGGCCGTGAGCAGCAGGGCCGTGTCCGTGACGCCGACCACCGCGTGCCGCCCGTCCGGGAGCAGGAACAGGGCGCCCGCCGGCAGCTCGACCACCGCGTCCTCGGTGGTCACCTGTGCCGTGCCCCGCAGCACCTGCAGTGATGCCGCCGGCGGGCTGCTGTGCTCCCCCAGCCGGGTGCCGGCGGTCAGCGCGATGACCGCCTGCCGCAGCGGGGCGTCCCGCAGCACCAGCAGGGCGCTGCGGCCGTGCTCGTCGGCCCGGGCCGAGGCGAGGTGCTCCTCGGCCAGCCGGTCGAGGTCGACCTTCCGCTCGGTGAGCGGCGTCTGTACGGCGGCCTCGGCCGGCGCTCCGACGGGCGGACGGCGGTGGTCGGCCTGGTCGTCCACGGGTGCGCTCACGGCGCCGCCCTGGGGGAAGTCGTTCATGAGGCGCGGCTGCCCGTGGGGGCGGCCTCCAAACCTGCCCGGCACGCGCACGTCCCGCTCACCCGCCACCAGCCGAGCCCCAAATTCGTGCACATGTTCGTATTCCGGAGTAGCGTGGACGCATGCACGCGCCACTCCAGGGATCGCTCTTCGACCAGACCGACGACATCCGCCTCGCCCCGCTCGACGGGCTGCGCCGGCGGGAGCTCGGCAGCGGCGCCTGGGTGGACCTCCTGCCGGGCTGGCTCACCGGCGCCGACGCCCTGTTCGAGGAACTGGCCGCCACCGTCCCCTGGCGGGCCGAGCGCCGCCGGATGTACGAGCAGGACGTCGACGTGCCCCGGCTGCTCTCCTTCTACGGTGACGGGCAGCCGCTGCCGCACCCCGTCCTCGCGGAGGCCCGCGCGGCCCTGTCCCGGCACTACGCCGCCGAACTGGGGGAGCCCTTCACCACCGCTGGCCTGTGCTTCTACCGCGACGGCCGCGACAGCGTGGCCTGGCACGGCGACCGCACCGGCCGCTCCTCCCGCGAGGACACCATGGTGGCGATCCTCTCCGTGGGCGACCCGCGCGACCTGGCCCTGCGCCCGCACGGCGGCGGCCCGGCCGCCCTCCGGCTGCCCCTGGGCCACGGCGACCTGGCCGTGATGGGCGGCTCCTGCCAGCGCACCTGGGAACACGCCGTCCTCAAGTCCACCCGTGCCGTCGGCCCCCGCATCAGCATCCAGTTCCGCCCCCACGGCGTCCGCTGACCTCCCGGCCGGCCGGTCCTGCCGGCGGGGCGCGGGCAGGACCGGGGCTCAGATCTTGCTCAAGTCGGTGGTGAGGAGCCCGGTATGCCGGTGGTATCGGCACTGTCGGGGCAAGGCCGTTCGTCGAGGAGGGGTGCCGGTGCTGGAAGACCGTCGTACCGGGCCGGGGGGCACGGGGCGCGCCGGGGTGGCCACGGTCGCCGCGTACGTCGTCGCGGGAGCGGTCCATCTCCTGACGGCAGGACTCCTGCTCAGCGGGGTGCTGTTGATCGTGCTCGGCTTCACGACCGTCGTCCGACCCCTGCTGGGACTGCCGCTGGTCATCATGGCCCTGGTGCTGCGCCCGCGCCTGAGGCGGCTGGATCCCGACCTGCCGACACTGCGCCGAGCCGATGCGCCGGCCCTGTTCGAGCTGCTGGACCGGATCGCGGACGCGGTCGGAGTACGCCGCCCCGACACGGTGCAGCTCACCGCGGAATGCGCCGCGGCCGTGTTCACCCACGGGTTCCTCCGCCGGCGTTGCCTCGCCCTCGGTGTTCCGCTCTGGGCCACCCACTCCCCGCGGCAACGCGTCGCCGTCCTGGCCCGCGCAATGGCGGACCTCGATCCCGGCAACGTCCGGCGGGGCGCCTTCGTCGGCATGGCCCTCCGGTCGCTGACCGCAGGCGCGGACCTGATGCGACCGCCCGGCCGGGCGGTCGTCCCCGCGAACGGGATGTCCGACGCCCGGCACGCGGCAGACGTGATGGAGGGAGCCCGCCGCTTCAACGCCCGCACCCGGGCCGGAACATGGGCGCTGTGGCTCCCCGGTGCCGCCGCCACCGGGACGGTCCGCCTGCTGCTGTGGCTCACCGGACCGGCCACCCGGCGCGCGGCGCTCGCGGCCGACGACGCCTCGGCCCGGGCGGCCTCCACGGAGGCGGTCATCGCCGCACTGCGCGACCGGAGCCTCGCCCGCGCGGTCGTCGTCGAGACGCACCGCCTGGCCGTCGAGGCGAGGACCGTCGTCCGGGACCGCTCCGCCACGGCCCGGCCGGAGGAGGTGCTCTGGGACCGGGTCGCCCGTCACACGGCAGGTCTGCGCGAGCGACGGGCCGGTGCCCCGCCGGACCGCCCCGGCGCGCAGGACACCCCTTGCGAGGCCGCCCCATGGCCTTCGGAGGCCCAGCGCATCAAACGCCTGGCCGGCACTCCGCACCACCCCGCGGCGATCACGGTCGACGGGCCCGGCCGGACGCGCATCGAGGCGGAACTCCGGCCGTCCGCCATCGCGGTGGCGCGCCGGGTCATGCGTGACGGTGTCCCCCTGGCGTACGAGCCCGCCTCAGTGCACCGGCGGTACCAGTGACCGGACCTCTCCGGCCAGCAGCCGGGCCGTGGTGTCCGACGCGCCTCCGACCAGCCGGGTCCGGGTGAGCGCGAAGGACAGTCCGTGGGTGCGGTCGGCGAAGGCGATGCTGCCGCCGCTGCCGTGGTGCCCGAAGCAGGACCGGTCGCCGCCCATCGCCGGGAGCCCCAGGAAGTAGCCGAGCCCCTTGGCGTACCGGCCCAGCAGCATCCGGTCCTTCCCCTCGACCGCCACGGCCGCCACCCGCTCCGTCCGCTCCGGCGGCAGCAGCCGTACGCCGTCCACCTCGCCGAGCAGGGCCGCGTACAGCCGGGCCGCCGCGCGGGCCGTCGTCGTACCGCAGGCGGGCAGGTCGGCGCGCAGGTAGTCCGGGCGGTTGGCGAGCTCGGCGGTGGTCCACAGTCCGGGGTTCGGCACCACGAACCGGCGGAACGGCGCCGACTCCGGCAGGTCCGCCAGCCATGCCGCCCAGTCGCCCTCCACCAGCGGTGCGGCGCGCCCCACCGCCTCCTCCGGCAGCCCGAAGAACAGCTCGTCCGCGACCCCGAGCGGTCCGGACACGTACTCCCGCAGCGCCGCGCCCGGGGTCAGGCCGGTCACCCGGCGCACGGTCTCGCCGAGGATCCAGCCGAACGTCCAGCCGTGGTAGCCGCCGGCCGTGCCCGGTTCCCACAGCGGCTCCAGGCCGGCGACCACCCCGCACATGGTGTCCCAGTCGCAGAGCTCGGCCGGGGTCAGCCGGGCGGGCAGCTGGGGGATGCCGAGCGTGTGCGTCAGCGCGTGCCACACGGTGGCCCGCTCCTTGCCGTGCGTCCCGAACTCCGGCCAGTACCGGGCGACCGGGGCCTCGTACTCGATGAGCCCGCGCTCGGCCAGCACGTGGACCAGCGTGGCGGTGAACCCCTTACCGGTCGAGAAGCTGTGGATCGGCGTGTCCGGTCCGACCGGGCGGGGCGGGGCACCGTCCGCCCGTCCGCCGGTGCCCGCGTACACGTCCACGGCCGGTTCGCCGTCCACGTAGACGGCCACCTGCAGGCCGGTCTCCTCGCCGGACTCCACGAGCCGCCGGACGATCCCCTCGATCCGTTCCTGCGCCCGTTCGTCCCACCGGTGTCCCGTCAGTCCGGTTGCCATGCCCGCATGATGGCAGCCGGACCGGAAATCCGCTGGCCCGGCGCGGTGGTGGCGGCATAGGGTCCGGCGGGACCGCACACCGCGGCGTCCGATCAGGCCTGGAGGACCATGACCACCGCGCAGCCGCAGGGGAGCAGGATGCACGCCGACGAGGTCGGCATCGACGCCGATCTCGTCCGGGCGCTCGTCGCGGAGCAGTTCCCGCGCTGGGCGCACCTGCCCGTGACCGAGGTCCCCTCCGCCGGCACCGACAACGCGATGTACCGGCTGGGCGGGGAGCTGGCCGTACGCCTCCCGCGCATCCCCGGTGCCGTCGGGCAGGTCGAGAAGGAACACCGGCTGCTGCCCCGCCTGGCCGGGCGGCTGCCGCTGTCCGTGCCGGTCCCCGTGGAGCGCGGCGTACCCGGCGAGGGCTACGCCTTCCCGTGGTCGGTGTACCGCTGGCTGGAGGGCGAGAACCTCATCGACGCGCCGGCCGCCGACCCGTACGGGACGGCGGTCGCACTCGGCGGCTTCGTCGCGGCGCTCCGGCAGGTCGACGCCACCGGCGTGCCCCGGTCCTTCCGGGGCGGCCCGTTGGGCGGCCGGGACCGGGACGTCCGGGCGGCCATCGCGGACCTGGGAGCCGACGGCACCGTGGACGGGGCCGCCGCGACCGCCGTGTGGGAGGAGAGTCTGGCCCTGCCGCAGTGGGAGGGCGACCCGGTCTGGGTGCACGCCGACCTCCTGCCGGGCAACCTGCTCGCCCACCGCGGCCGGCTCAGCGCCGTCATCGACTTCGGCGGGGCCGGCTCCGGTGACCCCGCCTGTGACCTGATGCCGGCCTGGACCCTGCTGTCCGCCGGGACCCGGCAGGCGTTCCGGGACGCCGCCGCCCCGGATGCGGCGACCTGGCTGCGCGGGCGCGGCTGGGCCCTTTGCTTCGGCCTGACGGCCGTGCACTACTACCGCGGAGGCCGCAACCCGGTACTCGCCGAAGTCGCCCGCCGGACCCTGACCGAGATCCTGCCGTAGCCCCCGGCGGGGGCATCCCGCCCCCAACCTCTCGGTGCGGGCAGGCCCCCGGTGTGGGCAGGCATCCCGCCCCACCCCCCCGGTGTGGGCAGGCGTCCCGCAGGGCGGGACGGGTGGGCACACCGGGACACCCCGCCCAGCCGGTGTAGTGCCCCCGGTCCCGGCCCCGGCCCCGGTACGCCCTCAGGCCCTCCGCGCCCCGCCACTGCCCCCCTCGACCAGCGTGGCCAGCACGTCCACCGCACTGCCCTCCTGGTCGCTGCCCGCAGCACCGCCGCTGCCGACCTGCAGATTGGCCGACCGGTCCACCTCCACCACCGAGTCCGCGTGCGAGTTGTCGATCACGGTGATCAGACCGTCGGCGGCGACGGCGGGGGCGACGGCGGGGGCGGCCGCACCCCAGGCGAGCACGGCGGCGAGCACCCCCACGCCCGCCCCGCCCGCCCTCACACCCGCACCCTCTCCCGCACCGGCCGGTGCCGCGCGATGTTCCGCGCCAGCAGCCTGGTGGACTCGCCCACGCCGACGTCACCCCCCGCCCCCGGGGCGGGCAGCCGCCCGTCGGAGCCCTTGAGCTCACTGAGCGCCGCGTCCATCGCGTGGTGCGCCGCGAACAGGCAGGGCGTGCTGTAGATCGCGACGTCGACGCCGAGATCCGCGAGCTCCCCGAGCGAGAGGCGCGGCGACTTGCCGCCCCCGATCTGGTTGAAGAGCAGCGGCTTGTCGCCCACCACTTTCCTGATCCGGCGGATCCACTCCACGCTGCGGACCCCGTCCACCAGCACCACGTCCGCGTCGGTGGCCGCCAGTTGTTCCGCACGGTGCAGGATGTCCGCCTCGTCCGTGGCGTCGGTCCGGGCCACCACGACCAGGTCGCGCCGGGTGGCCAGCACCAACTCCAGCTTCTCCAGGTACTCGGTGAGGGGCAGCACCTGCTTGCCGTCTGCGTGCCCACAGCGGCGCGGCCGCTTCTGGTCCTCGAGGATGACCCCGGACGCGCCGATCCGCTCCAGCCCCTCGACCACGTGGCATGCCACTTCCGGGTCGACGTACCCGTCGTCGATGTCCACGAGCAGGTGGTGCCCGGGGAACGCGCCGCGCAGGCGCTGCACGAAGGCCACCATGTCGGGCCAGGCGATGAAGCCGATGTCAGGCAGTCCGTAGTAGGACGCGGCGAAGCCGAAGCCGGAGACGAACATGCCGTCGTAGTGCTCGGCGGCGATGGACGCCGAGTACATGTCGTACACCCCGATCAGGGGAGTGGTGCCCGGCTCGGCGATCGCGGCCCGCAGCTTGTTCCCGTACGTCAAAGCGTGACTCCTCGGAGGTCGGTTCGGCTCGCACGTGGGCGGAGGAGCACCGTTCCGGTGTTGCATTCCTTTACCGAACACGGCATTCCTTTACCGAAAACAGATGCTTTCTAGATCATGACCAGAACTTCTGCATACGCGCGCTTTACTCACCCGGACGGCTCACCGCGTTCACCACAGAAACGTCACTGGGCGCTCGGACCGGCACCGCGCACGGGGTTTAGCCGGGGCCGGCCGGGACAGGTGCCGGGCAGCGGGAGGTGACGCGATGCGCACGCTGCTCAACAGGCGGGCGGCCGGACGGCTGCTGGCCGTGGAGATCGGAAAGGCCGGCGGCCCGATGGTGCACCCCATCGTGCTGGCTCTGCCCCGTGGCGGAGTGCCGGTGGGGCACGAGGTGGCCCGGGAGACCGGGGCCCCGCTCGACGTGCTCGTCGTACGGAAGATCGGGATGCCCGGCAACCCCGAGGTCGGCATCGGGGCGGTCGTCGGGGACGCCCCGCCGCTGTTCGACGACCGCGTCATGGAGATGCTCGGCCTGACCGAGGACGAACTCATGCCCGACGTCGCCCGGGAGCGCGCCGAGGCCCACCGCCGGGAGGTGATCTACCGGCGGCACCGGCCGGAGCCGCGGCTGGAGGGCAGGACGGTGATCCTGGTCGACGACGGCCTGGCCACCGGGGTCACCGCACGGGCCGCCGTCCGGGCGGTGCGCACCCGGCGACCCGGACGGGTCGTGCTGGCCGTCCCGGTGGGCGCCCGGCAGGCCGTGGCCGACCTCGCCCGCGAGGCCGACCGGGTGGTCTGCCCGTACCAGCCGTACCCGTTCCGGGCGGTGGGCCAGTGGTACGACCACTTCGACCAGGTACCGGACGAGGAGGTGATCGACGTCCTCGACCACCAGTGGGCCGTGCACGAGACCAGGGCGGGCGCGGGCATCTGACCGGCCACGGCCCCGGCCCGGCTCGGTCCGGCCCCGCTCCGGCCCCGCCCCCGGGCCCCGTGGTCCGGCCCCCGCGCTACGGCCTGATGTCGTACAGCACGTTGAACGGGTCCTCCTTCGTCGACCGGACCACCTCGCCGAACCCGGCACCCGCGCACAGTTCGCGCACCGTGGACTCCGGCAGCCCGCAGGTCCCCAGCGCCGCCCCGCCGTCGGCCAGCGAGGTGGTCATGCAGTAGAAGACGCTGAACCCGTACATGAGCGAGGCGACCGGCCCGAGGTTCTCCTCGGCACGGTCCCGGGAGTTGGTCTCCAGCATCAGGTAGTCGCCGTCGTCCCGCAGCGCGGACCGGACGGCGGCGAGGATCCGCTCCGGCTCCGCCGCGTCGTGGATCACGTCGAAGGTGGTGATCAGGTCGTACCGGCCGGGCAGCCCCCGGGCCGCGTCCGCCGTCCCGAAGGACACCCGGTCCGTCAGGCCCGCCCGCTCGGCGTTCGCCCGGGCCCGTTCGACCTGTCCGGGGAAGTTGTCGAACCCGGTGAACCGGGACCGGGGGAAGGCCCGCGCGAGCACGAGCAGCGCGCGGCCGGCCCCGCAGCCGACGTCCGCGACCTCGACGCCCTCCTCCAGCCGCTCGACCACGTGCGGGAACGTGGAGAGCCACTCGTCGATCATCACGGTCTCGAACCAGCTGCCGGTGAACCGGCTCATGCCGTCCCACAGCGACGGCGGATAGTCCTCCTGCCGCACCCCGCCACCCGCCCGGAACGCCTGCGCCAGCTGCTCGTACGGGGCCCAGAGCCCGGGCAGCATCTGGTACACGCCACCCAGGAACAGGGCCCCCGAGTCATCGGCGAGCGCCGGGACGTGCTCGTTGGGCAGGAAGAACCGCCCGCTGCCCAGTTCCGTCAGGTAGCCGGAGGCGGTCAGCCCGCGCAGCCACTCCCGTACGTAACGCTCCTTCAGGTCCAGTCGGTCCGCCAGCTCCGCGCTGGTGGCCGGGCCGTGCTCCGCCAGGCTCCGGAACAGTCCGAGCCGGTCACCGAGGGCGCAGAGACCGGCGGCCATCGTCCCGCTGAGGTCCCCGAGGGCCTTCTCCATGAAGGCTTCGACCTTCGCATCGTCCGGTTTGGGCGGCGTCGCCATCCTGGACCTCCTGATCCCGTACCGGCCGGGCGGCCCGGCCGGAGCCCCAACCAACCACCCGGGCACCGCCCCACGCGCCCGCCACCACGGCCGCCGGACGAAGTCCACCCCCGGGGACGACCTCACCGGGACACCACGGGGCGCCCGGGACGGGTTGCCGCCCGGCCGGCCGCGGAACGGGCAAGCTGGGCACATGAAGGCCACCCTCGTCCTGACCGACGGATTCCAGCGCGTCCACGACGTGGTGCACGAGGCCGTGGACGGCCTCCCCGCGGAACAGCTCAACGCCCGCGTCGGCCCGCGGGCCAACTCCATCAGCTGGCTGGTCTGGCACCTCACCCGGATCCAGGACGACCACGTCTCCGAACTCGCCGGCCGCGACCAGGCCTGGCTCGCAGAGGGCTTCGCCGGCCGCTTCGCCCTGCCGTTCCCGCCGGAGGCCACCGGCTACGGCCACACCGCCCGGCAGGTGGCGGAGGTCAAGCCGGCCTCCGGCGAGCAACTGCTCTCCTACTTCGAGGCCGTGCACGCCCGCACGGCCGCCTACCTGGGCACCCTGCCCGCCGCCGACCTCGACCGGGTCATCGACACCCGCTGGGACCCGCCCGTCACCGTGGGCGTCCGCCTGGTCAGCGTCCTCTCCGACGACCTCCAGCACGCCGGCCAGGCCGCGTTCGTCCGGGGCCTGCTCGCATCTGCCTGATCCGGCCGGGGCGGCAGCGGGTACCGGCCACGCGGCCCCCGCATTTCAGGCCATTGCCCGGACTCCCCGGTGGCCGGCGCGGCCGGCGCGGCCATCCTGGGCCCAGGAAACCGCCCGGGCCCAGGAAACCGAAGGAGTCCCGCATGGCACACATCGAGGTGAAACCGGCCGCGGGCCACATCGGCGCCGAGATCTCCGGAGCCGACCTGGCCGCGCCCCTGGCCGACGACGAGGTCGAGGCCATCCGCGCCGCACTGCACCGCTGGAAGGTGCTGTTCTTCCGCGAGCAGTACCTGGACCACGCCGCGCACGTCGCCCTCGCCCGCCGGTTCGGCGAACCCGTCACCCCAGGCTCCCGCGGCAGCGCCTCACCGCCGGACTTCCCGGAGGTGGAAACCACCGCCGACCGGCTGGAACTCGGCGGCCGCTTCGGCATGGACCACACCGAATGGCTGGACCGCCGCCGCCACACACTGCGCCGCGGCTGGCACTGCGACCACGGCGCCCGCATCGACCCGCCGGCCGCCACCATCCTGCGCGCCGAGACCGTCCCGCCGTACGGCGGCGACACCACCTGGGCCAACCTGGCCGCCGCGTACGCGGGGCTCTCCGCGCCGCTGCGCGCCTTCGCCGACACCCTCCGCGCCGAACACCGGCTCGGCGTCGGCTACCAGCCGCGGGCGGGGGAGGACGCGTACGTACGCCACCTGCTGGCCCACCAGACCGCCACCGTGCACCCGCTGGTCCGTGTGCACCCCGAGACAGGCGAACGGCTGCTGTTCGTCAACGGCTACTACCTGGAGCAGATCCGGGAGCTCAGCCGCACCGAGAGCGGCCCCCTCCTGGAGCTGCTCCTCGACCAGGCGACCCGCCCCGAGTACACGGTCCGGTTCCGCTGGGAACCGGGCAGCGTGGCCTTCTGGGACAACCGCGCCACCATCCACCTCGCCCCGGGGGACACCGCCCACCTGGACCACCCCCGGATCATGCACCGGGTGATGCTCGCCGGGGAGGTCCCGCTCGGCGTGGACGGCAAACCGTCCGAGCCGGTCACCGGCCCCGAGCCGCGCCACTGGTAGCCAACGGGGTCCCGGCGCGTCAGCAGCCGTCGCCGGGGCCGCCTGTGCGACGCTCGGACCGAGGTCACGAGGCGTACCGGCGAGGGAGACAGCATGGCCAGCCAGCCCGACGGAGCCCCCGGAGCCATCGGAGCCCCCGGCGTCCCCGGTGAACCCCGCGCCTCGCTGCGCGTCCTGGTGCTCTCCGGCTCCTCCCGCGAAGGCTCCGTCAACAGCATGCTCGCCGCGCTCGTCGCCGGGCTGGTCGAGCGGGCGGGGGCGACGGCGGACCTGGCCACCCTCGGCGAATTCCCCATGCCCCCCTACGACGGGGACTTCGAGGCGGAGAGCGGGCAGCCGCCCGGCGCCGTCGCCCTGCGCGACCGGCTGGAGGCGGCACAGGCCGTGGTCATCGCCTCGCCCGAGTACAACGCCTCCGTCCCCGGCGTCCTGAAGAACGCCGTCGACTGGGTGTCCCGGTTCCGGCCGCAGCCGTTCAAGGACAAGCAGTCCCTGCTCGTCTCGGCGTCCCCGTCCATGGTGGGCGGCAACCGCGGCCTGTGGGCGCTGCGCGTCCCGCTGGAACACCTCGGCGCCCGCGTGTACCCGGACATGTTCAGCCTGGCCATGGCCCACCAGGCGTTCGCCGAGGACGGCACCCTCACCGACGAGGGCCTCGGCGAACGCCTGGGCGCCACCATCGAGTCCTTCCTCGACCTGGTGGAAGCCGACACCCGCTACCTCTGCCTGCGGCACCGCTGGTACGAGTTCCTGGGCGACCGGTCGGACGCCCCCGTCACCGCCCGCGCCCAGGACTGAGGAAGACCTGTGGGGACATCCCCTGTCGCACGACCCGGAGGGTCACGGCCAGCCGTGACGGGGCGCCGGCGGTGGCCACCAGCGGCTCGCTGATCCGGGCGGTCTCCACGCACAGGAACGTCCGGTACCCGTCGTCCGCCACGTCCGTCATCCCGCGGGCCAGCTCCGGCCCGGGATTCCAGACCAGTACGTCGCTGTGGCCGCGGTGCTCCACCTCGACGGTGCGGCCCAGCACCCGGTCCGTGACCCGGCTCACCGGCCCCGGCTCGGGCCAGAGCCGCTCCACGTGCCCCGCGGGGGTGAAGGGCCCCTCCTGGCGGCCCTGTTCACCGTCGCGCAGCCGGTCCGCGAAGGGCTCGCCCACCCCGGTGACCTCCGCCCGGCCCAGCTCGCCGATCCCCAGGTAGGTGTGGAGCGCCCCGGTGGTCCGGTGGTCCCCCTCCGCCTCGATGCCGACCGTGCAGTGCCCCGCGCCGAGCTCGATCCGGGCGGTCAGGGTGAAGGCGTACGGCCACAGCGCGCGGGTCCGCGCGTCGTCCCGGAGCGTGAGCGTCAGCACCACCAGGTCCTCGCCCTCCTCGACCCCGGTGAGCTCCCACGGCAGGATCCGGGCGAACCCGTGCGCGGGCTCGCCGGCCGCCCCGAACCACGGCCAGCACACGGGCACTCCGCCGCGCACGGCCGCGCCCTCCGCGTACCGGGCCTCCTCGCTCAGCCACAGCACGGGCTCCTCGCCGGCCTGCTGCCACAGCAGCAGCTGGGCCCCCTGCAGGGTGACCGCGCCGCGTATCCGGGGGTGGTCGACGACCACGACGGGGAGGTCCCCGAGCTTCCGCAGGCCGACCGAGGCGCTCAGCCGCTCGCCGACCGGCAGGTCGAAGATCCTCTTGCTCATACCGCTCCGCATCATCGGGCCCAACGCCCGGGCCGGCCAACGCTCGGGCCGGCCCGCCCGTTCACGACGGTTCCCACCCTCGCACGCCCCGCCCGCCCCGCCCGCGCCGGGGCCGGACCCGTCCCGGCGGGGAGGCCCGTCACCCGCCCGGCCGCCCTCACGGGGCACAGGCCCCCGGGGCGCGGCTTTGCTGGAGGAATGAGCGAGCGCGCACCGGGGACGAGCCCCGGCCAGGACCTCCTGACCACGCCCCGTGCCGCGGGGGTGGCCGGGATCGTCTTCGCCCTCCTGATGGCCGCGGCGATCGTGCTGTCCCGGATCGCCCTGCCGGACGGCGCCTCCGGCGACGTCCGCCTCGACGCCGACCAACGGCAGGCCCTGACCTGGGCACTCGAGATCATTCCGTTCGCGGGGATCGCGTTCCTCTGGTTCATCGGCGCGGTCCGCTCCCACACCGGCGAGGCCGAGGACCGGTTCATCGCCACCGTGTTCCTGGGCAGCGGAGTGGTGTTCACCGCCACCCTCTTCGCCTCCGCGGCGGCCGTCGGCACCGTCCTGAACACCAACGTCAGCTCGGAGTTCGGCCGCGGTTACGCACACACCCTGCTGGCCACCTACGCCCTCCGGATGGCCGCCGTCTTCGTCGCCTCCGCCTCCGCCACCGGCCGCCGGCTCGGGGTGCTCCCGCGCCCGCTGGTCGTCCTCGGCTACCTGGTGTCCCTGGTGCTGCTGCTGGCCGGCTCCTCCGTGCCCTGGCTGGAGCTCCTCTTCCCCGGCTGGGCCCTGGTCGTCAGCCTCTACATCCTCGGCGCCGCCCGGCGGCGGGCCGGATGACCCCCGCCGCCCGGCCGTCACTCCGTCGGGCCACCCGCCGCGCCCCGGCCGCCCCCGCGGTCCACGCTGGTCGGGGGAGAGCCCGGGGCCACGAAAGGACCGAACCTTGCTGAGGCTTGTCGTCGATCTCAACCGCTGCCAGGGCTACGCGCAGTGCGCGTTCCTCGCACCCGACGTCTTCGCGATGCACGGTGACGAGGGACTGCTCTACGACCCCCAGGCCGAGGAGGCACAGCGGGCCCGCGTGAAGCAGGCCGCAGCCGCCTGCCCCGTCCAGGCGATCCTCGTGGACGAACTGGACCTGGCCGACGAGCCGTCCGCCGGGGACGGGCCCGCCACCGAGGAGGCGTCCGATGGCTGACACCGCCCTGGACCAGCTCAAGCGGAACGGCCGGATCGTCGTCGTGGGCGCCTCGCTGGCCGGACTGCGCGCGGCGGAGACCCTCCGGGACAAGGGCTTCAAGGGCTCACTCACGATGGTCTGTGACGAGCCCTACGAGCCCTACGACCGCCCCCCGCTGTCCAAGCAGGTCCTGCTGGGCCGGGGCACAGCCGAGCACACCACCCTGCCCCGCCGCCGCGCCATCGACGCGGAATGGAGGCTCGGCGAGGCGGCGACCGGCCTCGACATGGCCGCCCGTACCGTCCGGCTGGCCGGCGGAGACGAAGTGCCGTACGACCGGCTGCTGATCACCACCGGCGTGCACGCCCGGCCCTGGCCGAACCCGGCGGAGGCCGAACTCGACGGCGTGTTCACCCTGCGCGGCCGCGACGAAGCCGCCGCGCTGGCCCGCAGGTTCGCCGAAGGCCCGCGCCGGGTCCTGGTCATCGGCGCCGGATTCACCGGCTCCGAGATCGCCTCCGCCTGCCGGGAGCGCGGCATCGAGGTCACCGTGGCCGAACGCGCCTCCGCCCCGCTGGTCGGCGCCCTCGGCGGAGTGATCGGCGAGGTCGCGGCGCAGCTCCAGCGGGAGAACGGGGTCGACCTGCGCACCGGCGTGATGGTCACCGGCCTGGAGGGCGACAGCACCGGCCGGGTCCGCGCCGCCTACCTCTCCGACGACAGCAGGATCGAGGCCGACGTGGTCGTGGTCTCGCTCGGCGCGGTCCGCAACACCGCCTGGCTGGACGGCTCGGGCCTCGGCGCGGGCCCCCGCGGCATCGCCTGCGACGCGGGCTGCCGGGCCTTCGACTTCCGCGGCATCGTCACCGACGACATCTACGTCGCCGGTGACGTGGCCCGTTCCCCGCACCCCCTGTTCGGCTACCAGTTCCTCTCCCTGGAGCACTGGGGCAACGCCGTCTCCCAGGCCGAGACCGCCGCCCACAACATGCTCAGCGAGAGCGCCGACCGCCGCCCCCACATCTGGGTCCCGGCCTTCTGGTCCACCCAGTTCGGGGTGAACATCAAGTCCGTGGGCGTGCCGTCCATGGGAACCGAGATCATGATCACCCAGGGCTCCCTGGACGAGCGCCGGTTCACCGGCGTCTACGGGTACCAGGGCCGGATCATCGGGGCCGTCACCTTCGACAACGCGCGCTGGCTGCCCTTCTACGAGAAGCAGATCGAGGCCACGGCCCCCTTCCCGCCCCCGTTCGACACCGTGGACCGGCGCTCCGACGGCCGCCACCCGAGGCCCGCCGACTTCCCCGACCCGTCGGTGCCCACCCACGGCCCGACCGTCACCGTCAGCGGGTACTCCCCGGCCGACAAGCGCATCACGTTCAGGCCCGGCCGCTGACCCGCCCGGCACCCGGAGGAGCCGCCCCCATGACCGAGCAAGACATCCTGCGCCGCATCCTCGATCCGGCCAACCGCCACAACCCCTACCCGCTGTACGAGGAGCTGCGGCGGACGCCCGTCTACCACCAGGACGGCGGGCCGTACGCCATCAGCCACTACCACGACATCCTCGGCCTGCTGCACGACCCGCGGATCAGCTCCGACGCCCGCAACCTGGCCTCCACCGCGGGCGACCCGCTGGCCGGCGAGGACGAGGAGTCCACCACCCTGCCGCCCAGCTTCCTCAAGCTGGACCCGCCCGAACACGACCGGCTGCGCCGGATGACCAACCGGCCGTTCGGGCCGCCGCACTCCCCGCACCGGGTCGAGGAGATGCGCGGGGACCTCGACGGGATCTTCAAGGGACTGGTCGACGGCGTCTCCGACCCGGGCAACTTCGACCTGGTCGAGCAGGTCTCCTACCCCTTCCCGGTGACCGTGATCTGCCGTCTGCTCGGCGTCCCCAAGGAGGACGAACCGCGCTTCCACGTATGGGCCGACACCCTCGCGGCGAGCCTGGACCCCGACCCGGACGCCGATCCGGCCGAACGGGCCCAGGTCGGGCAGAGCGCCCGCATGGAACTCGGCATGTACCTCGCCGGACTGATCGAGGAACGGCGCAAGAACCCCGGGCCGGACATGCTCTCGCACCTCGCCGCCGGAAACGGCGGCCCGGACGGGGCCATGACCACGATGGAGCTGCTCAGCACCTCCGCGCTGCTGCTCATCGCCGGGCACGAGACCACCGTCAACCTGATCACCAACGGGATGCTCACCCTGCTGCGCCACCCCGAGGTACTGCGCGATCTGAAGGCGAACCCGGGTCTGGCGGTGCCCCTGGTGGAGGAGATGCTGCGGTACGAGCCGCCGGTCCAGCTGCTGCCGCAGCGCACCACCCTGACCGAGATCGAGGTCCAGGGGGTGACCATCCCCAAGGGAGCCTCGATGTGGCTGGTGCTGGCCGCCGGCAACCGGGACCCGGCGCGCTTCGAGAACCCCGACCGCTTCGACCCGTACCGCAAGGACATCGAGCACCTCGGGCTGGGCAGCGGCATCCACAGCTGCTTCGGCGCCCCGCTGGCCCGGCTGGAGGCCCAGCTCGCCCTCGCGGAGCTGGCCCGCCGCCTGGAGAAGCCCCGCCTGGTGGAGGACCCGCCGCCGTACCGGCAGAACGCGGTGCTGCGCGGGCCGCGCCACCTGCGCATCGCCTGCGACGGGATCCGGCCCTGAGCGGTGTCCGGGGTGGCCCGCGGGGGTGACCGGCGGGCCGGTGGCCGATCCGGACGGGGCCTTTCGGGTGCCGGGGGCGTGTGCGGTCCGGGCCGCCCACGCTCCCGGCGGGTGCGCGGAGCTACCCTCGTACGGGGGCGGGGAAGGGAAGGCCCGTCATGTGCCGCTGGCTCGCCTACTCGGGATCACCGATCCTGCTGGACTCGGTCCTGTACCGTCCCGAACACTCGCTGATCAACCAGAGCCACCGTGCCCGGATGGGCGTGGAGACGGTCAACGGCGACGGCTTCGGCATCGGCTGGTACAGCGCCGAGGGCGACGGCACCCCGGCGGTGTTCCGGGACATCGGCCCGGCCTGGAACAACCGCAACCTGCAGGAACTCTCCGCCCACGTCCGCTCCCGGCTGTTCTTCGCGCACGTCCGGGCCTCCACCGGCACCGCGATCCAGCAGAGCAACTGCCATCCGTTCCGCCATGGCCGCTGGATGTGGATGCACAACGGCTCCATCACCGACTTCCACCGGCTCCGCCGGGACCTGTGCATGGCCGTGGACCCGGTGATCTTCCCGGCGATGGAGGGGTCCACGGACTCCGAGGTGATGTTCTACCTGGCGGTCACCTACGGGCTGGACCAGGACGTGCCCGGGGCGGTGGCCCGGATGGCCGGGCTGGTGGAGCGGCTCGGCAAGGAGCACGGCGTGCCCCACCCGCTCCAGATGACGGTCGCGGTC
This sequence comes from Streptomyces sp. NPDC048603, assembly GCF_043199475.1. Taxonomy (NCBI): domain Bacteria; kingdom Bacillati; phylum Actinomycetota; class Actinomycetes; order Kitasatosporales; family Streptomycetaceae; genus Streptomyces; species Streptomyces sp. NPDC048603. The sequence continues at coordinate 414,007 of NZ_JBICVY010000001.1, read as the reverse complement.
GCCGACGGTGAACGCGTGTGGGCGTTCCGCTACTCCAGCGAGCGCCGGTCCCGGTCCCTCTTCTACAGCAGCAAAGCCGAAACGGTTCGGCAGCTGCATCCGGAGCTCGAATACCTGCGCGGGGTGTCCGACGACACCCGGCTGATCGTCTCCGAGCCGCTCGGTGACCTGCCGGGAGTGTGGAACGAACTGCCGGAGGCCAGCTACGCGGTCATCCCCTCCGGCCCCGAGGACTACCTGCCCTTCGTGCCCGAGCCGGTGTAGCCCCCGGGCCGGTGTAGCCGGTGTTGCCGGGGGAACGCGGGCGGGGGCCCGGCCCCATGGGGGAGGGCCGGGCCCCCGCCGGTCAGGAGTGCCGTCGCGCGCGGCTGCGGCGTACGACGGCCCACACGCCGGCGCCGGTCACCGCCAGCGCCGCGGCCGCGGCGGCGGTGACGGGCAGGCGGGGCGCGTCCTCCGCGTCCGCGGCGGGCTGCGCCGCAGTGGTGGGGGACGCCGGAGACGATGGCGGCGGGGCCGATGCCCCGGCGGTCGGGCCACCGGAGGTCGGGGCCGCGGCGGTGGGCCCCGCGGCGGTGGGGGCCGCGGCGGTCGGGGCCGCCGGATTCACGGTCAGCTCGCGCTCCGCGCGTCCGAGCTCGGGGAAGCCCACCTCCACGGTCACCTTCCAGTTCCCGGAGGGGAGCGCTTCGGCGGTGGTCCAGTTCTTCGGCCCGGAGGGGTCGCGGACCAGCCGCCACGGGCCCGCCGTCCGGTTGCCGTCGGGGCTGACCGCGTTGACCGTGGCGGCGACCTGCTCTTCCACGGCGTCCCCGTCGTTCTCCCAGGTCACTTCGGTGACGATGTGCCCCTCGCGCTGCCCGACGACCACGACGTTCAGGCCGTCGCCATGGGCGGCGGCCGTCAGGGGGGTGCCGAGGACCGTGCTGCCGGCCAGTACGAGGAGGAGGACGCCCGTTCCGGTGCGTCGTGAAGGAACTGCCCTGTGCATGCCAGTGCTCCGATGCATGTGCGAGGGGTGAGCTGTGAGCTGTGAGGGGTGCAAGGTGTGGGGGATGCACCCGGGGGTGCGAGCGGGCGGGCCGCCCCGTCAACGGCCCGCCCGCCGGCGTGTGTCACACGGCCGGGATCAGCCGGCCTTGCGGACCGCCCAGAGCTGGGCGGGGCGCCCGTCGGCGCGCTGCAGGTCGAGCAGCCGCGCACCGTAGTACGGGCGGCCGCTGACGGTCAGCGCCCAGGCGCCGCTGCGGTCGGTGACGGTCATCGAGCCGTCCTTGGCGGTCATCTTCCACGCTTGCGCGGTGGAGCCGTTCGAACAGGGCTGCTGGGCCACCCACATGTTCGCGCCGGGGGTGCCGCCGGGCTGGAGGCACTTGCCGGACGCGGCGGACCGGATGCGGACCAGGCCGCTGCCCGCGTTGTCGAAGTACCACTGCTGGGGGGCGTACCCGTCGGCCTGCGAGCCGACCAGGATCGTGCCGTCGGCGCTGCGGCCGCCCCAGACGGCGGCGTTGAGCCCGGTGCTGCCGTTGGCCAGGGTGTACTTGGCGTTCGGAGCGGTGGTCGTGCCCGCACCCGAGGTCTTGAAGGAGGTGGCCTTGCCCGGGCCGCTGTCACGGCCCTGCGCGTCGCGCACCGAGACCGCCACGGTGTAGGAGGTGCCCGGCCGCAGGTTGTAGATCCGCACCGCCGTGCCCTGCACCCAGGTCAGGTGCTTCCCGTTGAACATCACCTGGTACCAGGCGGCCCCGTTCACCCGCGGCCAGCTGACCACGGCCGAGTCCGACTGGATCTGGCCGACCGCGACGTCCGGCCCGCTGCCGGGCTTCGGCGCGGTCGGGGACGGCGTGGGCGTCGGCTTCGGGCTCGGGTTCGGGTTGGGATTCGGGTTGGTGCCGCCCTTGCCCTTCATCAGGAACTGGTTGTTCGCGATGTTCCAGTGGGTGTCGAGGTAGCTGCCCGCTTTGGGGTTGGTGTGGAAGTAGTCGTCGTGGTTGCAGTCGAGGATGTTCTCGTTCGCCCTGTCGGTGCAGACGTTCCGCATCGTCGGGTAGTTCGGGCTGTCCGAGTAGCACATCACGTCCCACTCGTCCGTGCAGTGCGCGCCCCGGCTGGTGTTCGGCGCGCTGTTGTTCACCGCGCCGAGGTTGTGGCCGAGTTCGTGCGCGGCGGTGTGCCCGCCCCAGCAGCCGGTGTCCGTACGCCCGTAGGAGGGGCCGAAGTTGCTGAGGTTGTTCTGGCCGGGCCGCTCGTCCCCGTTGAAGGTGCCGATGCCGCAGTAGACCTGCGTGTCGGCGAAGATCATGTACTTGCGGTCGCGGCGGTCCAGGCCCTTGCCGGCGAGCGCCCGGTTGGTGGCGCTGAACTCGGACAGCGCGGAGTCCGGGAGCTCGATGTTGAGGACGGTCGGGGTGCAGTCCGCCGCCGTCACGTAGCGGATGTGGCGGACGCCGCCGGTCTGCTGGGCGCTGGTCGAATAGATCACGTCGGCGTCGGCGGCCCACTTCCGGAAGGACGCGACGTACTGGGAGTACCGGTCCTTGCCGGGGCCGTGCACGTAGACGACCTGGACCCGGTTGCCGCTGCTGCCGTCACCGTCGCACTGGACGGTCTGCCCGGCGGGACCGGCGGCCGCGCTCTGCCCGGCGGAGGGGGTGCGGGGCGGAGCGGAGGCGTCGCCGGGTGCCTTGGCGTCGGCGGCGGGAGTGCCCTGAGAACCCCCGTCGGCCGGGTCGGCGGCCGGGTCCTTGTCGGCCGACTTGGCCGGGTCGGCCGCCGCGGCCACGGTCTTCACGGCGGGCGCGGTGTCCTTCTTGATGTCGACGCCCTTGGGGGGCTCGTCGGGGCCGTGGCTGCAGTGGCCGACGTCCGTGCGGTAGACCCCGACACACTTGTCGCCCTTGGGGGCGGTGTTCAGTCCGTCGTAGACCATGCCCCGGGTCCGGTCGTTGGACGGCTTCTTGTCCAGCGGCTTGGGCTCCTTGTCCCGGGCCGGCGCGGAGGCCGGCTCGGTGGCTATCTCCGCGGAGTGCGCCCCGAGCTGGGCGAGCGTCGTCTCGTCCTTGGAGTTCGCGAGGCCGGCCTGGTAGGCGAAGCCACCGGCGACCACTGCGCCCACGGCCAGGGCGGCCGTGATGCCCTTGAACCTGCCGCGGCGCGGCGGATCCTGACGCTCCTTCAGTTTTCGATGTCTCGACATGCGCACCTCAATTCTTTGGTCAGAAGACGGGGTGCGCCGCAGCCTGCCAGACCCTTAGGGCGGAGAATTCGGACAAACCGGAGTCCGAGTGGGAGAATCCATTCCGTTACCTACCCGACCGTTTCTGATGAATCATCACTTCCCTTTGTTTTCAAGGGGACTACGCGCGTTGACCCTCATTGGTCCAGGCTTTTAGAGTCGACTCCGTTATCAAATCGAAATCATCGCGAAGGTTTTGAGTGGCGCCTGTTGACGGCAATTCAGTACGGGATTCACTCTTCTCTCACCTCATGAATTCCCGCGGTCACCACCGGTGATTGACGCCGTGTCGTACCACCCCGATCCGGGCCGAACGGGCGGATAGTGGGGGTGTGAGCGACTGGTCGGGACAGGAAGGCGCGCGCGCCTTTGCGGCGGTGGAGGCGGCCACGGACTGGCTGCTCGGGTACCCGTTCGTCTTCCGGGCGCTGTCCCGGCGGCTCGGCCCGGACGGCGTCCTGGTCGACTACGGCTGCGGACCCGGCAAGGTCGCCGCCCACGCGGCCGGCCTGCTCGGCGTACGCGTCCTGGGCGTGGACACCTCGCCCGAGATGCTGGCCCTGGCCCGTACGTCGGCCACCGCGGTGGCGGAGTACCACCTCGTCGAGCACGGGCGGGTCACCGGTCTCCCCGACGCCTGCGCGGACGCGGTGATGTGCAACCACGTCCTCGCCTCCCTCCCCACCGAGGAGGCGGTCCTCGCCGTGTTCGCGGAGATCCACCGCCTGCTCAGGCCCGGCGCCCCCCTGGTCCTGCTGACCACCGACCCGGCCTGCACCCGCCTGGAGTACGCCTCCACCCGCATCGGCGAACCGGGAGCCGCGTACGGTCCGGGCGACCCGCTCACCGTCCGCCTCCGCCGCACCGACGGCACCTGGCAGGAGGTCCGCAACCACGCCTGGCCGGCCGGCCACCTGCCCCCCCTCCTGACCCGCGCCGGCTTCCGGGCCGTGACACAGCACCGCCCCACGGTCGACGAGGCCCTCCCCCTCGCCACTCCTGCCCTGGCCCGCAGCCACACCTGGCAGGCGGAACGCGCCGAACCGCCCCTGCTGGTCACCACCGCCCTCCGGACGGCGGACCCCTTCTGAGGAAGGGGCGGCCGTCCTGAATGCGGGCTGTTCGAACGGGCGAACGCGCCCCCGCCCGTACCCGGCCGGTGACCGGGCAGGTCAGCCGGCCACCGCCTCGACCAGGGAGTACGGAGCGGCCTCCACGAGCGGGGTGACCGACTCGACGGACAGTCCGGCCCGGCGGCACACCTCCTCGAAGTCCTTGCGCGTACGTTCCCTCCCGCCCAGGTTCACCAGCATGTTGAGGTCGCTCAGGTAGGTGATCCCGCCGTCGGCGGCATGGGCCGCCGCGTCGGAGCCCACGATCTCGGGAAGCACCGGCTCCACGATCAGGACGCGGCCGCCGGGCGGCAGCACCTCGCGGCAGTGGCCGAGGATCCTGACCGCCTGATCATCCGACCAGTCGTGCAGGACACTCTTGATCAGGAACAGGTCCGAGCCTGCGGGAACCGAACGGAAGAAATCTCCGGCGACCAGGGAACAGCGGTCCGCGACCCCGTGCCGCTCCAGCGTCTTCGGCGCCCTCGCCAGGCCGTTCTCCGTGTCGTGGAGGACACCGGTGAGCCCCGGATGCGCGGCGAGGACGCCGGCCAGGACGGTCCCGTCGCCGCCGCCCACGTCGGTGACCGAGGTGAACCGGCCGAAGTCGAAGGCCTGCGGCAACACGGCGGCGGTCTCCTCGGAGGCCTGGCTCATCGCCGCGTTGAAGTCGGCGGACAGCTCGGGATGCCGGCCGAGGTGGCTGAAGAAGTCGGTGCCGAAGACGGAGTCGAACGCGACCCCGCCCGTGCGGACGCTGCCGTCCAGGCTCTCCCAGGCCCGTACGACCGCCGGTTCGGTGAACATCCGCACGAACGCGGCGAGGGAGTCGGGACGGCCGGGATCGAGGAGCGCGCCCGCCGGAGTCACCGCGAAGGTGTCCGGTGCTCGCTCCTCCAGCAGTCCCAGACCGGCTAGGGCGCGCAGCAGACGCGTCACGGGCTGGTGCTCGGCCCCGGCGTCGGCAGCAATTCCGGCGGCCGGCCGCGGTCCGTCGCCGATCGACTCGAACACCCCCAGTCGCACTGCGGCGCGCAGGGTCTGTGCGGCCATGCCGCCGAAGGCGAGCCGGACGATCAGGCCGCGGTCCGCCATGGCGTCCGCCGCCGCATGGGTGTTGTTCACGGATGATTCCCTTCGTCGGGTGAACAGGGTGTGCGCGCCCGCCCGCGCGGCGGGAGGCGCGCGGCTCAACGGGGCGTTGTCGCAGTGCCGTCGGCCAGGGCGCCGGGTGTGCACCCGGCGAAGGCGAGTACGTCGCGGTGGAGGTGGGACTGGTCGGCGAATCCGTAGGCCAGGGCGACGTCGGCGGCGTTCCGGCCCGCCCGCAGGGCCCGGACGGCGTGGTCGAAGCGGATCAGCATCGCGGCACGCTTCGGGGTGAGGCCGATCTGGGCACGGAACCGGGACCACAGCCGCTTCCGGCTCCATCCGCAGGCCGCGGCGAGGTCGTCGACCCGCACCCTGCCCCGGCGAGCCACGATCGTCTCCCAGACGGCGGCCACCTCGGGTGTCATCGACGGCCCTTGCTCAGCCCGCAGGGCGAGGAACCCGTCCACCAGAGTGAGACGGTCCCGCCACGCCGCGGTATCGGCCAGCCGCTCCCGGAGCTGCCGCAGCTGGCGCCCCCACAGATCCTCCAAGTCGAGGACGGACCCGTCCAGTTCGGCCGGGGAAACCCCCAGCAGGGAGTAGGCGGCCCGGGGCGACCAGCACGTCTCGACGCACTCGACGCGCTCGCCCCGGATCCGGGCGGGCCCGGGCGACAGGGCAGCCGCCAGGCTCCCCAACGACCGTTGTCCGGCCGCGGCCTCCACCGTGAACGGGTCTTCCCCCAGACCGATCACGACCACCACGACGGATTGGGGAAGCACCCGCAGGTCCAGACCCGCGCCGGCGCTGTCCCGGAAACCGGCCGTCCGCACTCCGTCGAGGGACGTACCGGCCGGGAGACGCGTCACCTCCCAGGCCCCCTGACCGTCACGGCTCGCGTGGTCGGCATCCGCTTCATCGCTGTACATGCCCCCACCCTCACCGACCCGGGGCGGCCGCGTCTTGGACGAAAGTTCCGCGGAAGGGGCCGAAGGGCCGTCAGCGCATGGGCGCGGGCCGGTGCGCGGGCCGGCTCCCGGACCAGCCGGTGGCGGCGACGACCTCGCGCGCGATGTCGACGACCGTCCTCCCGTCCGTCGCCACGCGCAGCGTGTCCGCGGGGGCGTGCCGGTCCAGGAGGCGCGCCTTGCGGGCGCTGCCCTCCAGTTCCTGCTGCAGCTCCGAACCGAGTTCCCGGCGTACCAGCCGCTCGCGGGCGGTGGCGTCGGAGGCGGTGAGCAGCACCCGCACGATGCGCACCTGCGCCCCCATCGCCCGCAGGAACATGCCGGTCGCCTCGGGCAGCACACTGGCCGTGTTCGTGTAGACCAGCCGGCGGTAGCCGGCCCGGGCGAAGTTCGCCCACACAGCGGTGAGATTGCGCTCGGTGATCTCCGAACGGCGCGGATCCCCCTCCGGGGCGGGATGCACCTGCCCCATGAAATCGCCGTCGATGATCGCGTGCGGGACCGCCGCCGCCCGCAGCAGCACCGAAACCTCCCACCCCACCGTCGTCTTGCCTACTCCGGCCCGCCCGCCCATGAGGAGCACCTCTGCCTGGTCCACGGTGCAAGTCTGCCCGTCACGAGCCATGACCGGCATACGGGTTTCCGGGATGGCAGCAGCCGTCGCGGAGCATCTGGTCGAGGACCGGGCGCCAGTGTTCCGCCGGGTCAGGTGGGGTGGTGCTGCGAGAAGTGGGGGCAGAGGGGGAAGGAGCCGTGGCCGGGCGTTGGTGGAGGGTGCCCGCGCGGAGGACGGCGCGGGTGCGGATCAGGGAGGCGAAGTCCGCGAAGGGGTCGCCGTCCACCACCGTGAGGTCGGCCAGCCTGCCCGGTTCCACCGTGCCGAGGTGGTCCTCGACGCCGAAGATCCGCGCCGGGGTCCGGGTGACGGTGGTCAGGGCCTCCGCCGGGGACAGGCCGAAGCGGTGCAGGGCGCGCAGCCCCAGGTGGAGGTGGAGGCCGGTCGGGACCAGCGGGGCGTCGGTGCCCAGGGCCACCAGCCCGCCCCCGCGCACGACCCGCCGGTAGGTGGCCACCTCCCGCTCCAGCAAGGCCAGTTGCTCCGCGCTCGGCGGCCGTGCCGCGGCCGCCTCGACCGCCGTCACGTCCCACGGCGGCATCAGCTCCCGGACCCGCCTGTCCGCTGCCGCCTCCGGGTCGGCGCCCAGCAGCGGCAGCGCCGTGAACGGAGTGGCGACCAGGTGGAAGCGGCCCCGCGTGTAGAGCTCCACCGTGTCCTGGTGGGTGTGGTTCTCCGGGGTGCAGCCGTGCCCGTACTCGGCACGCTCGGTGGCCGTCAGATGGGTGGTCAGGTCCTGCCCGGCCTGGATCCCCGCCGCGCACAGGTGCGAACCCGCCGTCACCCCCAGCCGGTCGTGCGCGAACGCCGCTGCCTCCTCCATCAGCCAGTACGGGGCCCGCACGTACGTCTTGACCAGGTCCCAGTCCAGCTCCGCGGCCCGCACCAGCGTCCGGGCGAACCCCTCCCGGGTGCGGTGCGCGCGGCCCATCGTGTACGCCACCCGGGAGCCGTCGAGGAGCTCCCCGCCGGCCAGCAGCCGGGGCGCGGCGAGCCGCCCGGCCCGGATGTCCTCGCGGAGCCGGGCCTGTTCGTGCGCGGAACCCCCGAACGAGACCGTGGTGGTCACCCCGTACGCCAGCTGCAGCGCGCCGAGCCGGGCCCCGTAGGTGTAGGGGTACGAGTGGACGTGCGCGTCCCACAGGCCCGGCAGGACGGTGGCGCCGGAGGCGTCCACGGTGCGCGCCGCCCGCCGGGGACGCCCCGGCCGGCGCGGTTCGACGGCGGTGATCCGGCCGCCGCGGACCAGCACGTCGACATCGGCGCGCGGCGCCGATCCGGTGCCGTCCCACAGCAGCCCGGCCCGCACCACGGTGTCCACGGGCGCCGGCCGCCGGTACCCGAAGGACACCGGCACCGTGCGGGACGGCCCGGCGGGGGAGGCGTCCGCGTCGAGCCGGAGGAGCCGCAGCCGCGCGCCCGACAGGTAGAGCAGCGTCCGGGAGTCCCCGGACCACGAGGGGTGGTCGGCGGGTTCGTCGGTCAGCCGGCGGGCAGGGCCGGCCGGGGTGCCGTCCGGGCCGACCGGCAGCAGCCACAGCGCGGACTCGCTGACGCACGCCAGGTGGCGGCCGTCCGGCGACCAGACCGGCCCGGAGGCGTACCGGTCGGAGAGCGAGGCGTGCGGCGCGAGCGCGTGGAGGCGGGCCGTGCCGGTGCGGGTGTCCACGACCCGGATCAGGTTGTACCCCTCGCGGAAGCGCCGGCTGAGCCGGTTCCGGTCGCACAGCACGACGTACCGCCCGTCCGGGGACCAGCTGGGCTGCCCGGGCAGGCCGCCGCCGCCGAGCGCGGACACCAGCGGGGTGTCGGTGCCGGCCGCCAGATCGCGGACGAGGAGCCGGCCGGCCAGGTCGAGGGCGGCCAGCCGGGTGCCGTCCGGCGAGAGCACGCCGTACACCCGGCCGCCCTCGGCCAGCACCCGGTCCCGCCCGCTCGCCGGGTCGTGGCGGCGTACGGCGTTCAGCCCGCCCCGGTCGTCGGTGTACACCAGGCCCTGCCCGTCGGGGGTCCACACCGGGCCCTGCACGTACGCCGACTCCGGACAGCGCAGGATCCGGCGCGGCGCGCCGCCGGTGACCGGCACGGTCCACAGGGAGTTGAGCGCGGCGAAGGCCACGGTGCGGCCGTCGGGCGAGATGCGGGGCTGGTGGATCCCGCGGACCGGCAGGGTGCGTTCGGCCTCCAGCACGTACTCCTTGACCCGGGGGCGGGGCCGGCGGACCTCGAGCGTGGCGTCGAGGACGATCTCGGAGCCGGTGCCGTCGCGGTGCGGGCGGATCACCCGGAACCGGCCGTCGAGCGTGACCAGCAGCCGGTCCTCGCCGATCCAGCGCGGGGGAGCGGGGGCGAGCTCTCCGCCGAGGGCGACCGGCCGCCCGTCCACCACCAGGGTGATGGTCTCGGCGCGGCGCGGGCCGGGCAGCGCGCACAGCCAGGCCGTACGGCCGGACGGGGAGAGTGCCGGGGCCATCAGCCGGCCCTCGGCGGCGGTGTGCTCGACACGTACGGCGCCCGGCGCGGAACCCGCCGCGGGGACGGCGACCGAGGCCAGGGTCCGGGCGGTGAGGGTGTCGCCGTCGGCGGTGCCCCGGACGAACAGCACCCGGGAGCCGTCCGCGGACCACACCGGGTCGTAGTCCTCCCAGGCGGTGACCGGACTGCCGGGGCCCTGCTGCCCCGGCAGTCCGGTCAGCCGGCGCAGCCGGCCGTCGGCCACGTCCACGGTCCAGATCCGGTACGGGCTGCCCGCCACCGGATCGCCGCCGCGCTCCGAGCAGAAGGCGAGGGTGCGGCCGTCCGGCGACCAGGCGGGAGCCCGGTCGTCGAACGGCCCGTCCGTCAGCCGGCGCAGCCCCGAACCGTCCGGCCGCATCAGCCAGATGCGGAAGCCACCGCCCCGGTAGGCGCTCATCGCCACCCAGCGGCCGTCCGGGGAGAACACCGGGCGGCACGGCTCCAGGTCCGGCGGGGTGAGCGGGGTCGCGGCCGTCCCGTCCCGGGGGACCGACCAGAGGACGTTCTGCACCTCGGCGATGACCCGGTCGCCGGAGGACGTCGCGGTGGCCGTGCCGTTGGTCGAAGCGGTGAGGCGCAGCCGGACGACCTCGCCGGCATCGGCGGCCGGGCCGTTTCCCGGCTCCGGACCGTCCGGCGCGGCCCTGCCGCCGGCCGCCGCCGGGCCGGAGAGGGGGAGCGCCGCCAGCGCACCGCCCGACGCCGCCTTGAGTACCGTCCTGCGCCCCATCCGCACCGTGACCACCCGTCCCGCACCGCCGACCGCCCGTCAGCCCCTGAACGATCAAGGGGCCGTCCGGGCAACGGCCGGCCGGCCGGCGGTCACTCGAAGCGCGTGGTGTCCCCCGCCCCCCGGCGGACGATCTCCGCCTCGCCGCCGGAGAAGTCGATGACGGTGGTCGGGCGGGTGCCGCAGTCGCCGGAGTCCACGACGGCGTCGACCACGTGGTCGAGCCGTTCCTTGATCTCCCAGCCCTGCGTCAGCGGCTCCTCCTCACCCGGCAGCAGCAGGGTGCTGGACAGCAGCGGCTCCCCGAGCTCGGCCAGCAGGGCCTGGGTCACCACGTGGTCGGGGATCCGGACCCCGACCGTCTTCTTCCGCGGGTGCATCAGCCGGCGGGGCACCTCCGAGGTCGCCCGCAGGATGAAGGTGTACGGGCCCGGAGTGGACGCCTTCACCGCGCGGAACACGTCGTTGTCCACGTGGACGAACCGCCCCAGCTGCGCGAAGTTCTCGCACATCAGGGTGAAGTGGTGACGGTCGTCGAGGTCCCGGATCGACCGGATGCGGTCGATCCCGTCACGGTTGCCCAGCTGGCAGCCCAGCGCGAAGCAGGAGTCCGTCGGATACGCGATGAGCGCGCCGGCCCGGAGGCTGTCCGCCACGTTCCCGATGGCGCGTCGCTGCGGGTTCTCCGGGTGCACGTCGAAGTACTTGGCCATTGGCCGAGCCTACGCGCACCCGGACGGTCCACCGGTCAGCAGCCCAGGTTGGCACCCGGGGTCACTCCCAGGATCTGGGTGAACTGCTGGTACTTCGAGATCCTGCTCTGCACCTGTGCCGGGTTGCCGCCGTTGCACTCCAGGGCGCCGTTGATGGAGCGGATGGTCTCGCCGAAGCCGGCGCCGTTCGTCATGGCCGCGTGGGCGGTCATGGTGCCGGGACCGTTCTGGGTGTTCCAGTACCACAGGGCGGTCTTCATGGCGACGGCCGGATCCCGCTCGACGAGGTAGGGGTCGGCCAGCAGGTTGATGCCGAGGGCGTCCCCGGCGGCCTTGTAGTTGAAGTTCCAGCTGAGCTGGATGGGGCCGCGGCCGTAGTAGGCGGCCTGGCCCGCAGGACAGCCGTACGGCTGCGTGCTGTCGCAGTAGTGCGGGTAGTTCGCGGTGTTCTGCTCGACGATGTGGACCAGGCCGCCCGTCTCGTGGGAGACGTTCGCGAGGAAGGCGGCGGCCTCGCGCCGCCGCGTGGTGTCGTCGCCGGTACGGGTGAAGCCGGGGTACGCGGAGAGGGCCGCGACCAGGCCGTCGTAGGTGTAGAAGGGGTTCCGGTTCGGGAACATCTGCTCGAACCGATCCCGGCTGACGACGAAGCCGGACGGGTCGGGGTCGGGCTCCTGCCCGCCGCCTCCGGTGCCGCAGGTTCCCCGGTCGGCCCAGACGCCCCACTCCCCGGTGGTGCCCGGGGTCTCACCCTGGGTCCACCACTTGGCCTGCCAGTTGCGGCCGTTGTGGGAGGCCATCGCCCCGCCCGTGTAGACGGCGCCCGGTGTCCAGGCGGCCGCGCAGGGGGTGGCGGCGGTGGAGGTCGCGGGGAGGGCGAGGGAGAGTCCGGCGGCGAGGCCGAGGGTCGTCAGGGCGGACGCGGTCAGTGCGAGGGTGCGGCGGCGGAATGCGCGTATCACGTAACTGCTCCTTGAGTGGGGGGAGTTGCTGCCCGGAGGCGGCGACTCCACCACTCAACCGAGAATGGTCTGGACCTGTCAAGGTCCAGACCATTCTCGGGTGTGGCATCGCGCGGTGTGCGGAGGTGTCAGGCGCCGTGGGTGACCATGAGGCGGAAGCGCTCGGGCAGGTCCCTGAGCCACCGGGCGCGGTCGACGGCGATCTCCTTGAGGCGGACGTCGCCGCTGCGGGCGACCAGGTGGCCCATGTAGCGCTCGTTGAAGAGGGCGTACTCCCGGTGCAGGGTGCGCAGGGCCTGGGCCACCGCCCGCTGGTCGGCGCGGGCCAGGTCCGCGAGCGGCGCCACGTACGTCTTCCAGCGGCCCTCTACCGCTTCGTGGAGCAGGGTGACGAGCTCGGCGGCCTGGTCGACGACGTCCAGCAGGTCGTCCACCCGCAGTCCGAGCGCGTCCGCCAGCAACAGGGTCTGCCGGTCGGTACCGGACCACCGGTGCTCGGCCTCGGCGCGGGCGTAGGCGTACGGGTCCATGCCGATGCGCTGCGCGAGCCGCTCGGCGGTGAACTGCCGGGCCAGCCGGTGCTCGCGCAGGGTGCTCGGCACCCGGGCCATCAGTGCCTGGACCGGGCACCACAGCGCGTCCGCGAGCGCGAAGAGCTCGGTCTCGGACGGCGCCACGGTGCCCGACTCCCAGGCGTGGACCGCTTCGGGCGGCCGGTCCATGCCCAACTGGGCCATGGAGGCGACGACCTGCTCGGGGGTCATGCCGACGCGCAGGCGGGCGGCCCTGGCCTCGGCGGGGGAGAACGGTGGTCTGGACACGGGCGGATCACCTCGGTGGGGCCCCGCGATGCGGAGCGGTGCGCTGCGGTGCGGTGCGGCGCGGTGCGCTGCGCGGCGGAGGGGGGTTGGGGGCGGGGCGGCGGGCGGGGCGGAGCCCTACCGGCCGCCGTTCCAGCCGTCGGGGTCCGCGCCGTGGCCGTGCCCCGTGTCCCGGCCGTACCCCGTGTCCCGGCCGTACCCCGTGTCCTGGCCGTATCCCGTGTCCCGCCCGTACCCCGCGTCCTGGCCGTACCCCGCATCGCGGGCGGGGCCGGCGCCGTCGGCGCCCGTTCCTGGAGTGGCTGCCGGGCGGCCGTGTCCGCCGTTGCCGGTGTACCCGGCGGCGCGGTACCCGCCGCCGTGGCCGCCGTCACCGTAGCCGCCGCCGTATCCGTCGTTGTCGGCGTACCCGTCGCCCGGGCGGGCGGCCGGCACGCCCTGGCCGGCGGCCCGGGGGGCCCAGGCGTTCCAGTCCTCGGCGTCGTCCCGGCGGCCGGCGGCGCCCCCGGCGGGGGAGCCTGAGTCCGCGTCCGCGTCCGCGTCCGCGAGGCCGTCCCAGTCGATGTCCTCCCGGGCCCGCTTGTCGCCGAACGAGTGGAAGAACAGGTTGAGCAGCACCGCGGTGAGGCTGCCCAGGGTGATGCCGCTGCCCAGCACCGCCCGCACCTCGGTCGGCATCCGCTCGAAGAGCGGTTCCACCGTGGCGGGGAGCATGGCCGCGCCGAGACTGACCGCCAGGATCAGCGCGTTGCGCTCCTCGCGGAGGTCGACCTTGGAGAGGATCTGGATGCCGACCGTCGCCACCATGCCGAACATCGCGACGGCCGCGCCGCCGAGCACCGGGTGCGGGACCGAGGCCACCACCGCGCCGGCCTTGGGGATCAGCCCCAGCAGGATCATGAAGACACCTGCCGCGACCACCACGAACCGGCTGGTGACCCGGGAGATCCGCACCAGGCCGATGTTCTCCGCGAAGGCCACGTAGGGGAAGGAGTTGAAGACGCCGCCGAGCACGGTGGCCAGGCCGTCCGCGCGCAGGGCCCGTCCGACCGTCTCGCCGTCCACCTTCCGCCCGGTGATCTCACCCATGGCGTACACGTCGCCGGTGGTCTCCACCATCGTGATCATCATGACCACGACCATGGCCAGCATCGGGAAGACCGAGAACTCCGGCACCCCGTAGTGGAAGGGGGTGCTGATGCCGAGCCAGTCCGCCTCCTCGACCGCGCCCAGGCTGACGTCGCCGAGCAGCCAGGCCACGGCGGTGCCGCCCATCAGGCCGATCAGCACCGCGATGCTGCGCAGGAACGGTCCGCCGAACCGGGTCACCAGCAGGATCAGCCCCAGGGTGCCGGCCGCGTAGGCCACGTGCGCCGGGTCGCCGTAGCCCGATTCGCCGACCAGGTCGGGCCCGCCGCCCACGTCCTGCAGGGCGAGCGGGATCAGTACGATGCCGATGACCGTGAGCAGGGTGCCGGTGACGATCGGCGGGAAGTACGCGGCCAGCCGCCCGACGAACGGGGCGAAGAGGTACGTGGCGATACCGCCCGTGATCACCGCGCCGTACACCACGAGCAGGCCGGCCGTGCCGCCGCCCGCACCCTGCCCGATGGCGATCATGGGGGAGACGGCGGTGAAGGTCGCGCCCTGGACGAGCGGCAGCCGGGCGCCGATCCGCCAGAAGCCCCACGCCTGGATGATGGTGGCGATGCCGGCCGTGACCAGGTCGGCGTTGATCAGGTAGACGAGCTCCTGGGCGGAGAGTCCGAGGCTGTTGCCCAGGATGATCGGTACCAGCACTGCTCCTGCGTAGAACGCCAGGACGTGCTGGAACCCGTACAGCGACAGCTTGGAAAGCGGGAGCACCTCGTCCACGGGGTGCGGGGTGGCGGCCGGAGTTCTCCGGCGTGCGGCCAGTGGTGCCATCTCTGCCTTGCCTTCGAGGTAGGTGAATGAGAAGGAGCGCGCGCGACGCGGTGACGCGGTGACGCGTGGTCGCGCGGCGGGGTGGAGCCTCGAGGGAAGGCGCAAGCGGCCGGCCGCACGGATCAGGCGGCTCGGCAGGAGGCAGCTCGGCAGGATGACGGCACGGGATTACCGGTACGCGTCCGGGCGTCGAGGCGGAACGCGGCCGATACTGTCGAAGGAACCCCGGGTTCCGCAAGTGCTGAACCGTGATTTGGTTGGCGAAACCCGCCGGTAACTCTGGAATCAACGGCTGAACGGGTCGTCAGCTACGGATTTCGTTGCCGAGAAGGTCTCTGGCTACGCACTGCCCCTCACTGCTCACGCACCCGGCGGACAGCGGGGACGGCGCCGAGTGCGAGGCGCTCCAGCCGGGCCACGGCCGACTCGACCGGAGGCAGCGTCAGCATGCGCAGCCGGGCGCGCCGGGCCTCGGCGTCAACCCGCCGGTCCGCCAGGAGCTGCCTGCACACGGTGGCGATCGCGTCCGGGGAGGGCGGGCCGCCCGGGCCGCCGTCCGGACCCGCCGGTCCGCAGATCCGCCGCCCCAGTCCGAGCGCCTGTACGCGGTCGGCATTGGCGGGCTGGTCGCCGGAGCGGGGGATCACCGCCATGGGCACGCCCGCGGCGACCGCCTCCCGGATGCCGTCGTACTCCCCGTGGGTCACGAACAGCCGCGCGCAGCGCAGCAGGAGCGGCCGGGGAACGCGGTCCACGAGGTGTATCCCGTCCGCCCGTGCGTGGGCCGCGGCGGCGGGCACCTCGGTCCCGCCGGTCGCCACGACGGCCACGCAGTCGACCGCAGACAGCCCGGTGACGACGGCGCCCAGCAGCCCCCCGTCGTCGAACCGGCCATCGGCGCCGGACCCGCCCCCGCCGCCGGACCGGCCCCTGCCGCCGGACCGGCCTCCCGCGGCGGGCGGCACCGTACCCGGCGCGGCGATCACCAGCGGCCGGTCCGTGGGGAGTTCGGCCATCCAGGGCGGCACCCGCCCGTCCGGGCCGGTCTCACAGGGCTGCCGGTAGGTGAGGAGGGGCGTGGGCACGGGGGCGGGCGCGGCGAAGGAGTACTGCGGGGGCATGCAGTCCAGCCGGCCGTACCGGTGGACCGCCCACGGATCGGTCCGGACGGGCAGCCCCAGCCGGACCCGGTGGGCGTTGAGCGCCGGGTGGACCGTACGCGGATCCAGGTGGTTGGCCGCTCCCGAGGGTGCCGACACGTGCGGCAGGCCGAGTGCCTCCGCGACCAGGCATCCGGCGAACTCCGCGCCGTCCCGCACCACCAGATGAGGGTCGAAGTCCCGGGCCGCCGGCAGCAGGGCCGCGCAGCTGTCCGACAGGTGGGCTCCGGCGAACGGTGCGGCCGCCGGGCCGACCCCGGCCGGCCCGCGCGTACGGGACTTCCGCCTGCCGCCGGAGGCGTCCGCGAGACCCGCCGACAGGTCCTGTTCCGGGTCCGCCAGCAGCCCCGCGGTCCGTACGGGAGCCCCCGAGAAGACGGAGCGCAGGGCCGGTGTCGAGGCCACGAGCACCTCGTGTCCGGCCGCGGCGAACGCGGACACCAGCGGCAGCATGGCCCCGGCGTCGGACGGCGAACCGGTCGCCGTGCACAGGACGCGCATTCCCGGCTCCTTCCGCTCCGGCGCACGGCCGGACCCCCACACCCACTGTTCCTCAGCGTGCGCACGGAGGACCGACGGCGACAGGGCGCGGCCCGGGGCGCGGGATGCATCCGCCCGGCACGGTCCCTTCCGGTGCATCGTCCGGCCGGTTTGGGCGGCTGGGCCGGGGATCCCGTCCCGGGGCGGTCAGACCGTCGCGAGCTGGGGGATCAGGCCGAGGGCGTTGTCGTGGTAGATGCCGCGCAGCTGTTCCGGGGTGAAGGACGGGTCCGCGTCCAGGGCCGGGAGGGCCAGTTCGAGGACCGTGTCGGCGGGAGCAGCCGGATAGTCGGTGCCGAACAGGATGTGCTCGGCCGGGACATGGGCGAGCAGGGTGGCCGCGGGAGCCATCGGGCCCGCCGTGTCGTAGTAGAAGCGGCCGAGGTACTCGCGGACGGCGCCGGCGTCGACCGGCGGGTCGCAGAACCGGCCCAGGGCCTGCAGCCGGTTCGCGATGTACGGCAGGAAGCCGCCGGCGTGCGGCAGGACGACCGAGATGTTCGGGAAGCGGTCCAGCGTCCGCTTGCTGATCATGTTCACCGCGGCCCGCGTGGTGTCGAGCAGGAAGTCGCACAGGAAGTTCGGGATGCCGGGCACCGTCGCCGCGCCCGGGCCGGGCGGTCCGGGCGGGCCCCCCGGCAGGTTGTGCGGATGGGTGTCCACCACCGCGGAGGCCTCGTCCAGCTCGTGGAACACCCGGTCGTACGAGGGGTCGCCCAGGTAGACGCCGCCGTAGTTCGCCGTCAGGTTCACGCCGACCGCGCCGAGCCGCCCGAGGCCGCGGCGCACCGCCCACGAGGACGCGTCCGGGTCGTCCAGGAACAGCGGGACGTAGAACGAGAACCGGCCCGGATGGGAGCTCGCCGCCTCGGTCATCGACTGGAGCGTGATGGTGATCGCCTCGCGCAGCTGCGCCGAGGAGTGGTAGCGGGCGGGCAGCATCGGCTTCAGGACCGCGGTGCTGATCCCCGCACGGTCCATGAAGCGGATCGCGTCCTCCGTGTCCAGCTTGGCCCACGGCGGCAGCTGTTCCGCCCGGATCAGCCCGTGGCGCACCGCCCACTCCCGCCACTCCGGGGCGCAGTAGTGGTGGTGCATGTCGATCCGCGCATGGCCCGAGTGCGTCTCGGGCGCGCCCGGTGCGGCCTCGTCGTGGGCCGGCGAGGCGAATTCGACGGTGCCCGCCGCCGAGATCCGCAGCTCGTCCGCCGGCATGCCGAGGAGGCGCAGTCCGGAGGTACTGGGGGTGTCCGCCATGCCGATCCACCGTCCGTCGTGTGAGGGGTGCTGGTGCGCGTACGCGTGCGTGTGCGTGTGCGTGTGCGTGTGCTGGTCAAGGGGCCGGGCGCCGGGAGGCACGGCGGCCATGGCGGTCAGCTGCCGCCGGAGGGTACGGCGGCCGGCGGCGGGGGAACCGAGGCGATCACCGAGGAGATCGAGTCCGCGGCGTGCTCCCCCTCCCCGTACGGGCGCGACGGGTCCAGGACCAGCCGGAGCCGTTCCAGACCCCGGAACGCCGCCATCCGCCCCTTGACCCACGCGCCGCGGGCGTCCTCCGCGTCCTCCAGACGCATCTCGGGGAACTCCCGCAGCAGACAGGTCAGCGCGACCTCCAGCTCCAGCCGCGCCAGCGGAGCGCCGAGGCAGTAGTGCGTCCCGTGGCCGAAGCCGAGATGGGTGCTCTGCATGCCCTCCCGGGTGACGTCCAGGACGTCGGGCGCGTCGAACTTCCCGGGGTCCCGGTTCGCCGAGGTGATGGCGATCTGGACGAGCGAGCCCCGGGGGATCAGCGTGCCGCCGATCTCGGCGTCCTCCGCGGCGTACCGGAAGGTCGAGGTCTCCACCGAGCCCTCGTAACGCACCATCTCCTCCACCGCCGCCGGGATCAGCCGCGGGTCCGCCTTGAGCTTCGCCAGCTGCTCGGGGTGGAGCAGCAGGTCCAGCACGCAGTTCCCGATCTGGTACGCGGTGGTCTTGTGCCCGGCGAAGAAGATCACCCACAGCGAGGACAGCAGCTCCGCGTCGTCCAGCCCCTCCTCCGCCCGGACCAGGTCGCCGAGGAAGGAGTCCGTCCGGTGCTCCCGGGCGTGCGCGATCAGCCGGCCCAGCCGGTTCTGCAGCCACTCCTCGGCCGCCTTCAGTTCTTCCCGCAGCCCCGGGTCGAACCGGGCCCGCGTCACCACCGAGAAGTGCTCCAGGATCTCCGGCCGGTCGGCCTCCGGGATGCCGATCAGCTCGCACAGCACGGCGATCGGCAGCGGGAACGCGAGCTGCGGCATCAGGTCGACGGAGTTCCGCTTCCTGCACTCCGCGAGGAGGTGCTCGGTGATCTCGGTGACCCGCGGCCGCATCTCCTCCACCCGCCGCGGGCTGAAGGCGCTCCGCAGCGAACGCCGCAGCCGGGTGTGCCGCGGCGGGTCGGAGTTGAGCACGTTGTCGTCGAGGTCGTCGAAGAAGCTGCCGTACACGGCGTGGTAGACGTCGATGCCGGCCCGCAGGTCCTTGCTGAAGCGAGGGTCGGACAGGGCGTCCCGGGCGTCCTCGTAACGGGTGATCAGGTACGTGTCGATCCCGTGCGGAGGGCTGAGCCGGCACACCGGCGCCTGCTCGCGCAGCGTCGCGTACGCGGCGTGGGGGCAGGTCCGGTACTCCGGCGCGCCCCTGGACACGGACGCCACGAGGTCGTCCAGCGATCCGCCGTACGTGCTGCCGGCCGCCGTGTGCTGCTGGTGCTCCTGCGCCATGTTCCGCGCCCTTCCGTCTCCTCGGGTTCTCGCGGACACACCGGTTCCCCGCACCCCGGGACCGCGAAACGGCCTGTGGGTCGTCCGGGTGACGCCGCGTCCGGGATCCCCGTTCGGGGGGCGGCCGAGCGGACCAGTGGCCGTCAGCCGTCCGGTGGGGCCGGGTGGCAGTCCGGCCGGAACGGGGAACAGGCTGCTCGTGCAGTCGGCCGCCGCCCGCTCGTGTTCCGCACGTCCGGTCGGCCCGCCCCTCAAGGAGTCCGCGCATGGCCCGTCATCTCGCCCTGACCCTCAGCACCGCCGCCGCGCTCGCGGTGACGGCAGCGATCGCCCCCACCGCGGCGTCCGCCGCCGGCGGCGGACGTGCCGGCATCGACCAGGCGAACGCCGCCGTCCAGCTCGCCGCCGTCTACCGGGCGACCGCCCCGTACCTGCTGCACGCCAACGCGGTGAAGGCCGGCTACGTCCCGGACAAGTACTGCGTCACCGACCGGGTGGCCGGCACGGGTTCGCTCGGCTACCCGCACTTCAACCATTCACTCGACAACTCCCTCGACCCGGCCAAGCCCGCCGCCCTCTACTACGAGGACGACGGGCGCGGCGGCAAGCGCCTCGTCGGGGTCCAGTGGGTGGTCTTCGACCGCGACCAGAACCCGGCGACGGACGAGGACCGGCCGTCGCTGTTCGGCGTCCCCTTCAAGGGTCCGCTGCGCGGCAACTTCCCCGGCCAGCCGGTCCATTACGGGCTGCACCTGTGGCTCTGGAAGAAGAACCCCAAGGGGGTCCACGAGACCTTCAACTCGGCGGTCGCCTGCCTCCCCGGCACCACCAGGCCCCTCAAGCCGGCGTCCTGACCCCGTTCGCGCCCGGAGCCGGGAGCCGTCAGGAGCCCTCCAGCAGGGCCAGGCCCTGCCGGGTCAGCGTGTGCCGCACCGTGTTGCGGTGCCGGGTGCTGGAGACCAGCCCGGCCTCCCGCAGCACACCCGTGTGCTGGCTCGCGGAGGACGGCGAGATGCCGAGCCGGCGCGCGAGTTCCGTGGTCGTGCTGCCCTGGCCGTGCCCCAGCACGGCCAGGACGGTCGCCCGGGTACCGCCCAGCAGTGCCGCCAGAGCCTTGTGCGTACCGCCGGCCGACCGGGGCGGTGACCAGACGGCGCGGATCTCGGCCGGGCTCCGGGGCGGACTGAAGACCAGCAGCGCCGGGCCGTCGTCCGGCGGGGCGAACAGCTGCGGCACCGGCCCGCAGAACAGCGAGGGCGCCAGCACCAGCCCGCGGCCGCCCAGCCGGAACTCCTCGTAGGGCAGGCCGCGCCAGGACACGTACCCGGGCACCTCCGGGGCCGGCGGCTCCCAGCGCAGTGCGGGCGCCAGGCTGCGCAGTGCCGCGCTGATCCCGTCGGTGGCGATCAGCCGGCCCAGGAGCCCGGCCTGATCGCCGAGATACTGCTCCGCCCGCGTCCAGTACGGGGCCAAGGCCACCCGGTGATGGTCGGCCAGCGCCCGCGCCAGCCGGCCCACCGAGGCCCCGTCCGCGGCGGAGGCGTCCAGCCAGCGGGGGCGCACACGGTCCAGCCCGGGGGACGGCGTCAGCTCGGCACCCAGCAGCCGCCGGGGGGTGCCGCGCAGCCGGTCCACGCCCTCCTCGACCGATTCCACCGGACCGACCAGGGTGAACAGGTCGATGATCCAGAGCCGTGGATCCGCCAGGAAGGGCGCCAGCTCGCGGGCGTCCGCCGGGACCCGGGGCCCCACCCGTCGCCGCCACGCGTCGAACAGCGCGCCCTCGTCCCGCCGCCGCAGGGCCCGCAGGCTGAGCTGGGTCTCGGCCAGTGGCCCCAGTACGGTCACCCGGGTGCGGGCCAGGTCCTCCAGGGTGAACACGACGCGCAGCATCCGGCCCTCCCCTCGCCGTTCACCGTCGGTCAGCGATCCGGTCGCCGCTGACCAGGGACATTCAGCTATGCCTGCACGTCGTTGTCGAGGCTGTTCCCGGACAGCGATGCTCGTTCCCGAAGCCGAACGGAGCCGACGAGGAGGAACGGCGATGAACAGATCGAAGACGGCCGGCTTACGGGCTGCGGTGGCCGCGACGGTACTGGCCGCCGCGGCGGCCGGAACGTTCGCCACGGCCACCGCGCAGGCGGCCACGGCGCCGCTGGACGACTGCAGCCAGGCGGCACCGGCGAGGCAGGACAACCCGTACACCACCACCCACACGGCGGTGAACGCGGCGCCGCTGCGGAT
Source organism: Streptomyces sp. NPDC048603 (assembly GCF_043199475.1). Taxonomy (NCBI): domain Bacteria; kingdom Bacillati; phylum Actinomycetota; class Actinomycetes; order Kitasatosporales; family Streptomycetaceae; genus Streptomyces; species Streptomyces sp. NPDC048603. The sequence goes on along the minus strand of NZ_JBICVY010000001.1, from coordinate 392,624 downwards.
GGGCCCGTACGGCACGTGCCACAAGCTCCAGACCTATGCGCAGGGCAGCAGCATCACGGTCCGCTGCTACATCACCAACTCCTACGGCAACACCTGGTCCTACGAACCCGGAGCGGGCTGGATCTGGGACGGCCACCTCTCCGGCGGAGGCTCCCCGTACCCCTGCGTGTTCTGACCGCGCGGGCGGCACGGGGACAACGGGCGGCACGGGGACAACGGGGGACACGGGGACAACGGGGGACACGGGGGACACGGGGGAACGGGGGAAACGGGGGAAGGACGGACCGGGTCCTCCCAGGGGCAGCGGCCCTGGGGAGGACCCGGTCCTCTTCCCACCCCTCCCCCCCGCCGTCGGCGCGCCGTGCTGACGGGCAGCGCCTCAGCGCCCGGGGAGCAGGCGGACCTCGTGGCCGGCCGGGAGCTCCGGCGGCTTGCTCCGCCAGTGGTCGTACCGCCGGTACACCTGCGGCTCACGGTCCGCCAGGAAGGCCGTCAGTGCCGCCGCCTCGGCGGCCAGTCCCTCCCACACCCCCTCCGGCAGGCGGTGGAAAGCCGTCGCCTCGACCCCGCCCTCGGCCGGGCGCCACACCCCGGCGACGTACCCGTCGACGAGCAGGGCCGGCAGCACGTCCCCGTTCCGGCGGATGACCAGCGGACGGTAGCCGTCCGGCAGGACCCGGCCGCGGTCCGCGTAGGCGAGCAGCACGCTGTCCCACATCGCCATCAGCCGGGGCGGCGCCGGTACCTCCGCGTCGGGCCGCAGCGCGCCCGGGACGTCGAACAGCTCCTCGCCGTCGGGCCCTTCCAGCCGCTCCAGACCGTCGGACAGCGACCGCAGCGCCTCCCTGGCCCGGCCCCGTCCGACCAGCGAGAACTGCGCCACGTCCGCGACCGAGGCCGGCCCGAACCCCTCCAGATAGCGCAGCACCAGCGTCCGCAGGGACGCCTCGGACACCTCCGGATCCGCCACCGCCGGTGCCGCCGGAGGAGCGACGTACGAGGGGCGCTCCCCGAAGGACCACGGTGCGCCGGTGGGCGCGTGCAGCAGCGGTGTCACGTGCCGCAGGCCCCACCAGGCCCCCGGCCCCGGCGGCGGGTCCAGACGCTGTCCCAGCCACTGCTCGTACTCCGCGTTGGTCCGCGGGCGGTCGGCGAAGGCGAGCAGTTCGGGGACCAGCGCGTCGGCGTCCCGAGGGGTCAGCCCGGAGGCGGTGAAGCGGTCGCCGAGCCGTGCGGCCCGCACCGTGGGCTGCACGGCCTCGCGGAACGCCGGGTAGTCGTCGGCATGGACGGCGTGCAGAGTGATGCGCATCAAGGTGGACTTGACGACGCTGCGCCCGGAGAAGGCGGCGTCGAGCTCGGCCGGGTCGAATCCGGCGAGCCGGTTCCACAGCGCCAGGTAGGGCGAGGCGGGGTGCTGGGCCTGGAGCGCGACCACGCGCCGTACCGCCTCGGCGGCGCCTGCCGTCTCGCGGCGGAGCAGCAACTGCCGTGCGAGCGTCGCCCGGTTGAGCTGCCGCCGTGTGACCCTCATGCCCTGCCCACCTCGTGTCGGAGATCCGGCGGGTCACCCTAAGGGGTGGGTCTGACAACGGGCGGGTCCGGGCACCGTACCGTTCCGTCATGGGCATCTATCTCACGAGCGTGGCCGCGGAGGACTGGACCGATCCGGAGGAGGGCGGCTGGGCGGAGGTGGCCTCCGCCCTGGACGCGGAGCTGGCGGTACGGGGCCTCCCGCCCTTCGAGGCGGCCCGTGCGCCGCGGCGGTTCGAGGAGAAGTCCGTCGCACGGGCGGAGGGGTTCGGCGCGCTCTGCCGCAGGGTCCTCACCGAGGAGGAGGCGGAACGGTTCGGCGGCTGGACGGTACTCGTGCCGGTGTCGCTGCCGGAGCGGATACGGCTGCCCTTCGAGACCTCGTACGACGACGAGGCCGTGCTCGCCGGAGCTCCCGAGGTGTTGGGCGCCGCCGAGCGGCTGGCGGCGGCCGTCGCCCTGCCGCCGGAGATCGTGGAGGTTCCGGCGGAAGCGGGCGCCCTGGGCCTGACCGGGTGGTTCCTGGACGGCGGGGCGGAGAGGTCGGCGGCCGCCCGCCCGGGGCCGTGGAGCGCGGACCTGGACACCGCCTTCCACGTGGCGCTGTACCTGAGTGCCGCCCGGCACTCGATCCTCCACGGGTGCCCGCTGGCCTACGGCTGAGACCCCTGTCGCCGGCCCGCCCCGACCGTGCCCGCCGGCCCTATCCGCGGAAGTGGGGGGTGCCCGTGACCAGCAGTTCCACGAGATGGTCGAGGGCCTCCCGGGCGCCCTCGCCGTCGACCACCGTCTCCGGTGCGGCCTGCGGTGCGGCCCGGCGCAGCTCGATCCAGCCCAGGTACGCGGCGTACGCGGCCACGGCCCGGCGGCGGGCGTCCCCGTCGGAGAGACCCAGGTCGGCGAAGACGCGGGTGAGGTAGCCGAGCCGGGTCCGGGTCACCCGGTCGAGGACCTCGGCGACGGCCGGATGGTCCACCTGCGCGACGATCGCCGGCTCGAGTCCGGCGATCTCCTCGTCCCCGAGCGCCACCTCGAACAGCGCCCTGGCCCGCTTGAGCGGATCCGGCTCCGCGCCGACCTCCTCGATGACCTGACCGGTCGCCAACCGCTCCCAGGTCTCCAGCGCTGCCACCAGCAGGGCGTCGCGGTTCTTGAAGTGCCAGTAGAAGCTGCCCCTGGTCACGGCCAGCTCCTTGGCCAGCACGTCCACCGCCACGGCGGCGACACCGCCCCGGGCCAGCGCCGTCAGCGCCGCCATCGTCCAGTCCTCGCTGGTCACTCTCCCCTTGGCCATGTTCCGTACGCTACTGTATGGATTATCCATACAGCACTGTATGGATCCTCTACGGGGAAGGGGACTGTCATGCGTGCGACCACGTCCGGTGCATTCGTCAAGGCCGCCGAGGGCGCCGGGGCCACCGGGGCCGCCGTGCCCGGAAAGGCCGACAGGGGAGGTGAGCCCGGCGGCGTCGGCGGTGCCGTCCGTGCCGCCGCCGGCGTTGGTGCCGCCGGGATGTTCGCGGCGGGCGCGCTGCACGCCGCCTGGCCGTTCACACCCTGGCCGCTCGCCTCGCACGCCGAACTCGCCGAGGTCGTCGTCGGGGTGACGGAGGACCGGCTGCCTTCGGTCCCGCTGACCCTCGGTGTCGCCGGGCTGCTGGGAGCGGCCGGTTACCTGGTCCTGAGCGGCGGCCGGCTGGCCCCCGCGGTCGGACCGGAGAAGCTGAACCGCCTGGGCCTGTGGACCGTGGCCGGCGTGCTCGCGGCCCGCGGGGCCGGGGGCCTGGTCCAGTCCGGGCTGCGGATGGGCGAGGCCCCGGACTCGTACCGGTTCTGGGACCTCGCGCTGTACTCGCCCCTCTGCCTGACCCTGGCGGGTCTGACCGCCTTCGTCGCCCACCGCACCCGTACGCGAGCCAGGGCGCGGGCGGGTACGGCGGCCTGAGCGCCCCGGCACGCCGAGCCCCGGGGGCGGCTCCGGCCCCCGGCCCCGGCCCTGCCGGGGTCGGCAGAAGCCCCTGCAGACACAGTGGCGGTCAGCCGTGGGAGGCCTGGGGAGGGCCGTCCCCACCAGTGCCGCCGGTCCCGCCGGTCCCGCCGGTCCCGCCCGGCACAGCGGTGATCCGGTCCAGGTCCGCCTGCAGGCCGGCCAGCCAGGACATCGCCGCGTAGTAGCGGCGCGGCGCGCCGGCCGGTTCCGGCGGTGTCCCGTCCGCGCCGTCGGTCTCCTCCCGCACCGGATGCGTCGGTGGGACCAGCGCGTCCAGTGCGTCCGGGGTGTCCGGGGCGTCCCCGAGGGGGTCCAGCACCGCCGACATCAGCAGCATCCGTCCCGCGACCCGGTCCGAGAAGGCCGTGAGCGCGGCGGCCACTTCGGGGGCCAGCGGGGGCACGGGGGCGGGTTCGTCCACGGGCCGGGTCGACGTACCCGCGGACGCACCCGTCGCGGCGTCCGTCGCCGTGCCCGTCTCGCCCTCCGGCCCGCCCGCGGTCCCGCTCTCGGCTCCGGCATCTGATCCGCCCCCCGCCCCCACCGGTGCGGCGGACGGCGGAAGGTCCGTGGGTGGCGGAGCCAACAGCAGCCGGTCCGCGCCCCACAGCGCGTGGTGTCCGGTCATCAGGGCGGCCTGCCAGTCCAGCGGGCGCGGGCCGCCGCCGTCCGGTCCGGGTCCGTCCGCGGGCGCGTGGAACGGCCGGGGCTCGCCCTGGTACTGCGCGAAGGCCGAATCGGCCAGCACCACCATGTGCCGCAGCGACCGCAGCCCGGGCGGGTCCTGCCGCTGCTTCGCCGACCCGGTGACGATCGTGGCCGTGGTGATCACCACCACGGCGGCGGCACCCCGCATCAGTTCCGCGCTCGCCCGCGCCACTTCCTCGTGGGCCCCGCGCGGCCAGGCCAGCAGCGCGAACACCGACCCGATCGCGCTGCCGATCAGGACGTCCAGCAGCCGGAACTCGGCCAGCTGCCACGTCACCGGCGCCAGCTGTGCGAAGACCATCGAGATCAGCACGGTGAACAGCCCCTGCGCCCAGCCGACCCCCTTCACCGGCCCCACGGTGAACGCGGTCAGCATCAGCGGCGGCAGCACGGCGGCGAACACGGCGATGTGCGTCCCGAACAGGGTGATCAGCACCGCCGCGATCACCGCTCCGAGGAAGGTCCCGATCAGCGCCTGGCGGACGGTCGTGCGCGTCGCGCCCACCGTCGTACGGGTCAGCGTGAGCGTGGCCAGCATCGCCCAGAAGCCGTGCGGCAGTGTGTCCAGGCCGGCCACCACCCGGGCGGCCGCCAGCGCCAGACTGATCCGCACCGCGTTCTGGAAGAAGACCGACCGCCGCCCGGCGTGCCCGGCCACCCGCCGCCACCACAGCTGCGGCGCCCGCATCCCCGCGTACCAGAACCGCCCGACGGGCACACCGGGAGCCGCGGCCCGTCCCCGTACGCCCAGACGCGCCGCGGTCGACAGGATCAGCGTGGAGTCGGCCAGCTCCAGCAGGGCCGCGTGCCGCCGCAGCGCCGCGGGGGCACCCGGCCCCGCCGTGCCCGCGTACAGTTCCGCGCGCACCCGGGCGAGGTCCGCCCGCGCCGTACCCGGCGCGGATCCGCGCCGCAGCACGGCGGCGGTCTCCGCCGCCGACCCCTCGACGGCACGCAGGACCTCCAGATCGATCCCGGTGTGCCGTCGGCCCGCACCCGCACCCGCACCCGTGTCGGTGTCGGTGTCGTCGCCGGTGCCGGCGGGCTGCACGCCGGGCGGCCTGGGCGGCAACCGGGTCAGCCGGTTCAGCAGGGTCCGGGCCGCCAGCCCGGTGTGGCTCAGGCCCCGGTCCCGTACCCCCGGGCCGGCCGGGCGGTCCGCCTCAGGCACGTGCGTGGGGCGCAGCGCCTCACCCGAGGCCGCCGCGGCCGCCTCCGTCCCGCCCTTCAGGGCGTACGGGATCCCGGCCAGGTCGGCGGCGCAGCGGGCGGCCGTGTCGGCCGCGCGGGCCGCCAGCTCCCGGTAGGGCACGGTCGGCGGATCGGGGAACAGGAAGGCCTCGGCGGCGATCAGCAGGACGAGCCCCACGGTGGTCCCGGCCAGCCGCTCCCCGAGGGTGTCCGGGGCGTACGGGGGGAAGGAGGGCAGGATGTACAGCAGTTGCAGGCCCGGCGCCGCTCCCGCGGGGCGGGGACCTCCGACGGCGACGAAGCCCAGCGCGAAGCCGATGACCAGCATGCCGGCCACCGCGGTCCAGGTCCGTACGGCGAGGAAGGTTCCGACGGTCACCAGCAGCCAGGCCGCGGGCAGACACCGGGCCACCACCACGGCCCGCTGCCGGCCGGTCCCCGGGATACGGGACAGCCCGGCCAGCGACACCGCGCCGAACAACGCGTACGTGGCGCCGACCGGCTGGTCCAGCCCGTACAGGAACAGGTAGAAGCCGACGCCGGCGGCCAGTGTGACCCGCGCCGCGCGGCGCCCCGCCGCGGCGTAGGGCGCGGGCAGCCGGTGAAGGCCGCCCGCCCGTTCGGCACCCATGACACCAGCATCGTTGATCTCTCTCGCGGCGCCACCCGGCACGCGGCTGCCTCCCGCGCGCCGCCCGGCACCGACACCCCGGGAGCAACACCCCACCGGGGTCTGGCCCGCGCGCAGTCCGGCGTGGATCATGGCCTCGGAACCCGACCGACCGACCAGGAGGTACGTCGTGCCCACCGCCCCGAGCCATGCCTCAGGCCCGTCCACGGTCCCGCTGCTGGGCGACACCATCGGCGCCAACCTCGACCGCACCGCGGCGGCCCACCCCGACCGCGACGCCCTCGTGGAGACCGCCACCGGCCGGCGCTGGACCTACGCCGAGTTCACCGAGGACGTCGACGTCCTCGCCCTCGGCCTGCTGGACCTCGGCATCGGCAAGGGCGACCGGGTCGGCATCTGGGCACCCAACCGTGCCGAGTGGGCCCTGGTCCAGTACGCCACGGCGAAGATCGGCGCGATCCTCGTCACCGTCAACCCGGCCTACCGCTCCCACGAGCTGCGGTACGTACTGAACCAGGCGGGCATCCGCCTGCTGGTGGCCGCGGACCGCTTCAAGACCTCCGACTACGCCGCGATGATCGAGGAAGTCCGGCCGGGCTGCCCGGAGCTGGAGTTCACGGTGCTGCTCGACGGGCCGCTGTGGAAGGAGCTCCAGGACCGCGGCCGCGCCGCCGACCCGGCCGCCCTGGCCCTGGCCGCGACGAGGCTGAGCCCCGACGACCCGATCAACATCCAGTACACCAGCGGCACCACGGGCTTCCCCAAGGGCGCGACGCTGTCGCACCACAACATCCTGAACAACGGCTACTTCGTCGGCGAGCTGCTGCACTACACCGAGCGGGACCGGGTGTGCATCCCCGTCCCCTATTACCACTGTTTAGGTAGGTGAACACCTATGCAATCGAGAACCGGGGTCGCATACTCACGTGTGTGACCGATGGGGAAGAGCTGCCACCCGAACAGCTGATGGACATCTACGCCCGCAAGTCCGTCAGGATCGCGGGGCGCCGCGGGGACCTGTCCCCCGCGATGCAGGAAACGAGGGGGCGTCAGTGGGCGGAGTGGAACGGCCTGACGGTCCGGAAGGTATGGGCCGACAAGCTAAGCGCCTCGAAGGACATCAAGCGGCCCGACTACGATCGCGCGCTCATGGCGCTAGCGGCCGGCGAGATCGGAACGCTTTGGTGCTACAAGCTGGACCGCTTCAGCCGTAAGGGCGCCCTCGCAGTACTTTCGGTTCTGGAGAACCTGAAGGGCGGGCGCATCATCTTCGGCGAGGACGGGCTCGACTCGTCCGACCCCAATCATCGTCGCATGATCATGTGGAAAGCCGAGGATGCGCGCGAGGAATCGGAGCGCATTTCGAAGCGCATCACCGACACCAAAGCCATGCAGCGGGACAATGGGGAGTGGGTCTCTGGTCGTGTCCCCTACGGCCTCGCAGCGACGAAGGAGCGAAAGCTCGTCGAAGATGAATCGCCGGCAAACCCTGAGCGCCCCCATCTGGGCACAAAGGCCGACACTGCGCGGCGAATCTTCCTCATGGCGGCGGAGGGGATGAGCCTCCGTGAAATCGCCCGGTCGCTGAAAAAGGACGAAATCCCCGGTCCCATGGGCAGCGCAGTGTGGAACCACAACACAATCTGGCGACTCTTGCGGAATCCTGCGTACAGCGGTTGGCAAGTCGTCAGGCTGACATGGGGCCCCGGAACCATCTACACGGACTCCGGGGGGAAGCGGGTAAGGGCAGGCGTCTGCCTCGTCACAGACGAAGAACGGGCGTCCGCGATTCGCGCTATGTCGGGGCATTCTCGTCCGGACCCGACGGTTTCAGGAAGCGCCAGGGGGCGTAAAAAGCACCTGCTGACTGACCTGATGCGGTGCGCCTCCTGCGGCAAAGCAGCGCCGCGGATGAGTAGGTCATACACCTGCGCCTCAGTCATGGGCGGTGCTGAATGCAAAAACCCCGTCACTGCATACGGGCCGCCGGTCGAAACGTACGTTGCCTATGCGTGGTTGGAGAGGCTGACCAACGCCGACGAGGAAGATCCGCTGCTCGCCGTTGTGGCTCAAAGATGGGGCGCACTGACGAGGCCCGACGAGAGCGAAGAGCTAGAGGCGGCAACAGCCGCTCTCAAAGCCGCAGAGGCGCAGATGGAGCGCCTCCTGAGGGACCGACGCAAGGGGCTGTACGAGGGGCCTGCGGCCCGGTTCTTCGAGCCGGCGTGGGAGGACGTCAACAAGGACATGGACGAGGCTCGTTCGGTCCTGAAGCGTCTCGGTGGAGGTGCCGTTGACATCAGCTTCCTGATGGAACCGGAGCAGGCTCAGGAAGCGTGGGACGCCGCAGACCTCCCGCTCCGTCGGGAGCTGCTGAGACTGGCGATCGATCAGATCAAGGTCAAACGCGCAACCGTCCGCGGACCGTTCGTCGGATCGGAGCGCGTGGAGATCAAATGGGCCACCGTGGAGGAACTCTGAGCCCGGGAGGTAACGGGTAGATAACGGTTGTGAGCGCGTCCGGAGGCTGATCGGGCGCGCTTACGGCTGCTCGTCGCCCCGCCCGTGCCCGTCCGCCCTCGTCGACGAGCCGCCTCCGCCCCTGTCGGTTCTTACGCACGGTCACATGTTGGGCTGCTGTGCCACGGTGTGTAGCGGCGTAGGTCAAACCAGGGGCCAAAAAGCCAAACTAACCCCCTATTTCTACTTTCCCCTACCGCGTGTAGAGAGAAATGGAAACAGGGGGTTAGTTTGTCAGTCTGTCCACCGCCCTCCGGGGGGAGGACGCGGACCATGATCACGAAAACCGTCACAGCGCACCCATAACAGTAGTAGAGGGAAGTTCCGCGACCGTCGCGACTGGCGGGCGGTCCGACTCCCCTCCGACGGCCGGCGCCGTTCCTGCGCTCCCTCCGCCCTCTCCTCCGGAGGTCGAGCGCGGTTGAGCGGCGCCGGCTGCTCCATGAGGCTTCCTGCCGACGTCCAGGGGACGGGCGGTGGGGGAGGTGGACGTGTTCCCGAGCCTGGCCAAAGGGTGACACTGACAAGACGCGGTCCCGCCGTCAGTACGGGCAATGGGTTACGCGCCGCGGGTTCGAATCCCGTCACGTCCACGCAAGGGTTCGATAGCTCAGGGGCAGAGCGCCGGTAGTAGGCAGCTATCGCGGGTTCGAATCCCGCCGGATCCACGCTCGAAGGCTCACCCGCCCTCCGGGGCTACTGAGTCTCTTGGATAGGCCGTGCGGTGCCCTGGGGCAGACCGGGAGCCGTGCGGCGTGCGTTCGCAGCTCAGTTGGTGAGAGCGCCGGTCTGATATGCCGGAGGTCCCAGGTTCGAGCCCTGGCGAACGTACGACGGCGAGACGGACGCCGTGGCTGACCGTCCCTGACGCACGGGGCAGCCTGAACCTCCGCCGGACCCGCGGGATTCGTCAGTAACCCCGCGGAGGACCGGCGTAGCCCGTCGTGCCGCTCCTCGACGGAGTGAGCGGCACATCTGCTCCCGTAGCTCAGTGGTCAGAGCGTCCGCCTGTCGAGCGGAGGGGCGCCGGTTCGAATCCGGTCGGGAGCGCGGGGAGCGGTGTAAGACGCACACCGCGGGAGGAGCGCGAGGCACCGATCATGCTTAGCGTTCCGCAGTCCGCGGAGGTTCACGGCGACGTACGCGCTTCGTGACTCCCTAACCAGCCCTCGTAGCTCAGCGGTAGAACGCCGTCCTCGTAAGACGGGCGCCGCAGGTTCGATCCCTGCCGGGGGCTCTGCTGTCCCGCATACCCAATGCGATTGCGCACGTCCCTGCGGACAGAGGTCGTGGACTTGGTGCGTGACACCGGTCGCGACGACCAACACCCGGGCCTCACGGTCCGGACGACGGGACGTAGCTCAGCGGTAGAGCCCCCGGTTTGGGACCGGGTGGCCGCAGGTTCGATTCCTGCCGTCCCGACCACCGCACGACCACCCGACAGGGGCGCCGTGCCGTCCCGCGACGACGAGGACGGCACCATGACGACGCCGACGCCCCACGAGCTCCGCCCCGACGACTTCCGCAGCCCGACCGACCGGGACGACACCAACGCCTTTCGTGCGCTCTTCGCGGAGATCAACCGCCGGCTACGGCGTGACGAGGGCGGAGGCGTCCCGGTATCGACCGTGAGCGTCCTTCTGACCCGCTCGTACACCGTGAGCGGCACCGTGATGCAGGCGGCTCCGGGACGGGCGCAGGGCCTGACGGTCCGCGGACTGGGCAAGCGCGCGAGCGAGGTCGTCATGACCGGCGCGGAGTCGCTGCTCCTGAACGACGATCGATGGATGGGCGTCCGGTTCCGTGACGTCTCGTTCCGCTCGACGAACCCACGTGCTTCGTACCTCCGGTCGCTCAGCACGGGCGGCGCGCAGGACTGGGGTTGGCACAACGTGGAGTGGCGCGGCAGTTGGGCGTACGGCGTCGGGCTCGACGGGCCGGCTGACTCGAACTGCAACAGCGAGATGTGGTGGACGAACTGTCACGTGAACGGCAGCTACTCGACCGCGTTCCTCGACATCGGCCAGACGCCCGCGATCCTGAGCCAAGATCAGTTCCTGAACTACGCGTTCCGTGACTGCAAGATCGAATACGACTCGGGCGACTTCATCCGGGCGCAGCGCGGCGGGTTCATCACCGTCGACGGCGGCTCGGCGATTATCAAGGGTCAGCGCTCCGACGGTGGCACGAGCCGGTTCTTCAACATGCCGCTTGCCGGCCACGCAGACAGCGTTCAGCACCTGGCGGTGCGGGGGACGCGGTTCGAGCTGCGGCACGCGACGAGCCAGGTCATCAAGTCGGCGTGGAACGGCGGGCACGTCGTCTTCGACGGAGTGTCGGACACTGCCCTTGGCTTCCGCCCTCACTCGGCGGCGCTCGTTGCCCACGAGTACACGAATCCCGGCGGCGTGAGCTATCGGAACTGTGACCTCGTGGGCAGGCACGCGTACCACCTGACGGCGCCGAGTGCCCGTCAGCGTGTGGTCTACGACGCGTGCACGCGGAAGAACAATCGGACCCGGGAGAGCTTCCTCGCCGTCGACGGGGCGAAGAGCCTGACGGCGCCGGCCATCGTCCACGTGAACGACGGGGACGGGATCAAGTAGACGTCAGAGTGCGTTGCGGAAGACGAGCATCCAAGACCGGTTCGTCGTAAACGCACTCTTTCCCACGAACGCATCGGGCTCCATGCGGTCGAGCCGCCACCCGAGCGCCTCGACGGACTCAATGGCGTCCGCCACAGCAGCCATGTCGTCGTTCGGCGTTTCCGGTACTTGGATGCGGTAGGCGAAGATCTTGTGCCCGCCCTCCATGCGCTTAGTGGCTGCCTTGCCTATACCCGCCGTGGTGACAGCATCTCGAAATCCCATGGGCGCAGCGTAGATGAGAGGGGGCTGCAATGGCGTGGGAAGGAAGCAACCGCCGGCAGCGACTGCCCGCAGACTGGCCGCGTATCCGGCGGCGTGTCATTCGCCGTGACGGTGGCGTCTGCGTGGCCCGGCACAGCGACGGCCGACGGTGCGAGCAACCAGGGACAGACGTGGACCACATCGTTCCCGGCGACGATCACAGTATCGGGAACCTGCAACTCCTCTGCCCTTGGCACCATGCCCGCAAGAGCGCGCACGAGGGCGGTTCAGCAGCAGCACGGACGAGGGTGAGCACGCAGCGCCCGCGCCCCACTCATCCGGCCCTGGAGGACTGATGGCAGGCGCTCATGTGGTGCTCGTGGAGGACGACGACACGGGCGAGAACGGCGTCAGCGTGACGCGCGTGCTCGTGAACGGCACCGACCTTGGCCGCGTCCTGGATGACGTCAAGATCAGGGTAGGCAGCGACGGCCGACCTACGACGATCCGGCTGACGCTCGTCCCGAGCCGCCTGGAGATCCGCGGCGAGCTCGCCGACGGTGATCGTCGGGAGCCTCGCGCCGGCTTCACGGCCGCGCTGGACGCCCCGACCCCAGGGGGGTGACCCCCGACCGGAAAACAGGAAGACCGTCAAGGTGCTGGTAGGCGCGGTCTGTACGGGTCTGGGGGATCTGAAGCGCGCCGTTTCGGGCGGGCGCCTGACAAGCCGGGAGGCGGCCGCGTGTGCCCTTCCGGGGGTACCGGAGCATTGACCCTGCCCTGAAAGCGTGACTCGCCGACATGGTTGATGATCCTGTTTGTGCAGGTGAGAGGCTTGAAAGTGTGACGCACCCCTACTACGATGAACCCATGACGAGGACGTGCGCGATGTGCCCGGCGGAGCTGCCGATCATGGCTCGCTCGCACGCGCGCACCTGTTCGCCCCGTTGCCGCAAGGCGCTTTCACGCGCCAAGGCGACGGCGCTCCCCGTCGAGCTGACGACCCGCGCCAGGTGGGTTCGACGCTCCGCGGCAAAGGTTCCGCTGACGACCGGCAGCATGCCGGCCTCGTCGACGAACCCGCGGACCTGGAGCACGTATGAGGATGCCGCCGCCTCGTCGGCCGGCGTCGGTCTGGGCTTTGTCCTCTCCGACGTCGACGACATCGTCTGTCTCGACCTCGACCACTGTCTGAACCCGCTCACCGGGAGACTTGCCCCGTGGGCCGCCGCCGTTCTCCGAGACGCGGGCACCACCTACGTAGAGGTGTCCCCGTCCGGCGACGGCTTGCACATCTGGGGCCGTGCGGACGTCCGACAGGGGCGCCGCATCCGACGCCCCGACGGCACGGCCGTGGAGGTCTACGGCGCCGGCCGGTACATCGCAATGACGGGGCGCCGGCATGGCAACGCCCCGTCTCTGCTTGCGGATTTGACGGGTGTTATCGATCCGCTGTGCTGTTCTTAGTCCGGATTTCGTCGCACAGTTCCCTCAGCGACCGAACTGCCGTAACAGCCTTGGCGGCGAGAGCTGGCACCTGATCAAGCGCAGCGCTAGCAATGGTGTTGAATCCGGCAAGGCAGGCAATCGCGACGGTAACCCAACCGATGGGCTCCATTCTTGGCAGACCTTTCAATCTTGGGTCAGGCCAAGGAAAAAGGGCGCACCCGGCCTAACCACACCAGTGGTTAAGGACGGAGATGCGCCCGAATGCACGTCTCGGTCTGCGCGAGCTAGACAAAGGTCTCTTTGGCCGGTCCGGGCATCGGGTTCCCGGGGGCCTATTCAATGCGCTATACAAGCTCGTCGCATTGGGATCATAGCACGAACCGCGCAAGTGGCGGGACACAGTTACCGAGGGCCGAACGAAGGGAGTAAGGATGGCCGGACGAGGCCCCGCCCCGAAGGACCCGGCGAAGCGTCGCCGGCGCAACGCCACGGAGCCGGAAACGGTCGTGACTCCCGACGACGAACTTCGAGGCCCGGAGCTGCCGGAGGGCGTGCTCGGAGTCGACGAGGACACAGGTCGCGTCGTCGAGTGGCACCCCATGACACAGCGCTGGTGGGACTCCTGGCGCACGTCGCCCATGGCGCAGACCTTCATCGAGACTGATTGGCTGTTCCTGATCGACACAGCCCTGATGCACCACACGATGTGGAGCAAGGGCCGGTGGGAGTACGCGAGCGAGATCCGCCTCCGCGCCGCCAAGTTCGGCGCCACGCCGGAGGACCGGGCCCGCCTGAAGCTGAAGGTCGACGACCCGAACGCCCGCCAGGCGCCCGCACAGCGCCCCGACAACGTGAGCGACATCAGCTCTCGACGAGCTCGCCTCACTGGATAAGGAGACCGCGTGCCGCGCGCAATCGTGCGCGCCCCCGGTCATGACCGCGCCCGCTCGCTCGGGTGGCTCGCGGTTGCGTGGATGGAACACTTCGTCGTGCACGGCCCTGGCGACGTTCAGGGTGAGCCGGTACGGCACGGAGACGAGTACACCGCTTTCGTCGTGGACTGCTACGCGGTCGATGACGACGAGGGTCGACTCCTTTACGACAGCGCGTTCTTCAGCCGCCCGAAGGGCTGCGACAAGTCGGGTCTTGGCGCCCGCATCGGTCTCTTCGAGGCTTTCGGTCCCGCGCGTTTCGCCGGCTGGGCGGAGGGCGGGGAGATCTACCGCGACCCGTGGGGACTCGGCTTTGAGTACGTCTACGAGGCCGGCGAACCGATGGGCCGCCCGGTCAAGGTGCCGTACCTCCGCATCATGGCGACGGAGGAAGGTCAGACCGGCAACGTCTTCGACACCATCCACTTCAACTTGACCGACGAGGCGTCGCCCCTGTCGCTCGTCCCCGGCGTCGACGTCGGGCTGACCCGGATCATCCTCCCTGACGGCGGGGAGATCATGCCGTCGACCGCCTCGTCCTCGTCGAAGGACGGTGGTAAGGAAACGTGGGTCTGCTTTGACGAGACGCACCTGTACAACACACCTGAGCTGCGGCGCATGTACGCGACCGTGACCCGCAACCTTCGCAAACGAAAGCGCGGAGCTCAGACGTGGTACCTCGAAACCACCACCATGTTCGCCCCCGGGCAGGACTCCGTAGCTGAGCGGACGTACGAGGAAGCGGAAGCCATCCGAGACGGCCGCAAGAGACGCGGGCGCGCCCGCCTCATGTACGACCACCGTTGGGGCGAGTGCCGGAACCTGAAGGACGAGGACGAGCTCCGTGCCGCCCTGGTGGACGCCTACGGCGACGCCATGGAGTGGATGGATCTTGAGTCCCTCGTCGACGACTTCTATGACCTCCGCAACGACTCCGCGGACGGCCGCAGGTACTTCCTGAACTCCCGCACCGTCGCGTCCGATGCGTGGATGGACCCCGATGCGTGGGCGCTCTGCCGGCGCGCGGAAGAGATAGCCGCGGGTGAGCTGATCACGCTCGGCTTCGACGGATCCATCCGCGATGACGCAACGGCGCTCACCGCCTGCCGCGTGTCCGACGGACACCTGATGCTGATCGGCGTCTGGGAGAGGCCGGAGGGTCCAGAGGGCGACGGGTGGCAGGTCGACCGCGAGAGCGTAGACAACGCCGTGAACCGTGCCTTCGAGCGCTACGAGGTCTGCGGCATGTACGCGGACCCGCCGCACTGGCAGGACTACGTAGACCGCTGGACCGCGGAGCACGGCGAGGGGCTTCAGGTCCGTGCGACGGCCGCGCGACCCCTGGAGTGGTGGACGAACCGTCCCACCGCCATGGAGTCGGCCCTCGATCGCTTCATGGAAGCGGTAGACGACAAGGGCCTGTCGCACGCCGAATCCCTTGACGTCGACGAGCCGTCCGCCCTGCTCCGTCTCGGTGCCACGCTGACTCGCCACGTGCGCAACGCCCGCCGCCGGCCGATGGGCCGGAATCACCTCGGTATCGGCAAGGAACACGCGAAGTCGCCGAAAAAGATCGACGCCGCCATGTCGGCCGTCCTCGCCTACGAGTGCCGCGCCGACGCCGTGGCTGCCGGAATCACGAAGCGTAAGAAGCGTTCGCGCTCTCTCGTCGCGTTCTAGAAAGGGGGCCCCGTGCCTGTTGAAGCAAGCGAGCCAGAGTCCCCCGGGTGGTGGCTGAAGCGGCTCGGAAAACAGATTCTCGACGAGCGGGATGACCGCCACGAGGACGGCGAGACGGTCCCGGGCCTGACGACGCTTCGGAAGTTCGCAGAGGGCACGCCGCCGCTCCCGGACGTGCAGGGCGTAGATCCGCGTGAGGCCCGCGAGTGGATGCGCGACGCGCGTACGAACTGGGCGAGCCTGGTCATCGACGCGACCACAGAGCGGATGAGGGTCGACGGCTTTCGTTTCGGCACCGCCCAGAGCCGGGGCCGGGCGAACCGTCAGGCCGACGACGACGCCAACCGCATTTGGCAGGAGAACAGCCTCGACGCTGACTCGGGCCTTGTCCACTACGGCGCCCTGTCGCAGCGCCGCGCCTTTGTCCTCGTTGAGCGCGGAGACGACGGCCGGCCGGTCCTGACACACGAGACGCCAACGCAAGTCGCGGTGGAGTACGAGCAGGGCAGTCGGCGCAGGGTAGCGGCTGGTCTGAAACTGTGGCGCGACGACTGGACGGGCGACACCCGCGCGACGCTGTGGCTGCCTGACCGGATCCATCACTTCACTACCCGGCGCGCTCACCCGGTGTTCGCAGCTTCCACGGCGGAGCTGCGTACGTGGGACGCATGGGCTACGCCCGACGCCGCTGACGGCGTGGAGGCGAATGGGCTCGGCGTCGTTCCGCTCGTTCCGTTCGTCAACCGACGGAAC
The DNA here is from genome assembly GCF_043199475.1 of Streptomyces sp. NPDC048603. Lineage (NCBI taxonomy): Bacteria > Bacillati > Actinomycetota > Actinomycetes > Kitasatosporales > Streptomycetaceae > Streptomyces > Streptomyces sp. NPDC048603. The sequence goes on along the minus strand of NZ_JBICVY010000001.1, from coordinate 376,388 downwards.
CGGCGCCCGCAGGGGTTCGCGGAGCACGAGGACGTGCTCTCGGTTCAGAACCGGATCAACCTGTCGCTTATCAACCTCATGGCGGCGATGAAGTACGGCGCGTTCCGGCAGCGTTGGGCCGCCGGCCTGGAGGTCGACGAGGACCCCTTGACCGGGCAGAAGATTCAGCCGTTCCGCCTCGACATCCGACAGTTGTGGACGGTGGCCGACCCCGAATCCAAGTTTGGTGAGTTCAGCGCCACGGACCTCGTTCCGTACGTTCGCGCCGTTGAGTCCGCGGTTCAGGACTTGGCCGCACTCACCCGTACCCCGCCGCACTACCTGATCGGCGCCGTGGTGAACGTCTCCGGCGACGCCCTGAGCGCGGCAGAGACCGGCCTCGTGTCCAAGGTCCGTGACCGGACCCGCAACTTTGGTGAGTCGTGGGAACAGGCCATGCGCCTTGCCTTCCGCATCCTCGGCGACGACGAGCGCGCGAAGGCGTGGAGCGCAGAAACCCTCTGGGCTGACCCGGAGTTCCGCAGCGTCTCCGAAATGGCTGACGCGGCCGTGAAAAAGGCGAGCGCCGGCGTCCCGTGGCGTCAGCGCATGGTCGACATGGGATACACCCCGGGCGAGATCTCCCGCATGGAGATTGACCGTGCGGCCGACGCGCTGAACGCGACTCCGACGACGGACCCCATCCCCGCACAGCGTCAGGGCCAGGCCGACGCGCAGCAGCGCGACCCGCGGCCCGTGATCGGGCGGAGCGCCGATGACGCTGACGCCGCTTGATCAGCGGTACGGCACGGCCGTCCGCCGCGTGTGGGCATCCGTCCTCGGGCGCTCCGGCCGCGCGTGGTCAGACCTCGGATCCTGGCGGGACGCCGACGTCCGGCGATTCCAGCGCACGGCCCTCCCGATCGTCCTCGCCGGCCAACGTCAGGTAGCGACGCTCACAGCCTCGTATCTGGAGACCCTCTACCGCGAGATCGCCGACGAGGAGTCGCGTGCGGAGCTCGACCTCGACCGGGTGACCGGGCGAGCCCTCCGCGACGTGGACCCGGCGGAGGTCTACCGGCGGCCGTTCGTGGAGACGTGGACGGCGCTGTCGAACGGCGAGCCGCTGGACGTCGCTATCGACCGTGGCGCCCGCCGGCTCGACGTCATCACGCAGACCGATCTACAGCTTGCCCGCACGCACACCGTGCGCGAGGTGACTGCTGAACAGCCCGGCGTCACGTACACCGTCCGGGAGCTGCAAGGCGAGTACGACTGTGCCCTGTGCATGATCGCGGCGACGCAGCGCTACCACAAACGCGACCTTGCGCCGATCCACCCCGGATGCGATTGCCTCGTCAAGACGGTCCGGGCCGACTACGACCCGGGCCAGGTCATCGACGAGGAGCGGCTCGAAGCGATCCACGATGCGGTAGAGGCGGCCATCGGCCAGTTCGACCGGGGTGGCCGGGCAGTCGACTATCGAAAGATCATCATCGCCCGCGAGCACGGAGAGATTGGGCCCGTGCTCGGCTACCGGGGCCAGCGGTTCACCGGCCCCGACGACATACACCTTCCGACCTGACGCCCGCCATGGGCCGACGACTCCCGACAGGGGAACCGCATGCCTGAAGAGACCACGCCCAAGCCGCCGACGCTGAACGAACACGGCTACCCGGACAACACCGCAACGGCGGATATGGCCCCGGAACATCAGGTCGCGTACTGGCGTCACCACGCGCGCAAGCACGAGCAGCGCGCGAACGCGGCCCCGGACTCGGCGGAGCTGGAGCGCCTTCGTGCGGCCGACGAGGAACTGAAGACGCGCAAGGCGGCGGAGCTGTCTGAGTCGGAGCGTCTCCAGGCAGAGCGAGACACTGCGGAGGCCGCCCGTGTAGCTGCGGAGGCGGCTCGGGACGCGGCCGTTGCTGACGCCCTGCGTGTCCGCGTCGCGGCGGAGAAGGGTCTCACGGCTGCGCAGGCTGACCGGCTCCGAGGCTCGACCCGCGAAGAGCTGGAGCAGGACGCCGACGATCTGCTGACCGCCTTCGCGCCGCAGACGCCGACCCCGCCGGCTGCGCGTTCCGGTGGCCCCCGGGGGACCGACGTCGGCAACACCTCGTCCGTAGCGACCGGCGCCGAGCGATACCGCGCCCGCTACGGCAAGAACTGACCAACCTCATCACGGAGGAAATATGGACCTCAGCCTCAAGACTGAGAGCTTCACGCAGGACCGTCGGGATTGGCTGGGGTCCGCCCACGGCACCGACGCCCCGGTGAGCATCACGGTGGACGTGAGCACGTTCACCAAGGCCACGCATTACCCGGACAACTACCTGAAGAGCGGTCTCCCGCTCGGCAAGATCACGGCGTCTGGGAAGTACGGGCTGTACTCCGACGCTGCTGTCGACGGCCGTCAGACCCTCGTCGGCTTCCTGTTCACCCCGCAGGACGTAGACGCTCGGGGCGTCGCGTCGACGGCAGTTGTGGGCTCCATGCTCATTCACTGCTTCATCCGCGAGGCGAAGCTCCCGGTGGCGGTCGACGCTGCCGGAAAGACCGACGTCGCCGGCCGCATCATCTTCGTCTGAGAGGTAGAGCATGCAGCTCATCACTAACTACGCGACTCCTGCGGAGCTCACCGGGTACGCCCGCGAGGCTCTGCGGGATCGCGAGGAAAACACCTTCAGCCTGAACCGGTGGCTTCCGAACGACACGATCAACGACCTGACGTACCGGTTCAACCGGGGCGGTGGCGGTCTCGTGGAGGCGGCCGTTTTCCGCGCGTTCGACGCCGAGTCGGACATCGGGTCTCGCGCGGGCGCCTCGCGTGTGACGGGCGAACTGCCGCCCCTGTCGCGGAAGATGCCCGTTGGCGAGTACGAGCAGATCCGCATGCGGAACGTCGACACGCAGGGCTCGGAGATCCGCGACGCCATGGAGGCTGACGCGGTCAAGCTCGTCAGCGCGATTGCCGCGCGAATCGAGCTTGCTCGGGGGCAGGCTCTCTTCACGGGTGCTGTAACGATCGCCGAGAACGGTGTTCAGGCGTCCGTCGACTTCGGTCGGGCGGCTGGTCACACCGTGACGGCGGGTACCGTCTGGAGCAGCACGGAGACGGCGCTCGCGTACGACGACCTTCAGTCGTGGCTCGACACGTACAACACCACGAACGGGACGCTGCCGGCGTACACGCTGATGTCCCGCAAGATCTACAACTTCCTGCGGCGAAACAAGCAGATTCGTGAACTGGCGTTCTCCGGCGCCTCGTCGGCTCCGACTGTGCTGACCCGTGACGCGCTGAACGCCGCCCTCGGTGACTTTGACATTCCGCCCGTGGTGATCTACGACGCGAAGGTGTCCGTCGGCGGAGCCGCTACCCGCGTCACGCCGGAAGACAAGATCTGCTTCCTGCCCGACCAGGGCGACGCAGCGGGCAAGACCATGTGGGGCGTGCCGGTGGAGGCGAACGACCCGCGGTACGGCCTGCAGGGCGACGCGGCCGGCGTGGCCGTGGGCGCGTACAAGAGCGAGGACCCGCAGACCGTTTGGACCCGCGCGACGGCTATCGCCCTCCCGGTCCTGGCGGCGCCCGACCTGACGTTCGTCGCCGACGTTCTCACCTGATCAGAAACGCGAGGCATACACGCATGGCCAAGCTAGCGACGTACGTCCACGTGACGGACGGCAAGGGGACGGCCCACGTGTTCGGCCCCGCCGACGAGGTCCCGGAATGGGCCACGTCGAAGATCACAAACCCGAAGGCGTGGGCGGAGGCGCCGACGGCGTCCGTAAGTACACTCACGGACCCGCCGAAAGCGCCCGCCCGCCGGACGACGCGACGGAAGGCGGCCGATGCTCCTGTTCACGACGACTGAGCTCGTGGCGCTCCTCCGAACGCCGCTCCCGCAGGAGTCGGCCAACCTGGCACATGAGCTCACCCTCGACGCGTTCCGCGGGGAGGTCGGCAACCGCCTGACGGACCCGCCTCAGCCGGGCGTGAAGGCCGTTGCTCTGGCGGTCGCAGCCCGCGTCCTGACAAACCCGGGCGGAGTCCGCTCGGAGCAGGCGGGCGGCATGCTGGTCACGTACGCCGACGCACAGACCGGAGTCGTGCTCTCGGAGGACGAGCGGCGCCGGCTCCGGCGGTCTGTCGGTATGGCGTCTGGGGCGGGGATGCTCGACATCAGCCCTGAAGACGCCGTGCCGTGCGCGCGGGTTTGGCGGCCGGCGTGAGCCTGATCGGAGCGCTCCTGTCAGAGACGTGCTACATCCGACGTCCCGGGCCGCGGGTGCGGGACTCCACGGGGTCCTACGTGCCTGGCCCGCCGGTAGAGATTCGCGTCGACAACTGCGGAGTGATCAGTCCGTACGGCGTCACGGTCGGCGCCTCGTCGGAGACGAACGAGGCGTCGGAGACGGTGAGCACGAGACGCATCTTCGTGGCGCCGCTCGGGACCGACGTGCGACCGGCAGACAGGATCATCCGAGGTGACGAGGTGTGGGAGGTCATCGGCCGCCCCCTCGTCTTCCCGCTGACATCCCTTGCCCGTGTGGAAGCGACCGTCACGGAGGTGACCGGCTAAGTGGCCTACCGCTCTCGCTACACCGGCCGGTACTCCGGCATTGGTTCCATGCTCTCCCGGCCATGGCTCCAGGCTCCGTGCCTGGCAGCGGCGGAGAAGATCAAGAACGAGGCGCAAGCGCTCGCGCCGGTCGGCAACCCGACGGAGGACCGGCACGCGGGGCTCTACGAGGCGTCGTTCTCCGTCGTCCCGATCTACAAGAACGTACCGTTCCGCGGGCGTCCCCGGCAGCGCGCCGGCGCCCGGGTGCTGAACACGGCCCCGCACGCCTGGCGCGTCGAATACGGCGACGGTCGCGTCCCGGAGTACGCCCCGCTCCGACGGGCGATCGAGGCCCTGAAGGCGGCGCGTGGTGGCTGACGTCGAATCTGTGATCGCGCCGTGGATCGAGGCGACGCTCAGCGTCACGGCGGGAGCCGAGACGCCCCCGGACTTGGAGAACGTGTTGCCCTTCGTGCGCGTGCAGCGCGCGGGCGGGGCCGACGAGCGGTTTGCGGCGCACCCGCGGATCGCTGTCGACGTCTTCGCAGCCACAGCGGATGAGGCACGCACCCTGGCGAACAGCGTGCGGGATGCCCTGCTCTTCCTGAACGGGTCCGTCCCGGATGCGGTCGTCCGCGGCGTGCGCTGCACCTCCGGCCCTTCCCGCCGGCCGTGGGCGAATCCGGCCGTGCACCGTCGCGGCGCCGCGTACTCCGTGAGCCTCCGGGACGCGTAACCCCCTGACATTCGACCCGAATTGCCGTCGGCATTCGGGTCTTTCGCATGCCCTGGAGGGCTCATGGCGGATACCCGCAATGCCGATCTGACGTTCGGCGCAACTGACTATCTCGTGTACGCCGCAGCTGCGAACACGGCGGCTCCGGCGGCGTTCGCCGACCCTGCTACGGGGTGGACGAATCTCGGTTGGGTGACGACTGAGGGCGGTCTCTTCAAGCTCGAAGAGGAGACGAAGGACATCGAGGCGGCGGGCTCTCTGGAGCCGATCCGCACGCTCATGACGAAGTCCACGAAGTCCGTTCAGGTCACGTTCCTGGAGGGGCTGAATCCGCTCGTCCGGGCGCTGTACGACAACGTGGCTGTTGCCGGCCTGGAGCCGACGACCGATGTCGCCTCGTACGACCTCCCGGACAAGCCGAGCGACCTTCGGTACGCCTTCATCTTCGACACGATGGACGGCAACAAGCGCATGCGCTTCTACATGCCGAACGGCAAGGTCACGGAACGCGGCGACGAGCAGCCGCAGACGACCGACGTCATGCCGGTTCAGATGACCTTCAAGTTCTTCAAGGGCGCCTCGAACGCGGCAGCCGTGAAGCGCTTCATCAAATATGGCGGCGTGGACGTTACCGCGTTCTTCCCCGCGTAACCCTCGTTCCAGCGGGGCCCGTATCTGCGCGGGTCCGGGCCCCGCTCACTCGCACTGTTGACCCGCGCCCACAACGACTTAGGAGACCCGCGCATGTCTGCTACCACCCCCGCTCAGGCCCAGGAGAACGAGGCGTCGGAGGCGTACGGCACAGCCGAACTCTGCGGCGTCGAGCTGCGGATCAAGCCGATCACCGCATGGCGCCCGTCCTACCTCCGAGCTCTGCGAGAGGCGGACTACGACACGTGGGCGGCCGGCGTTCTGCACGCGGACGACGTGGAGACGTTCGTCGAGCTCGATGCGACGTTCGAGGAGATCAACACGTTCACAACGGCCGCCATGGAATCCGTGGGAGAGGCACCGGGAAAGTCTGGTCGACCCTCGCCGTCCTCGACTCGCACGCGGAAGCGCTAGAGGCTGACCTCGCCTGGCGAGGGATAGACCTACTTGACGTCTATCGTGGGCGGCTTTCCCTCCGGCGCCTGCGCGTGCTCGTCGAGCACTTGCCCCCGGAGTCGGCCACGAAGACGGAGATCCGCAACGCTGTTGGGGCCGACGAAGTGGCAGCGCACGGCGAGTACCGGCCGGATCTCGGCCAGTGGAGCGCCACAGAGATGATGCTCGCCGCCATCCGGGACGAGCTGATGTTGAGCCGGTACGTCGCTATTGCAGCGGCCGGCGGAAAGCCGCCGGAGTTCCACCCGACACCCCGTCCAGGGGTGCCCCCAACATCCGCACAGCGGACGGGCGGAGGGATGACGGATGAGATGCGCCGCGCCCTCGACCCGCGGCTGAGAGAACAGCCGATGGAGGCATAATGGCGGATCTGGACATTGTCGGCGGCGCGGCCGTCGACGTCGTGCCGATCGTCCCCAATTTCCACAACCGCCTCCGGGCAATGGTGCTTCCAATCGCTGACCGCGTGGGCCGCGAAGCGGGGGAACGGATGGGCGACGCGATCGCCAACAGCATCCGCGTTGCCATCCCTCAGGCAGTGCAGCAGGGCGGACAGGCAGCATCCCGGGCCGCCGGGCGGCAGGGCGACGACACGGGCGGTGCATTCGCCCGGTCGCTCCGGCGCCGGCTCGAAGTCGCGTTCCGCGCAATGCCCCGGCTCGACGTCCGCCTTTCTGACACCGGGGTGGACGCGCAGCTTGCCCGTATCCGTGCCCGCCTGGAGCAGCTCAGCAGCCGCCGGATCGGCATCGATGTCTCGACGGAGGCGGCAGCCGCGGAGATTCGCCGGCTCGACGCAGAGCTTCAGCGGCTCGGTGCCTCGCACGCCGACGTGTCCGTTCGCGCCGACACCGCCACCGCCCGCGCAGCCCTGGCGGAAATCGCCGCGGAGATACGGGCGGTTGACGCCACGGACCCGACGATCAACGTCGACGTGGACACGGCCGCCGCGCGGTCGGCGCTCTTCAGCCTCTCCGCTCAGGTACTTGCTATCGCCGCAATCCCCGTCGGCCCCGCTCTGGCTGCCGGTCTCGGCGCCGTAGTCACCATGGCAACGGCCGCCGGCGGCGCTCTCGGCGCGTTCGGTTTGGCCTCTGTCCCCGCGATCAAGGGTGTCTCGGAGGCGCTGAAGACGCAGAAGGCAGCGCAGGAGGACAGCACGCGCGCCACGACCTCCGGGGCTAACGCGGGTGTTCAGGCGGCACAACGGGCTCTTCAGGTGGCCAGCGCCCAAGACTCACTTGCGGCAGCGCACCGCAACGGCGCCCGCTCGATCGCGGCCGCGAACCGTCAGGTGGAGGACGCCGAACGCGCCGCCGCTCAGGCTTCGCAGCGTGCGGCAGATCAGCGGCGCCAGGCTGCGGAAGCCGTCGAGCGTGCGGAGGAGTCCCTCGCCGACGCGCAGCGCGCGGCACAGCGGGCCGAGCAGGATCTAACCGACGCACGGGCCGAAGCAGCCCGTCAGCTCCGTGACCTGAATGACCGGCTCACGGAGGGCGCCCTCGACGAGCGCGAGGCGGCTCTCCGCGTGCGTCGTGCCGAGGAAGAGCTTCAGGCCGTGCGGGCCAAGGGCGCGAAGGCAACTCAGCTCGAACGCGACGAGGCGCAGCTCCGGTATGACCAAGCCGTCCAATCTGCCGCTCAGCAGAAGCGCGATTATGCCGACCTTCAGGCGGAGGCAAAGAAACAGGCTGACGCCGGCGTGGAAGGCAACGAGGCCGTCCGCTCCGCCACGGAGCGCGTGGGCGACGCTCAGCGCGCCGTCCGCGACCAGACGAAGGCCCTGGCCGATGCACAGCGCGCGTCCGCGCGGGCACAGGCCGACGCGGCTCAGTCCGTCGCCGACGCTCAGCGGCGCGTAGCGGACGCCGTGGAGAACGTAGCTGCCGCGCAGACAGCAGCCGCGGAGGCGATCGAGTCCGCCGAACGCGGCGTCGCGTCCGCCCGGCTGAACGCCTCGAAGTCGACGGAAACGGCGACGACGAAGGCGCAGGAGCACGAGGCCGCGCTCCGGAAGCTGTCCCCGACTCAGCGCGCGCTCTACGACTCGATAGCCGGCCCACAGGGCCTGAAGGCAGCGTACGACGAGTGGCAGAAGAGTCTTCAGCCTCACACCCTTCCGATCTTCACCCGTGCCGTCGACGCCGCGAAGGCGTCACTCCCGGGTCTCTCCGATCTCGTGATCGCAGCGTCCCGCGGTATTCAGACGCTGATGGACAAGGCGTCCACAGAGCTCAAGTCCCCGTTCTGGGACCGGTTCAAGGCCGGGGTCCGGGACGGCGCGGAGCCGGCGATCGTCGGTCTCGGCGTGGCCATCGGCAACGTCTTCAAGGGTGCGGCCGGCATCGTCGACGCCTTCCTCCCGCATCTCGACGGCATCGTCTCCCGGTCGGACTCGATCACTGAGCGCTTCGCGGAGTGGGGGACGAGCCTGCGGGGCAGCCCGGACTTTGAGCGGTTCCTCGCCTATGTGAAGGACACGGCGCCGGGACTGGGGGCGTTCCTGGGCGACTTGCTGACGGCTGCGGTCGACGTCGGGCAGGCACTCGCGCCGCTCTCGCAGATCATGTTCGCCGTGCTCACTCCTGTGATTGAAGGGCTGAGCTGGCTCGCGACGAATGCACCCGGGGTGATTCAAGTCATCTGGGGTCTGTACTTTGCGCAAAAGGCAATAGCCCTCGGAATGTTCGCTTACGAAGCCGCTATGGGCATTTACGCGCTTGTCACTGGAGGCGCAGCCACGGCAACGTGGGCATGGGCTTCTGCTCTTTGGGCGACGGGTATCGTTCCGTTGATCATTGCTATTGTCGCTGCCGTCGCCGCACTAGCAGCCGGCATCGTCTGGGCGTACAAGAATGTCGGATGGTTCCGTGACGCTGTGGACGTGGCGTGGAACGGAATCAAGGCGGCGTCGCTCTTCCTCTGGGATTATGTCCTGAAGCCTGTATTCGCCGCCCTGTGGTGGGCGATAAAGGGGCTTGGAGACATTGCCGTCTGGCTCTGGGAAAAGGCCATTGCCCCCGCCTTCAAGTTCATATGGGAAGCGGGTCGCTTCATGTGGACCGTCCTTTGGACGATCCTGCTCCTGCCGCTCTACCTGGCGTTTCGCATGGTCGGCGAAATCGGGCTGTGGCTCTGGGATAAGGCTCTTGGGCCTGCGTTCCGCGCCATCGGCGATCTCGCCATGTGGCTGTGGGACGTCGCCATTAAGCCCGCCTTTCGCGAAATTCAGGCGAAGTTCAGCCTACTCGGCTCTGTGGCTCGCCAGGTGTGGGAGCAATGGATTCGTCCCGCATTCCAGGAAATCGGGGACAAGGCGAAGTGGCTGTACGAAAAGGGAGTCAAGCCGCAGATAGACAACCTGCGCTCCCTGCTCGACATGCTCGGCGACGCATTCCACTCCCAGAAAGACAACATCAAGCGAGCGTGGGATCAGATCTCAGGCATCGCGAAGGCGCCTGTCGAGTTCATTGCGAAGATCGTTTACAACAAGGGCATCGTTCCCGTCTGGAACGCCGTTGCGAAGATCACCGGAGTCGGAACCCTCGACGAGTTCAAGGGATTCCACACAGGCGGCATCATGTCCGGCTACTCCCCGGGACGAGATGACCGTCTGATCGCCGTCGGCGGTGGCGAGGCCATCATGCGGCCGGAGTGGACGCGGGCTGTCGGCGCGGACCGGATCAACTCGTGGAACGCTGCCGCCCGCTCCGGCGGTGTCGGCGGCGTTCAGCGCGCGATCTCCGCGGGCACGCCGGCGTTCAAGGACGGCGGCGTCGTCGATTGGATCAAGGGCGGAGCCTCCAAGGTCGGCGACGTCCTGAAGGGCGGATGGGACGCACTGACGGACCCTGCCGCGCTCTTCGACGAGCTGACCGGCGGCGTCCGGGACAAGCTGAAGTCCCTCGCACAGAACCCGTTCGCGCAGGCCGTCGGCAAGATGCCGATGAAGATGCTCGCCGGACTCAAGGCCAAGGCCCTGGAGTGGTTCTCCTTCAGCGGCGGAGGCGGAGCGTGGGGGATGCCCGTCGACGCCAAGATGGGTACCCCGTTCGGGCAGGCTGGCGGCATGTGGTCGTCGGGCCGCCATACCGGTCTCGACTTCCCGGCGGCTGTCGGCACCCTCGTCCGCGCTGTCGCAGGCGGCAAGGTGTCCATGGCGACGGGCGGAGGCCCGTACGGAAACCACGTCATGATCAATCACGGTGGCGGCATTCAGTCGCTGTATGCACACCTGTCGGAGATCGTGACGAAGGTTGGCGACACCGTCCGCCAGGGCCAGAACATCGGCCGTGTGGGCGCGACGGGCAACGTGACCGGCCCGCATCTTCACCTTGAAGCGCGCGTCAACGGCCGCCCTGTCGACCCGATGACCTACCTCGCCGCGAGTGGGGGAGGGGACGGTGGATCCGGCGTGGCCCGGTGGCGTCCGGCCGTCCTCCGTGCGCTGAGCATGGTCGGTCAGCCGGAGAGCATGGCGAACACCACGCTCCGACGGATGATGCAGGAATCCGGCGGAGATCCGCGAGCGGTGAACCTCTGGGATGTGAACGCCCGGAACGGCACTCCGAGCACGGGTCTCATGCAGGTGATCCGGCCGACGTTCGAGGCGTACGCCGGCGCCATGCGGCGCGTTGGTCCGTTCCTCCACGGCGTCAGCGTCGACCCGATCGCGAACATCTACAGCTCGATGCGCTACGCACTCTCGCGTTACGGCTCCCTGCCACGCGCCTACGACCGACCCGGTGGCTACGCCTCCGGCGGACTGCCAGGCATCGGCGAACTCGCGTGGGTCGGCGAGCACGGACCAGAGCTCGTGCGCTTCCTCTCCCCGACGCAGGTCTACAGCGCCACGGACTCCGCGTCGCTCGCGCGGCAGATGTCGACGATGACGGGCGGCGGACAGACGGGCCCGACTCAGCTCTACGCCGACGTGCATGTCTACGTCGGTGACCGGGAGATCACGGACATCGTCGACGTACGTATCACGCAGCGCGAGGCACGCGCAGCTGATCAGCTCTACACAGGAAGGCGGTTCTGATGCCCGACGAGCCCACCCCGGACGAGCCGGGCACGGAAGCGCCGCCCATCGACGAGCCGGCGCCGGAGATCCCGGTCTACACGGCGCCGGTTGTCGAGCCTCCGCCCAACTCTGCGGCCGAGCCGGCCCGGGGTGAGCAGGGAGGGGACGGCGGATGAGCGTTCCCTCGAACCTGCTCAGCGCGAACACCAGCGGCGTCGAAACCAACACGTCCGGGTGGACTGCAGGCAGCAACACCACGTTGTCGCACTCCACCCGGTTCTACCAGGGTTCGCGCTCGCTGGGGATGACAGCGACTGCTTCCGGGACCGTCTCCGCTACGACCGCAACCCGTGTTCCGGTCGTAGCGGGGGAGCGGTATCAGGCGTACGCGTTCTTCGCGAACGTCGTTGCTGCCTCCGGCCGGACGTCCTCCGTGACGATCTCGTGGTACGCCGGATCCGTGGGCGGATCCCCGATCTCGTCGACGACCGGCGACGCCACGACGCTGGCCAACTCCACGGCGTGGAACACCCCGCCGCCGCAGGTGATCGGCGTTGCTCCGGCCGGCGCCGCCTACGCGGCTCTGACGGTCACGGTGACTGGCCTCTCGGCCGGCGCCGTGGCCGTGGCGGACGTCATGACGCTCGGCCTGCCGAACGCGGTCCCGGGCAATCTGTACTCGTACAACGTCTCTTCGTTGGAGGCGGATGCACTCGGCTGGGCAACGATCACGAACGCGAGCGTCGACCGCGTGCAGCCGGACGCATTTGAGGGTTGGTACAGCCTCCGCCAGACGGCCGCTGCGTCCGGGCTGTCCAGGGTCACGCGGAGTGCCTTCGTGTCGGTGAGCAACTCAACGGAGTACGTGGCGCACGCCATGGTGAAGCCGGCGACGTCATCGGACGTCGACATTGAGATCCGTTGGTACGACGCGGCGGACGGCTACCTGTCGAGTGCTGTGCAGCACTGGCCCTCGGTCCCCACGACCGGGTGGACGAGGATGACGGTTGTCGGGAAACCGCCCGTCGGGGCAACGCAGGCAAAACTTAGCCTGGCCCCCACAGCCACCGGAGCCGGCCACGTCTGGTTGTGGGACATGCTTGCCCTACTCCCGGCGCCGGTCATCGCAGACTCGCTGTTGGGCTACGCCGCCCAGTCATCCGAAGTCGGTGTGTCATCGTGGACCGCGACCGGCTGCACCATTGCCCGCAGCGTCGCAGAGCGAATCCAGGGAGTTGCCTCTCTGGCGGTGACGACGACGGGCCCCGACGCTACGGTCCGCCTCGCAACGCCCGTGCCGGTCACGCCGCGCCACGCCTACCGCGGGTCGACGTACCTCTATCACGGAGCCCTCGCGGGTGAGCTGCTGATTGACGTCCTGTTCACGTGGTACACGAGCGACGGCGTAGAGATCGACACGGGTACGTACCGCTGGACCACGGCGGCGGACGCCGGGTGGTATGCCCTCGTCGGGTCCGACGTGGCGCCGGACGGTGCAGCGTCGCTCCGGGTTGGCTTCCGCATCCTTACTCCGGGCTCGTCGACGTACTACCTCGACGAAATGGCCGTCACCCCCGGCGGGCTCGGCGTCGTCGCCGACGTGATCCCCGGCGCGTACGGCGCAGAGATCGACCTCCAGGGCCTGACTACCGGAGGCCACACTCACTATGGGCTCTGGCGCCTGCGTGACGACGGCGCCATGACGGCTGTCCGCGGAGAGACCGGCGACATGACGGCGGTCCCGATCACGGGGGACCTGGCGGTCGCGCAGGACTACGAGGCCCCGCTAGGTGTGCCCGTGCGGTACCTCGTCCGCGCTTTCACGGGGTCGGCGTACCTCCGGGCCAACTCACGTCCCGTCACCCTCCCGGCTCCACGATCGACGGAGATCGTAGTCAAGGATCCGGTTCAGCCCGCCCGCGCGTGCACGCTTGTTGTGCAGACCATGCCGGATTGGACGAGGAGCGCGCGACAGGGAGTCCACAGGGTCACCGGCCGGACGACTCCCATCGTGATTTCCGATATCCGGACGAGCCGCGAGGGGACGATGACTGTCGTCACGGCCACTCGTGACGAGGTAGACCGTCTGTGGTGGCTGCTGGAGACCGGCGGGACGCTGCTAGTCCAGTGGCCCGACGCGTGGTCTGAGCGCGACGTGTACGTCCAAGTCGGCGACGTCACGGAGTCTCACATCGTCCAGTGGGCCGACTACAGCGACCGCGCATGGTCCATCCCGCTGACGGAGGTTGACCGGCCGATCGGCGGTCTCGTCGGCTCCGCCGCCCGCACATGGGCGACGGTCGAGACGGAGGGCGGTGACTGGCTGGAGATCCTCACGACCTATGGGTCCTGGCTCGGAGTGCTCTCGGGGGAGGCAGGCTGATGCAGACGACGACAGCCAACTTCCGCAAGGCGTTGACGACGTCGCACCGGATGGCTGTCCGGGTGGACGCGTACTACGACGGCGCGCTCATCCGTCCGGACATCCCGGTCACCGACGGATCCGTCACCCTCGACCGCGGGTCGAAAGTGCGCCGGAGCCTGTCCCTTACGGTGCCCGACCTGAAGCTATTGCCATGGGACCCTTCGGACCCGCTTGCTGTCTACGGGCAAGAGCTCGTCGTGAAGCGGGGAATCGCCCTGAACGGCGGGACGGAATGGGTCACCCTCGGGACCTTCCGAATCGACGAGCCGGCAGCGGACGTTCACATGGGTCCGATCACGCTGACTGGCAAGAGCGCTGAGGTCTCAATTCAGGACGACCGGTTCCTTCAGCCGACGTCGACGCGCGGGCATTCAACGTGCATGAACGCAATCGAGTTTCTGATCCGCGAGACGCTTCCGGATGCTGTTATCGTGAACGCCACGCACGATAACCGCAACCCGGCCTGTGCTGTCGCGGACTGGAATTCGCAGGGTGACCGTTGGGACGCCGTTGCGCAAGTTGCCCGCGCGATGAACGCGGAAATCTATTGCGATGCGACGAACCGATTCGTTGTTGCCGATGTTCCTACTCCTCTCACTTCAGCGGTTGTTTGGGACATTGCGGAGGGGGAGGGCGGAACGCTCATGTCCGCGGCCCGAACGCTCTCAAGAACGGCCGTTTACAACGCCGTTGTGGCGTCGGGCGAGAACACCGCGTCGGACACGCCGCCGGTAAGCGCTATTTCGTACGACGATGACCCTGCCAGTCCGACGAGGTGGGGCGGCCCGTTCGGTCGAGTGCCGAGATTCTACTCGTCGGCACTCCTCACGTCAGTGGGCGCATGCGAGGCAGCAGCAGATTCCATGCTCTTCGACGCTACGGCGCCGAATGTGCAGACGGCGATAGCTGCAGCACCTAATCCGGCTCTGGAGCCCGGAGATTGTATCCGTCTGCGCTACGCGGGACGTCGGAACCTGTTCATCCTCCAGTCGCTGACGATCCCGCTGACAGCAGCCGGTTCGTCCTCCATCACCCTGCGCGGGGGGAAGGAAGAGGAGTGACACGCCTGGTAGACGCGGTGCAGCGCGCCGCAGCGGACGCCGTTGTACAGCGCGGGTCCGCGTGGTTCCTGGCGACCGTCGACGTGGTCAACACGGGCGGCACGGTGGATATCAGCACGGCGACAGGGCCCGCTCTCAGGGTCCGCCGGCTGAAGCACTACACGCCCACTGTCGGAGACCACGTCATGGTAACCGTCAACGCTGACGGAAATTGGCTCGTCGTTGGGGCCACCGCATCTTGATACGAAACCCACAGGAGAAGAAATGCCCGGCGTGGACGAGCTCGATCAGAACGTTCCGTACCCTCACCTGAGCGACCCGCCGAACATCGAGTCGGCTATGGGGAACCTCGTCAGCGCCGCCGTCCCCAAGCTAAACATGGTGTTTGACGACGCCAACGCGCGGGCGGCGACGATTCCGTCTCCCGTTGCGGGCATGGAGTGCTTTCTCAAGGCGGAAAAACGCAAAGAGATCTTTGACGGAACGGCATGGGTGACGATTACCCCAAGCGGTTGGATCCCGATCAGTTATGCGTCCGGCTACACGGCAAGGGCCGGAAGTCCCGCGTACCGCATTGTGAATCAGACCGTCGAACTTCGAGGGCAGGTGCAGAACTCCGGGAATACTGATCTCCCCACAAACGCGCCGTTCGTCATTGCCAACATGCCGACCATTGCGCGCCCGCCACATCCCCGGTTCTTCATCACAACGACCGAATGGGCGTCGTACCTATACGCGCGTATCGAGATCCAGCCGGACGGAGAAGTGATCGTCATCATTCCCGCCGAGTCCGCCGGCGCCGGTACACCGAACTGGGTTGGCCTCGACGTCGTCCGGTACTCGCTTATCTGACCCGCCTTCACAAAGACCACGCCCCGCAGCGACGGGGCTTTTTTCATGCCCAGAGACAGGAGAAGCCCCATGGGTGAGATATGGATCAAGGAAGCGGAGCGGCTGGGGGACGGCAGCATCGGCGGAGCGATGGATACCCCGGGCGCTCCTCCACGGGCCGTGTGGCACACCACGGAGAGCGGGGCGGGGGACGCTGCGTTCAAGAGCGTCGGCGCGTACCTCATTGCCGTTGCCTCCGAGCCGCACATCCTCTATGACCCCACGACGGACAGGCTTGGGCAGTACGGTCCGCTGAACCAGAGCGCGCGTGCGCTCCGGAACGCGACAGGGATCCGGACGAACCGCACGGGCGCGGCGTGTATCCAGATTGAGGTACTCGCCCGTGCTGCGAAGCCCTTCACCGAGTATTGGAGGCCCGGTCCCAACTTCCGAGCGCTGATACGCGCAATCCGCTCGTGGGGCGTCCCCGACGCCTGGCCGGCGGGCGCCCTGGCGCAGAGCTACAGCGACAACTCGAACCGGTCCGCAAAGGTGTGGACGACGCAGGGCGGGCATTTCGGCCACTGCAACGCGCCGGGTAATGATCACTGGGACCCGGGCAACATCGACGTCCGCGCGCTCCTGGCGGCCGGCGCTCCCGTAGAGCCCAAGCCTCCGACGCCGACGAAGCCGAGCGTCTCTCTGTCAGCCCTTCAGCGAGCGGCGGACCGAGACCCGAAGCTTCCGCAGGGCGGGACGACGAGCCCGGCTGACGTCAAGATCGTGGAGGCGGCGCTCCGCAAGGAAGGTCTGCTCTCGGCTCAGTACGCGTCCGACGGCTCGTATGGCTCCCTCACGTGGACCGCCATGAGCGGGTGGCAGGAGCGCTGTGGGTTCCACGGCCGCGAGCCTGGCCAGGCTGCTGACGGTCGGCCCGGCAAGACGTCGCTGACGAAGCTCGGCGCGAAGCACGGATTCACGGTGCGCGCCTGATGGAAATCCTGCTCGCTCTAATCGCAGCCGTCGCCACGGTGGCGGCTGCTGTGGTTCCTGTGCTCCTCGTCCATCGGCGGACCCGCGGCGCGGTGGCTACGGAGGGTGCGGCAACTCGCGAGGCGCTCGACGGCCTGAAGGAGTCGGTTCACCAGCGAATCGACGACATCCGTGACGACCTGCGCGGCGACATCGGCACGGTCCGGGAAGACCTTCGGAACGACGTCGACACGATGCGCACGGATCTCGGTGGGGTCCGCGAGGACGTCGCACGCATCCGTGAATGGCAGGCGGGCCACGACGCCGAGCACTTGCTCATTGGCCGGCAGCCGCCCCCTGGAGGTGACACCTAATGCCCATGCCACCCGGCATAGCCACCGTGACCCTTGCGGGGCGCTACGTCCACCCGGACGGAACGCCCCTCGCGGGCACGGTCACCATCAGCGCTCCGGCGCTGTTGACCCTCTCCGGTGCCGACGTCATCGCGGCAGGTGCGGTGACGGTCACGCTCGACGACGCCGGCCAGTTCACCGCGACGCTGATCGCGACGGACAACGCCAACTCGGAGCCGACGGATTGGGCGTACACGGTCACGGAGAAGTTCGTGAACGTGTCGTCGCGGACCTATTCCATCCTGCTCCCGCAGGGCACGCCGACGGTCAATCTTGCGGACATCGCGCCGGCCGATCCCTCCGCGGGCAACTACATCCCTGTGGTTGGCCCCGCGGGCCCGTCCGGGACGAATGGCCGGACGATCCTGTCCGGAACGACGGCCCCGTCCGCGGGTGACGGCGCGAACGGCGATTTCTGGATCGACACCGTAGCGTGGGCGATCTACGGCCCGAAGGCGGCCGGCGCCTGGCCGTCCGGCCACTCCCTGGGCGGTGGAGGCGGCGGGCTGATCACGTCGGTGAACGGCCTGACGGGTGCCGTCGTCCTCGACGCCGCGGACGTTGGCGCGGACCCGGCTGGGTCAGCTGCCGCAGCCCAGTCCGCCGCAACGTCCGCAGCCGCAAGCTACACAGACGGCGCCATGTCCGCGGAAGTTGCTCGGGCTGACGCTGCGTACGCCACGGCATCGAGCGTGAGCTCCCTGACGACACGAATGACCACGGCGGAGGGAACCCTGAGTTCCCTCTCGCCCCGGGCCATCCGGCGTGGAGGGATCCCGGACGTGGCGCTCGCAGATCCGCTTTACTCCGGCTCTGCCCCCACGATCTCCACGACGCAGACGACGACGAGCACGATCTCAGGGGCGGTCAAGTATGCTCCTCCGCTGGTGACGCTGAGCGGCTCCGATGTGCGCGGCGACTTCCTGTTTCTGGGCGCGACCGACTTTGCGATTGGCGCGTCCGCCCCGGACACGAACTACGCGCTCCCGACGTCGCGCTACCCGCACACCTACGCGACGCCGCAGAACTCATGGGCGTTCGAGTTCGTCACGGACGCACCAGAGATCGAGCTCCGGTTCAAGTACATGTCGGCGACGACGTCCGCCTACCGCCTGTCCATCGACGGCCGCCCGGTGACGGCGACGACGCAGCTTGTCGGAGGGACGACGGTTGGGTCCGGCCACATGCTGAAGGTGGCCCTCGGCTCGTCGGCAGTTCGACGGATCCGGTTCGACGTCTACAACGTTCCCTTCGGCGGCATCTACATCGGCAGCACCTACACCCTGTGGCGCCCGGTGACGACGCGCGGCCGACTGATGGTGCTCGGTGACTCCATCACGGACGGCTCGACGCAGAACTCGGGTATGGGCGTGGGCACGTGGCTCTACAAGGCTGCGCGCATGATGGGCGTGACGGACGCGTGGGAGCAGGGACGAGGCGGCACGGGGTACATCACGGCGAGCACGTCCGCTGTCTTCGGTGACCGCCTGGCGGCCGACATCGTGGCGTACAACCCGGACATGCTCGTCATCAAGGGTGGGTACAACGACGCGTCGGGCACTCAGAGCGTCATCTCGTCGGCGGCTGCGGCACTGTACTCCGCGGCGAAGACGGCGCTCCCTCAGACTCAGATCGTCGTCGTCGGCCCGATCGCCCCCACGGCCACGCCGGCGGCGAGTATCAGCGCCACGGATACGACGCTTCGGGAAGCGGCTGCGGCTGCATCTCTTCCGTACGTCTCCCTGGTGTCCGGCGAGACCCGAAACCGGGCGGGGACCGTCGTCAGCACGCAGAATCCATTCGTCACCACGGCGAACGTGGCGACGGTCATCGGCGCTGACGGGGTGCACCCGACGGACGTGGGCCACGCGGAGCTTGCCCGGTGGATGGTGCGCGCCCTGGCTCCGGTACTTCCGCTGTAAAGATCTTGAAGTCGATCGTCACAACTGAAGATCACCCACCCATAACCCCTGTGAGACGTTGTCGAGCAGGGGAGAGGGACGGATGAACATCGGACTGATCGGGCGGGCGCGGGTAGGCAAGGACACCGTTGGGCACTGGCTTTGCGAGAACCGGGGCTACGAGCGAGTAGCGTTTGCGGACCCGCTCAAAGCGGCGGCGCTGCGGGTAGACCCGGTGATCGGGTATAGCCACATTGGCGGGGACATTCGGGTCTCGCACGTCCTCGAAACCATTGGGTGGGAGGGCATCAAGGACCGGTACCCCGAGGGCCGCCGCATCCTCCAGGAACTGGGCGCCTCCATCCGGGGCATCGACCCGGAGATCTGGCTCCGCGCCGGTCTGGCGCGTACCGACGAGGTGAACCGGACGACCGGGCGCCCGGCGGTGATCACCGACGTCCGATACCCGAACGAGGCGGAGAGCCTGCGGCGCGCCGGCTTCCACCTGATTTATATCCACCGCCCCGACGTGCCGGAGCTCGACCACGAGTCGGAGGGCGCGCTCGGGACGGAGGATGCGGACCACGTCCTGATCAACAACGGGTCCGTGGCGGACCTCCATCGGGAGACCTGGCTCGTCGCAGACAGGATTCTCCGCGCCGAGTCGCGGCGCCAGGAGAACCGTTCCATGAGCTTCTGAGAGGAACTGAATGCGTAAGCACTGGACGTGCCTTACGACGGCCGTCAATGACGCCACCCTTCGCGCGTACGTCTGGCTTCAGATCTACGCCGGACAGGAACCGGTCCGTCTCCGAGCGGCGCTCCTCTCCGCCATCCTCGCCGCCGGCCTCTATCTGGGGACGGACGTCAGCGGATGGGCGGAGACGGCCGCGACGATAGGCGCCGTCGTGCTGCCGGTCGTCGTCGGCGAGTCAACGCGGAGCCGAGTGACACCGGCCGAGTAGTACCGAGCCCCCTGGTTCTCCGGAGCCAGGGGGCTTTCGGCGTAGGAGGAGATGCGCCGTGGATGAGATCGCAGAGAAGACGTGTACGAAGTGCAAAGAATCAAGGCCGCTGGGGATGTTCAGCACCGACCGCCGAAACCAGCGCGACGGGAAGCAGTCTCAGTGCAAGCGGTGCCAAAGGGAGTGGTACACCGCAAACCGAGAGCGAAAGCTCGAAGACCGACGTCGCCACCATGAGGCGAACCGGGACATGGAGAACGCATACTCTCGCCGCTGGCATGCCGCCAACCGCAGTCGTGCCGCAGAACATAACCGGCAATGGCACGCCACCAATCCCGGGGGCGCAGCAGAACGGGCACGTCGACGTCGTGCCCGCAAAGCTTCCGCCACCGTCGAACCCTTCACCCCGGCCGACCTCCGCGCCGACTGGGAAGACCTCGACCTCTACGACTGCTTCTTTTGCCACGGCCCCGCTGCCCCGCTCCATGTCGATCACTTCTACCCGCTCTCGCCGGCCGACGAGGACGGCACCCCGGGCCCTCACGCGGTCTGGAACCTCGTCCCCGCCTGCGAGACGTGCAACCTGTCGAAGTCCAACCGCGACCCGTGGCAGTTCCTCCGGGAGTCCCTGGAGGCTCGCGGCGTCGACGCCCTGACGGTGCTCCTCGCCGACACTGAGCCTTTCAATTAGGAATACGAGCCCCCGCTTTCCCCAGGGAGAGCGGGGGCTTTTTTGCGTTTCCGGGGCAGGTGCGTGGAGGGCTTTTGGACGTGGCAACCCAAGATCGACGATCTGTGATTTACGGCACACTCTCCGCGATAAGATGTCCGCCACATGGGTGAACGGTGTCCCCTGTCCCTCCCGGCTCCGTGTACGTATACACGGAGGATGCCGGGCGCACAGACGGGACGCGTACCCTCGTGATCATGCCGACCTCGCCAACCGCGCTAACCGGGGCGATCCGGTCGATCTGGACCACACTGCGGTCTGATCTACCGGAGCTCCCGGACGCGCAAATCTCCGTAGTGCCCACTCCTCCGCCCGCTGACCACGGACCGGAACGCTGGAGCCTGATCGACGACCGGCTTCAGAACCTGACGATCAGCTCCGAGACTGTCGCCGGCGGGCCGGAGGAAGTGCTGACCACACTCCTCCACGAAGCCGCTCACGTGCTGAATTGGATCCGCGGGGAGCAGGACACTGCACGTCGCGGGGCCTACCACAACGGCGTCTTTGAGAAGGCAGCGGAGACGGTTGGGCTCACCCGGCCTGAAGGCACGCCACGCGACGCCAACCGTGGATTCGTTGGGCAGATCCTCAGCGACGAGGCCCGAGAGCGACACGCAGCGTCGGTGACCCTGCTCGACGAGATCATCCCCGCTGCACTCTCTTCGCTTCCGCCCACCCGCACGGGGCCGAAGCGCAAGAACCAGGGGAGGACGAGCGCGCAGTGTAAATGTGAGCCTCCGCGCACCTTCTCTATCGCCGAGTCGACCCTTAACCTCGGGCCCATCGTTTGCGGAGTGTGTAAAGGATCGTTCACGTAACCCCGGGCGCCCTAGACAGGTCACCCTTACCCGGCGCTACAGTGGTGCCACCCGTCCATTAGGAGTAGACGCATGCCTGCCTCGTCAGTCCCCGCCCGCCGGAGGAAGGTTGCCCCGGCGCCGATGCCCGCACCCGTCCTGGCGCTGGAGGACGTGGAGAACGAGGGCGTCGACGAGCTCGTTGCACGCGGAGCCGCGTACGCGCGTGGCTATCTGGACATCAAGAACCGCGAAACGACGATGCTTCGGAACATCGCCGTCGTTCTGATCGCAATCCGCGCACAGTGCACCGACACTCAGGGCCGCGTCGACTGGCGCGGGCAGTCGCACGAGTATCGGGCCTTGGCGAAGGACGTGTACGCACAGGCCAATGTGCCGCCGGACAGCCTGTCGTATATGCAATCGAACGTGCGCTACCACGTGGGGAACATTCTCCGGGACGTGCTGACGCCGGCGGAGTTGGCAGCGTACGAGCTCCGCCCTGACAGCCCGGCGGAGGCCAACGCGAAGGCAAGCCGAGCGCAGCGCGCGTTGGCACTGGCAGCCGCTACGACGGTGCCGTCCGTAGCCACGTCGGCGCAGCCCGCCGCGAAGGCGTCAAAGAAGACTGTCACGGCGCAGGACGAGGCCGACGGAGCCCCCGATCAGCAGCCTGACACGTCCGGCCGCGCGGTGGCTACCACGCTCCGTCTGACTCAGGGTGCCCACGGCGTCATCAGCCAGATCAGCGCCGACGTCATCAGCTCCATGACCGACGGGCAGCGCGCCCGGATGGACGAGCAGCTTGCCGAGATGCAGACGGCAATCTCGGCGCTCCGTCGCAAGATCCGCCGCGCCTCCGCCGGCTGACGCTGCTCCTCGTCGGCCGCGTCCTCGACGCCCCCGGGTCAAACCAGGGGCCAAAGTAGCAAACTAACCCCCTGTTTCCATTTCTCTCTACACGCGTTAGAGGAAAGGTGAAACAGGGGGTTAGTTCGTCACTTTGGCCCGCGGTTTGACCCGGCGCCGTTCCCGGGGGCGGTCGACGAGGCCCGTCAAAAGATCTTGAAAGTCGACCGTCACAAACCAAGATCACCCACCCATAACCCTGGTGTGAGACCAAACAGGGAGGGTGGATGGCAGGCGTAAGCACAATCCAGCGCGGGGGGTCCCGCTTCTACGTGGACCCGGACGACGGACGGATCAAGGTCCCCGGCGTGACGAGCGTCGTGGGGCAGCTGCCGAAGGACTTCCTCACGTTCTGGGCGGCCCTGGAGTCGGCGAAGGCAGCCGTCGAGAACTGGGACATCGTCAGCGAACTGATCAAGCGCGACCCTCAGGGCGCGATCGACTACCTGAAGAATGCGCACCGACGAAAGTCCACGGCGGCGGCGGATCTTGGCTCGGCTGCGCACGACATCTTCGAGCGCCTCGCACGGGGTGAGACGGTCAACGACCGTCACGTCCACGTAGATCTGCGCCCCTACGTACGGTGGTTCCGGGAGTTTCTGGAGCAGGCACAGCCACGGTTCCTCTACCTCGAAGAGACGGTGTGGTCCGACACCCACGGCTACGCCGGCTCGTTCGACGCCGTGGCGGAGATTGACGGCGAGGTCGTCGGGCTCGACTGGAAGACGTCCAAGTCGGTGTACGAGAGCGTTGCCCTTCAGCTCTCCGCCTACCGCTACGCCGACCGCATCATCCTCGCCGAGACGGGCGAGTCGGTGCCCATGCCGGAGTGGTCCGGCGGCGCCGTCCTCCACGTTCGCGCGGAGGGGTGGCAGCTCGTGAAGGTCGAGTGCGGCGCGGAAGTCTTCAACCACTTCAAGTCGCTGCGGCACACCTTCGAGTGGGAGCGGGAGGTAAAGAAGCGGGTGATTGGCAAGCGTCCGGTTCTCTCCGGCGGGGAGCTGATCACGGGGACGCAGCGGAGGGCGGCGTGACGAACCTGACGGATGCCCTCCACAACGCGCAGCGGTACGTGGTGTACGAGGGCGACGGAGAGATCCCGAACGACGTGTTCGACGTGCTGCGGTTGCTCGTCGGCGATGTGGAGGCCGCGAAGGAGGGACTCCAGAACCTCCGTGAACTGATGGCAGTGCGGCCCGTGGATGTTGCCCTGATGTCCCGTGCCGACGCCCTGAAGGCGGCCCGGGATCACGTCGAAGCCATGAGCACCAACGCGCGCGGATACCAGGACGGAGTCACGCTGTCGGACAAGGTCGCGGCCGTCGACCGGTTCGCACGATTCCTGATGGGGGAGGGCGAATGATCGTCGAAACCGCGGAGGAAGCACAGAAGCGCCGCGCGGCGGCGTCCCTCGCGGCGCTCGGGGCGAACATGGTGTTCCTGCCTGCCGACGCGTGGATCCTGATGCTCCTCATGGGCGCGCTGCATGCGACGTTCCCCGTCGTACCGGCCATCGGCTACGGCGCGGCACTCGTCCTGATGCTGAGTGTGCTCTTCACGGTGCACGTCGCCGAGAAGTTCCGCCGGCCCGAGTAGCGCACACCGCACACGTAATGAGGGGCGTCCATCCGGGCGCCCCTCTCGCACGCTTGCATGGAGGAGAGACCATGAGCTTGCAGGAGAAAGCAGAGCAGCGCGCCCGCGCGGCGCTCCTCGACGGCTTCGAGTTCGCGCCCTGGCCGAAGACGGCGAGGCTCTTCCGCGACGTTGTGATCACGGAGAAGATCGACGGCACGAACTCCGCGATCCACGTCGCCGAAGACGGCCGCGTCGCTGCCCAGTCCCGCCGCCGGCTCATCACGCCGGATGACGACAACTTCGGCTTTGCCCGGTGGGTCCACGACAACACGGCCGACCTGGAGCACATCCTTGGCCCCGGTACGCACTTCGGCGAGTGGTGGGGGAAGGGGATTCAGCGCGGGTACGGGATCGACGGGCGGCGGTTCAGCCTGTTCAACACGGCCCGGTGGAACGAGGTCAGCGAGTCGGGTACGTCGATGTACTCCCGCGCGGAACAGTCGGACCTTTGCGACGTGGTCACCGTAGTTCCGGTGCTTGACGCGGGGACGTTCAGCGATGCGCGCGTCATTGACGTCCTGGCGGAGCTGAAGCGGGGCGGCTCGTTCGCAGCTTCCGGCTTCATGGACCCGGAGGGCGTGTGCATCTACCACACGCAGACCCGGAGCGTCTTCAAGGTCACCCTCGACCACAACGACGCCGGCAAGTGGGAGGCAGCGTGAAGGACCCGAAGGGCTTGGTAGAGCTGAAGTGCTGGGTCGAGAGGTCCGGCGTCACCGCTGACAGGGTCGACGGCTACGCCGAGCGGCTGTATGCCGCGATTGGCCGCGAAGCCGTCGACGAGGCAGTGACCGCCGCTTCCGCCCGCGACCGGAACGCCAAGCGCCTGGCGGAAGAGCGGGAGCGTGTCTACGCCTACGAGGCGCTGACGCGGGTCCTCATGACGTTTGCGCGGGACCGGAGAGACGACACGTCTCGGCGGATCTACGCGACGATCGCTCGTTTCAACCTCGGCGCCATGTTCCGCCCCGGAGGCGGCGCCGACGCCTTCCTGATTCCGCACGAGCTGACCGACGAGGAGTCGCCAGCGTGACTGTCCACCTCATCCGCTGGACCTGGCGTCCGCTGGCCAACGAACGCAGTCCTGACTACTGCTGGACGCACGGATGCATGCGTTGGGAGTGCCCGACTCCGCACTGATAGGAGAGCCGATGACCGACGAGGAGTACACCGCCGCCCTGGAGGCTGAGCGGGTCGCGCGCTGCGACCGAGCGCGATACATCGTGCGGGAGGAGCATGGCGCGTTCCACATCCTTCGCCGGAACGGTGCCGGGCAGGCGTGGGGCGTGGCCCGTTACACGACGTCGGAGACCGCTGACCTGGCGGCGGCGTTCCTGAACCGCCTGAAGGAGGACGAGGCATGACCCTCGAAGAGCATGCCCTCGCGATCGAAGCGGCTATCCAGGCTGCCGCGAGTGACGGGTTCTTCCTCGACGACACCGACGCATCGACGCCCGCGCTCGACCTGAACGACTGGACGCGGAAGCCAACGCACTGGATTTCGGATCGACGTCCCTGAGGCGCCTGCCCGCCGATAGCGCAAACCACACATGCACCACCTCGCCCCCGGCTGCTTCGGCACCGGGGGCTGAGTGCGTGCAGCCACAGCTAGGAGGAGAGATGTTCAAGTCGAGCACCATCCACACCGCCGACGGGTCCACCGTCACTATCACCCCGCGCGGGATCGAGTACGACCTTCACGTCCGCGACGCGGCCGGCCGAACCGTGGCGACGGTCGTCATGTCGGCCGACGACTACCGCGCGCTGCTCGACGAGGCGGAGGGGCTGATCTCGTGGTGAACGACGCACGAGCCCTCACGGTCGCTCACCAGTCGCCGGGAGAGTGCGCGTACTGCGACGAGCGACACGAACGCATCGTCAAGGCAGTGACACGGGACCGGGTGGCCGTGGTTGTGGGGGACGTGCAGCGCCTGCGTGCACATGTCCTTTCCGACGTTTGGCGTGCCCTGCGGGATGCCGGATGCGTCGACGGAATGGGCGTAGTGAACCGGCTGATGGAGGAAAACCAGTGAACCCTATGCAGCGCGGGACCCTCGCAGCACATCCCAACCCGCCGACGTCCGCCCTGGAGTCCCTGGCGCACGTCCTCGCGATCTACGACGACTCCCCGGACGAGCGGGTTGTCATCACGGCGACGACCGGGATCTACCCCGAAGCGCCGTGGACGGGGCTCCGCATGGGGGACCTGCGCCGGCTGCTCGACGAGCACGCACACGAACTGGCGGAGCGGCAGCGCGAGCACATTCGCCGTGCCGCTCACCGCGAGCGGTACGGGAGCATCTGGTGGGCGATCAAGGGCGGGGACGTTGTGGCGGATCTGATTGACCCGGAGGTGGGGGACTGATGGCCAAGGTAGTCAGCACCGGCAACGTCGGCATCGAGCTCTCCCTCGCGGAACTTGAGCTCGTCCGGCGGGCGCTTCAGCTCGTCAAGAACTTCGGTGAGCCGGACGATTGGGAGCCTGCACTCGACCTCTGGGCGGATCTGGGGGAGCGGCCGTGAGCATGTCCGACCTCGTAGCCGCCGGCGCCCCGGAGCTGCCAGAGGGGCATTTCTATCGAGTCCGTCCGTTCACGCGGTCGGGCATCACGGTGGAGGTTCGGCGCCGACGCCGGATCGTCGGCTCGGAGCTGATGGCCTACTCGATCACCTTCCCTGGCAACTACGAGAGCGGGACGGAGGCGGTGGTGAAGTGCTGCCGTGCTGCGGCCGAAGGCTTCACCACGCGCTTGGCGGACCGGGCCAGCGAACTGGCAGCCCGCGCGTACATCGGTGACCACGACCCCCGGAGGTAGCCCCATGCACACCGAAGAGAACGACGTCGGGCACACCGTTGCCCTTGCCATCATGGCGTCCGTGAACGGCCTTCAGCCCGTGTTTGACGCGGCCGACGGGATGCGCGCGGATCTGGAGCGACGAGGGTGGTCCCCGTCTGTGGCGGAGCATCTGACGGCACAGTGGCTGTCCGCGACCTTGCGGCTCGTGTTCGGGGGTTGCCAGTGACCGCCCCACTCCCGGGCGATTTCGCCCTCACCCGCATCCGTGGCCTGGCCGGTGCCTTCGTCGGTGCCGGCCAGTGGTTCATAGGCGACGGTGCCCCCGTACATCACGCGCTCGTCTACATCGGAGGCGGTTACGTCGTGCAAGCCATGCCCGGCGGCGCCGAGATGATCCCGATGGAGGACGCCTCTCCCGTCGTGGCGTGGTCGACAGGGCGGATACCCCTGACGGCTGCGCAGCGAGTGACGGTGGCGGAGGAAGCGACGAACCTTGTTGGAACTCCGTACAGCTTCCTGGACTACGCCTCCATCGGCCTGGCCCACCTTGGCCTCCGCCCCCGCTGGCTCCGGGACTACGTGGCGTCGACAGGACACATGATCTGCTCACAGCTCGTCGACGAGGTGTACCGGCGGGCCCGAGTCGACTTGTTCGACGACGACCGGATCCCGGGGGACGTGACGCCGGGGGACCTCTGGAGGCTGATCAAGTGACGGGCCTCCACTACAACCCTGCCGACCGGACGGCGCTTTTCTGCGCCGGCTGCCACCGCCACCGCCCGCGGGACGAGTTCCGCAAGACGCCGTGGCACGGCCGCGCAGCGCGGTGCGAGCGCTGCGAGAGTTGGTCGTCCGGCGAGGCGTGGGCGAACCGACAGGTGGCCCGCCAGGCATGGGATCTGGAGCAGGCGCGGGAGAAGCTGCGCGCCAAGTCCCGGTACATTCGGGCGCTTCAGCTACGAGCGTTGATCGCGTCGGCCCCCTCGTCGGCCGATGCCCTGGAGGCGGCACTCGTCCCGTACTACGACGCCCTGTCGCGGGCCGTGGCTCGACAGATGGGGGCGGCGGTGCCCATGAGGATCGTTCTTGGGGTGGAGAAGCATGTCTGAACGCATCCGCAACGCGGGGGATGAGGTAGCGCGCCTGAAGGCGGAGCTGAAGGAGCAGCGTCTCGACACGGAGTATTACAAGGAGTGGGCGCACTTCAACGGCCATCGGCTGAACGCAATGATTGCGAGCCGTGATCGCTTCCGCCTCGCCTGGCTCTCCGCCCGCGGACGCGCGGCAGACGCCTACACCTACGGCGCGGAGGCGTGGGACATGCGCGCGAACGAGATCGCCACCCTGTCCGCGGAACTGCGCCGGCTTCAGGCATTCGCCGACGAAGTGCGGGCGGTACGTGGCAAGACCATGTGCGCGGAGACGCCGCGGGATCTGCTGGAATCTCACCTCCGCCCCATCTACGCCTCGCTTCATGAGCTAGAAGCTGCGCAGCGGGAGCGTCGGCCGTTCGTCCCGCGGATCCAGCGTGACCGGGGCGGGGGCCCTGCGGAGCTCCGTGTACGTATACACGGATCCCGGCTCCGCTGTGCCGGCGAGGACGAGGACGGCTCGTCCGTGTGGGTCCTCGACGCTGGCTAAAAGATCTCGAAAGTCGTTCGTCACAAACCAAGATCACCCACCCATAACAAGGGTGTGAGCGAGACACGAACCGCTCGCCGATACGCAAACTTCACACGGAGGTACACGACTTGGGTACGAACAACCTCGCCCGGATCTGGGACGCCGACCCCGACGCCGCTCCGAAGGAACGTCAGGCGTACGCGGATGACATCGTCGGCCGATTCCGTTCCGGCCGCCTCGTCAACAAGATGCCGGAGGCGCTGAACGAGTGGCGCGTGACGACCGGAGACCCCACGGTCGCCGAGCGCGTCGCGGCCATGCTCGGCGGTGAGCCGGAGGAGTGGGAGACGGACAAGGAAGACAACCTCGAAGTCCTCACAAACGCCCCGTCCGTTCCGATCGTCATCGAGCCGGACGGCGTTGACGCCTCGTTCAAAATGTTCGTTCAGGGCGTCGGACTCACGCACCACTGCGACGGTTTCAACTACCTGTCACCGGACGAGGACAAGGGCCGGCCGTGCGGCTGCCCGACTCTGATTGCCGAGCGTAAGCTTCACGCGCAGAAGCAGCGCGGGCCGAAGCCGAGCGTCGACGTGACGTTCCGCCTGGAGGCGGAGCCCGACCTCGGCATCTTCCGCTTCAACAGCGGCTCGTGGAAGCTCGTGGAGGCTCTGGCGCCGCTCTTCAAGGCGCTGGACGACTACGGCAACAGCACCGATGGCGACGAGCCGGGCCGCGCCGTGCGCGCAACGCTGACCATCGAGAACGTCAGCTACACGCCGCAGAAGGGTCCGCGGGCCGGTCAGCTGATCTCGTACAACAAGCCGGTCATCAAGGTTCTCGGCGCTGTGGCGGCGGCTCCGGCCCCGCTCGCCGACGCCGCCTGACGGCACACGAACTGCGCCCGCCTCTCCCGAATGACGGTCGGGAGGGGCGGGTGTATCCACGATTCTACGCACACAGAGGAGAGACGGCATGGAGTGTGAGGCTGACTGCCAGTGCGCACCCTGCTCAACGCTGGTCGTGGGTCCGATCCCCGGCTGGACGCGGACGCGGCTGACGGAGGACGTCAACGGGTGCTGCGTCTTCTGCCGCGCGGAAGGGCCCATTGCCTACTACACCCGGCTCGGGATGACGGTCGGTCGATGCTGTGACCGAGGTGACGGCTGATGCCCATCCTCGAACTCTGCGCCGGATACGGCGGACTGGGAATCGCGGTGGAAGCACTGACCGGCGACAAAGTCACCGTCGTCGCCGAAGTCCACGGGGCAGCGTGCCGCGTCATGGCGCACCGCTTCCCCGACGCCCCGAACATCGGTGACGTCCGATACCAGTCGTGGGGCGGGTTGCTGAACGAGGGGATCGACATCATCACGGCCGGGTTCCCGTGCCAGGACATCAGCAACGCCGGGAAGCGGGAGGGGATCAAGGGTGAGCGCTCCGGAATCTGGTTCGACATCGCTGAAGCCATACGGGTACTTCGACCGGGATACGTCTTCCTGGAGAACGTGGGAGCACTCCGAAATCGGGGACAAGCAGCAGTGCTCACATCGCTTCACGACATCGGGTATGACGCGCGGTGGACGACTCTTCGAGCTTCCGACATCGGGGCTCCGCATCATCGGGACCGCTGGTTCTGCGTTGCCTCACCTGCCGACGCCAACGGTCTCTGACGCCTACCGTGGGCCGGACTACGCCAAGCGGGACCGCGAGGGGAGCGGCGGGGACGACCTCGTAACGGCCGTCTGCCGCCTGTTCCCCAGGGACAAAGCCGAGAAGCTGTTCAAGACGCCGACGGCGAACCTGGCGAACAACGGCTCGGCACAGCACCCGGACAAGCGGAAGGCAGGCGGACACGGGCCGACACTGGAAGACGAGGTCTGTTTCCTCCTGAACGTCGACCCGGATGACGATCTTCCCGACGACGGCCCGCACTCGCCGGCCGAGTGGTGGGGCGAGTTTGCCCGAGCGGTCTACCGGTGGGAGTGCATTCGCGGGACGGCCGCCCCGGTCCCCATCGTCCGCGGCCCGCGCGGCGGGCTGAAGTTGGCCCCGCGGTTCGCTGAATGGCTGATGGGCCTGGAGCCCGGATGGGTCACCGACGTCCCGGGGCTCACGCACAAGGAGCAGCTTGGCCGTATCGGCAACGGAGTGGTGCCGCATCAGGCGCTTCACGCCTTCCGCTGGCTCATGGAACAGGAAACGCACACGGAGGAGAGCAATGGGTAAGGCCCGACTGACCGACTTCACTGGCGCGGAGATCCGCCCCGGCGTCCTGATCGCGTACCCGACCCGCCAGGGGAACCGGGTGCGGATGACGGAGGCCATCGTACGGGAGACCAAGAGCGACCGGTCGACGGGCCGGATCCTCCCGGTGCTCCTGGTGGACCCGACCGGCCGCGAGAGCGGGTTCATCGCACGCAAGACGCTGACGCCGCAGCACGTCAGCGCTGAGCACGTAGTCGTCATTGGGGAGACGGAGGCGGGGAAGTGATGTACAAGGTCGGCGACGAGGTGCGGTTCCGAGACGCTCCGGGAACGGTAGATCAGGGCCCGTACGAATCGGCGGGACTCCGTGGGACGGTGTGCGTGGTCCTGATGACGGGCGGCCCCGACGAGGGACGGGCACTTGCCGTCAAGGTGTCGGAGCTGGAGCCGGCCTCTGTCGTCTTCGCCAAGGGCGACCGTGTGCGGGTCGGGCGGGACGGAGATGCGTTCATCGTCGAAGCGGGTCCGTACGCCGGACACCACGGACCGTGGTACGCACTCCGAGACAGGGACGACAAGGTGTTCCCGTCCGCGGGTACGTCGCCGATCCTGACTCTCGTCTCCCGTGGGGCCATGTGCGAGCACGAAGGCGTGACCTACGACCTGACGGCTCGGTACCGGGACCGGGACGGCGACGTCTGGCGGTTTGAGCGGCAGCCCGACGGCAGCGTCTTGGGCGCGCACGGGTCAGGCGCGATTACCCCGTACAGCGACTCCCTGTCGTACGCCGTGAGCGTGTACGGCCCCCTCCACAAGACATAGCCGCACCACCCTCGCCCCCGGCGCCCACGTGGCCCGGGGGCTGAGGCGTTGAAGGCACCGAACGAAGGAGGAGAGATGGCGCTCTACGAGGTGAGCCGGATTGACAGCCCCGGTCCGGGAGAGTTCGTCAGCGGGTACGTGCTGGCCGGAGGTACGGCGCAGGCACGTCAGGCGGTCGCGCATCTGGAGGGCGTGACAGCGACGAACGTTGTTGCCACCCGGATGGACGTCGCGAAGTCGACGATGCTGCTGGCCGCCTACTGGGACGAGAGCCAGTGAGCGGCGCCATGTTCGTCATCGACGACGCCGACGCTCCCGCGCTCGGCGACATCCGGGACGCGGGCCCGGCGGACTGCATCTACATCCGCGCGGCTGCGACGTCGCGCCGGGACTGGCCCCGCTACTGGGAAGCGGCCGGCGTGGCGCTGAAGCGCGGGGCTTTCGTGCACGTGATGAACCGAGGGGAGACGTTGCTCTGATGGCTGTCGACGTGAGACTGAACGACGCGGAGGTATGGCGCTCCGTTGTCGGGTACCGGAACCGCAAGCCCAACCCCGCGTATCACTGGCGCGACAACCCGGACGTGCCGCACGACCTCGACGAGTGGGACGAAGTCCAGTACGACGTTCGCGGGCCGTACACGAACGAGGGGGCTGCCCGACAGCAGGCGAGTCGGGACGCGTCAGAGCGGGCCCGTCCCCGATGGGGGTCTGAGGGAGCAAAGGTTGTGTCCGTCGACGTAGAGCGCTCGTCGCTCGCTTGGGAAACGTCCAGCCGCCGGAGCGACGCAGGGAAGTGGGAGGCCGTCTGATGTCCCGACGCATGGTCGGCGACGACCAGGATGTGTTCCGTGTGGTGGTCGTCGAGCGCAAGCGAGTCCGGAATCCCGACTGGACTCCGGGCACGGGGACAAAGATGTACGTCCTCACGGAAGAGACCTACCAAGCCTCCTACGGTCCGTACAACACCATCGGCGCCGCCCGCGGGCAGCTCACGCGCGAGACCTGGGACAGCTACGAGGGGCGGCTGTACGACCACGTGGTGAGCGGGCGAGTGCAGAAGGCAACGACAACGTGGGAGGACGTGGCGTGAGGGACTCATTCGGCATTGAGATCGAAGACGGTGACTACATCCTCTCTGCCTCGACCACGCACGGCCGAGTCAAGGTCGGCACCGCATTCCGCGGACGCACCGGCAACCTGTCGATGCGGGTTGACCTGTCGGCGCAGCACGGCCAGCAGGAAGCGGAGCACCCGCGGAGCGGGCAGCTTGGGTACAACGTCGTCGTGCTGCGGAAGGCAGACGGCACGGTGCCGGCGCACATCAGTGAGACTCTTCCGTCGGGGGACATCCTGCGGTACCTCGGTGAGACCCGGGAAGTCGAAGAGGCGGAACTCGTGGACCCCGGTGACGAGTACTGGACCTACAGGGTGTGGGTCCGACGGCCGGAGGACGCCCGTGGGTAACGCCTCGAAGGCCAAGGGGACCGCGTGGGAGTCGGCACTCGTTTCCTACTTCCGCGAGCACCACAACCCGGAGGCCCGTCGCAACGTGCAGATGGGCGCGAAGGACATCGGCGATATCGCCGGCTACTACCTCCACGCCGTGGAGGCCAAGGCCGAGAAGACGATCACCCTCGCCGACTACATCGTGCAGGCGAACCGCGAGGCGGTCCACGCCGGCGAACCCTTCGGCTGCGCGGTCGTCAAGCGGCGGATGAAGGGTGCCGCGGACGCGTACGTCGTGCGGGATCTGGCGACGGATGTGCGGCTGATGAACCGGCTCCGGGACATGGAAGCTGCGTTGAAGGACGCGTCCTTCGACCGATGGTTCGACATCGACGAGGGGCACCGGGAGGTGGCAGCGTGAGGAAGGCCGTCATCGAGTTCTCCGCCACCCTCGAAGTCAAGGAAGACGGTGACATGTGGGAGGGCGATGACATGACGCCTGAAGACGCCCGCGGTTGGGTGTCCCACCTCATGCTGCGCGGCGACAAGCACTCGTGGAACTTCACCGGATACAGCGCGTCCGTCACGTCGGTGACGTACGGCGAGTGCGACGAGGACGACTAGCACCACAACCGAACACCGCTGCAAGGGGCGTCCTCCGGGGCGCCCCTTCGGCTTGCCAACTCAAGAGGGGAGAGACCTTGCGACTGACCGACATCCTGTCTCGGCTCGACGGCGTGACGGAGGACCATGACGGGCACCTGGCGTTCTGCCCCGCCCACCGGGACCGGCGGACCCCGTCGCTCAAACTGACGCTGAAGGACGACGGTCAGCTACTCGTCGTCTGCCGGGCGGGTTGCGCGAAGCCCGACATCCTGAGTGCCCTCCGCCTGCCCATGTCTGCGCTCTTCGACGTCGACACGGCCGGCGCCCGGACGGTCAGCACGAAGGTGCCGGAGGCTGTGGGCGTGGCGGAGATTGCCGGGCTGCGCGTGTTCGTCGACGAGACGGCGTTCGAGCTCATGGCGGCAGACGATCGCAACCCGTACAGCCCGAAGGAGTACGTAGCCCGACGGTTTGGGTTGTCCGAAGAACAGTGTGAGGAACTGCTTCTCGGGTACTCGGCACCGGGAATGGGGGATCGGCCGTGGCTCTCCCGCGGGTTCACCCGATTTCCCCGGCTGACGGTCCCGCTCGTCGGCTTCGACGGCATCATCCGCGGGCTCCAAGGGCGGGACCTGGCGGGCCAGTGCCCGGCACGGTGGATGAGCCTGACCAACGTCCCGGGCAAAGTGTGGGCGAAGTACGGCGTCCTGTCGGCCGGCACCGGGTACGACACCATCCTGATTACCGAGGGCCCCGGCGACGGTCTGACGTCGGTCGGTGTCGGCTACGACGCGCTCATCATCCGCGGCGCCGCCATGGCGAACAACGCCCAGTTGCTCGCCGAGCTCGTCGAAGGGCTCCGCGGCCGTGACATCGTCATTGCCTTCGACCCGGACAACGCCGGCGAGCGTGGGACGCGGGCTCTCGTGACGGCGCTGACGGCTGACGGACAGACGGTTCGCCGACTTCCCTTCCCCGTGCCGGAGGAAGACCTGACCGACTGGCGGGAGCGGGCGCCGGAGACCTTCCCCGCAGAGCTTCACGCCGCCGTGCGCGCGGCGCCTGTCGTCGACCTGACTCCGGCCCCGTCCCCGTCGACGAGCCCGGACGTACCGGCCACGGAGGACGCGCTCGCCACGATGCCCGCGTCCGCACGCGAGCTCTTCGATGCGACGGATGTCGGAGTTGCCGTCCGCCTCCGTGACTTCATGGCGCGGAACGGCGGGGGAGTGAGGTACGCCTCCGGGCTCGGTTATCTGGTCTGGGACGGGACGGTGTGGGCACCGGGCGACGCGGAGGTTCGTCGGGCGCTGCACCTGATGGGCGCTGAGCTGATTGCCTCCGGCGACGACGCCTCTCGGCGCCTGGCGCTGAAGGCGCTGACGAACCGCAGCATCGATGCAGTGATCAAGGAACTGCCGTCCGTGCCCGGAGTGCCCACCCGCGCCGCCGACTTCGACGCGCGGGAGGAACTGCTCTCTGTCGCCAACGGGACTGTGAACCTCCGGACGGGGGAGCTGCATCCGCACAGGCCGGAGGACATGATCACGCGGCGCCTCGATGTGGCGTATCGACCGGAGGCGGAGGCGCCACGATGGGAGCAGTTCCTCTCCGAGGTGTTCCCGAACCACCCGGAGATGCCGGCGTTCATGCGGCGGCTCGTCGGGTACGGGATCAGCGGGTCCGTGTCGGAACAGTGTTTCGTCTTCATGCACGGGCAGGGCTCGAACGGAAAGTCCGTCCTGCTCGACGCGATCCTGTACGTGTTTGCCGGGATCACGAGGAGCACGGAGTTTTCGACCTTTGAGCAGCGCACGGCCGTTGGGCAGGCGTCGCCGGAACTGGCGTCCCTGCGCGGGGCGCGGCTGGTGACGGCAAGCGAGACGGAGAAGTACAGCCGTCTCGCGGAGGCCCTCGTCAAGCAGCTGACGGGCGGTGATCCGGTGACGGCCCGGGAGCTGTACGGGAACCCGTTCACCTACATCCCCAGCTTCCTTCTCATGGTCGCTGGCAACTACAAGCCGGCGATCCTCTCGCAGGATCTCGGCGTCTGGCGCCGGGTGAAGTTGATCCCGTTCGAGGCGACGTTCCGCGGCGCCAAGGCGGACAAGACGCTTCCGGCGAAGCTCCGCGCGGAGGCAGAGGGCATCCTCGCGTGGGCCGTCCGCGGCGCTCAGGAGTGGTACGAGCACGGGCTCCAGGAACCCGCTTCCGTGGCCGGCGCGACGCAGGACTACCGCGAGAGCGAGGACAGGCTCGCGGAGTTCATCGCGGCTCGCCTCGTCCACGAGGACGGCGCCCGCGTTGCCCCGATGGCAGTCCGCCGGGCCTACGCGGAGTGGGCGGAGGATGCCGGACTCAGCCGTAAAGAGGTACTCAGCGGCTGGGCACTCGGCGTGGAGTTGGAAAGCCGCTCGTACACGAAGCGCAAGAGCGCCGGCCGGTGGGGATTCGACGGAATCCGCCTCGCGACGGACGCCGAGATGGAGGCCGCACGGCGTGCCGCGGAGGCAGTGCCGGACGAGCCCGCCGACGCACCGCACGACATCTTCGGACAGCCACGAGAGGGGGCGGCGTGAAGTACTTCCCGTACCGCATAGCCAGCGACGAGACCATGACCCGCGTTCCGGAGACGACTGCGGACCTCGACGAGTTCAGAGCGTGGGTGTCCCGTAAGACGTCCACGGGCGACGTCGTGGGCTTCGACACGGAGACGACTGGCCTCGACGTCTACAGCCCGACCTATGGCCTCCGCACGGTCCAGTTCGGCGACGCGCGGGACGCATGGGTACTTCAGGTGGAGGGGCGTCCGGAGCTGTGGGCCGCAGCCCGCGAAGCGCTGTTGACGCTTCCTCGCCTTACCGCCCATAACGCCACTTTCGATCTGCTCGTAGTGGACAAGCACCTTGATGTCCCGCTCGCAACAGCGGGCCCCAAGGTCATGGATACGAAGATACTCGCTCACCTGTTCGATCCGCGACCCCGACACGAGGGCGGATACGGGCTGCGCTTGAAAGAGCTCTGCGCAAAGGACGTGGACCCTGCCGCGCCCGACACTCAAGAGGATCTGACCGCCGTCTTCCGCTCCATCGGAGAAACGAAGGCGACGGGGTGGCGGAAGATCGACATCAACCACCCGACCTACCTCCAGTACGCCGGCCTTGATGCCATCCTCGTCTCTCGCCTTCGACCCGTGCTCGAAGCCCGCTTGAAGTCGGCTGGAATTCCATACCGCCTCGTCGACTTCGAGCACCGCGTGATGCTCGTGTGCGCCCGCATGGAGCGTCGCGGGATGCTCGTCGACCGCAAGTACGTGCGGAGCCTCGTCGGCCGCCTGGAGGCGGAGGCAGCCCATCACGCGGCACTTGCGCGGAAGTATGGCGTGAAGTCGGTGAACGCTCCGAAACAGGTGTCCGCGGCTCTCGTCGGCATGGGTGAGACGCTAACGGAGACCACTGACAGCGGGGCGCTGAAGGTGGACAAGTCGATATTGCTCGACTTGGCCGATCTTGACCAGAACTGGCAGCCGCGCGGGACCCGGACGCCGAACCCGCTTGCTGACGCGGTGCTCCGATCGAAGCGCGCCGGTAAGTGGATGACGTCCTACGGCGTCGCCATGCGGGACGGCGTCGACGAGGCGGGGCGGATCCACCCGAAGATCAATTCCATTCAGGCTCGAACGGCGCGCATGTCCATCAGCGGGCCGCCCCTTCAACAGCTCCCGTCCGGCGACTGGACGATCCGGCGTGCGCTGCTCCCGGACCCGGGACACCGGATCTTCTCCGTCGACTACTCGGCGGTGGAAATGCGGGTCCTGGCCGCCCTGGCGGACGAGGGCGTGATGAAGCGGGCCATCGCAGAAGGAAGAGACCTCCACGGCTTCACAGCGGAACTGATCTACGGGCCGGACTACACGAGCTTTCACCGCAAGCTCTGCAAGGGCGTCGGGTTCGGCAAGGTGTACGGCGGCGGGGCAACGACGCTCAGCCGGCAGACCGGCGCGCCGCTCCCGGATGTGCAAAAGGCCATTGCGGCGTACGACCGGACATACC
The DNA here is from genome assembly GCF_043199475.1 of Streptomyces sp. NPDC048603. Lineage (NCBI taxonomy): Bacteria > Bacillati > Actinomycetota > Actinomycetes > Kitasatosporales > Streptomycetaceae > Streptomyces > Streptomyces sp. NPDC048603. The sequence continues at coordinate 338,776 of NZ_JBICVY010000001.1, read as the reverse complement.
GCGGGATCAAGCGGTTCTCTTCGCGGCTCCAGTCGATGGCCCGCCGGGACGGCTACGTCGTCCGCACGCCCGTCGGTCGGCGCCTCCCGCTCGACCGCGACCGGGTGTACGCCGCGACGAACTACATGGTGCAGTCGACCGCGCGCGACGTGTTGTGTCAGGCCCTGCTCGACATGGACGCGCGTGGGCTGACGGAGTACCTGCTCCTTCCGATCCATGACGAGTGCCTTGGGTCTGCGCCGGAGGACACCGCGGAGGACGTGGCGCGGGAAGTAGGCGCCGCCATGCGGATGGATTTCTTCGGCGTCCCGCTCGACACCGACCCGGAGGTCGGGGGCTACAGCTGGGGGAGCCTCTACATGAAGAAAGCCGAGACGATGATCGAACATGACGCGTGGTACGCAGCCCACCGGCCGGCGGCAGAGGCTGCGGAAATGGCTCGGAAATGACACGTCAAGACCCTACGGGGGCAGCACGCAGAGTGACCGTCAGGCCGACACGTCTGACCGAAAGGCGTCCCTTGACGACCCGTTCGGTGTACCGACCTATCCGCACGACGCCCCCGCTTCGGCCCGCTGACCAGGCATTTGGCCCGACCCGGAGAGAGGTTCTGACCCTCTGGGAAGAGCTCGACTTGTGGTCCTGCGCATACTGCGACGCCTCAGCCGGCCCAATGGTTGTACTGGAGGTGGATCACATTCATCCGCTTGCAAAGGGCGGTGTTCACGAATGGTCCAACCTCGCACCGGCCTGTCGGGAGTGCAACCGGGCCAAGGCTGACGCCTCGCCAGAGGAGTGGTCCACCGTCCTAGCAGGCATGGTGTGTGCGGACGGTGCGGCTCCGGACGCGTAGCGCAATCGGAAGCCGACTTCCGCCCCGTTCACACAGCCTTCATAAAGTCACAGTTTGATAACGGAAACGGTTGAACCTTGGCCCATGTTGGGCCGTCATTTCCGCAGGTCGGATGGGGAGCAATCCACAACTGAACGCGGGCGTTTCGCTCTTGACCGCAGGATGAAAGGGTACAAATGCGCGCAGACGTAGCGACGGAATCCGGCCGCACGGCAATTGCCCAACCGCGCAGCGTCACGTACGGTCTCGACCACAACACCGGACAACGCCTGTCCCAATTGGTCGATCAGCTCTCACAAGCGGTCGACGAGTTGCGGCAGATGTGCGCGGTGTACGACGACGCTATTACCGCTCGTGGACGGCACCCGGGGGCGGGGGACGACGGGACCGGACGCCGCGCAACGGGCGGACTGCCCCGGCCAACTGAAGATCTGGCGCTTGACGACGCCCGTCTAGCGCTTCTGACAGAACTCAAGATCGGCGCCGCGTACCTCCCGAACGCAATCGCATACGTGCGCGGCGTCACTGCATCGATGGACCGCGCACTCTCCCGGTGGGAAGGGGAGGATGCCGAATCCGCATCCGCACCCGTCCCATGGGGGGTCGAATGATCTTGATCACCGGGCCACAGCAGACGCCAGACGAACGGGGGGATCTGGCGGAGAGCGCCGGCCTCTACGGCGCCCGCCTCGTCTGCGACGACACGGTTCAGTGGGCCGAAGCAGAGCTGATGCTCTGTCTTCCCGGCTGGGAATTCTGCCCGCTGGCAATCGCGGATGTGGCGATTGCCGAATCCCTCGTCATACCCCGCCGGGACGTCGTCCCCTGACGCCCCTCCCCGCCATCAGCCGCCCCCGTACGACCCGTGCGGGGGCATTTTTGTCCCGCTTCACACCCATCTCGCTGTGACGCACGCCATAAAACTTGACCGTCACAACTCAAGATCACCCACCCATAACCCAGGTACACCAACAACACACGGAGGTAACGCCATGACAACGCCCGCGGTTACGGGAGAGATGATCCGGCGCGCTCAGGCCGGCGACTCGGCAGCCATGTGGGACGTGATCAGTGCCTGCGAGCAGGTTCTCCGTGGCATCGTCAAGTCGGTTGCACCGGAAGCCAATGCGGACGAGTCGGAGGATCTGCTCCAGGAGGCGCGCGCCGTCCTGATCGGGCACGTCCACAACTACGACGTGGACGCGAGCGCCACCCTGGGGACGTTCGCCTTTGCGGCCGTCCGGCGCGGCGTGTGGGAGACGTGGCTCAGCATGACGACGAAGCACAGCGTCGACGCGAGCACCGTGTACGTCGTGCGCAGGGCGCTCTACGACGCGAAGGGGAATGTCGAGCTTGCGTGGCTTTCGATCTCCGCCCCTCGCCAGGGCCGACGGCAGATGTCGCGCGAGCGGTTCATGTCGGCGATAGCCGCGCTTCAGAACGTCGAGTCCCTCGAATCCGCCGTGCCTGGATCCGACGGGGATGTCACGCTTGGTGACGTCATCCCGGACCCTGTCGACGTCGAAGGCGAGGCCGACCGACGGAACACCGTCCGGTGGCTGCTCACCAAGATTGCTCCCCGTCAGGCATTCGTTCTCCGCGCGACGTTCGGGATCGGCATGACCGCCATGGAGGACGCAGAGATCGGCGACACCATCGGCGGCATCACCCCCGCTGCAGTGCGCAAACTTCGCTCGAACGGCTTCGAAGGGTGCCGCAGGGTCGCGGCCGATTACGAACTCCGCATCGCGCGCCGTGAGGCCGCTGTCGACGCTCTCGTTGCGTAAGAACAACACGAAAGGACCCGATGATGTCCCGACTCCCTTCCCTCGACGCCTACGACGTCCAGGGCGTGCGCCCCGACGAGGCGGCCCTGTGGGGCGAGGATGTGCGACTCCTCGTCGACGAGCTGCACGAATCGAGCGTCAGCACCGACGAGCTCTGAGAGCTCCGTGTACGTATACACGGAGCTCCGCAGAATCCCGACCACAACGCAGAGGAGAGAACATGCCTGAGACTTCCCCGGTACTGCTCGCTGAGGGCGCCCGAGTGCGACGGGTGGCCGACCACAGTCGGATGGGCACCGTGGACGACGTCGACAGTGGGGATCCGGTGATGCCCTACCACGTCAAGTGGGATGACGACGAGTACGGCGTTTGGGTCTACGCGGAGGACATCGAAGCCGTGCCGGCGCCCTCGACCGCCGACCGCGAGTCCCTCGTCACCCGCGCGAAGGAACTCCTCGCCGGCACCGCCCACACGGGCGCGGACGTGGTCGCGATGGCCGCGTTCCTTGCGGGGGAGCGGTAGGGGTTGTGGATGCATCCACAACTGTGTCATGCTGTCTTCCGTAAGGGACACACGGAGTTGAGGAGCCTGGAAATGGACAGCATTGAGTACCACTGGATCAAGCCGGTATGTGGGACCTGTGGGGAAGGGAACTACGCCCAACTCCGTCCGACGACGCTCCTGCACTGCGCGAACGAGCACTGCGATCACGTGATCAGCGTCGGGGACTTCGTCGACGTTGAAGAGTGGCGGATCGACGCGGAGGGCCTCGTCGAAGTGCTGACGTACGCCTAATGAACCCCGGTCCCCTGCCAATGACGGTGGCGGGGGACCGGGCCGCCGCCCAACACCACAACCGAGAAGAGAGATCATGACCCCCGAAATGGTGCAGGCGATCAGCTTCATCGAGTCCCTGAAGATCGGCGACCGCGTCAAGGTCACCCGCGACGGCCGGACGAACGAGATGTTCATAGCGTCGCGCCCGACCCGGTGTGACGGCCCGTTCGGCTCGTACGAGTCCATCGGCGTGACGGTCACCTTCGGCCCCGGTCGCTACTCGACCCGCATACAGGCGGACCACCTCGTCGCCACCCGGCGCGGTCGGGGGACGGTCGGGGGCGGCACACAGATGGAACGCATCACCGACTAGCCGAAACGCCCTCCGGGGCGTAGCGCGGGGACTGGCCGCCCCGCCCCTGATGAGGCAGGCCGAAGGAGGAGACATGGAGCGCAAGGTGTACGCGGTAACCGTCCACTACGGGGACGAGAACGGTACCCGTACCTACCCGATTCGGGTGGAGGCAGCCGGGTGGGAGTCCGCGAAGGCTGCCGCGATAGCCGCGTTCCGGCGCGTAGTGGCCTACAACCGATCGCACGGACACTACGCCTTTTCGGGTCTGAACATCGTCGGCGCTCGCCCCCGGTTCCTGCACTACGTCTGACCAACCCGCCCCGCAGCGGCTTCGCCCTCCACCTCCCCGGCGGGCGCGCGGTTCGAACCCGCGGCGGGGCACTCGAAGCAACCCGTCACCGTGGAGGACCCATGGAGAAGTTCACTGTCGGCCAACGCGTCCGGACCACCGTCGACGCGCCGTCGATGTGGGAGGGCGGGACGAGCATTCCCGCAGGCAGTTTCGGCACCATCAAGCACGCGCGCGGGCAGTTCGCCAGCTATGGCGTACTCCTGGACGACGACCCCGACCAACTGCCGGCGTCGTACGAGCCCCACGAGTTGGAGGCGGTGTGACCCTCCACATCTCCCCCTACGATCTCCCGCCCGTCGACGAGCTGACGCCCGCACAGTGGGACGGCTTCGACTGCGCGTACTGCCCGGGGGACGGAGACGGCTCTATGTGCGTCGTCGGCCGGCTCAGGGGGCGCGTCCTGTTCGCGCACATCGAATGCGCCGACGAGCACCGTTGGCCTGAAACCCAGGAGGCATCATGACCAGCCCTCTCCGCGTCGGCGACCGGGTCCGTATCACGTCCACCCCGTGTGGTCGGGACGTCGGTACGCGCGGCCGACTGACGGCCGTCGACATGCAGTCGGACTATCTGGAGCCGTTCCACGTCAGCACGGGCGACAGCCGCGCCGTCTGGGCGTCCTCCGTACAGCGCTCGCGGATCCAGTACCCCGACGCACCCGGCGTCCACGCCGCGTTGCTCCTGGCGCTCGCCGTGCTCATCACCGCCGCCCTCGTAGTCCTGGTCTGAGGGGGCGACGATGGGAAGGAACTGGCGAACGGTGCGCGTGGACGTCGCAGACGTACGCCCCGGAGACGCATTCCACCTTCACGCCCGTGAGTGGCTGGTGGCCGGTCAACCCCGCGTCAGCCCGAGCGGGGTGGTGCGTGTGCCAGTCCGCGGCGGGGGATTGGTCGACTTCGACGAGGGCGCTCAGATTATCGTCATCCGAGAGTTCCGGACCGGCCGATGACGTACCGGGTGACGACGGAGTGCGGCGCCTACAGCCATGTGACCCGCGAGACGTACCTCCGCTTCGTCCGCCAGGCCGGCGAACGGGGTTGGGAGTGCACGCGGGTGCCGAAGAGCGTCGTCGTGACGCTCCCGTCGGGGGCGTTGCTGGCCTTGATTCGGGTTGGTGCGTGAGATTCCTTCGCGATAGATGTTGTGGATGCATCCACAACTATGCGAGAGTGGAGCCACGCAAGGGACACACGGAGGTAAGCGATGAAGGTATACGAGCGCACCGAGAACGGCACCGTCACCACCGTCGACCGCAAAGCCGGCCTCGACGAGATCAACGCGGCCATGATGGGCAAGACGCGGAAGGCGGTCCGCGAGATGTCCAGCATCAGCCGCACCGACTACGCCATCGAGTACCGCGACGGTCGTGACGTCCGCCTCGTCCTGGTGGACGCGCCGGAGGAGCTGGAGCGCACCCCGCTCGGGTACGTCGTCCTGGAGGTCCAGGGCCGTCTGTTCGCCGTGTGGCCGCACATCAAGCGGAAGCACCCGAAGAACGAGCACGGCATGACGTGCACCGCCGACCACACGACCTACCACGGCTACCGCAACGGCGAGTGGTTCGGCCCGTCCCGGATCGCCTCCGAGGACAACAAGGCGGGCACGGTCGGGGCGGCCGTCTGGGCGGCGCTCGTCTCCAAGGGGCTGGCATGAGGACGTCCCGCGGAACTCTCTGCGAGAACGCGCAGATCACCTACGAGGATCCGGACCGCGTGGTGTTCAACGACGGGCACCACATACTCAAGGGATACAACGTCACCGGCCTCGTCTACTGCACCCGCCCTGCGGTGCTGACGACGAAGCCCCTGGGGCGCCGCGCTCCGTCGCACCTCTGCCAGGAGTGCGATGCTGCCACCGCTCAGAAGATCTCCGGTCGACTGTTCAATCACTGCCCGGACGCAACCCACGACGCGGCAGGAACCCGGCTCGACGAGTGTGGACGTCCGACGCTCGACGAAGCCTGGGCGGCCGTCGGGGAACGGTCCTGGCGCTAACCCCAAGCGGAGCCCCTGCCAATGACGGTGGCGGGGGCTTCGCCATGTACGGCCAACACACACGCACCATGCACACGAACGAGGAGCACATGAGATACCGCCTCGCCCGCCTCCGGGCGCAGCTCGACCCCGTACTCCTGCAAGCGGTCATTGCCGCCGCCCTCTCCTTCGCGCACATCCACGACGTGGCGTCGGCCGCGGGCCAGACGGGGTGGAAGGCATGGGCGTACCCGATCAGCGTCGATCTGCTCATGATGGCCGCGTGGCGCCGGACGAGGGCGGGGGAGTCGGGCCGTGCGGGCGCATGGTTTTGGTTCGCCGTCGCCCTGGCGGCGTCCGTCGGGGCCAACGTCGCCACGGCTGGACTGCTCGACCTGTCGGACCCTCCGGCGGAGGTGCGACTCCTCGTTGCCGGGTGGCCGGCCATCGCGCTGTGCGGGGGAGCGCTGCTGTTCCACACCCGGCGGAAGGACGTCGTCGAGACAGTCGACGAGGGGCCGCAGATGGCCGATGTGGAGCCTCCGGCGGAGCCCGTGGAGGACGAGGTCGAGGAACTCGTGAACGTCCCTCAGGCGCCCATTCTGGTGACCTACGCTGAGGCTGCGAAGCGGGTCGGCGTGAACGACTCGACCGTCCGCGGCGCTGCCTGGAGCGGCCGACTGACGAAGCATGGCGAGCCGGGGCGCCCGCTCGTCGACCTGGCGGAGTGCCACGAGCTCTGGGGTAAGGGCCTCGTCTCAACCGGGGTGTGACCAGCGGCGTGCACGACAACCTGTCAGTGCGCTGTGCGAGGCTGTGTAACAGCCGATCGAGGAAGCAGAAGAGAAGGTATGCCTGAGATCTTCAAGGACAAACAGGGCCAGGAAGCCACGGTAACTCGCCGCTCCGGTGACGTCGTGCTGACCGCGCAAGGTTCGCTGTTGCTGGCACCGGAGGATGCTCGACTCTTGGCAAACGCGCTGACCCGCGAGGCCGACAAAGCAGAGTCAGGTACGTCGGAGGTGGCGCGACTCCGGCATGAGCTCGACGAGATCAATAAGGCCCTCCGAGAAGCCGGCATTGACTACCCCCTGGGCGTTCGGGGAGTGCGGGATCTTGCAGCGCTGTTTGAGCATGCTAGGGACGGCGAAGACTGACCCGCAACGATTCCACGGAACCCCCTGTCTCACACGAGGCAGGGGGTTCTTTGCGTTCACCCGCCTGGCGCACACGCCGCGCGCCGACTGTGCCGCTCATGCAGCCTCGTCGTATGGCCCATTTCCCCGTCATCGTCGTCCACCGGCCCGACAACGAGGGCGGGCGCCGGGTTACCGCGGACGGGGCAGGGCTAGGAGTGGCCTATGGGGTCGGGGACGTGGCGGAGTTCTTCCGGCGCGCTGAGATCCCGCTCGACGAGGACGACATTCCGCTGACGGATCTCATTGAGTGGCGCGGGGGAGGGCCGGAGGTGTGGCCGGCTCAGAGCTGACGCAGGGACGCCACGATGTCGGCGAGCCGTGGCGTAGGGCAGGGGAGCCGTCCGAACTCAGGATCACCGTTCACCCTGGGCAGCAGCATCACGGCGAACCTGAGCCCTTTGCGCGTCATGTAAGCGCGCTCCACGGACGGAGCCGCTACGGAGCGCGGGACGAAGTGGTCGCAGAGCCACTCCTCCCAGAGGGCCGCGTCGTTGAACTCTCCGCGCCGCATATGGTCAAGCCGGAGGCAATACGCGGACTCATTGTCGTCAGCGCCGGCCGCTAACTGCCACCACCACGTGGCGCCCTCGTCCTCCCTGCCGAGATACAGCACGCACGCGAATACCCGCACGGCCTCCGGGTCAGTAGGGCCGTGTGTGACGAGGTGATGGAGACGGTCTGACGCACCGGGTGCCGTGACGACGTCGACGGCCAGGGCATCGAGCATGCGTTCCGCGCGCTCGAACGGCAGTAGGTCCAGCATGGAGGGTCCCTCCGGGGTCATAGGGTTCGGGCGAACAACAGCGCCACCTCGGCGGCGAAGGCAGGGTCCTCCGGCACGTCGCCCAACGCATCGAGTAGCCGCTCTTCCGCGGCCGACCCAAAGGTTCCGTCCACGAGGCACGCACGCGCCTCTGTGAGGATCCGCAGGGCGTCTCCGTGCCCGAATGCCTTAGCTCTGATGAGCCACTGGTGAGCTGTCTGGTCGTCGTCAGCTCGAAGCTTGACGAGTGCTAAGCGGAAGCATGCGCCAGGATGCCGGTTACGCACGGACCTCGTGAGCCACATCAGGGCGGTCACGTCGTCCCTGCGTGCAAGCGCCCGGCCTCCGAGGCTGTACCAACTGGCTGTGCGCTCAGGGTCGGGCCATGGACCTTTGGACCCGTCCCACCTGTCCCATCCGACCGACACCCACACCATCGCTAAGGCGACGTCTGGGACGTGTTGCTCGTCCACGGGATCCTTCCCTTGATTGAACACAGCGGCGCCCGCCCCCTGGTCACGAGGACGGGCGCCGGGGTGCTGTTGTTAGAGCTGTCCGCCCTTGACGGCGTCGACGAAGACGCCCCACTGCGTGTCACCGAACACGAGGGCGGGGCCCGTGGGTGCCTTGGAGTCGCGGACGGGGGTGGCGCCAGACAGCTGGCCGGCGGCAACCTCGACGCAGTTGTGTCCGCCGTCGCTGTACGAGCTCTTCATCCACGTCAGCCCGAAGGCTGCCGCGTTGGGGATGTTGGTCATGGTCTGTGTTCCTTTTTCATTCTCGCAATGAGGTCGGCTGACGTGGCAAGGGGCAACGCATGGGCACGGAGGTGTCCGAACACCGCGTTGTAGACCGCCACATCCACGGGGTCCTCAACGTACAGCGCACTGGCCACGTGCTCCACGAGCACGACGTCTAGATCAGCTGACTCCGGCATGCCAAGCACGGTGTACGGCCCAGCCATACCAGGGTGCGGCGGGGCGTCCAGGGGGATGATCTGTATTGAGACGTGGGGGAGCTCGACGAGATCGAGTAGCCGCTGAAGCTGATCGTTCATGATCTGTGGTGACGCGAACGTCGGCCGAAGCGCTGCCTCGTGGATGATTGCCCACACCTCCAGGGGGTTGGGCCGCGCGAGCACCGATTGACGCGCCATGCGCACCTCGACGAGTGCGTTTACTGCCTCCGCAGTGCTGTTCATGTTGATTGCCGCAATGGAGGCACGCGCGTAGGCGGCGGTCTGAAGGAGGCCGGGGACGAGAAGCGTCTGATAGGAGCGCAGACTCGACGCGTCCGCCTCCAGGGCGATCAGTTCCGCGTACGCCGGCGAGATGACTTCGCGGTACGTCTGCCACCACCCACGGCGCGCACCGTCGCGGGCGAGGGCAAGCAGGATGTCACGGCGGGCGGCGTCGGTGACCTCGTAGAAGTCGAGCAGAGAGACCAACTCGGCCGGCTTGATGCCCAGCTTCCCGCCTTCTAGTCGCGACACGCGGGGCCCGTCCCAGCCCTCGCCGATGTGGCGTGCGGCGTCGACCCCCTTCACTCCGCGTCCCTCGCGGAGCCGTCGCAACTCGGCGCCCAACCTTCGTCGCCGTACTGACGGTGCGCTCATGCGCCCTCCCTCCGTTCTGCGGTGGCTGCCCGGAGTTGCATCGTTCCACACCTACGAGGCAACCCGCTCCGCGAATATGCAATTTTGTAAATTCTGCCCTGGCGCTTGCAACTGATGACCACTCAGTGCCACTCTGGATTTGCAAGCACAGCCGGTAACGAGGCGATTGCGGCAGGTGGCTCATGGCGTTCTTAGACACATCCGACGACGTGACAGTGCATTCGATCTTCCCGGTGCGTACTCCGGGCGGACGCTGTGGCGTGTGTGAGGCCGTAGCGGCCGAACTGGCTGAGCACTCGCGGGCCGATTCGGACCGGTCCAGGGCGGACGCACTCCGCGCCGAACTGAGAAATCACCCGCAGGGGTGCGGCAATGACTGACGCACGGGGCTACCGGTACGACGAGACGTTCATCCGGGAACTCCGCGAGGCGGTCGAGCAGGGGGCGGAACAGACCGTGTGGACCGCAACCGCTCTGAAAGTCGTCGAAGCAGTTGCCGACGGAGTGACGGCCGCCGGCAACCTGACTCCGCCCCCGATTGGTCATCGGTGAGCGGAGGGGCGGCGGGGTACTGAGGTCGGCACCAACGGCCCCGCCCGCTCCTAACAGGCTTTTCCTCGGCCTCATCCAGCCGATTCCTCGTAGCTCAGTCAGGTAGAGCGCTGCACCCGTCAACGTGTCCCCCACGGTGAACAGCAGAGGCTCCGGTTCGAATCCGGGCGAGGGAACTCCGCCGCTCGTCGGCGGAACTGCACCACTTCATGCACCACCCATTCGAGAGAAAGGGCAAGGCACATGATCGACATGCAGCGCTGGACGGTTCTCCAGGGCAACGACCAGGGGAACAAGGACATCGAGGACGGCGATGGGGGCGGCTCCAACCCGCCGCAGACCCCCGAGGTTGGCTGACGCCCCGGCTAGTGAACTGAGCGCGTAAACGGCCCCGCCCTGGCAGGATCAGGGCGGGGCTGACCCATGGGTGAGGAGAGGCGCAAATGGCGAGAGAGATGACGGGGCAGGGGCGCGTAACGCTCTTCCCCTTGCTGCACATGTGGCCGGACGTCTACGGCGTCGGGGCGTACGCGTCGGCCGGCCACTTCGGTACGACGGCGATTGTGGGGTACATCCCTGTCCCGGAGGTTCCGGACATGAGTTGGATGGACGTCGCTGCGCGGCACCTGCCGCCAAATGCCGACCCGGCTGGGCGCGCGGACTGGGTTCTCTGTACGGCCTGGAGCAGTCGTACGGTCCCCAAGCCGGGCTCTGTGGAGCTTCCCGGCGTCGCGTGGGCCCTGGAGGTCGACGCGCGTGCTGAGCCCCGCGGAAACGGAGGCAACATGTACGGGCACTCAGAGCTGTACGTGGGTCGATTCATGCTGACGGACGGCGTCGACGACAACGGCCGGCCTCGTCCCCATGAGGTGCTGATGAAGCAAGCGCGCGAGCTGCTCCCGGAGGTCGCGCGCGCCTGAGGTGCGATCAGAAGCCCCGGTCATCCGCTGTGATGGCCGGGGCTTCGTTGTTTCCGCAGGTGACTGGACATTGCCCGAGTGTTCCTCTACCTTTCGGCATGGTCATGGGAAACCTCGCCTGCACCAGCCACGGCGCCGCGATGGTGATCCCCGCGCCGTCCTTCGACCCGGCCGCCACCCTGGCCGCCGTGGAGGCGGAATCCTGCACCTCGCTCTACGGCGTCCCCACGATGTTCATCGCGGAACTCGCCGAGCCCGGCTTCGACCGTTACGACCTGAGCAGCCTCCGCACCGGCATCATGGCCGGTTCGCCGTGCCCGGCCGAGGTGATGCGCCAGGTCATCGACCGCATGGGCATGGCCGAAGTGGCCATCTGCTACGGCATGACCGAGACGTCGCCGGTGTCCACCCAGACCCGCGCCGACGACTCCCTCGAACGCCGTGTCTCCACGGTCGGCCGGGTCGGCCCGCACCTGGAGGTCAAGGTGATCGACCCCGCCACCGGGCGCACGGTGCCCCGCGGCGAGCCCGGCGAACTCTGCACCCGCGGCTACTCGGTCATGCTCGGCTACTGGCAGGAACCGGAACGCACGGCGGAAGCGGTCGACGCGGAGCGCTGGATGCACACCGGCGACCTCGCCGTGATGGACGAGGACGGCTACGTCAGCATCACCGGGCGCATCAAGGACATGGTGATCCGCGGCGGCGAGAACCTCTACCCGCGCGAGATCGAGGAGTTCCTCCACAGCCACCCCGACGTCCTGGACGTCCAGGTCATCGGCGTCCCCGACGCCAGGTACGGGGAGGAACTGATGGCCTGGCTCCGCATGCGGGACGGGGCGGAGCCCCTCACCGCGGACTCCGTCCGTGCCTACTGCAGCGGCCGCCTCGCCCACTTCAAGATCCCCCGCTACGTCCATGTGGTCGATGCCTTCCCGATGACCGTCACCGGCAAGATCCGCAAGGTGGAGATGCGCGAGATGGCGGTCCGGCTGCTCGCCGACGGGTCCTGACCGGGCGCCGGCTCCGGGACGGCGGCGGGGTGGCCGGTTCACGTCCGGGCCGGGTCACGGTCCGGCGTTGATTCATTACGGTGTGCTGGACGCGCGCATCGCCGTAACCTGCGGCGATGCGCGCCGGTCTGACATGTCCTCACACCGAAGGAGACCTCCGCGTGGAGCGTCGCAGCACCCGTACGGATCTGAGATTACGAGCGGTCCTCGCCGCCCTGGGCGTCACGGCCGCCACCCTCGTGGCCGCACCCTCCGCACAAGCGGCACCTGCCGCCCCGGCCGCCCCGGTCGTGGCGATATCCCCGGCCGCGTCCCCGGCCGATGCCACGGCCCCGGCGGCCTGCACCGGAGAGTTCAAGGACGACAAGCGGCTCGGCCCCCAGTACCTGCCGCGGAAGAACCGGCAGCCGGTCGGCCCGCTGCTCAGGGGCTACCACCGCACCGGCGCCCTGTCCTCCGCCGCGTTCCTGAAGAAGTACTGGGAGGGCCCGGCCGGCACCGGCACCTGGAAGTACCCGCCGAACGACGGCTTCGCCGAGGTCAACGGAACCGTGGACAAGGCCCCCGACCTCCTCGCCCCGGGCGAGAGGCTGGACCGGTTCGGCTCCGAGTACGGCTCCTTCCTCGCCCCCGCCGGTGCCGCGTACGCCGAGCGGGCGCTGCCGCCGCAGAACCTCAACACCCGGGAGGCGGCCTTCCCCTGCGACTACCACCTCTACGAGGTGGTCAAGCCGTTCACCGTCTGGGAGGGCTCGATCGCGGCCTGGTTCGAGCAGCCCGGCGGCGGCCGCCAGATCAAGCTGGACCCGGCCTTCCTCGACCCGGGCGCGGGGCAGCGCCTGAACGTCAAGTGGCTCCTGGACAACGGCTACCTGGCCCGGGTCGCCGCTCCGGACTCCGATCCGGACCGCGGATGAGCCACCGGCAGGACCTCGTGCGGGCACTGCGGGCGGCAGGGGTGCCGGCCGGGCACTACCGGATCGAGGGCGTCCACGAACCCGGTCCGCCCCCGACCGATTTCGTGTACCTGCGCGGGCGGCCCGACGGCCGCTGGGAGACCGGCGTGTTCGAGCGCGGCGCGTACGAGACGACCGCCGTGCACGACTCGGAGGCCGGCGCCTGCGCCCACCTCCGCACCCTGCTCGGCGTCTGACCCGGCCGGGCGGGCCGGCCGAGGGCCGGGCCGGGGACGCGCCGCGCCGCGGTGGGCCGTTCCCCGGTCCCGGCCCGGGGACGGGGGACAGTAGCGGGCGTGGACATGGATCTCGACGCGGTGACGGAGGAGCTGTACGGGCTGCGGCCCGCGGAGTTCACGGCGGCGCGCAACACCCTCGCCGCCCGCGCCCGGACGGCCGGCGACCGGGAGCTCGCCGCACGCATCGCGGGACTGCGGAAGCCCTCGACCGCGGCATGGGCGGCGGGACTGCTGCCCCGGCAGCGGCCCGCCGAAACGCAGCGGCTGCTCAGCCTGGGCGCGGCGCTCCGGGAGGCCCACCGCACCCTGGACGGCGTACAGCTGCGGCAGCTGTCGCACGACCGGCACCGGGTGATCGGCGCGCTGGCGCGGACGGCCGGCGGGCTGGCCGCGGCCGCGGGCCAGGAGGTGAGCGGGACCGTGCTGCAGGAGGTGGAGCAGATCCTGCACGCGGTCCTCGCCGACGAGGCCGTCGCCGCGGAATGGGCGGCCGGCAGGCTGGCGAAGCGCCCCGAGACGGCCATGGGCTTCACGGGCCTGGAACCGGCCCCCGGAGCCGCCCCGTCCCCGCCCCCGTCCCCGCCTCCACGGCCCGCCCGGCGGGAGAGGGCGCTGCGGGCGGCAGAGGAGGAGCAGGCCCGGGCCCGGGCAGAGGCTGAGGCAGAGGCAGAGGCAGAGAGACTGGAATCCGACCTGGCCGCCCACGAGGAGCGGCTACGGAGCACCCGGGAGGCGGTCTCCGCCGCCGAGCGGGAGCTGCGCGCCGCGGCCGACCGGCTGGACGCGGCCCGCGCCGCGCACGCCGAAGCCGGCGCCCGCCACGAAGAGGCGTCCCGCACGGCCGCACGGGCCCGTACGCGCGCGCGGGCCGCGGCCCGGAAGGCCGCGGGACCCGGAGGCGAGGAGGACTGACCCCGCCGCCCGGCCCGCCGTCCGGCGCCCCGCCCGCCTACCGGCCGCCGAACGTGCCGTGGCACAGCCGGGTGATCGCCGGGTCGGTGACCCCTTCGGAGGAGCGGCACAGCTGGGCCATGTCGACGCGACCGGGCGAGGGCACGTGCTGCTTCGGCCGGGACCCGACCTTGGCCTTGCCCTCGACCTTTCCCTTGACCTTGCCTTTGACCTTGGCCTTGGCCTTGACCGTGCCGGACCCCCTGCCCTGGCCCCGGCTCTTTCCGCCGGCTTTCGGCGCCGATCCCGGCTTTGACCGGGGCCCGTGCTCGTGCCGGTGCTCCTGCCCGGCCCGGTGAGCCGACGCGGCAGGGCGGAAGGAGTCCTTCCCGGGCCTGGGGCGATCCCGCTCGCCCTGCGCTTCGGGACCGGGACCAGCGCCGACACCGGCACCGGCTCCCCCTTCCGGCCCCGGCAGCGGCGTCAGCGGCAGGGATTCCTTCGAGGCCGGGCCCGCACCCGGTGCGGGCCGCGCCGCCGGCGGTCTGCCGTCCCCGGTGCCGGACACGGAAACACACCCCGAAGCGGCCAACAGGGCGGAGAGCAGCAGGAGGAGAGCAGGGCGACGCATGCGCACACTCTGCCCCACCGGGCCGTCCGCCGGGCGCCCGGCGCGTTCCGATCACCACCCAGGGTGACCGGGCGGCCGGATGCTGACACCGCGCCCCGCGTGTGCGCGGCCGGCCGGCGGGTAGGCGCAGCCCATGCACCC
Organism: Streptomyces sp. NPDC048603; assembly: GCF_043199475.1. Classification (NCBI taxonomy): domain Bacteria; kingdom Bacillati; phylum Actinomycetota; class Actinomycetes; order Kitasatosporales; family Streptomycetaceae; genus Streptomyces; species Streptomyces sp. NPDC048603. The sequence continues at coordinate 323,755 of NZ_JBICVY010000001.1, read as the reverse complement.
GACCAAGGCCGACAGCACCGTCCTCCTGCTGGCCGAGGGCTACACCTGGGCTCCCCGTCTGCTCCGGCGCGCGGGTGCCGACGCGGTCCGCACCCGCCTGACGGGACGGCCCGCGGTCCTGCTCCACGGCCGTGAGGCGGTGCGCTTCTTCTACGACGAGCACCACGTCCTGCGCGAGGGCGCACTGCCGGGCCCCGTCCTCGACACGCTGTTCGGCCGTGGCGCGGTCCACACCCTGGACGGCTCCGAGCACCGGGTCCGCAAGCAGCTCTTCGTCTCCCTGCTGATGCCCGCCGGGAACGTCGCGGCGCTCACCGACCGCTTCGAGGCGGCCTGGGCCGCTGCCGTACCGGGCTGGGCCGGACGCCGGGTGGTCCTCTTCGACGAGGCCGGCACCGTCCTCGCGCAAGCCGTCTGCGACTGGGTCGGCCTGCCCGTACCCGCCGACGCTGCACGGGAGATCGCCGAGGACTGCGTGGCCATGGTCGACGGCTTCGCCACCGCCGGATCCCGCCACTGGCGGGCCCGCCACGCCCGGCGGCGTCAGGAGCAGGCCCTCGCCCGCGCCGTCCTGGACATCCGTGGATCGGGAACGCACGCCGACGGCCCCTTCGCGCCCTCCCACCACCACGGCGTCGAGCGGTCGGCCCTGACGGCGGTCGCCCTCCATCGCGAGGCGGACGGCACGCTCCTGCCCCCGCACACCGCGGCCGTCGAACTCCTCAACCTCATCCGGCCCACGGTCGCCCTCGCCTGGTACGCCGCCTTCGCGGCCCACGCCCTCCACCGGGACCCCGCCCAGCGTGACCGCCTCCGCTCCGAAGGGTTCGGGTACGCGCGGGCCTTCGCCCACGAGGTGCGCCGGTTCTACCCGTTCGTGCCGTTCGTCGGCGGACTCGCCGCCCGTGACCTGAGGTTCGGCGAGGTCGCGATCCCGGCGGGCAGCCTGGTGCTGCTCGACGTGTACGGGCACCACCACGACCCGGCCCTGTGGGAGCGGCCGAACCGCTTCGACCCGGGGCGCTTCCTCGGCCACGAGCCGGACCCGGCCGCGCTCATCCCCCAGGGCGGCGGCGACGCCCGCACCGGACACCGCTGCCCGGGAGAGGACATCGCCCTCGCTCTGCTCACCGTGATCGCGCGGGCCTTGGCCCACCTGGACTTCGGCGTCCCCGAACAGGATCTGGCGATCCCGCTGCACCGCATCCCCACCCGCCCGCGCAGCGGCTTCCTGATGGACGACCCCCACCCGTCCCGCAGCCACGCGGGCCCGATCGCGGCATGATGGCGGTCCGACGACCGTACGCACACGGGGGGTGTCCATGTCCGCCGACCCGAGCGCCGGCACCAGCGCCGGCACCGGCACCGGCCCCGGCGAGAGCAGCTGTCTCGCCTGCGCCCTGACGGCCGGAACCGCGCCCCTGCCGGGCGGCACCCTCCTGCGCACCCCGCACTGGGTCGTGGAGCACTGTGTCGGTCCGCTGGGCCTCGGCACGGTCGTGGTCAAGCCCGTCCGCCACGTCCTGCACGTCGCCCGGCTGACCCCGGAGGAGTCCGCCGAACTCGGCCCGCTGCTGCAACGGGTCAGCGACGCCGTGACCGAGGTGACCGCTCCCCAACAGGTCTACGTCTGCCTCCGGTCGCACGCCGGTGCGGTGCCCGGCCACATCCACTTCGTGGTGCAGCCCGCCCGCGCGCGGGACCTCGCCGAACACGACGCGTACGGCCCGGCCCTGCAGATGGCCATGTTCCGTGCCGGCCGGCGGCCGGCCGAAGCGGAGGTGGCGGCGGTCTGCGACCGCCTGCGCGCCGCGCTCGACTCCCCGGCGCCCCGTCCCCTTGGATGAACCCCGAGCCGTACGGTCCGTACGGCGGTATCCGTCCGCACCGACCGTACGGACGGTGCGGAGACCGCATCCCCGGGAGCCGGCATGAGGAAGATCAAGTCGCAGCTGTTCATCTCCCTCGACGGCGTCGTCGAGGCGCCCGACCAGTGGCATTTCCCGTACTTCAACGACGAGATGGGGGCGGCCGTCGACGCCACCCTGGGACGCGCCGACACCCTGCTGCTGGGCCGCCGGACCTACGACAGCTTCGCCGGCGCCTGGCCCGGAAGGGAGGCGGCCGGCGGGGAGGACGCGCCGTTCGCCAAGGTGCTCGGCGACGCCCGCAAGATCGTCGTCTCCCGCAGCAGGCCGGCCTTCACCTGGCGGAACTCGGAGCAGCCGGACGGAGACCTCACCGAGACGGTCAACGCCCTCAAGAACGAGCAGGGTTCGCCCGTCTGGATCAGCGGCTCGGTCTCCGTGGTCCGCCAACTCCTCTCCGCCGGACTCCTGGACGAACTGAACCTCCTCGTCCACCCCATCGCCGTCCGCAAGGGCATGCGCCTGTTCGAGCCGGACACGGCGCCCATCCCGCTGGAGCTGCTCTCCTCCGACACCTTCGAGACCGGCGTGCTGAACCTCTCCTACGCCCCGGCCGCCGCCCCCGGCCAAGGCACCTACGAGGATGCCAGGACCCACCTGCCCCAGCGGGAGGGGTGAACCGCCGGGCAGGGGTAGGGGCAGCCCCGTCAGGGCTGTGCGCCGAGGCGGACGTCCTCGCCTCGGAGCGTGACTTCCAGGCCCTGCTCCGTGACCCGGACGGACTCCGGCGCCAGGCCGGGAAGCGCCGCCGTGTCCGGGTCCGCCGCCGAGTCCGCCTGCCGGGCAGCCAGTCCGTCCCGGACCGCCGAGACCATGCGCTCGGGGGCCGGGCGGCCCAGCAGCGTGGCCCCGGCGACGGTGAACGACAGCCGCCCGCCGGTCAGTCCGGGCCGCAGCAGCACGGTCGCCGCACCGCCCGGGCCGATGCCGAGACGGAGCGTGCCCGAGGCCGGGTCCGTGGACACGGAGCTCACCGGCAGCGCGCGGTCGCCCGCCGCCAGCGAGTCCCGTACGGCGCCGGTCGGGACCGTGACGCGGCCCTCCACCGATCCGACGGTGCCCCGGCCGTCCTCGCCCATGGTGACGCCGTCGAGGGTCAGCCGCACCGAGGCCCCGGTGACCAGGCCGAACGAGGCCTCGTCGGCGCTGACTTCCGCCGATCCGACCCGCCCCCGGGCCACCGCGACCAGCCCCGAGCCGGCCAGGTCCACCTCGTTCGCCCCCAGCCGCGGACGCAGCGCGTCCGCGATCCGGCGCTCGACCATCAGGTCCGCGCCGTATTCCGCACAGCCGGTGAGCAGCACCGCCCCCACCGCCGTGCCGGAGACGGCCATGACGAGCCTCCCGCGGCGCCTCACGCCTCCTCCACCTCCCCCACGCGGAGCGGGCGTTCCGGAGCGGCCGCAGCGGCCGTACCGCCTCCGCCCTCCGGGTCGAGGCGCGGCAGCAGCCGGTCCAGCCAGGCAGGGATCCACCAGTTGGCCCGGCCCATCAGGTGCATCGTCGCGGGCACCAGCAGCAGCCGGACCACCGTGGCGTCCAGCACCACGCTCACCCCGAGGCCCAGCGCCAGCATCTTCACCACCGGGTCCTCCGACAGCAGGAACGCCAGGAACACGCTGGTCATGATCAGCGCGGCGCAGGTGATGACCCGGGCGGTCGAGGCCAGCCCGGCCGCGACGCTCTCCTGGTCCCCGTGCCCGGCGAGCCAGTGCTCCCGGATCCGCGAGAGCAGGAACACCTCGTAGTCCATGGAGAGGCCGAAGACGATCGCGAACATCATCATCGGCACGTACGACTCCACCGGCACCGGCCCGTCCACACCGAGCAGCGGACCGCCCCAGCCCCACTGGAACACCGCCACCACCACACCGAACGAGGCGCCGATCGACAGCAGGTTCAGCAGGCCTGCCTTCAGCGCGACCAGCGGACTGCGGAACACGATCAGCAGCAGCGCGAACGCGGCCGCCACCACCAGGCCCACGACCAGCGGCAGCCGGTCCGCGAGCACGTCCCGGAAGGTCTGCTGCGCCGCGACCTGCCCGGTCAGGTACCCGGTGGCACCGTACGGGCCGAGGGTGTCGGGCAGCGTACGGTCCGCCAGCCGGTGCACCAGGTCTGCCGTTGACCGGTCCTGCGGGGCGCCTGCCGGCACGACCGTCGCCACCAGCAGCGCCCCGTCGGCGGTCGGCGCGGGCAGGGTCGCCGAAGCCACCCCGGGTGTGCGCGCGAGCGCACCCTGCAGGCCCTGCGCGATCTCCGTCCGCCGCTGCGCGGTCGTCCCGTCCTTGTCGAGGGTGACGACGACCGTGATCGGGCCGTTCGCGCCCGGCCCGAACCCCTCGGAGACCAGGTCGTAGGCCCGGCGCTCGGTGGAGTCGGCGGGTGCCGCGCCCGCGTCGACATGGCCGAGGCGCATCGACGCGGCCGGTACGGCGAGCACCCCGAGCAGCAGCGCACCGGCGAGCAGCGCGGTCCACGGACGGCGCCCCACCGCCGCCGCCCAGCGGTGCCAGACGTCGGCGTCCCCGTCGGGTTCGTCGGCCGGCCGGCGGACCCGGAACCGGTCGACGCGCCGGCCCGCCAGGCCCAGCAGCGCGGGCGTCAGGGTGAGCGCGGCCAGGGCGCCGGTCAGCACGGTGGTGGCGGCGGCGACCCCCAGCATGCCGATGAAGCCCACCCCGGACGCGAACAGCCCGGCCAGCGCGACCGTCACGGTCAGCGCCGCGACCAGCACCGCCCGGCCGCTGGTGGCCACGGCCCGGCCGGCCGCGTCCGCCGGAGGGGCACCGTCCCGGAGCAGCCGGCGGTGCCGTGTCACCAGGAACAGCGAGTAGTCCAGACCCACGCCCAGGCCCATCATCACGGCCAGGGTGGGGGAGACGGCGGCCAGACTCACCTGCGCCGCGACCAGCCCGAGGGCCGCGAGTCCCGCCAGCAGCCCGATCACCGCACTGAGCAGGGGGAACGCGGCCGCGGCCACACTGCCGAAACCGATCAGCAGGACCAGCACGGCGGTGGCGATGCCGATGGCCTCTGAGGCCCGGTCGGCGCCGCCGGACCGCGCCAGCTGCCCCAGCGGGCCGCCGTACTCGACGGTGACCCCGTCCGCGCGCAGCGGGGCGACCGCCTCGTCGACCAGGCCGACGTACGACTTCTCGAACCGGGCGGGACTCGTCTCGAACCGGACGGTGAAGTAGCCGGTGCCGCCGTCCCGGGTCACGGCACCGGGCGTGGCCGCCGGATCGGCGACCGAGATCACCCCGGGGAGCGCCGTGAGCTTCGCCCGGGTCGCCTCGATCGCGTCCCGGTGCGCGTCGAGACCGTCCCGCGCGCCCGGCCCGCCGGGGGTCTCGCGGCCGGTCGCGAGGACGATCTGCGCGGGGACGCCCCGGGCCGCCGGGCCCCCGTGGGCGTCGAGCAGGTCGGCGCCGGTCTGTACGGAGGTGCCGGGCAGGGTGAAGTCGTCCTCGTACGTCCCGCCCCAGGCCCGGTCGGCGCCGACGGCGGCCAGCAGGACGAGCAGCCAGACGCCGATCACCAGCCACGGGCGCCGGGCACAGCCGCGCCCGGTGCGGAACAGCAGCCCTGGGCGGGGGCGCGGTGCGGGGCGCGGGGCGGGGTGGCCGGGGCCCGGCCCGGCCTCCTGCCGTCCGGCCTGGTCAGTACGTGTCATCAGCGGAGATCCTCGGAAGGAGAAGGAGATGGGGACGCCGTGCGCGGCAGGCGGTGACCTGCTCACGCTCGCCCCGATCCTCCGCGGTGAACACCAGCGGATCATGAGCGGATTGTTAGGGCTCGGTAAGGCTTCACCGGCACCGCACCGCGGTCCGCCGTACGTCCGCCCGTGCTGACTAGCATGGGACGGCACCCAGCCCCGACCCGCGGCTCCGTACCGCGCGCACGTCCCCCGGAGCCGTCATGAACCAGCCGTCGTGAACCCCGACCCCCACAAGGGACTCGTCCTGATCGTGGAGGACGACCCGAACATCGCCGCGCTCCAGCAGTTGTACCTGGAGCGGGACGGCTACCGCACCGAGGTGGCCGGGGACGGCCCGGCCGGCTTCGACGCGGTGCGCCGGCTCGCCCCGGCGGCGGTCGTCCTGGACATCGGGCTGCCCGGCATGGACGGGGTGACCTTCTGCAGGCGGCTGCGCGAACGGGGCGACTGGACGCCGGTGCTGCTGGTGACCGCCCGGGGTGACGAGGCCGACCGGATCCTGGGGCTGGAGCTGGGCGCGGACGACTACCTGACCAAGCCGTTCTCACCGGGTGAGCTGGTCGCCCGCGTCAACGCGGTGCTGCGGCGCGCGGCGGGCCCAGCCCGGAGCACCCCGGTCGTCCACACCCGGGGCCCGCTGCGGGTCGACCCCGGGCGCCGCACGGTCCATGTGGACGGCGTGCCGGTGGAGTTCACCGCGCTGGAACTCGATCTGCTCAGCCATCTGCTCGAACACCGCGGCCAGGTGTTCACCCGCCTGCAGCTGCTGGACCAGGTGTGGGGCGACTCGGCGCACCGCGACCCTCGGGTGGTGGACGTGTTCGTCTCCCAGATCCGCGGCAAGCTCGGCAGTGCCAGTCCGATCCGCACGGTCCGCGGTGTGGGCTACAGCGCGACCGAGAACGGCGAATGAGGGGGATCACGGGCATCAGGAGTACGAGGACGACGAGGACGACGAGGAGGATGAGGAGGATGAGGCGATGAGCCGCCGACGCACGCTCGCGCGCGAGCTCGTCCTGTTCGCCGCCTTCGTCGCCCTGGTCGCCGTCCTGCTCAGCGGGGTCACCGCCTGGTACACGGCCCGGGGGAACGCGGAGGCCCAGGAGCGCGACAAACTGGCCCGCCAGGCCACCGTGCTCAGCCGGATCCCCAGACTCTCCGCGGTGCTCGTCGAGGGCGAGCAGCTGATCGCCGGCGCCAACGGGGTCGAGCCGGCGGTGCTCGAACCCACCGGAACCCTCCGCGGGCCGGGGGCCCCTGCGGTCTCGAACGCCCAGCGTGACCTGCTGCTCGCCCGTAAACCCCTGTCCGCGACCGGGACGCTGAACGGACGGGAGGTCATCATCGAGGGCCGGGCCCACCGCACGGGCGGGGTCGTCCTCACCAAGTCCACCGCCGAGGTGGACGCGGCCGCCGCACGGATCCGCCGCAACCTGGTCCTGCCGTTGTGCGCCGGGCTGCTCGGGGCGGGCCTCGCCGGGCTGCTCCTCGCGCGCCGCATCGCCCGCCCGCTGACCCGCGCGGCCGGCCTGGCGGGCCGCCTCGCCGCCGGAGAGCGGGGGATCACGGAATCCGGCGGCCCGGGTTCCGCCCCGCCCGCCCGTGCGGACACGGACCACGACCACGACCACGACCGTGGCCCCGGCCCCGGCCCCGGCCCCGACCTCGGCCCGATCCCGGACTCCGGGCCGCTGGAAGTGGCCGAGGTGACCCGGGCCCTCGCCGTCCTGGACCGGGAACTCACCCGCAGCGAACGACGCCGCCAGGAGTTCCTGCTCTCGGTCTCGCACGAGATCCGTACCCCGCTGACCACCCTGCGCGGCTACGCCGAGGCCCTGGCCGACGGCGTGATCCCCGCCGAACGCGTCCCCGAGATCGGCGGCGTCCTGGGCGCCGAGGCGCAGCGCCTGGACCGCTTCCTCCGCGACCTCCTGGACCTGGCCCGGCTGGAGGCGGACGCCGGGGACTTCCGCATCGACCCCACCGAGACCGACCTGTCGGCCCTCGTCACCCGGGCGGCCGCGTCCTGGCGCGAACGCTGTGCCCGCCACGGGGTCGCGTTCCGCCTGGAGGAGCCGGAACCCGGTGCTCCCGTCACGGTCCGCACCGACGGCTTCCGGGTGCGCCAGCTGGTCGACTGCCTGCTGGAGAACGCGCTGCGGGTCACCCCGGAGGGCCGGCCCGTGGTCCTGGCCCTGGCCGCACCGTCCGGGGACGGCGGCGCCCGGCTCCAGGTCCGCGACGGCGGCCCCGGGCTCACCGAGCAGGACGTCGAGGTCGCCTTCGAACGCGGTGCGCTGCACGACCGCTACCGGGGCGAGCGCCCGGTCGGCAGCGGACTCGGCCTCGCCATCGCCCACCGTCTCGCGACCCGGCTCGGCGGCACCCTCACCGTGCTCGGACACGGGCCGGAGGGCGGTGCCGCGTTCACCCTGGACCTCCCCGCCACTCACCCGTAGGGCGCAACCACCGTCAATTCCCGGCCTCATCCGGCCCATTCGGGCGTCATCTTCCGCCCGCCCCGCGCATTCCCCCCACGCCGCTCCCGACAATGGTCCCGGCACAGCGGGACCCGCACTTCCGGAGGAGACACGACGTGGCGATGCGAGGCGGAACGGTCGCGGTGGTCGGCGGGAGCATCGCGGGCTGCGCGTTCGCCTCGGCCGCGGCGCGCGCCGGCGCGGACGAGGTGGTGGTCATCGAACGCACCGGCGGGCGGCTGGCGGACCGCGGGGTGGGGCTGTGCATCCACAACGACCGGGCCGCCGAGCTGTCCGCCGTCGGCACCCTGCCGCCCGGTATCGCCGCACACCGCCTGACCCGCCGCCGGTGGGTGGTCCGCGACGGTGGTGACCCGGCCGGGCGGCTGTTCTGGGAGCAGCCGTTCCCCTTCCACTCGTACCACTGGGGCCTGCTCTGGCAGGGGCTGCGCGAAGCCACCCCGGCCTCCGTGGTCTACCGGCAGGGCACGGCGGTCACGGGTGTCTCCTGGCAGGTGCCGGACCCGGCCGCCGCCCCGGCCGCCGGCCCGGACGGTCAGGTGGCGGTCACACTGGCCGACGAATCCGTCGAGCGCCACGACCTGGTCGTCGGCGCCGACGGCTACCGCTCGGTGGTCCGTGAGGCCCTCAGTCCCGGTTCCCGCCCGCACTACGCCGGCTACGTCTGCTGGCGCGGCAACTTCGACGCCCGCAGGCTGGACGGCGTCGGCGAGGACCCCTGGCCTTCCGACGCGGGCATGACGGTCTGCTGGCCCGGCGGCAGTTGCGTCATCTACCGGATCCCGGGCCCGGAGGGCACCCGGGTCAACTGGGTCCTCTACGCCGTGCCCCCGCAGGACGGGTCCTTGCGCTTCGACGACCCCACGAGCTTCCCGCCGGGCGCGCTCACGGCCGAGCTCGCCGACCACCTCGCCGGGCTGCTCGCCCGGGAGTTCCCGCCGTACTGGGCGGCGGTGCTCGCACTGACCGCCCCCGAGGACACCTTCGTCCAGCCCATCTACGACCTGGAGGTGACGCGTAGCGGCGTCGGCCGCCTCCTGCTGGCCGGGGACGCCGCCACCGTGGTGCGCCCGCACAACACCAGCGGGGCGGCCAAGGCCATGCAGGACGCGACCGCCTTCGAGGCCGCCTGGCGGGACGCCGCCTCCTGGGAGCACCTGACGGACGCCTACCAGGCCGCGCGTGGGCCGGTGGGCCGGGACCTGGTCGCCCTGGCCCGCCGCCTCGGCCGGGCCCAGGTGGAGCAGACCCCGGACTGGACCGCGATGGACCGGCACGCCGCCGAGGCCTGGTGGCGGGGCCAGCTCGACGGAGCCCCCGGCATCGGCGGCCAGGCCATGACCGCCAGGCCGTGACCGCCAGGCCGTGACCGCGAGCGGTGCCCCTGAGGCCGTGACGGCCGGGCGGTGACACCGCCGGGCGGTCAGCGCGAGCCGTGGCCGCGAGCCGTGCCGTGCAGTGCAGTGCCGCAGAGGCTGTGGCCGCCGGTCCGTGGCCGCCCGCCCCCGGCCACCCGTCGCCGCGCCCCCCACAGGGCCGGCGCTGCCGGGGCGGGCCGTACCCCCGTTGTCGACGGCCCGCCCCGGCAGCTGTCCGGCGCAACACCAGCCTCCGGCACCGGCCCGTTGTTGCGCAGCCCAGGTCAGGGCACGAAACAATCCGCCGGGAACGCACCACCCGCCTGCCGGATCGGCGTGAAACCCCCTTGTCACCTCCCGCCCGGAGCGGTTGGGTTCGGCTTGATCATGATCCGTACCGACCGCACGGGGGCATGGGTGGGGCGTCAGGAAAAGCCGCTGGACCCGCTGGCGGGTCCGGTAGCGGAGTTCGCCGTGGCGCTGCGCAAGCTGCGCCAGGAGGCGGGCGGACCGACGTACGCCGCCATGGCCCGCCGCGGTCCCTACTCGGTCGCCACCCTGTCCCGGGCGGCGGCCGGTGACCAGCTCCCCACCCTCCCCGTGGTCCTGGCCTACGTCGCCGCGTGCGGCGGCGATCCCGCCGAATGGGAAGGCCGCCGGCGCGATGCCGCCGAGCGACTCGCCCTCCACGACGCGGACGAAGGCGAAGCCGCACCGTACCGGGGGCTGGCCCGTTTCGAACCCGCCGACCGGCAGCTGTTCTTCGGCCGGGACCGGCTTGTCGACGACCTCGCGTCGCTCGTCGCCGCACACCGGATCGTCACCGTCTTCGGCCCCTCCGGAAGCGGCAAGTCCTCATTGCTGCGCGCCGGTCTCGTTCCCCGTCTCCGGGAGCTCCCCGACCCCCCGGCGGCGATCCGCCTGCTCACCCCCGGCCACCGGCTGCCGACCGGTCGTGCCGGAATCCTGCGTCCGGCGGACGGGGACGGCGAAACCTGGCTCGTCGTCGACCAGTTCGAGGAGGTCTTCACCCTCTGCCACGACGCGGACGACCGCGCCGGATTCATCGGCGCGCTCCTCGCGGCCAACGATCCGGGCAGCCGCCTGCGCGTGGTGCTCGGCATCCGGGCCGACTTCTACGCCCGCTGCCTGGAACACCCCGGCCTCGCCGCCGCAGTCCGGAACGCGAGCCTGCCCGTCGCCCGCATGACGCCCGCCGAACTCCGCCAGGCGATCACCAAGCCGGCGGCCGCCCAGGGGCTCACCGTCGAACGGGCGCTCACCACCCGCCTCCTGGAGGAGGTATCGGCCCAGACCAGCGGTCTGCCCCTGCTCTCCCACGTGCTGCTGGAGACCTGGCGCCGGCGCCGGGGCCGGGCCCTCACCCTGGAGGCGTACGAGCGGGCCGGCGGGGTCCGCGGAGCCATCGCCCAGACCGCCGAGGCCGCGTACGGGCAACTGGACCCGGACCAGGCCGCGACCGCCCGCCGGATCATGATGAGGCTGATCGCCCCGGGCGACGGATCGCCCGACACCCGCCGCCCGGCCCGGCGCGGGGAACTGGAGGGCATCGGCACGGACGGTGCCCCCGCCGCGGTTCTGGAACTCCTCGCCCGAGCCCGGCTGATCAGCCTCGACGGCGACACCGTGGAGCTGGCCCACGAGGCCCTGATCACCGCATGGCCGCGGCTGCGGGCGTGGATCGAGGAGGACCGGGAGCAGCTCCGCCTGCACCGCTGGCTGACCGAGGCCGCGGGCGCCTGGGACTCCCTGGGCCGCGAACCCGGCGTGCTCGCCCCGGCGACCCGCCTGGCCATGCTGCGTGCGTTCGCCACGGGCACCCGGCGATCCGAACTCACCTCCCTGGAGGCAGAGTTCCTCGACGCGAGCACGGCCGCGCGGAACCGGACGCGGCGCGGCCGCCGGACCGTACGTGCGGTGATGTCGCTGCTCGCCGTACTGGCCGTCCTCGCCGGATCGCTGGCCTGGCAGCAGAGCCGCTCCGAGGACCGGCGGCGACTGGTCGGCGCCGCCCTGCGCACCGCGGCCCTCGCCGACGGCCTGCGCCGCACCGATCCCGCCACGGCCGACCGGCTGAGCGTCGCCGCGTGGGGGCTGGCGGAGACGACGGAGACCCGGGCCGCCCTGCTCGGTTCGCTGGAGCCCCGGCCCCGGGTGCTGTTCGACCCCGTCGAAGGCGACACCCGGGGCTATCGGGCCACGCTCGGCCAGGACGGCCGGACGCTGACCCTGCAGAAGGGGAGCCGTCTGGAGCGGTGGGACGTCGGCACCGGCCGCCGAACGGCCTCCCGCGAACTGCCGGGGGCGCCCGCCGTCACGCCCCGGGTCACGGACGGACGGTTCGACTTCATGCCGGTAGGGCTGCGGGTCAGTCCGGACGGGCGGAGTGCCGTCGCCACCGAGGATGGCGAGCTCCGCCATGACGCATCGCCGGTGCCGGGCGAGGCGCACGTGTGGGACGTGAGCACGGGCGAGCGGCGCACGCTGCGCCCCGGCCCGCGGAGTTCGAACTTCAACAGCGTCGGCTGGGCGGCCGACAGCCGGTCACTGGTGTGGAACCTGGACGGCACCGCCGAGTTGTGGGACACCTCCGGCGGGCAGCGGGTGTTCGCGGCGGAGGGGTATCCCGGGGCGCGCGCCGCGGCCGTCAGCCCGGACGGGAGCCGGATCGCGCTGTGCGGACGGGACGGCCGGATCGAGATATGGTCCGTGGCCGAGCGGAGGAAGCTCCCCTGGGGTGAACCGCACGACCGGTGGGACCCCGAGCGGCAGGCGTGCGGGGAGGACCGATTGGTCTTCAGCCCCGACGGCAGGAAGCTCGCGGGCCGGCTCGACTCGGGCATCATGCTCATCGACGTGGTCACCGGGGGTGCCGGCCTGATGCCCACCGAACAGGGAGTCACCGGGGTGGTGTTCAGTACCGGCTCGGCGTTCATCGCCGCGGTGCGCAAGGGTGCGGTGGCGGTGTGGCGCACCGAAGGCTCTCCCACCGGGGGATCGGTCCCGTCGGACCTGCCGGTGTACGTGGGGGTACTCCCGAACGAGAACCCCACCGGCCTGGCCCTCGACGAGGCCGGCCGCTCGCTCCGCTACCTGGGTGCCGACGGCGTCACCGTGTCCTCCATCGACCTCGGTCCCGTCCTCGAGCCGACCTGGGACCGGGGCATGGACGACGCGTTCCACATCGTGCCGGGCGGCCGGCAGGCGATCCGTGGGAAGCAGGTGGGGGACAGTGTCGAATTCGGCCTGTACGACCTCGGGACCGGGACACGCCTGGCTCCGTTGCCCGCCCTGGGCCTGGACCGGCGGGCGGCCGCTCTCGTGACGGGCGGATTCAGCCCTGACGGCCGGCTCTTCGCCTACGCGCTCACCCACGCCGACGGGGACCGTCGTACTGCCCACGTCTGGGACGTGATCGAGCGCCGTCCCGTCGCCGAACTCACCCTGCCCGGACAGATCTGGCGGGTGATGGACATCGTGCCGCACCGACGGGCGGGACGGCTGAGCGTCTACGCCAACACGGGTGCGGTCCCCGGGGGTCTGTGGGATCTGGCCTCGGGCACGAACCGCCTGCCCGGGACGGAAGCCGAGCTGGTCGAGATCCATCCCGGCGGTGCCCTGGCCGTGCTCGGCGACGGCTCCGTACGGAGCCTGCCCTCCTTCGAGCCGGTCCGCAGGCTGAACGAACACGGCATCAGGGCTCTGGAGTTCAGCCGGGACGGCCGTTTCCTCGCGGTTGCCGACGGCACCGGACGGGTGACGGTGCGGAACGGCCGGGGCGACCGCGTTCTCGGCGTCCTCTCGCCGGAATCGGCCGCGGACCCGTCGGGCAGGTCCGCGACGGTGGGGACCATGGCCTTCTCGGCCGACGGCCGCACCCTGGCCACCGGAGACGTCCTCGGCCACGTACGGCTGTGGGACGTCGAGACCCTGAAACCCCTGGGCGGAACCCTGCCGGCCTCCGGCGATGCGCTGCGCGCCCTCGCTTTCGGCGAGGACGGCCTGACCCTCTGGCGGCTGGGCGAGCACACCCCGGTCCGGGCGTACGACCTGCGGCCCGAGTCGATCGTCGCGGCCCTGTGCGCACGCGCCGGAGGCCCGCTCTCGCGCGACCAGTGGAAGGACCGCATACCCGACGTTCCGTACCGCTCGACCTGCGGCGCCGCGGCCGGACGGGACCGGCGCTGAGCCTGCCGCACACCTTCGGCCCTTCGGTACGCTGGACACATGACCGAGCGCAAACCACCCGGCGTCAGCTTCGAGTCATTCGTCGAGAAGCAGATCCGCGAGGCGGAGGAGCGCGGCGACTTCCGGCAGCTGCCCGGCTTCGGCAAGCCGCTCGCCGACGACACCGCCCCCTACGACGAACTGTGGTGGGTCAAGGGGAAGCTGCACCGTGAGGGCGTCTCCGTGCTCCCGCCCGCGCTGGCCCTGCGCAAGGAGGCCGAGGACGCCGTGGAGGCGGTGGCGGAAGCCCGGACCGAGGCCAGGGTGCGGGAGGTCCTCGCCGCCGTCAACGAGAAGATCGCCGCGGCGATCCGCCTGCCGCCGCCGGGACCACCGCTCAGGATCAAACCGTTCGACGTGGAGGCGATGGTCGAGGAGTGGCGCGCCGCGCACACCTGAGTGCCTAGAGGCCCGGATCCCGGTGCGTGGGCTGCCCGTCCACCACGGTGAGCAGGACCGGCAGCCCCGGCAGGTCGGCCGCGGAGACGTCCAGGAGGTTCTCGGCGAGCACCGTGAGGTCGCAGCGGTACCCGACGGCGATCCGTCCGGCCTCCTGCTCCTCGCCCGCCGCCCAGGCGGCGTTGACGGTCATCCCGCGCAGCGCGTCGAGCGCGCCGAGGGCCTGGTCCGGGCCGTGCGGGGGCTGGGTCAGGTCGCGGCTGGGGCGGCGGTGCCGGGCTCCGGCCATGACGCCCAGCGGTGGGTAGGGCGCGATGGGCCAGTCGGAGCCGAGGACCACCGTGGCACCCGAATCCAGCAGGTCGCGGCAGCGCCAGGCACGACCGGCACGCTCCTCGCCGAGGCGTTGCGACCAGTTGTCGGTGTGGTCGGCCCGGGTGAAGTCGCAGCAGTGCGTGGGCTGCATGGACGCGGCGACACCGAGCCCGGCGAACCGGCGCAGGGTGTCGTCCGGCACGGTCTCGATGTGCTCGATCCGGTGCCGCACCCCGTTCCGCACGCCCGCCTGGGCCCGCTCGACGGCGTCGAGGGCGTGCCGTACGGCCGCGTCACCGATCGCGTGGGTGGCGGTGGGCACGCCCGCCCCGTGGAGCTCGCCGATGATCCGCGTGTACGCGTCGGGGTCCGGCCAGAAGGCGTGGGCGGACTGGCCGTCCCGGTCCGGACGCTCCAGCCAGGCCGTCCCGTTGTCGATCGTGCCGTCCATGAACAGCTTGACGCCGTCGGTCCGCCACAGCCGGCCGCCGGTGCCCTGCAGCTCGATCAGCGCCCGTACGTCCGCGGCGTCGGCGCCGGGCTGGCACCAGGGCGCCACCCGCAGGCGCAGCGGCAGCCGGCCGTCCAGGTCGAGCTCGGAGTAGAAGGCGAGGCTGTCACCGTTCGCGTCCATGACGTGGCCGCCGGTGAGCCCGGCTGCGGCCATGGCCCGCAGGGCCTCGGCGAGCAGGAACCGCCGGGCGGCGCGCGTGGGCTGCGGGGCGACCCGCTCCACGAGTTCGCAGGCGGCGTCCTCCAGCAGCAGTCCGGTGGGCCGTCCCGCGGCGTCGCAGACCACCTCGGCACTGGCCTGCCCGAAGCGGCGCGGTCCGTCGACGCCCGCCAGTTCCAGGGCCCGCTCGCTGGCCAGCAGGGAATGGGCGTCGAACAGCAGCAGCATGGCCGGTACGCCGTCCAGGACGGGGGAGAGGGCGGCGGCCTCGACCGGGCGGTCGCCGAACACGTTCGGGTCCAGGCCCCAGCCGTGCAGCCAGGCGCCGGGCCGCAGGCCCCGGACCTCCCGCGCCAGGGCCTCGCGCAGGGACGCGAGGTCCGTGCAGCCCGACAGGTCCAGGCCGTGGGTCAGCTCGGCGCCGGAGACGGGGTGCAGGTGCCCGTCGGTCAGCCCCGGGGTCACCACGGCCCCCTTGAGGTCGATCACGGTGGTCCCGGCGTCCGCGAGGGCGCGCATCTCCCGGTCGTCGCCCAGCGCGAGGATGCGGCCTCCGCCGGCCGCGAGGGCGGTCTGCGGCAGAAGGCCACCGGTGACGGGATCGAGCAGCCGGGCGGAGAGCAGGACGAGCTGGTTGCGCACGGGGATTCCTCCAGAGAGGCGGCGGTACGGGGAGGGGGCGGGCGGGGCCGGGGGTGGCGGCGGCGTGGTCAGTCGGCTGCTCGTGCCACGGCGGCCACCAGGGCGCCGGGCGTCAGGCCGAGTTCCCGTTCCGCCGTGGTCACGGCCATCAGGGTGACGGCACCGGGCCGGCCGGAGGTGTCGGTGTTGGCGTGGGCGCCGAGACCGTCCAGCACGACCAGGATCTGAATGGCGGTCACGTACGGGTCCGGCGTACGGAACCGGCCCTCCGCCACGCCCTCGCGGATCAGCTCCTCCAGCCGTCCGCGCCATGCGGCCTCCTGCTCGCCGACCCGGTCGCGGAGCGTCGGGCGGTAGCGGCTGAGGTGCCGCGCGTTGATCCACAGCCGGCTGATGTCGTCGTACGCCGGACCCGTCGCACGCGCGAAGAACCGGGCCAGCCAGTCATCGGCCGTGCCCTGGGCGCGGTCGGCCGGCAGGAGCGCTTCGAGTTCGGCGATCGCCGCACTGCCGAACGCCTCGGCGACAAGATCCTCCACCACGGGGAAGTAATGGCTGATCAGACCCGGGCGGACGGTGAGCTCTTCGGCGATCCTCCGCAGGGTGACGCACTCCAGCCCCTCGGTGAGGGCGACCGAGGTGGCCGTTTCGACGATCTCCGCCCGGCGGGCCTCAGGAGATTTGCGAACTCGTTTGCGCTCAACGCTTGACGACATGCCGACGATGTTATTGAGTGTGCGACCAATAAGCAAGCAGGCGGGTACGGACCAGTACCGACCAGCACCCGGAGGGCCTCATGGCGTCCACGAACCCCCAGCCGCAGCCCCATCCGCGACCGGGCCCGCACCCGGCCGGGGCGGCGGCGTCAGGCCCCGCCCTGGACACCCCCGGCCGCATCGAGGCCCACGGCATCGACCACATCACCGACGCCGAACGGCACGGCCGCCCCCGCGAGCTCTTCGCCGTCTGGGCGGCTGCAAACGTCAACTACCTCAGTCTGGTGATCGGCGGCGTCCTCGTCCTGATGGGCCTGAGCCTGTGGCAGGCCCTCGCGGTGATCGTGATCGGCAACCTGTTCTGGCTGCTCACCGGCTTCCTCGCGGTCTCCGGCCCGGCATCCGGCACCCCCAGCGAAGTGATCACCCGGGCGATGTACGGGATCCGCGGCAATCGTGTGAACAACGCGGTGACCGGCTGGACGATCTCCGTCTGCTATTTCGCGCTCAACCTGGCGGCCGCCGCGACCGCCGCCGTCGCGCTGATCGAGAAGACCGGCATCGTGGCCGGGACCGGGACCGAGGCCGCCGTGGTGGTGGTCATCGCCGTCTTCACCCTGGCCATCAGCGTCTACGGCCACGCCACGATCGTGCGGCTCTACCTGCCGATCACCCTGGTGCTCACGGCCGCGTTCGCCGTGGTCGCGTTCGCCGTGCTCGCCCGTACCGACTTCTCCCACGGCCCTGCAGAGCCGCTCACCGGCACCGAGCTGTGGGCCACCCTGATGGCGGGCGTCACCCTCATCGCCTCCGGCCCGCTCTCCTACACCACCAGCGCCGACTTCTCCCGCTACCTGCCCCGTACCACGCCCCCGCGCGCGACCGCGGGCTGGACCGCCCTCGGAGGCTTCCTGCCCGGCACCGCCGTCTGCTTCCTGGGCGCGTGCGCCGCCACCGCCCTCGACATGAGCGACCCGCAGAGCGCGCTGGAAGGGATCCTGCCGTCCTGGTTCGGCCCCCTCTTCCTGCTCGCCCTGGTCCTCGGCACCATCGCGGTCAACGCCATGACCGCCTATAGTGCCGGTCTCGCCCTGCAGGCCGTCGGCCTCCGCGTCCGCCGCTCCCTCAGCGTGATCATCGACGGGGTCGTCGCGGTGTCCCTCACCCTGTACGCCCTGCTCGTCTCCGACTTCCTCGACACCGTCAGCGACGTCCTCCAGCTGACCGTCGTCCTGCTCGGCCCCGCCACGGCCGTCTACGCCACCGACATACTGCTGCGCCGCTGCCGCTACGACGGAGAGCAGCTCACCGACGAGAGCCCCGGCAGCCCCTTCTGGTACACCGCGGGCGTCAACCCGGCCGGCGCCGTGGCACTCCTGGCCGGTGCCGCGGCGGCGGCCCTGTGCGTCAACACCCTGTACACCGGCCCGGTCGCCGACGCCGTCGGCGGCATCGACCTCTCCCTCCCCGCCGGCCTCCTCGTCTCCTCGGCCGTCTACGCGCTCCTCTCGCGCCGCGCCCGGGCCGCGGGTCCGGACGCGGCGGCCGCCTGACCGGCCCGGCGGGAGCCCGGCCCGCGTCGCCGCGGGTATCCGGGTGAGGACCCGGTCGGGGCGGGAAGCCGCACCGCGCGCGGAGCCGTCCGAGGCGCTCCCCGTACGCGTCGGCGTGCCGGGACAGCCAGGAGGTCAGCAGCCTTCGGCCCGCGCCCTCCCCGCCGCCGGCCGGGCCGGAAGGATCGGACAGGGTCGGCACAACCTCGACTCCTGCGAGGCGCCGCCAACCGGCAGACGTCCACTCAGCCGATGTAGCTGATCTGCAGCACGGTGATCGTCTTGAGGGTGTGTCCGATGAGCAGCACTGCGAAGGCGTGTGGTGTGACGGCCATGCGCATGACGTCGTTTTCTTCGCCGTATGGCGTGGTAGCGCCCAGGGGATCCCGGCAGGCCGCGTCGAGTGCGAGCGTGAGGGCTTCGCTGGGGCCGGGTGGCATGGAGTCGTGGACGGCCTCGGCGGAGGGGTCGTACTTCAGCCTGTGCGTCAACGGTCGTCTCCAGTTTTCGGGCACCGTGAGGGGTGCGACGAAACCACTGGACGGCGGGCAGTGATCCTTCAGGACGCAGCGTAGCGGGTGGGCGACTGTCGGAAGAACCGATCTCTGAATCAGGCTGCGTCGTGCGCGCGGATCCGGTCAGCCTCTGCGCGGATCTTGTCTGTGGCGTCGATCCATTCCCCGGGCAGTTCTTCGCGGCGGGCATCGTGGACGGCCAGGTCGCGCCCGCGCTCAACTGCGGCGACGGTGTCCTTGGCGATGCGTTCCCACTTCGCGAAGACGGTCAGCAGCTCGTGTGCCGGCGCCCGGTTGATTTCGCCGAGGAAGCGCTGGGCGAGAGCGGGGTGGCCGAGCGTGTTGCAGATCCGCTCGATGGTCCACGGGGTCTCGCTCACGACCGCCTCCACAGGGCATCCACGACTGGTGACATCACCGTAGCGCACGGGCCCTGAACGTTGGCCCGCTTACGTTCGGGTCACCGCGGTCCGCGCTCGGCTTGCCGTCGTGGTGGACGTCTTCGGGCGCGGCGAGCCGAAGACGGGGTGGCGGGCGCGATGTGTGGTCAGCGGCGTAAGGCCGTGAGCATGACGGCGGGCCGCCCGCTTGCGTGAAGCGCACGGCCCGTGCGGGCGGAACCGGCTAGTGGCCCATGCCGCCGTCCTCGCCGTCCTCGCCGTCAGAGATCGTCGGACCGTCGAGCGAGACGCTCTGGTCGATCCACTGGCCCCCGCCCAGTGGCCTGTCGTCGCCGTCATCGTTGCTGTGGCCGTCCTCTGAGAACCCCGGCAGGTCGAGGAGGCGGCCGTGTCCGCCCTCGCCGTCGCCCCAGCCCTCATGGTCCAAGGGCTCGGGTATGAGCTCAGGAGGGCCGAGTCCTCCGGTGGGGTCGCTCACGCTTTGGTCGATCCAGTCAAGGATGTCCTCCGGGTCGGTCTGCGGTGCCAGGGCGATGCCGTTCTGCGGAGCCGCCGGCACGGCCATCGCCGCTGCCGGAAGCGCCACGCCGCCACCGATCAGGGCCGCGGACGCGGCGGCCAGCACGACGCGACGGTTCCAGGAAATCTTGGTCATCGGAGTTCTCCGCACGGTATTGCTGGTGGGGACGCTTGGGCCGACGGGCCCACTCCCAATGAACCCCACCGCCGGGCTTCCGTCATGCCACCCGAATGCGTGGCTTGACGCCCCGCGCCGCCCTTGGTAAGCGGCGCGTCGGCGGCTTGCTTGACCCGACTCCCGCGCCCGAGGCCGGTCGGCCGCGTGGCCTGCTGTCCGCGGCCACGGTTGAGCCCGGCAAGGACACGTACCTCCTGGACTCGCTCCTCGTCGGCGGAGACACGCCCGCGCCTCGCCTCCCGCTGCCGGCGGAGGGCAAGGCGTGCGCCGATGCTGTTGCCCGGGGTGTTGTACGAGGACGGCCAGGCGGCGGAGGCGCGGGAGGCGGCCGGCGGGCTGCGGCTCCGGATCGGATCCCGGCTGCCGGGCCAGGTCCTGGTGGCGGCGTCGCCAGTGGGACCAATCGAGTCGGTGGGCCGTGCCGTGGACAGGCCGGCCTTCTCACCGGGCGGGGAGGGTCAGTCACTTCAGGTAGATCGTGAATGTCCTCGAGCCATTGACGATCGGCCCGACGTGGACCGAGCCACGAGCCCGGTCGAATTCCCCGGTGCCGCCGGTGATCGCGTTGTCGAACGAAGCGGGAGGGCCCGGGACGATGCCGAAGACCATCCCCTGCACGGAGAGCTGGCCGCCCGGGAGGACGTAGGTCACGAAGCACGCCTCCGCTCCGCCGTCGGCGACCCGGGTGGTGGTGCAGGTGCCGCCGGTTTCGCCGACCTGGTTGCCGGCCGCGTCGTGGAGGGTCGAGCGGAAGACGGTCCGATCACCCTGTGAGGGGCCGCTGGAGTCGACGGGGAAGCGCGTCTGCTGCGCGAGCCGGCCGGCGAGTGTGATGACCCGGTGCTTTTTGGGCTTGGCCTGGGCGGAATGGGAGTCCGTCGCGTCTGCGGCCGCGGCAGGGGCCCAGGAGAGAAGGGCAACCAGTGCAGTGGCCGTGCCGAGACAGGCTGCTCTGATGGGACGCATCGTGTGGCTCCTGAGGTTGATGCTTATGGAGGATCACATGACAAAACCGTCATGCGATGTCCTTCATAACCTCGGCTTTCCAGCCGTCCGGAACTCCCCGGCGCGACCCACCGACAGATCCGACCAGTCAGACCAACCCGGGACGAGAGACAGCCCGCCCGACAGCGCACCAGGGCCGCGCTGCCGGGTGCCGCGACTCAAAAACTGGGAGCTGTCCGGCGGATCATGCGCTGGCGGGCCGTGTTGCTGTACTCGGACGGTGCGGGCATCCGGAGTGCGGCGTAGATCACTCACGGTTTGTCTCCGTTCCACGCCATTCCCGCCCTGGCTCTGCTTGGCTGGTGGCTCTGACGATCACAGGAGGTCGATACGTATGGCGCTCACGCACTGGGGGTTCATCTACACGGCGGACGGCAGCGCGGCAGGCGGCGATGTCAGCGTCGTGGACACGGGTACGTGCCGCAGTGTGTTCGTCGGGGTGGAGAAGCCCGAGGAGGGCATCGAGGCCGCGCGCCGCCTGGTGGGCGAGGGCGTGCAGCTGATTGAACTGTGCGGGGGATTCGGGCCGGTATGGGCCGGGCGTGTGATCGAGGCGATCAACGGCGCAGTCCCCGTGGGCGCGGTTGGCTACGGACCCGAAGCGGTCGATCAGGTGCACGCGATCTTCTCGTGACGGGTGCCGGCTCCTTCACTCCGATAGGGACCGGAGCCAGAGCCGGCTGGTGCGCAGGCCATCATGAAGGCGACGCAGGAGCGTTGGGAGAGACTGCAGGACCGGCTTGCCGGAAGGCCTTCCCAGACCATCGCCCGGTTGCTTTCCAACGGGGTTTGCCCCGCAAGGGTTTTGGGCTGATGAGAGGGCCAGGCAGGACTGCTTCCTGCGAGATCTCCCGGATCAGCCAAGGGGGTGTCGGGCCGCTCCTCGACGGCTTCCCGAGCCGGAGGAGTTCGGGGTCCGCGGCGGCAGCGGCCTCCGCTTCGGCACCACCGCACACCCCGGCTCCGTT
Source organism: Streptomyces sp. NPDC048603 (assembly GCF_043199475.1). NCBI lineage: Bacteria > Bacillati > Actinomycetota > Actinomycetes > Kitasatosporales > Streptomycetaceae > Streptomyces > Streptomyces sp. NPDC048603. The sequence continues at coordinate 302,115 of NZ_JBICVY010000001.1, read as the reverse complement.
CCCTGAATGGAGAGCCTCAACCCGTCCACGGGCGCTGTCAGTGCCGCTTGCTACAAATTGCAGGCACATCGGACGCGACAGGCGAGGAACGGCGGAACCCATGAGCTACCCGGAGCACCTGACAGAGTCGTACGGTCTGCCCGTCTTCGACTTCCCCCAGCTGGGGGAAGAGGCCAGGACCCCGCTGCCCGAGCCGGACGCCGTCGCCTGGCGGATCTCGGCCGACACCCACCACCACCCGGAGTACTGGCCGCAGGCGTTCGCCCGTTTCACCGAAGCCGTCGACATCACCCGTGTCCGCTCCGTCATCGTCGGCGTCTGGCGTCAGACCTTCGAGTGCGGCCCCGAACACATCATCGCCACCCTGCTCGGCGCGCGCGACCGCCTGCCCGCCCTCCGCGCGCTGTTCCTCGGCGACATGGAGGCCCAGGAGTGCGAGATCTCGTCCATCTACCAGGACGACGTCGGCCCGCTGCTCGAAGGCTTCCCCGAACTGGAGGAGTTCGGTGTCCGTGGCGGTAGTGCCCTGGTCTTCCCCGAGATCGCCCACCAGAACCTGCGCTCCCTGGTCATCGAGACCGGCGGCATGCCCGCTGCGGCCGTCCGCGGCGTCGCCGGCAGCGATCTGCCGGCCCTGGAGCACCTCGACCTGTGGCTCGGCACGGATGAGTACGGCGGGGACGCGGTCATCGCCGACCTGGCACCGATCCTCGACGGTTCCCGTCTGCCGCGCCTGCGTCACCTGGGCCTGCGCAACAGTGACATCCAGGACGACATCGCCGTCGGCATCGCCTCGGCGCCCGTGGTCGCCCGGCTGGAGACCCTCGACCTGTCCCTCGGTGTTCTCACCGACGTGGGCGGGAACGCGTTGCTCACCGGCCAGCCGCTCACCCACCTCAAGAGGCTCGACATCCACCACAATCACCTCGGTGAGCCGCTGCGGGAGCGCCTCCGGGAGGTCCTGTCCGCCGCCGGAGCCGACCTCGACGCCGACCCGGACGGTGCCGGCGAGCACGTGTGGGGCGACGGTGAGATCTCGCGTTACGTCGCCGTCGGAGCGTAGGCGGGACGGCGGCGCCCTGCGCGACGGCGGCGCCGGGTTCGCCCCGGACGAGCTCGTACGGCTCGACTCACCTGGCGAGAACGCCGGGGTCGACCGTCCTGCGGGGCCTGGACGACCCGACCCGGGTGGAGGGCGGGGCCCGCTGCCACGCGAGGTTCACCGCCGCCGTCGGCACGCTCCGGGGCGGCATCCGCCTCGACGACCCCGACGGGCCGGCCGTCCTCTTCGGCACGTGCCACTGCCACCGCACCCTCGACCGGGCCGGGGTACCCGTGCCGCAGTCCCCTCCTTCCCCGTCGGCACCTCCTGCAGTCCCTTCTCTCGGCTGACTGCGGCCGGTCCGGCGTCTCACCGGGTGGGGTGGGTGCCGTCCGGTCGCAGAGCGGAACGGACGCCGGTGATGACCACGGCGATCAGACAGAGGGCGATGACGGTCTCGGCCCACAGGAAGGCGAACCAGTCCAGCACGCAGCCGATCGGGGGCGAACCGGGAGCGGTGTTGCGGAACGCCGAGAGGGCGAACAGGGTGGCGGCCATCCAGCCGAGGGCGGGCCAGACCAGGCCTTCGCGACGGCTCGTCAGGTACCAGGCACCGAGGAGCACCGCCGCCGCCAGCGCCCACATCAAGACCATCATGAAGACCGCGAAGACGAGCAGACTGCCCGAACGGGCCACCCACACGCCCACGGCCGCGCCCAGCCCGGCGGGCTCGGGTGTCGCGGAGACCGAGAAGAGCGTGTCGTTGTTGGCGAACAGCATGCGCACCGGCACCTCCTTGCCGTCCAGGAACGCCCAGAACCCGATCTCGGTCTCGAAGGTGTCGAACGGGTAGTCGCTGATCGATCCGCCCGTGATCGCGACCTTCACGTCCTTGATCGGGAGCCGCTCGTGCGCCTTGAACGCCAGGTCGCCGATGGTCGCCGCGGAGGTCTGGAGGGTGAGATCGGCCGCCGGAGCGGTGCCGCCCTCCTCGCCGTAGGCCCCGCGCGGGGTGACGCGGACCCGCAGGATCAGCTCTCTGGCCGCGGCGTCCACGCGTTGGACGGTGGCTGCCACGTCCACCCGGTCGGCCGCTCCCGATCCCACCGTGTGGACCGTGTCGATCGCCTGCCGCTCGCTGAACTGCAGCCACGACCCCACGGCGACCGCCACGAAGATGAGGACCGCGATCGGGAGCAGGACCGGCACGATCGACGTCCCGGAACGGCGTGGGCGAGGCGGGTGCGAAGGTGCGGCCATGCTGCCTCCGGCGAGGTGGGCAGGGCGACGGGCTCGTCCGGCGCGAAGCCGGAGCGGACCTCGCCCACGCGGCGCGGTCTCCCGGATACCCCGCCTCACGGCCGGGCCGGGGGAACATCGTCCTCGACCGGACCGATGAACCACCGCATCCCGGCGGGCGTGTCGACGCCGACCCGGCGGACCCGGCCGACCTAGACGGGCTCGGGCGGGTGGGCCCCGTGGGCCAGGGCGAACAGCGGAACGGTGGCCGCCTCGCCCCCGGCGAGCGCGGCGACCTGGTCCGTGACCATGTCGAGGATGGCCGCCGCGGCGGCCGGATCGTGGCCCAGCACCAGGAAGTTCAGGGTCAGGCCGTCCGTCACGGCGGCCAGGTAGCGGGCCAGCACGGGCGCCGGCACCCGCAGTTCGACCCCCACCGTCTCACCGAGCTGGTCGATCAGCTCCTCGTAGATCTCGGCGTACCGCTCGTACTGGCGGCGGGCCAGCGGCTCGAACCCGGGCGTGCGCAGGGCGTACTGGGTCAGCTCGTACGTCAGCATGTGCTCGCCGGGATGCGCGTACACGTGCTCCCAGTAGGCGCCGAAACCGGCCCGGACCGTCTCCCGGAACGTGCCGCGCGGCCGCAGCGCCTCCTTGACCCGCACCGTGTAGTGGTCGGTGATCGTCGTCATCACCGACTCGATCAGGGCCTGCTTGGAGTCGAAGCAGTAGTGGAAGACGCTGAGCGACACGCCCGCCTCTGCGGCGATCGACCTCGTCGTCGTCCTCGAGACGCCGTCCCGGGTCATGGCCCGGATCGCCGCCTCGGTGAGCTGGCGGCGCCGTTCGGCGAGCGGCTTGCGGGTGGACATCGCGTGGGTCGTTCCCTCCGTGCGCGGAAACACCGCGTCCGCCCCGGCGGTCCCACAGGACCGCCGGGGCGGACGCACGGCCGTGCGGTCAGGCGCTGTACACCCCGACCTCGTGCAGTGAGTAGCCCCACCCCGTGCCGCGGACCACGCCGTGGACGCGCACGTACCGCGCCGTGGTGCCGGGGAAGGTGACGGTGTCCAGGCCGCCGTCGCCCGTCGTGGTGGACCAGGCGGTCCGCCACGTGGAGCCGTCGTCGGACACCTCGATGCGGTACGCCCTGCCGTACGCCCGCTCCCAGTCCAGGGTGACCTTCCCGACCCGCTGCGCCGAGCCGAGGTCGATCCGGAGCCACTGGTCGTCGCTCCACTCGCTGGCCCACCGGGTGCTCCGGTCACCGTCGACCGACCGCCCGGAAGCGTACGAGGTGAACGGGTTCCACCACTGGGTGGTCGAGGCCGACGCGGGCCTGCCCGAGGCCAGGTTCACCCCGGCCCGGTGCGCCTCGGAGCGGCCCCAGGTCTTCAGATAGGACTCGGCGCCGCGGAACATGTCGTCCACCACGCCCTGGCCGCCGACGATCCGGATGTCCTCGATCCAGTCCGGGACCATTCCGTTGTGCGCGGCGCCGTCGGTGTTGAGGTCCCAGGTCCGCTGGCCGGTGGTCTGCCGGTCGATGACCGAACCGCCGTCGGTGCTGGTGAACGGGTAGCGGACCGGATTGGGGGTGTCCGCCCCGCGCGGGCCGGGCCAGCCGCCCACGCCGTTCATGTCGGTGCCGTAGCCGTAGCCCACGTCGTACTTCTCACGCAGCGCGTCGGTGCGCTTGGCCTCCGCGCTGTACCCCTCCGCGCCGTTCATGTACTGGGCGATGAACCCGCCGAGCTTGTAGACCCGCTCGGACCAGGCCAGGTCCATCCAGCTGTGCGAGGAGAGCACACCCGGGTAGTCCTGCGACTCCAGGATGTCCAGCGAGCGGCCCGCGGCCTTCACGCTCATGTGGTCGATCTCCAGCATCATCTTGCGCTGCATCATCCCGCGTACGGCGTACTCCCCGAGTTCGGTCAGTCCCCGGCTGTTGCACCGTGCTCCGGAGTTGTACGACGGGACGGCCACGCCGGCCGGGAGCTCCTTCACCGCGTTCGGCGCGGCGGCGAGACCGATCGGGTTGTCCTGCTGCGGGCCGGCGCACTGCTCGGTCTTCCAGAAGGTGCCGGTCGACAGGAACTGCCCCACGTTGATCGCGGTGCCGAGGGCGCCCGAGTCGAACCGGACCCCGCACAGGGCGTTGTCGAACTTGTGGCAGAGGAACATGCTGCGCACGCCCAGCCGGTGGAGTTCGTCCAGGCCCCGGTCGATGTCGGCCCGGCTGCACTGCGCCACGTCGAGGATCATCTTGCAGCCGAAGGGCTCGGAGGTCTCCACGCCGAGGACGACGGCCAGTTTGCCCTGCTCGACCACCTCCCGGGCCTGCGCGCTGTCGGTGACGATCCGGAACCAGCCCTTGCCCGGGCCCCCGTACATCTTGTCGATGTAGTCCTGCATCTCGTAGGTCTTCTGGGCCTGCAGGCGGATCGAGGTCATCTCGTCACAGCCGCGGTCCTTGAAGAAGTACACCGAGCAGATCACGCCGTTGGTGACCAGGTCGTTGACCAGGACGCGCTGGCCGCCGCGCCAGGCCCGCTCCACCCAGGCGTAGTAGTTCTGCTGGTGGGTCAGCGAGTCGTGGGCGGGCCAGTCCTTGAAGGTGGGCCAGCCGTTCGGGTCGTGCTTGCCGTCGCCGCCCTTGGTGATGAAGTCGAAGACGGCGAGCGTGCCGTCGGGGTAGTGCTCGGGGCAGTCCTTGAGCGCGTCGGCGACACCCAGCTCGGAGAACGGCTTGCCGCAGATGAGCCGGCCGCCGAAGGCCTCGTTGGACATCAGGTGGTTGTGCGCGTCGACGAAGCCGCGTACCTCGCCCTTGGCGTCGGTGCCCTTGAACGGCTCGCCCGCGACGTTGACCCCGGAGTCGGGGGAGGGCCTGTTGACGGGGTTCCACCAGTCCTGATCGGCGACCGAGCCGGGGGCCGGCCCGAGCAGCGCGATCAGCGCGGCGAGGAACAGGGCGAGCAGGGCCAAGGGCCTGCGCCGCCGGTGGTGCCTGGATCGGCTCATGGACATCACCCACGTCTTCGGTCTGCGAACGGCGGCGCGCAGCGCATTTTTGTCATGCTCGGCGCAAAAGTTGTGTCGAGAATCCGGCCTTCCGCCGACGGAGTCAAGAGTCCGGGACAACTGACCTGATGACCCGTCGGATTCCTGATGGGTGGGGTGGGTGGGGTGGGTGGGGTTCGCGGGGTCGGGTCGCGGGGCGCGGCGCGTCAGCGCGCGAGTGCGAGGACGAGCAGCGCCGCGGCCGCAGCGAGCCCCATCGATGCCGCGCCGATCCAGGCGAAACGATTCATCTGCCGAGGGGACGGGACGCGGACCACCTCCACTCCGGCCCGGCCGGGGAACGCGTAGTAGTGCCGGTGCGGTTCGTCCGCCACCACGACCCTGGCCAGGGGCAGATGACGCACCGTCACCCGGCGGGCGATCTCCGTCTCCCGGCGGTCCAGGTGCGGGGTGATCGCCTGGGCGTGCTCGGGTTGCAGCCCGGCGGGCAGTGGCCCGTACCCGTCCACCACCGCCGACCACCACAGGCCCGCCCCCCGCGCCCTGCGGCGTACGAGGTAGGGCGGCGGGGGGTCGGGCAGCCGGACCGCGGCCTTGGCCGGCTTCCGCTTGACCACCGCCTCCTTCCAGCTGCTGAACCGGCCGGTCCCGGCGCAGGCGGAGTGCGCCACGGTGCCCCCGCCACCGCAGCTCCGGCAGCGTGTCGAGCCCGTGCCCCCGCAGGAGTCGCACCGCACCGTGCCGCGGCCCTTGCACCGCCCGCACGCCGTGCCGGACCGGCCGCACCGGGGGCAGCCCGGCGTACGCGGCCGCAGGTGCGGCGGCCGCTCCGGATACGCCTCGGCGTGACAGGTCCCCGCGCAGCTCGGGCAGCTCGCGCTGGTGGGGCAGGAGAGCTGTCCGCCGCCCCCGCAGGACTCACAGGTCCACCGGCCGTTCCCGCACGCGCAGGCCCGCTCGCGCAGCGAACCGCGGCGGACGAGCTCGAACCGCTCCCGCTGTCCCGGATCGGCGGGCGGCGGCAGCCGGTGCCGGCCCAGGTGCCCGTAGACCTCCCGGCCCCCGAGGTCCACCGGGCCGGCCTGTTCGCGTTCGCGTTCGGTGCGCGTCTCCAGGCACCGGACGATCTCGCACTCCAGCAGCGACTGCCACAGCAGGGGGCCGGCCGCGCGAGCCGCGACGCCCGCGCCGTCCGCCGCACTCCCGCTTCCGGCCGCGCCCGTACTTCCGGCCGTGCCCCGGCGTCGTCCGTTCCCGTACGCCTCCACGGCACGCAGGAACTCGCCCTCGAACGCCGTCGCGTCCGTACTCGCCTCACTCACGCCACACCCCGTCCCCGGCCCGGCAATCCGCCGTCTCCCGAGGCTAGGAGACGGGCTGACGGTCTATCAAACGCATTGCGGCCGGGCCCCCACCCGGCGGCCGAACGGGGTGCGAGACCCCGCGGACCCCACGCGGGACGTGCGGAACCGGCCAATCGATTGTCCTGCACCTGACAATTCACGCGGGCTGTGCGACCCTCCCTCTCGTCCGGATCCCCATGCCGGCCGCTCCGTCAGGCGGCGGCGGTCGAAGGCCCGGGCACGCACGCTCTCTCCCCCCGGCCGGCGCGGCGCGAACCCGTCGCGGTGCGGGCCGGGCGCACTCCCGCGGAGCCCGCAGGAGCTCCGCGTCACCCCACAAGGACGTGGCAAGGAGGAGCACCATGAACCGCATCTCCCGGATGTCCGGAGTCACCGCGCTGGTGGCCGTGCTGTTCGCCGGCGGGACCGCCACCGCGGCGCACGCCGGGCCGGCCGCCGAGCAGCGGCTCGACGGCAGCATCGTGGTCGCGGGCCAGACCTGTACCTGGACCAACGCCCGCACCAGCGCCAACCCGCCCGCCGCGCTGACCGTCGACCGCACCAGCATCAACGCGCCCGGCGGCAACCTGGCCTGTACCGGCGGCATCACCGCCTCCCTCAACAACGACCCGGCTTTCACCTTCGACGACGCGGCGGGCACGGCCCGTACGGACGCCATCGACATCACCGGCCGGCAGAGCTTCATCTCCTGCCGCTACAAGGCCGTGAACATCACCTGGAACCGTGAGGGAACCACCCGCAAGTACGTCAACCAGGCCTTCACCGCGGCCAAGACCTCGGGCAGCTTCCTCTGCCCGGGCTCGGTCACCACTCCCGCGGGCGGCGCGAGCATGCTCTTCCGCTGACCCGGCCGTACGGCCGGTCCGCGGGCACCCCCCACCCGCGGGCCGGCTCAGCCGGCCGCCCCGGCTGCCTCCCCGGTCTCCGCTGCCTCCGCAGTCCTGCCGGCCCCGGTGGTCTCCGCGGCCAGGTCGATGTGGAAGGCGACCCGGTCGAGACCCGGCCCGTCGTAGTCGGGCAGGGGCTCCGAGGCCGTGAACCCGAGCCGGGTGTGGAAGGCGCGGGACCCGGCGTTGCCGGGGCTGGTGATGCAGCCGGCGCGCCGCACGCCGAGCGTGCGCACGTGCGAGAAGAACCCCTGGTACAGCAGCCGCCCCACCCCCTGCCCCTGCAGGGCGGGATCCACCCCGACGAAATGGACGTACGCCGTCCGGGGGTCGGTCTGGGAGACGAAACCGATCAGGAAGGCGGCGAGCCGGCCGTCGCCGTACTCCGCCAGGGTGCTGGTGGAGGTGAAGTGCTGGAAGTACAGCCGGGGCAGCAGCAGGGCCCGCTCCCGCGCCCCCTCCGCGCCCTTGAACCCGCCCCACCAGCTGTCCAGTACGGCCAGGACCCGGGCGTGGTCGGCCTCGGCGGGTCGGCGGAACGTCAGATCGGCACGGGTGGCGTGGCCGGTATGGGTGGCATCAGTGGCAGGGGTGGTCATTCGACCATTCTTGCGCTCTTGCGCCACGCCTGCCGAGCCGTTTTGGTGATCACGTCACCTCAGGGGCGAACGGGAAGGCGGCCACCGATGGCGGACAGCACCCAGACCGGAACCGCGGGGAGCGGACAGGACACCCCCGCACCCCGCAGGGCGAGTTGGCGGTCCATCGGCCCGGGGATCGTCGTCGCGGCGACCGGCGTCGGCGCCGGTGACCTGGTCGCCACCCTGATCGCGGGCAGCAAGTTCGGTTACACCCTGCTCTGGGCCGCCGTGCTCGGCTGCCTGGTGAAGATCTCGCTCGCCGAGGCCGCCGGCCGCTGGCACCTCGCCACCGGCCGCACCCTCTTCGACGGCTGGCGCAGCCTCGGATCCTGGACCAGCGCCTACTTCGCCGGGTACGTCGTCGTCTGGGGCTTCGTGTACGGCGCCGCCGCGATGTCCTCCAGCGCGCTGCCGCTCGCCGCGCTCTTCCCGGACACGCTGGACCTGAAGGTGTGGGCCGTGCTGTGCGGCCTCGTCGGCCTGGTCTTCGTCTGGTTCAACCAGTACGCCGTCTTCGAGAAGGTCATGACCGTACTGGTCGGCGTGATGTTCGTGGTCACCGTCTACCTCGCGGTCCGGGTCACGCCCAACCTCGGCTCCGCCCTCGCCGGGCTGGCGCCCGTCCTGCCGGACGGCTCGCTCCTCTACACCCTCGGCCTGATCGGCGGCGTGGGCGGCACGATCACCCTCGCCGCCTACGGCTACTGGGTCAACGCCAAGGGGTGGACGGACACCGGCTGGATGAAGGTGATGCGGCTCGACAACCGCGTCGCCTACATCACCACCGGCATCTTCGTGGTGGCCATGCTCGCCGTCGGGGCCGAACTGCTGCACTCCTCCGGGGTGGCACTGACGAAGGGCGACAAGGGGCTGCTCGACCTGAGCACCGTCCTGGAGGAACGCTACGGAGCGGCGACGGCCAAGCTCTTCCTGATCGGCTTCTTCGCCACCTCGTACACCTCGCTGATCGGGGTCTGGCACGGGGTGAGCCTGATGTTCGCCGACTTCGTGGGCAAGTTCCGGCCGTCCCTCACCGCCGGGGCGCCCCGCCCCGAGCGGTCCCGGCCCTTCCGGGCCTACCTGCTCTGGCTCACCTTCCCGCCGATGAGTCTGCTCTTCCTGGACCAGCCCTTCGGGCTCGTGGTCGGGTACGGGGTGATCGGCGCGCTCTTCATGCCGTTCCTGGCCCTCACCCTGCTGTGGCTGCTCAACTCGGCGCGCACACCGGCCGAGTGGCGCAACGGGCTGCTCAGCAACGTGATGCTCGGCGCCGCGGGCCTGCTGTTCGTGGTGCTCTGCGTCCAGCAGCTGCGGGAGCTGCCCTGGTGACCACCTTCCGGCCGCTCTTCGACCACCCTTCGGCCGCCCGGACGGAAGGGACCCGAGGCCGCCCGGGCCGGGGCCGCCGTCACCCCGGTGAGGCCGTCCGGGGCCGCAGCATGCCGCGCAGGGAGCGCGGGCGGCGGGTACGGGCGTGCCGGTCGAGTTCCTCCATGAGTCGCTCGGTCCGCTTGTCCACGCTCAGTTCGTCCAGTACCCGGTCGATCTCCGCCAGCAGGGCGCCGTAGAGCTGCCACTGGGCCGGGGTCCGGCGGATCCGGGCGAGCAGCAGGTCGGCGAACCGGTCGCGGCTGCTCCCCGCGACGGCCAGTTCGCCGGCCAGCCGGGCCTCGGCCTCCTCGGCGTTGGCGCTCACCTGCGCCGTGATCAGCTGGGCGAAGCTCTCGACCGCCAGTGCCGTGTGGTCCAGTACCTGCCGGAGGGCCGCCGTGATGCCGGGGTCCGGGGCGGCTGGCTCCGGGCCGTCGGCCCACGCCTTGGCCAGGTCGGTGGTGGTCCGGCAGGCGACCCGGAGCACCACGGCGCAGATCTCGAGGGTGTCCAGACCGGTGCGCAGCACCAGGCGGAACAGCACCGCTTCCTTGACCCGCGGATTGAGCCGGAGGCTGTCCTCGGCCTGCCGGAGCGCCGCGTCGACGTGCGCGATGTCGTTGTCGAGGCGGCGAGCCTCGTGCAGGCGCTCCGCGGCCCGGGCCACGTCGGTGTGCCCCAGGGGAGCCTCGCCGAGGTGGGTCAGCAGCCGGCTCATCCGGTCGGCGAGACCGGTGATGGCGGCACCCGCCGGACCGACCCACACCGGGGGAGCGACGACCAGGTTGACGAGCAGACCCACGGCGGCGCCGATGAGGGTCTCCAGGATCCGGTCCCAGGCGGTGTCGGCGACCTGTGTGACGCCGAGGACCAGCATGGCGCTGATGGCCACCTCGGGCACGAACTCGTCGACCCGGACCAGGTGCCCCACCACGAGCGAGGCCAGGATCAGCAAGCCCAGGCTCCACCAGCTCAGCCCGACGAGCGCGCTGAAGCCGATGGCGATCAGCACCCCCGCGACCACCGAGTTCATCCTCCGGATGCCGGTGGTCAGCGTCGAGTAGAGGGTGACCTGGACGACGAGCAGCGCCGTCAGCGGGGCGGTGAGCGGCACCGGCTCGCTGCTGAGGCGGAGCGCGACGACGTAGGAGAGGACCGCCGCGGTAGTGGAGCGGAGGGCCTGGACGACCGCGGGCTCGCGCCGGCGGCGGCCCCATCGGACGAGGATGTCGATCACTCTTGCCATGAGTGATCGTCTGCCCGCGGTGGCGCAGGTGACACCACCGCGCGGAGTTCACTCCTCCGGATGCCGGTACGCCCGCAGTGAGGGGTACGGCCTCACTCGAAGTTGTCCCGGGCCAGCTGCAGCGCCAGGTCCTGCAGGATCGACTCGACCGGCGGTTCGGCGCCGCCGTCGTCGTGCGCGTCCGCGACGGCCTGGAAGGCGAGGATGAATCCGTCGACCAGCGCGCTCAGCGGGTCCGACAACTGGTCCAGCACTGCCAGACCGGCCTGCTCGGGGCCGGCGTTGACGGGCACCGTGAACTCGGTGGGGATCACCTCGCCCAGCAGGTCCGAGACGAGTCGCTCGTCGACTCCGGCGCGCAGGGCGGTCAGCGCTGCGATGGCCTTGAGCTTGATCTCGTTCTCGGTCATGTGCCGAGGCTAGAGCCATTTGCTCCGGATCGGGCCCGTTCCACGCTCCCCGGCTGGTGTCACCACCAGTAGACGGGGTACCGGGGGGCCGTACGGCGTGCCCGCGAGGCGGCCCAGCCGGCCAGCACCAGCAGCACGGTCGAGCCGCCCAGCAGCGGGAGGAACCGGGCGGGGTCGGGGGACTGCAGGACGACGACCACGGTGGTGGCGGCGGCCGGGGAGTGCGGGGTGCGGGCCAGGGCCATGACGGCCAGCGACACGCCGGCGGCGAGGGCGGCCGTCCACGGGGAGCTCCCCAGCAGGTGCAGGGCCGCGTACCCGAGGCCCGCGCACAGCAGGTGTCCGGCGACGAGGCTGCGGGGCTGGGCGAGCGGCAGGCCGGGGACGCTGTGCACGAGCGCGGCGCTGGCGGCGAGCGGGGGTATCAGCACGGGCTCGTGGATCAGCGTGCCGATGCCGACGAGGGTCAGGAGGACGGCCGTGGCGGCACTCACGTTGTGCAGGGCGGCGGCCGGCGTCGGGGGAGCGGGCGCCCGCCCGGCGAGCGGACGCAGCAGCCGGGCGGCCCGCCCCGGGCGGAGACGGACGCGGCGGCCATCGCCGGCCGCGGTCGCGGTCGCTGTCGCAGCCTGGGGCGCCGTCGCCGTCGCGGTCGCCGTCGCCGTCGCCGTCGCCGTTGGGACGGCGGAACGGGCGGCGGAGGATTCGGTCAGGGTGTCTTCGGAGGGCACGGGGCGTCGTTCTGTTCGGGCGGGGCCGGCCGGTGGGCGGCGTACGCGGGCGGGAGCGTCGGGGGCCGGCGACGCAGGCCGACGCGGGTGGTCGGCGGGGACGCCGGTATCGCCCTCCGGACCCGGTCGGGGCGGACAGAGCGTTCCACCGATGATATGGAATGACCCGATTCGCCCCGCACCCGGGTCGCCCTCGTCGGCCCGAGCGGACACGCAGGAGCGGACGGGGCGGAGCGGAGAGGCCCGAGAGGACAGGGCGGAGCGCGCATGGGCGGGCCGGGACGGGCCAGGCCGCAGGACGTACTGCATCGCTCCCGGCCACAGCCGTACCGTACGGTCACCCCCCGGCCCGCCCGGGGAAGGCCGCCTCACGGCAGACCGGCAACGGCGGGCAGCGCCCGGCCGGCCTCCGCCCGAATACGGACGCGGCCGCCCGCCGTGGTCCGCGTGGGCGGTGACGCGGGATCCCCGCCCTGCCGTGGTTCCTGCCCCTGCCCCTCCTGCCGTGGTTCCTGCCCCGGGCGGTTTGGCGGCTCGACATGGATCAACGGGACCGGCTGCGGCCGTCTGCCGTGGTCCGGGTGGGCGGTGACGCGGGGGTGCTGCGGGATCCCCGCGCCTGCCGCGTTTCCTGCCGTGGTTCCTGCCCCGGGGCGGTTTGGCGGCGCTCGCCGTGGATCAGCGGGGCCGGTCGCGGCCGTCCTGGCCGCCGAGCGCGGCGAGCAGCCAGACGTGCGCGGCGCCGAGCGTGGGCCCCGGGAGCCGGTCGGGGACCGGTCCGGGAGCGGGCCCGGATGCGAGGCCGGGACCGGATGCGAGGCCGGGACCGGACCCGAGGTCGGGACCGGGTGCGGTTCCGTGCGCAGGCGTCGCGGCAGCGGCCAGCTCCGCCACCCAGGTCCAGTAGTCACCCATTCGGGGGTCGCTCGCCGTGGCCAGCCGGCGCAGCAGTGCGCCGCGGAAGGCGGGGGAGTCGTCCGTCCGGTGGGAACGGGCGTAGGCGGTCACGAACGCGTCCAGCGCGGCGCCGGCCCCGGGCTGCCGGCCGAGGGAGATCTCCTGGGCGGCCAGCCCGTACGCCTCGCCCAGCAGCTCGTACAGGGCCGAGGGGTCCGGGCAGTCCGCGTCGAGGCCGGCCGCCCGCGCCGCCTCGCGCTCGCGGCGGCGGACCCCGGCCGCGAAGGCCCGGTCGTCGACCAGCGCGTGCAGCCGGGCGTAGAGCAGCACCTGCCGGGGCGTCGGATCGGCGGGGGCCACGGGTGTCGCGGCCCGTGCGACGGCCTCCGCCACCGGGGCGGGCAGCCGGGCCGGCAGCACCCGCCGCCAGAACCGCTCGATCGCCTCCGCCTGCCGGGGCGGCTCCGGCACCGCCGCCACCAGCCGCACCGCGATCTCGTCCGGCCCGCTCTCCCGCACGGCCAGCAGTGCGGCCCGCCGCCACCGCATCCTCAGCAGATCGGACTCCAGCGCCGCGAGCCGCCCGTGGACCGCGTCCGCCAGCGGCAGCGTCCCCGCGGCGGCCTCGCCCGCCACGGGCAGCGACAGGCCCAGTGCGCGCAGCGCCCGAAGGGTCCGCAGCCGCTCCAGGGCCGCCTCGCCGTAGCGCCGGTGGCCGCCGCTGCTCCGGGTGACCCCGGGGAGCAGCCCCCGCTCGGTGTAGTAGCGCACGGTGCGCACCGTGACCCCGGCCCGCGCGGCCGTCTCGCCGATGCTCCAGGGGCCGCCGCCCGCGTGTCCGTCCATGCCCGGCCCCCGCCGCCGTTGAATCTGCCCCTGCGTCAGTTTCTACGGTACGTCCGTGGCCGCACGGATCAGGGCGGCCGGGACCGGCGGAAGGAAGGTCAGATGGCGGAGTTCGTACTGGTGGCGGGCGGCTGGCTGGGCGGCTGGGCCTGGCGTGACGTCGTACGGGAGCTCGGCGCGAGGGGACACCGGGCCGTACCGGTCACCCTCACCGGTCTCGGGGACCGGCGCCACCTCGCCACACCGGCGACCGGCCTGTCGACCCATGTGGACGACCTGGTGCAGGTCCTGGACCACGAGGAGCTCGCCGGGGCCGTCCTCGTCGGCCACAGCTACGGGATCTTCCCGGTCGTGGGAGCGGCGGACCGGCGGCCCGGTGCCGTCGGCCGGGTCGTCTACCTGGACACGGGCGTACCGCGGGACGGGGACACGGTCGCCGGGACCTTCATGGACGAGGCCCGACGGGAGGCTGTCCGCGAGCTGGTCGCCGGGGCGGGGGAGGGGTGGTGCTTCCCGCTGCCCCCGGCCGCACGGCTGGCGGAATGGGGGAGCCTGTCCGGCCTGGACGAGCGGGCGCTGGCCAGGATGCGCAGGCTGGCGGCGCCGCATCCGTACGGATGTTTCACCGAGCCGGTCCGACTGACCGGCGCGGGCCGGCCGGTGCCGAGCAGCGGGATCTTCTGCACGGACAACGGGGTGGACCTCGCGATGATCGAGGCGCTCCACGCCTCCGGCGACCCCCGGCTCGCCGACCTCGCCGGCCGCGCCGACGCGCCGGTCACCCTCTTCGAGCTGGCCACCGGCCACTACCCGATGCTCTCGACGCCGGCGGAGCTGGCCGGGATCCTCGCGGACGCGGCCGAGGGCCGTGGCCGCCGCCTCGGCGGCACCTGACACCCGGCACGGGCCCGCGCCGGAGCGGCCGCCGCCGGTCAGCCCCGCTGCGGAACGTACGCCGCGTCAGTACCGCACCGCCCGCTCCGTCTCCGCGACCACCGTGCCCGGCAGGCGGTGCGTGCTGCGCGCGGTCCCGCGCCCGGTCGCGTTGCCCGGCACGTCCGTGACGGTCACGACCACCGTGTCCACCCGGTTGCCGCCCTCGTCCTTGAAGTCCACCTGGACGGCGAAGGACTTCTTCGCGGCGTCGGTGTTCTTCACCGTCACCGGGACCTTCAGGTACCCCTCGCTGTCGGCCGACGGCTCGCCGAGCGCCACCTCGTCCTTCGCGTCCACCCCGTTCTTGATCTCGTCCAGCTTGTTGCCGGCCACCGCTGCCGCCGACGATGCGGCGCCCGCGGCCTTGGACGCCGCGGCCGAGACCTCCCCGCCCGCGGACTCCGCCGCCGAAGCCGCCTTTGACGCGGCGTCGGACGCCTTGTCCTGCACATCGGAACAGCCCGCCGCGCCCAGCGCCGCCATCGCCACCAGCACCGCACCGGCCAGTCCGCGCCTCACCATGTCCACGCCCACCGTGCCTCGCCTCTCGGATCCCGGATCCGGTTCCCGGATCCGCCTCTCGGATCCGCAACCCGGACACCCGCCCATGCCATATCAACCAAAAGCAGACATAACCCCGAATCCTGAAATAACACCTTTCTCGTCCTGACGTGTGAACGCCCGAGGGTCCCGGGGCACTGAGGGGTCCCGCGCGTCACGATGAGTCCGGCGGCGTCCGGTGGTCGTACCGCCGTGCCCGTCACCGAGGAGGAGCCCCGATGCGCAGCGTGACCTATTCGATGAACGTCTCGCTCGACGGCTACATCGCCGGGCCGGACGGCGGTTTCAACTGGACGGAGCCCGACGAGGACGTCTTCCGTTCCTGGATCGACGAGATCCGGCACGTCGGCGTCCACCTGCTGGGGCGACGGCTGTACGAGACGATGCTGTACTGGGAGACCGCCGACCAGGATCCATCGCTCGACGACTCGAGGCTCGAATGGGCCGGAATCTGGAATTCGCTCCCCAAGGTGGTGTTCTCCACCACGCTGTCGGCGGTGCAGGGCAATGCCCGCCTGGCCTCCGGTGGCCTGGCGGAGGAGATCGAGCGGTTGCGAGCCGAGCCGGGAACGGGCGACATCGCGATCGGCGGCGCGACCCTCGCCGCCGCGGCGGCCGCGTCGGGTCTGATCGACGAGTACCGGACCAGGCTCTACCCGGTGCTGGTCGGCGGTGGCACTCCGTTCTTTCCCCGGCATGAGCACCGGGTGGACCTCGACCTCGTCGAGACCCGCACCTTCAGCTCAAAGGTCGTCTACCTCCGCTACCGCGTGGCGCGCTAGGCGTATCGACCCACAGGGCGGCGGCGGCATCTTCGACCGCACGCGTCCGGCGGCGTTCGGGGCTCCGCAGCCGGCCCCGCCCGTCATCGCCCCAGCCCCCGCAACGAGCGGTACAAGAGGCCACTTGGGCAGGGAAAACGCAACTTCGACAGGGGTCGCAGAGGCAGCTACCTTCACCTGGTCTTCGGCGATTGCCCACGGCCGCACAGGAGTTCCTTCTGGCTGAGCCACCCGTGGGTCCGCACCAGGCACCCCCGACCACGGAGAGACACATGCCCCGTCTTGCGCTGTACACGTTCGGCGTCCTGAAGTTACCTCTCGTCGATCCCGCACCTCTCACGAGCGAGTTCTACGACATGGGTGAGGCCGTCTACCGGAAGATCAGCCGGCATCCCGGATACCTCGCGCGTGCTGAAGTGGCGGGCGGTGACCGGGGCATGCTCTTCGACGCGGACTGGGGCGCATGGGGAGAGTTCGCCGTACCGACCTGGTACGGCAAGGGCCGTACGGTGGAAACCACCGCCCTGGCCACGACCCTCTCGCTCTGGACCGACCTGCGTCCCGCCTTCGACGCCGTCTACACCGGTCTGCACCGTGAGGCGCTGAACAGGCGTTACGACTGGTTCGAGCGGACAGGACACCCGAACCACGTGTTCTGGTGGGTCGCCGACGGCGTGATACCCACCTGGCAGGACGGGGTCTCCAGGCTGGAACACCTCCACGACCACGGCTCCGCGCCGCACGCCTTCACCTTCCGCCACTCGTTCGCCCAGGACGGAACTCCGGCCAGGATCAGCGGCATCGGGCCGAAGAGCGACCAGGTCCGCTGACAAGGAAGCCGCGCCGAGGAGAACAAAATGCGTCGACAGCCCCTTCGGCACCCGGCAAAGTGGCCGTCCGTGACGAGCAGTGAGCTGTGGACCCGTGCGACCGCCGACCGTTACGACGCCGAGGAGGCCGAAGCGTCCTCGGCTGCCGTTCTCGGACCGGCTCTCGCCTTCCTCGCCGAGCTCGCCGGAGACGGCCGGGCCTTGGAGTTCGCCATCGGTACCGGACGAGTGGGTGTCCCGCTCCGGGAACGCGGCGTGCAGGTGGTGGGCATCGAACTGTCCGAGCACATGGCAGCGGTGCTGCGGCGCAAGGTCGACGAGAGCACTCTCCCGGTGGTCATCGGGGACATGGCCGCCACCGTCGTCCCCGGAGAGTTCACCCTGGTCTACCTCGTCTACAACACCATCACGAACCTGCTCACGCAGGACGAGCAGGTCGAGTGCTTCCGCAACGCCGCACGTCATCTGGGGCCCGGCGGCCGATTCGTCATCGAGCTGGGCGTGCCACCGCTGCGGTTCCTGCCGCCCGGCCAGGTCGCCGTGCCGTTCGACGTCTCCGAGCAGCATCTCGGCTTCGACACCTTCGACCTGGTCGAGCAGATTCTCGTCTCGCACCACTTCACCCGCGACGGTGACGACGGCCGCTACCGCCGCGACAACTCCCGGCACCGGTACGCCTGGCCGGCAGAGCTCGACCTGATGGCACGGATCGCCGGGCTCGAGCTGGAACGTCGCGTCGCGGACTGGGACGGGGCTCCGTTCGCCCAGGACTCCACGAAGCACATTTCCGTGTGGCGCAAGCCGACCTGAGCCGTGCTCGGTGCCCCGACGGGCGATCGGCGACTTCCCGCACCTTCGGCCGAGCCGTCCACCCCCCCCGGATCGTCAGTCCCGGAGCGATCCAACCACCTTGACGCGCCCATTCCCGTCGGAAGTTCTCAGCCTTTCTGCAGGGTGCGGGTGACGCCCGCGACGACGGCAGTCGTCAGCACCCAGCCGAAGGCGACCAGTAGGTAGGCCAGTCGCTGGGGGAGCGCCCCACTGCCCTCCCTCGGTGACCCGGTCATCCTCGGGCACGCCGGTGCGCAGGTCCGCGCGACCTCCCTGGTGGCGTGAGCCGGGACGCAGTGGTGACGTAGGAAGAGCAATGCCGTGGAACCCGGGTCAGTGGAACCAGACGACAAGTCGCACGTGGTCGGCTCCGTGGAGTTCGCCGAGTATCCGCATCACGCTCCAGACCGGTCCCCAGTTGGTTTCGTCTCCAGCGACCGACGCCCGGCTCCGCGAGCCCGAGCTGTCGGTTTCCTTCCAGTCGGCGGCGGCCACTTCGGCCCACGTGATCCATGTCGTGCCGTGGACGTCAGGAGGTCCGCCGTACGAGGCGTATTCGGTCCGCAGATCCTCGGAGGCGTCGCCCGGAAGGCCGCGGCCCTCGGCCAACGGACGGAAGCCGAAGTAGTTGCGGATGCCGAAGAGGCATGCCAACCCGGCGTAGGCATTGCCGTTGTTGAGCAGGAAGAGGTCGATGGCGGAGTGCCACACGGAGTCCTCATCGTCGGGGCCCCAGAGGCGGGCACCTGGTCGGCATTCGATCAACCCGCTGACTTCGGTCGACATACGGGCATCCTGCCTACACGGGCAGTGGACCGGAAACGAGTTTCTTTATTCACCGCCGTGTGGGCCGTGTGGGCCGTGGGCGGGCGGCGGGCCAGGAAGACTAGTTGCAGGCCCGGGCGGTCGGGGGCGCCGCGCACCTCCTCCAGCACGAATCCGCAGGCCGTCAGATCGGCCTCCACCTCCTCCCGTTCGCGGAACCGGAGCGTCGACTCCGAGGTCAGCACCCGCCCCTCGGCGGCGAACACCCGCGTCTCGCGGAACGTCACCAGCGGTCCGTCCACCTCCGTCACCTCCGCCCAGCTCTCCACCGAGCCGACACCCGGGACCGCCGTCACCCGGTACGTGGCCCCGCGGTGCCACCGTTCCCAGGCGCGGGCGGCCGGATCCCGGGTCTCGAACACCAGCAGGCCGCCCGGCCGCAGTGCCCCGTACGCACCCCGCAGCGTCCCGAGCCACGCCTGCGGCCCGGTGATGGCCTGGGCGACGTTCGCGGTCATCGTCACCAGGTCGACGTGCATCGGCGGCAGGGCCGTGGCGTCAGCGCAGATCCACCGCACCCGCTCGCCGCCCGGTTTGGCCCGGGCCACGTCCACGGACGCCCGCGCCGGATCGACCCCGGTGACCTCGATGCCCCGCTCGGCGAGCAGGAGCGCGAACACCCCCGTCCCGCATCCGATGTCCAGCACCCGGCGCGCCCCGGTCTCCGCCGCCAGCCCGGCGTAGACGTCGAGGTCACCGCGGTCCGGGTCCAGGGCGTCGTGGATCGCGGCGAGCCGTGGATCCCGGAAGCTTTCGTCGGCCATGCGCCGGACGCTACGCGGGACCCGTCGGCGCCGCGATCAGGTTTTCGGCGGCCGCCGTCCGGGCGTAGAGCACGGAGCGGCCCGCCCGGTGGGCGCTGACCAGGCCGGCACCGCGCAGCGCACGCAGGTACTGCGAGACCCCGGGCGCCGACAGCCCCGTACGGCGGGCCAGTTCGGTCGTCGAGGCCGGCACCTCCAGCTCTGCGAGCAGCAGGGCCCGCGAGCGGCCCAGCACCGCTGCGAGCGCCGCCGTCCCGGCGGCGGCCACCGGGCGCCGCTCCCACAGCCTCCCCGTGCCGCGCGCCGGATACGCCAGCTGCGGCGGATCCGGCGGCGCCACCCGGGTGAACGGCACCGGCCCGGTGAACACCGACGGGATCAGCAGCAGCCCCGCGTCCGCCGCCCCCGCGGGCAGCGGACGCAGCCGGCGCGGCAGCCGCAGCCCGGAGCCGTTCCAGCTCACCGCCGGATGCAGCTCGTCGAAGAGCCGGACCGTGCCGTACTCGGCGGCCTGCCGCGCCCGGTGGAACACATCGGCGTCGAGCACCGCCTTGATCCGCGCCCAGTACGGAGCCAGCGCCAGCTCCCAGTACGCCTCGATCTCCTCCGTCAGCCCGACCAGCTGCGCACGCGGATCGGCGTACAGGGACCGGGCACGGGGCCCGAGCCCGCCCCGTTCCTCCCGCAGCCGGTCGAGGTCCCGGCGCACCCGCGGCTCCGGGGTCGCACGGATCGAGGCGAGCTCCTCCGCCCGCGTGGGCGCGGGGCCGGACGGCACCGGGTTGAGGAAGTCCGGCACGTAGCCGCAGGGCGGCACCAGCTCGGCGAGCAGTCCCCGGTCCAGCCCGGCCGCGGCCAGCCGCGGCCGTACCTGATCCACCCACGGGCCGTGCACCGGATGAACGGCCCCGGACCGCAGCAGCCGCATGCCCGGACCGACCTCCCACATCGGGGAGACGCAGAACCGCATCCGGGCCAGGTCCCCCAACGACAGCACCAGCTCAGCCAACGCCCCGCGCCCCCATGTCCCGCGCCCCCATGCCCCATGCCCCGGATGATGATTCACGCATGTGTTAACCAATGGCCGGGCAGCCTACCGGCCGTAGATCATCACGCCATGACCTCACAGACGATCACCGCGGCGGCGGCAGGGACCTGGAAGCTCGGCGACCTGGAGGTGAACCGGGTCGGGTTCGGCGCGATGCGGCTCCCGCAGACCGGCGGGGCCCTCGTGCCCCGCGCCGTGCCCCGGGACCGGGACCAGGCGATCGCGGTGCTGCGCCGCGCCGTGGAACTCGGCGTGAACCACATCGACACCGCCGCGTTCTACTTCTCGCCGCTGCGCTCCGCCAACGAACTGATCAACCGTGCCCTCGCCCCCTACTCCGACGACCTCGTCATCGCCACCAAGGTCGGCCCCGCCCGGGACGCGCACGGGGAGTGGGCCACGCACGCCGGCCCGCGCGAGCTGCGCGGTCAGGTCGAGGAGAACCTGCGCCAGCTCGGCCGCGACCATCTCGACGTGGTCAACCTCCGCGTCATCGGCCCCGCTTCGCTGGCCGAACGCTTCGGCGCCCTGGCCGAGCTCCGCGAGGCGGGCCTCATCCGCCACCTAGGCGTTTCCAACGTCCGCCCCGAACAGCTCGCCGAGGCCCGCGCGATCGCCCCCGTGGTGTGCGTGCAGAACCCGTACGGCATCGGGGTCCGCCCCGAGCAGGACGAGTTCGTACGCCACTGCGGGGAGCAGGGCATCGCCTTCGTCCCCTTCTACTCGATCGCCGCCGCGCGCGGCGAGGCGGGCGCTCATCCCCCGGCCGACGCCGGTGCTTCCGCCCATACCGAAGCCGGGGAGATCCGCTCCGTCGCCGAGGCCCACGGCGCGACCCCGGCCCAGGTGCGACTGGCCTGGACCCTCCACCGGGGCCCGCACCTCCTGGCCATCCCCGGCACCGGCGACCCCGCCCACCTGGACGCCAACGTGGCCGCCGGCGCCCTCCGGCTCTCCGCGACCGACCTCGACCTCCTCGACTCCCTCCACCACCGCACCCAGGACTGACGAGCCCGGCCCGCGGGGATCACGGGTGCCCCACGGCGGTACGAGTGCCGTCCGGGGCTACGAACGCCCGGCCGAGCCCGCGCACCCGAGGCGGTCGCCGGTCACCGGCGCGCCATCGGCGACGTTGCGGTCGTAGGTGACGGCCCGGACCTCGACCCGTTGCGTCCCGACGGTGACGTCGAAGTCCGCGCCGTGGCCCGGGACGGCCTCCAGCCGCGCGCCCGGCAGGGCGGCCGCCAGGGTGGCGGCGTTCTCCTCCTGGCCCGGGGCGAAACGGATGACCGGCGGGCCCTCCGGGCGCACCAGTGGCGCCGCGGCCGAGGTGTCGGTGACCTCGAAGTTCTCGCGGCGCAGTGCCGCCGCGACGGAGGCGTCGTCCACGCGGACCGCGATCCCCGCCGGGTTGGTCGTCACCGGGGTATTCGGCACGGGCTGGATACGGGTGTCGCCCGTGATCGGACGGTCCGCGGCCAGGGCGTCCCACAACGCGGCGGACCGCGCCTCGTGCCACACCAGGGTGGAGCCCACGCCCGGCACCCGGTTGTCGAACAGCCGGATCGGCACGGTCGCGAACTCGGTCCGCTCCGCGCCCAGCCGGCCCAGCGTCACCCCGATCCGGACCAGGTCGAGGAAATCCGTCCCGGCACCCGCCCGCACGGACTTCAGCAGATCGCGGGCCGTCCGGGCGGTCCGCAGCGGGTCGGAGAGGGCTCCTTCGGCGGTGAGCCGGGTCAGCAGGTCCGTCACCATGCGCTGCTGGCGGCGTACCCGGCCGAGGTCGCCGGGGCGGCCGACGTGCCGGGCCCGGACGTAGCGCAGGGTGTTGTTGCCGTTCGTGAGGTGCACTCCGGCCGTGATGTCCAGCCCGGAGTTCTCGTCCTGAAGCGGTCTGTCGGTGCAGACCGTCGCTCCGCCCAGCCCGTCCACGGCCTGCTCGAAGCCGGTGAACCCGGTCTCCAGGTAATGATCGATGTGCAGCCCCGTCGCCTTCTCGACGGTCTTCACCGTCATCGGCCCGCCGCCGATCGCGTACGCGCCGTTGATCTTGCCCATGCGCCCGGTGGCGGCACCGGTGGCATCCGCGTACTCGACGTACGAATCGCGGGGTAGGGAGACCACGCTCGCGCGGCGCCCGTCCTCCGAAAGGTGCAGGAGCATCATCACGTCCGTGCAGTTGCACCCCTTGCCGCCCACGTGCAGCCGGCGCTTCTCGGCCGCGGACAGCCCGGCCCGGCTGTCGATGCCGAGAACCAGCACGTTCGTACCGCGTCCGCCGGCGGCGCGGCCCGGCGGCGGTTCACCTTCGGCGGGCACGGCCCGCGCGGTGCTCAGGAAGGTGCCGGAGGCGAGGGTGGCCAGCAGGGTCAGGGCAACGGTGAGACGACGCAACGCACATCCCCAAATCGTCGAGGGGGGAGCAACGAGACCGGGAGGAGGGAGCCTGCAGGGGACCGTAGCCCCTCGTGCCGGGACCGCCACGACCCCACGCCGGTGCGGACCCCGGAGCCGCGGGCACCTCCCCGGAATGGGCGATCACGCTGTCGCGGCCGGACCGGTGCTACGCGCTCCCGCCGTATGCGCTCCCGCCGTATGCGCTGCCGTCCTCCGCGCTCCCGTCGTACGCACCTTCGTCGTGGGCACTCCTCGCGCCGAGCCGGTCGCCGAGCGGACTGCGCCGGTACAGCACCTGCCGTCCCTGCCGGGCCCGGGTGACCAGCCCGGCACCGTACAGCACGCGCAGGTGCTGGGAGACGGCGCTCGGCGTGACGCGCAGCCGGCGGGCGAGTTCGACGGTCGCCAGCGGCTCCGCCAGCAGACCGAGCAGCCGCGCCCGGGGAGCCCCGAGCAGCGGTACGAGCGCCGGCTCGCGGGAGGAACCGCCCGGACCGGACGGGGGAGCGGGCGCCGTGGCCCAGAGCGTCCCCACACCGCGGCTCGGGTAGAGCAGCGCCGGGGGTTCCCCCGGGCCGACGGGGGGAGCGACCTTGTGCGCGAACACCGAGGGCACCAGCAGGATCCCCCGGCCGGACGCCTTCGCGCGGTACCCGGCCCCGATGGTCCGGGTCACGTGCAGCACACCCCGTGACCCGCCGTCCTCCCAGCGCAGTTGGGGATGCATGTCGGCGAAGAGCAGCCGGGCGCCGCCCCGGGCCAGCTGCCGTGCCCGGTAGGTCATGTCCGCCTCCACCACCAGCCGGATCTGCGGCCACACCGGGCGGACGGCGATCTCCCAGTAGCGGTGGAGCAGTTCGCAGACCCGGTCGCGGAGTGCGAGGACCTCCTCGTCACGGTCCCGGTCCCGGTCCGTGCGCCGGTCCCGGTGCCGGTCAGCCGCGGCGTTCGCCGCGTGCAGGAGCGGGGGCAGCGGATCGGGTGCGTGTGCGGCGGCCAGGTCCCGCCGGACCACGGCGGGCGGAGTCCGGCGGACGACGGCCAGTTCCTCCTCGAAGGCCGGTTCGAAGACCTCGGGCCTGGGCGTGAGGAAGTCGGGCAGGGTGAGCCGGTCCGCCACCAGGGACATCAGCAGCCCGGTGTCCAGCCCGCCGAGCCGGCCGAGGACCGACCGGCGCCACGGCAGGTGCAGGGCGGAGAGCCCCGGATCACGCAGCACCCGCAGGCTCAGCACCGTCTCACCCAGCGGCGAGACGGCGAACCGGGTGAGCGCGAGGTCCTCGACACCGAGCTCGAAGCTGATCATTAAGCCACACGCTACATCAATTGGCAGGGCCCGGCCGGTGCCGTGGACTTCCCCCATGACCTCCCCGCCCTCGCCGCCCTCCCCACCCCCTCCGTCCGCGCCGCCCCTCCCCACCCATGAGGATCAGCCCGCCGACGGCGGTGGCGGCAGCGGCCGGCTGAGCCGCCGTCTGGTGCTGCTGCTGGCCGTCACCTGTGCCGTGGCCGTGGGCAACCTCTACTTCCCCCAGGCCATCAGCCCCCTGATCGCCGAAGGGCTGCACGTCCCGGCCGGCACGGCCGGCCTGGTCGTGACCACCACCCAGATCGGCTACACCGCGGGGATGGTCCTCCTGGTGCCCCTCGGCGACCGGATCCGGCACCGCACGCTCCTGGTCGTCCTGCTCGCCCTGACGGGCCTGGCCCTGCTCGGCGCGGGCTGTGCCCCGGCCCTGCCGCCGCTGGCCGCGGCGAGCACCCTGGTCGGACTGACCACGGTGGCCGCACAGATCATCGGCCCCATGGTGGCGGGCCTCGTGGCACCCCGGCACCGGGGCGAGGCGCTCGGCACCCTGCTGAGCGGATCGACCGCGGGCATGCTGCTGGCCCGCACCTTCGGCGGGGTGCTCGGCGAGTGGCTGGGCTGGCGGGCCCCCTACCTGGCCGCCGCGGCCATCGCCCTGCTCCTCGCGGCCGTCACGGCGTACGCCGTACCGGTCACCACCCCGCCACCGGCGGCCCGCCGCCCGTACCTCCACTTCCTCGCCGAACCGCTGCGACTGCTCCGCGCCGAACCGGAGCTGCGCCGCTCCTGCTGGTACCAGGCAGCCGTCTTCGGCGGCTTCTCGGCCGCCTGGACCAGCGTGGCACTGCTGCTGACCGGCCCGGTGTACGGCCTGGGCGCCGAGGCGGTCGGCCTGCTCGCCCTGGTCGGCGCGGTCACCGTGCTGTGCACCCCGTACGCCGGGCGCCTGGTCGACCGGCACGGGCCCGGCCCGGTGAACCTGGTATGCCTGCTCGGCGTGCTGCTCGCCGCCGCGGTCCTCGCCGGCGGTGCGCTGGGCGGCCCGGCCGGCCTGGCCGCGCTGAGCGCGGGCACCCTGCTGCTGGACGTCTCGATGCAGTCCGGCATGATCGCCAACCAGACCCGTGTGTACGCCCTCCGCCCGGACGCCCGCAGCAGGCTCAACACCGCCTATATGACCTGCTCCTACCTCGGCGGCACCGCCGGCTCCTGGCTCGGCGTCCGCGCCCACACGGCCTACGGCTGGCCGGCGGTCTGCACCCTGATCGCCCTCCTGACCGCCACGGCCCTGACCCGCCACCTGGTCCCCCGCCGCCCCACACCACCGTGAGCGCCTGTCCGCCGTCCCCGGCAGCCCGTGGAGAGTGCGCGGCGAAGTCCTTCCGGCGCCGGCCTCTCGATGCGGTCGGCAAGCAGCGCGGACAGGCCGAGGACACGGGTGTACGGCCGCGCCCGGCGGGGTCAGTCCGGGCAGAGGATGAAGTCGGTGCCGGCGTGGCGGCGGGGCTCGTCGCCCAGTTCCGTGATCGCCGCGCGGATCGCGTGCAGATGACCGGTGGTCAGCTGCAGTGGCGGCTCGTCGGGCTGGTACGTCGTACGGATCGGGTAGTCCACGCCCGGCTCGCGGGTCATCTCGATGTGGCAGCCGAGCACATGGGTGACGGGCCGGTGCGCCGAGAACTCGATGAGGCGGTCGATGGTGCGGGTGAACGCCGCCCAGTCCTGGACGTACAGCCGGCCGGGGTAGACCGTGTCGCCGGTCAGCAGGAAGCCGGTCCACGGGTCGTGGAAGGTCACTGCGGTCTCGTGGTGGCCCGGCGTGGCGAGGCATTCCAGCACCCGGCCGCCCAGGTCGACCCGCGCCACGGCGTCGGGGTCCGCGGCGAAACCGAAGTACTCCCAGGCCGTGGCCAGACCGGCACCGACGACCGTCGTGTCCGGCCGGCCCGCGAACTGCGCGTCGCCCGCCACGTGGTCTCCGTGCGCGTGCGTGTGCAGCACCAGCAGCCCGTAGCCGTCGCGGGGATTGCGGGTGAGCCAGTCCGCGACGAGGCCGTCGACCACCCGGCGCAGGGGGAAGAACTCGGCGGACTCGGTGGCGCCGGTGTCGATCAGCACCGCCCGCTCGTTCCCGAACAGCAGGAAGAGGAACGGCCCCTCGTAGTTGACCGCCATGTTCTGCCGCAGGATGAACGTGTGCTCGTCGTACGCGTGGACCTGGATGTCCGGGTCGGTGTTGTGCTTCGCCGACGGCGAGCCGTGGATCCACCGGACGCCGTCCAGCCCGCGGGGCCCGGACGCCCCGGAGAAGTCGACCGGGGACGGGGCGGAGTCGTCCATCAGCTGCCCGATCCCGAGCCGGCGGCGTTGCGCCAGACCGTCACGTCCAGCGTCATGTACGTGCTGGGCGAGCCCTCGGGGGAGAAGCCCCGGACGGTGACCAGGGCCAGGTGCCCCGAGCCCGTGGTGACGCAGAGCTGCCGCCCCTTGGCCAGCTTGTCGACGTAGACGTTCTGGGTGAAGCGGGTGTCCGCACGGCAGGCGGCGAGCGATCCCTGCTGTCCCGGATCGAGCAGTACGAGGTTCCCGCCCTGGGTCTCGGCGTCGAGGTAGCCACCGGTGTCGTAGGAGAGTTCGTAGCCGCCGTCCTCGCCCTGCTGCGGCCGCACCTGGTCGTCGCCGAGGGTCAGGTGGTAGCCCGCGGTGAGGTTGACGCCCTTGAACTCGGCCGGCTCCGGACCGGCCTTCGCGCCCGAGCCCGTCGGGGTGCCCCCGCCGCCCTGCTGACCGCCCTGCGAAGAGCTGCCGTTCCGGGCGGAGCCGCCGCCCTGGCTCTGCCGGTCCTCGTCCTTGTTCTTGAGGAGCGAGTAGACCGTGGCCCCGCCGACGACGCCGAACACCAGCGCGGCGGCGAGCGCGATGACCAGGCCCCGCCTGCCCGAGCGCCGCGGCGGCAACTGCACGGGCGCGGCCGGGTATCCGGGGTGGCCTGGGTGGCCCGGGTGGCCCGGGTACGTCTGCCCCGGAGCCGGGAACGGGACCTGAGCCGCGACGGGAGCCGGGCCCGGAGCCGGAGCCGGAGTGGGTGCGGGCGCCGCGAACTGCGTCGGCGCGTGCGGCCCGGTGTGCCCGTGTGCCGGTACCTGCGTCGGCGCGCCGGCCCCCGGCCCGTACTGCGGAGGCTGCGGCGCGGACTGGTTCACCGCGGACGGGTTCACCGCGGTCGGGCTGTACGCCGGTGGAGGGGTCGCCGCCGCCGTGGGCGCATACGTCGCCGGCGGGGCGGCAGGGGCGGCAGGGACGCCAGGGGCGGCGCCGGTGGCAGGGGCCGTCGGGGCAACCGTCGGCGGCGGCGGTGCCTGGGCCGGCGCCGGGGCCGCCGCGCGTCCGGTGATGTCGGCGGCGACCGCGGCCGGCAGCCAGTCCTCGGGGCGGCGCAGCACCGTCCCCTCGTTCGCGGACTGGCACAGGCCGATGATCTCGGCGATCGACGGCCGGGCGGCCGGCTCCTTGGCCAGACAGCGGCCGACCAGTTCCCGCAGCCGCTCCGGCACCCCGCCGAGGTCGGGCTCCTCGTGGACGATCCGGTACAGGACCCCGTGCGAGGTCCCCTCCCCGAAGGCGGGCGTACCGGCCGCCGCGTACGCCGCGACCTGGCCGAGCGCGAACACGTCCGTGGCCGGTGTCACCCTGCGCGCGGCCGCCTGCTCGGGCGCCATGAACGACGGGGTCCCGATGGTCACGCCGCTGCTCGTCAGCGAGGTCGCGTCGGCGGCGTAGGCGATGCCGAAGTCGATGACGCGCGGCCCGTCCGCGGCGAGCAGCACGTTGGACGGTTTGAGGTCGCGGTGCACGATGCCCGCGCCGTGGATGACCTGCAGGGCCTCGGCCATGCCCGCGACGAGCAGCAGCACCGCCCCGACCGGCAGCGGCCCGTGCGCGACGACCGCGTCGGCGAGCGAGGGCCCGGGCACGTACGCGGTGGCCAGCCACGGCCGCGCGCCGTCGGTGTCCGCGTCGATGACCGGTGCGGTGAACAGCCCCTGCACCCGCTGCGCCGACTGCACCTCCTGGGCGAACCGGCGGCGGAACTCGGCGTCCTCGGCGAACTCGGGGCGGATCACCTTGATGGCCACGGGCCGTCCGCCGGGCGTGTACGAGAGGTACACCTTGCCCATGCCGCCCGCGCCCAGCCGGGCGGCCAGCCGGTACCCGGCGATCGTGGCCGGGTCCTCCGCGCCAAGTGGATGGAAGACCTGGACGGAACCGCTCCGGTCCCCTGGCTGACCGCTCATCACCATCGTCTCTCCCGCGCTGCCCGCCGACCTCGAACGGCACCCTACCCAAGAACCGCCGGGCGGGCGGAGGGCGTGAAGCGCATGGGCCGTATGGCCCGCTCCCCGCGCGCCCGCCCCGGCGGCAGGACAGAGTGGCGGAAGGTGAAGAGGATCCCCTCGCGCGAAGAGGCACGCATGCACCAGGCCAGGCAGTACGAGCGGTACGTCGGAGGCAGCCCGGAGGCGGAGCGGGAGGTGTTCCGGCGGCTGGTGGACGACCTCCTGCGGGTGCAGCTCAAGCTGAAGAAGCGCAGCCGCGCCGCATCCGTCGAACGGACGTTCCACGCCAAGGGGGTCCTCGGCGTCAACAACGCCCGGCTGCGCTTCCTCGACGACCTCCCCGAGGCCCTGCGCGGCGACTTCGCCCGCCCCGGTGCCGAATACCCGGTGACCGTACGCCTGTCCAACGCCAGCGGCGTACGCCGGCCCGACTTCGTGCCCGATCTGCGCGGGGCCGCGCTGCGCGTCCACACCGGCCCCGGCGAGGTCCACGACCTGCTGATGACCAGCTTCCCGGTGTCCCACGCCCGTTCCGCACGCGAGTTCGTGGAGTTCGCCAAGGTCATGGCGGGCGCCGACTCACGGATCCGGCAAGGCGCCGCCCTGTTCCTCGGACTGCCCCTCGCCGTCGGCTGGTCCACCGCCGCCCGGATGCGCCGCAACGTGATGGCGGGCACCCGCCGCCCCGTGAGCAGCCTGGCCCTGGAAACGTACTGGAGCCGCGGCGCGATCCTGTGGGGCGACTCCGGGCCGGTCCGTTACCGGCTGCGCCCGGCCTCCGGCGGCTCGGCGGCCGCGGCGCCGGCCCTGGTTCCCGCCCCGGACCCGTCCGGCACGGACCCCGACCACCTGGAACGCGAGCTCGCCCGCCGGCTCCGCGACTCCGACGTGCGGTTCGAACTCTGCGTGCAGCGCTACGTGGACGGCCGGCGCACCCCCATCGAGGACGGCGCCGCCGAGTGGAGGGAGGAGGACGCGCCCGTCGTCCCCGTCGCCGTCCTCACCATCCCGCGCCAGGACATCCGCACCGCCGAGGCGCGTGCGGTGGCGTCCCGGATCGACCGCATGGAGTTCAACCCGTGGCACACCACGGACGGCTTCCGCCCCCTCGGCAACCTCAACCGGGTCCGCAAACTCGCCTACGAGGCGAGCAGCGCCCACCGTCAGGGCCACCGCTTCGTCACCGTCCCGCCCCGGCGCAACACCCTGCTCGGGGTACCGCTGCGGGCGGGTTTCCGCGCCGTGAACCGCGTCCTGCCGTGGCACCGGCTGCCCACCCAGCCCGCCCTGCTCAACCTCATGGCCTTCCGGCAGGAGCTGCGCCGCAGCAACCTCATCGACACCGACGTCCACGAGGCCCCGCCCACGGCCCGGCCGGAACCGCCGCCGCCCGTCGACGAGGAACTCCGGGTCCGCCGCAGCTACGACGGCTCGTACAACGACCTGTCCGCACCGCGGATGGGCGCGGTCGGCGCCGTCTTCGGCCGCAACCTCAAGCCCGTACACCGGCCCGACCTGGACGACACGCCCAATCCGGTGACCGTCAGCCGGGAACTGCTGCACCGCGACGCGTTCATCCCGGCGCGCTCCCTGAACGTCCTCGCCGCCGCGTGGATCCAGTTCCAGGTGCACGACTGGGTCAACCACCGCCGGTACCCGTCCGGGAGCAAGACCGTGGAGGTCCCTCTGCCGCCCGGTGTCACCTGGCGCAACACCCCGGGCGGGCCGCCGGAGAAGGTCATGCGGTTCGCCGAGAACGAGGAGGTGCGGCTGCCCGGGGGCGGCCCGCCGCTGCTCTTCGAGAGCGCCGTATCGCACTGGTGGGACGGATCGGAGGTCTACGGCGGCGACGAGTCCGTCGCGAGGTCCCTGCGCGAGCCGGGCGGCGGAGCCGCGCTCCGCCTGGAGGACGGCCACCTGCCGTACGCCGACGGAGCGAACGGCACCAGTGGCACCGGGGGCGCGGGCGGCCTCCGGGGCGCCGTGAACGGCCTGCCCCTGACCGGGTTCAACGAGAGCTGGTGGCTCGGACTGAGCTCCATGCACACCCTCTTCGCCCGCGAGCACAACGCGGTGTGCGCGGCCCTGCGCGCCGAATACCCCGCCATGGGAGAGGACCGCGTCTACCACACCGCACGGCTGGTCGTCTCCGCGCTGATCGCCAAGATCCACACCGTCGAGTGGACCCCCGCCATCCTCGCCACGGAGGCCCTCGACATCGGCATGAAGACCAACTGGCAGGGACCGCCGAAGTCATGGCTCAGCCGCCTCGGCCTGTGGCTGTTCGAGGAGCACGGCCTCGACGGGATCCCGCAGACGCTCCCCGACCACCACGGGGTCCCGTACTCCCTCACCGAGGACTTCGTCACCGTCTACCGCATGCACCCGCTCCTCCCGGACGACTACGAGCTCGTCGACCACCGCTTCGGCCGCCGCCTGGACACCCTGACCTTCAACGACCTGCAGGGGACGGCCGCGGAGCCGCTCATCCGGAAGACCGGACTGGTCAACACCCTGTACTCGCTGGGCATTGCCCACCCGGGAGCGATCACCCTGCACAACTACCCCCACGCGCTGCGGGCGTTCGAGCGCGACGGCGAGGTGATCGACCTCTCCGTGGTCGACCTCGTACGCACCCGGCGGCGCGGGGTCCCGCGCTACAACGACTTCCGGGCGGGCCTGCACAAGCCGCGGATCCGGCGCTTCGAGGACCTCTCCACCGATCCGGAGACCCTCGCCCGGCTGAAGGAGGTGTACCGGTCGGTCGACGAGATCGACACCATGGTGGGGCTGTTCGCAGAGAACCCGCCCGAGGGCTTCGGCTTCAGCGACACCGCCTTCCGCATCTTCATCCTGATGGCGAGCCGGCGGCTGCAGAGCGACCGCTTCCTCACCGTGGACTTCCGGCCCGAGATCTACACGCCGCTCGGCATGGACTGGATCGCACGCAACGGCATGACGAGCGTGATCCTGCGCCACTGCCCCGAACTGGCCGGGGTGCTGCCCCGCACCGGAAACGCCTTCGCACCCTGGCGGACGGTATCTCCCGCCGGCAACGGCAACGGCAACGGCAACGGCAACGGCAACGGCAACGGTGCGAACAACGGCACCGGCACCGGCAACGCCGCGAACAGCGGCACGGGCGACGACACCGGCATCGGCCCGGCCCGGCGCTGAGCGGGAGGCAACCGTGTCCGAGCCCCCACCGGGCAGCCGGAGCCCCGGCCCCCCGCACCCAGGCCCCCCGCACCCCGGCCTGGAGGCCCTCCTCTCGCGCCCGCTGTGGGAGACGCTCTTCAGGCGCCGCACCCACCGGGTCAGCCGCGGAGCCTCCGTGCCCGCCGGTTCGATGAGCTACCGCTCCCCGCACCCCCCGCAGCCCCTCGGCGAGCTGGAGGAGGCGGTCCTCATCGCCCTCACCGGCAGCTCCGGACTCACCATGCCCGACCGGCCCTTCGAGGACCCGCGGGACCACCAGCCCATCATGGCCAAACCCAACCTGACCATGACGGGACGCACCGCCGGCAGCCCCGACAACGCCCAGGCCACCCACTTCTTCATGATCAACGACAGCGGGACCTACTACCTCCGGAAGCTGCCGCCCTCCCCGGAACCCGCCTTCGACCCGGACACGCTCATCGAACGCGCCCGCCGCTCGAAGGTCCGCGTACTCGACCGCCGCCTCGACGTCGCCGAGGGCCTGCGCGACTTCCCCGCGTACCTCGACTCCAACCGTTTCCTGTCCAACCTCGAGGGCAGCACGCTCTTCCTGCCCGTCGTGGACCTCTCCCACCAGTACATCAACGCCCTGATGTACCTCCTCACCCAGCCCGAGGGAGCCCGCCCCACCCTCGTGGACGACCGGAACTTCTACCGGCCGGCCGGGGTCCGCAAGTGGATCAGGAACGGGTTCCTCAACCCCGACATCAAGCTCCCGCTCGGCGCCCTCGGCCCCATGCGCACCCAGATCGAGGCCGACCTCCTCCTCCAGAACATGATGCTCGTCGCGGACGCGATGGGACTCGGCGCCTGGATCCACGCGACCATCGGCCCCCAGATCCTGCTGGGCGACCCCAAGTTCTCCCGCACCTACGGCCGCATGCTCGGCTTCGACTTCGTCACCCCCCGCTTCCGGCCGGCCGACGTCCTGCGCTGGCACGTCCCGCTGCCCGCGTACGCCCGGCTGCGCTCCCACCCGGTCGGCCTGCGCGTGGACGGCGAACACCTCATCAAGGCGGCCTGCCCGCCCAACCACCCCTCGATGGAGGACGCCGTGGACGCGGTCGTCCGCTCCAAGTTCGGAGAGGGCGGCATCTACACCGACAAACCGCTCTTCGCCCGCATCTACAAGGACGACTACGCGCAGCGCTACCTCGCCGAGGCGGGCGAGTACGACCAGGACGTCATCGACTGCGCCCGCGACATCTGCGTGTACGTCCACGCCACCCACGGCCGCTTCCCGGCCCACACCGACGCCGTCCACGTGCCCGGCATCTGGCTCCAGACCCACCACGTGGAAACCGAGTACTACGAGCGCTTCTTCACGGCGGGCCTGACCGACGCCCACCGCCGCCACACCGCACTCTGGGAAGCAGGGGAAACACCGTGAGGGTCTACGAAGCCATCGTCAAGGGGCTGGAAGGCGTCGGGGTCCGCGCCGCCTTCGGCGGTGCCGGCGAGAACGCGGCCGGACTGATGATGGCCCTGAAGCACTCGAAGCTGATCCGGCCCGTCATCACCCGCCACGAGCAGGCCGCATCCTTCATGGCCTGCGGTTACGCCATGTACACCAACCGGCTCGGATTCTGCTTCGCCACCGCCGGTCCCGGCGCGTTCAACCTGTTCTCCGGGCTGGCCGTCGCCCTGTCCGACTCCTATCCCGTCCTCGCCGTCTCCGGCTACGCATCGCGGCAGTGGCAGGGCTGGGGCTCCCTCAACGAGACCTCCGGCCTGAACGGCACCCCCGACTCGCAGGCCATGTTCGCGGCCACCACCAAGAAGTCCTTCCTGCTCACCGACATCGCCGACACCTGCGACGTACTGGAGGAAGCGGTCAACACCGCCTTCGAGGGCAGGCCCGGACCCGTCCACATCCACGTGCCCGAGGACCTGACCCACCGCGGGGTCGAGGTCACGGACTTCCGGCCGATCCGGCTCGACGTGGCTCCGGTCCTGCCCGACCCCGCCCAGGTAGAGAAGATCGCGTCCGTGCTGGCCGAGGCCATCGAACGACGGCAGCGGATCGTTCTGCTGGCCGGCTTCGGTGCCGTCCGCAGCGGAGCGGGCCCGGAGATCAGGCACATGGTCGAACGTTTTCAGATCCCCCTGCTCACCACGCTCGACGGCAAGGGCATCGTCTCCGAGGGGCATCCCCTCTCCCTCGGCGTCTTCGCGGACAGCGGCCACGCCAGTGCCTGGAAGGCGTTCCGCGAGGCCGACGTCGTGCTGTGCGTCGGGAACTCCCTCAACCAGCACGCCACCTTCGACTACCGCGAGGACCTGTTCGAGAACAAGGTGCTCATCCACGTCAACATCGCCGAACGCGAGTTCCGCAAGGCGTACCGCCCCGATCACGCCCTGCTGTCCGACGCGCGCCCGGCCATGGCCGCACTCGCCCGGGCCCTGGAGGAGAAGGTGGGCGAGGTCCCGCCGGCCGAGGTCGAGGGCCGCGACTACGAGGCCCGGCACATCACCCACCTCACCGGGAAGATCCACCCCGGCGAACTCGCCCAGACCATCGGCCGGATGCTGCCCCCGCGGGCCGTGCTGCTCGCCGACGCGGGAGCCCACCTGGCCTGGCTCAGCTACTACGTGGAACTGGAGGAGGGCCAGAACTTCCGCAAGGCCGGCTCCTTCGGACCCATGGCCGGCCACGTCAACGGGGCCATCGGCCTGAAGGCCGCCCACCCCGACCGGACCGTCGTCGTCGGCTGCGGCGACGGCTGCTACGCCCTCTCCGGGTTCGAGCTGATGACCGCCGTCGAGAACGACCTCCCTGTCATCTGGGTCATCTTCAACGACGGCGAGTTCAAGCTGATCAAGCTCTTCCAGCTGGTCACCTACGGCGAGTCCGCCCTGGTGGAGTTCGAGAACCCGGACTACGCCGCGTACGCGAGGGCCTGCGGCGCCGACGGCCACCGGGTCGAGACGCTGGAGGAGTTCGAGGACGCCTTCCGCGCCGCCCTGGCCTCCGGCCGGCCCACGATCATCGACGCCCGGATCACGCGCTGGGCGGTGCCGCACTACAGCCCGTCCCCGGACGGCGTGATCGCCGGCCTCGTCGAGACCATCGAGGACCGCCTCCGCGGCGACGACTGACGCGGCCGGCCCTGCCCACGCGGCCTGCCCTGCCCACGCGGCCGGCCCGGCTCATGTGGCCGGCCCCGCCCCGCCCCGCGCCGCTCACCCCAGCGCGGCCAGGACCCGGTCCGGGGAGAGGGGCAGCTCGCGGATCCGCCGGCCCGTCGCATGGTGGAAGGCGTTCCCCACGGCCGCCGCCGTGCCGACGATCCCGATCTCCCCGATGCCCTTGCTGCCCATCGGGTTGAGGTGCTTGTCGTGCTCGTCGATCCAGTGCGCCTCGATGTCGGGCACGTCGGCGTGCACCGGGACGTGGTAAGAGGCGAGGTCGCCCTCCGTGAAGTCCCCGAAGGCGGAGTCCACGGCACTGTGTTCGGTGAGGGCCATGCCCAGCCCCATCACCATCCCCCCGACCAGCTGCGACCGCGCGGTCAGCGGGTTGAGGATGCGCCCCGCGGCGAACACGCCCAGCAGCCTCCGCACCCGTACCTCACCGGTGACCGTGTCCACCTGCACCTCGGCGAACTGCGCGCCGAAGGCGTGCCGGGAGTACGGCGACCGCTGCCGCGCGGAGGCCGTCGTATCGGCCGTCACCGTCAGCCCGCCCTCCGGCAGCGGCCCCTGGTGGCGTTCCAGGAGCGCCGCCAGGTCCGTGCAGGCGTTGTGCACGGCCCAGCCCCAGGACGCCGTCCCGGCCGAACCTCCGGCCACCGACCCCGCAGGCAGCCCGCTGTTCCCGATCTCCAGCTCGACCCGGTTCGCCGGCGCCCGCAGGGCGTCCGCCGCGATCTGCCACAGCACGGTGCGCGCACCGGTCCCGATGTCGGTGGCGTTGACCTGGACGAGGTACGTGCCGTCCGGCCGGACCAGGGCCCGGGCCGAGGAAGGCGCGATCCACACCGGATAGGTGGAGGCGGCGACCCCGGTGCCGATCAGCAGCGGGCCGTCCCGCAGCGGCGTGCGCCGCTCCGCCCACCCGAACCGGGCGGCCCCGTCGCGCAGGCACTCCACCAGGTGGCGGCTGCTGAACGGGCGGCCGCTGTCCGGTTCGGCAGGCGGCTCGTTGCGGATGCGCAGCTCCACCGGGTCCAGGCCGAGGGCCTCGGCCAGTTCGTCCATCGCCGACTCCAGGGCGTACATGCCGGGAGCCTCCCCGGGCGCCCGCATCCAGGACGGCGTGGGCACGTCGAGGGCGACCACCCGGTGCGTGGTGAGCAGGCCGGGGGCCGCGTACATGACGCGCGCGGGTACGGCGGCCTGTTCGACGAACTCCCGCACCCGCGAGGTGTGCGTGGTGACCTCGTGCGCGACGGCGGTGAGCGTGCCGTCCGTACGGGCGCCCAGCCGGACCCGGTGCAGGGTGGGCGGCCGGTGACCGACGACGGCCGCCAGCTGCCGCCGGGGCAGGGAGAGGGTGACGGGGCGGCCGGTGTGCAGGGACGCCATCACCGCCAGCACCACGTGCGGGCGCGGGGTCCCCTTGCAGCCGAACCCGCCGCCGACGTGCTCGGAGATCACGGTGACCCGGTCGGGCGGGAGCCTGAACAGCGTGGCCAGGGTGGTGCGGACCAGCCCGGAGCCCTGGCTGGAGTCGTGGACGGTGAGGGCGTCCGCCTCCGCGTCCCAGTGCGCGGTGGCGGCGTGCGGCTCCATCGGGTGGTTGTGCAGCGCCGGCACGGCGTACGTGCGGTCCACGCGGACGGGAGCGGCCTCGAACGCGGCACCGGCGTCACCCCGTTCCCGGTGCCCCGGGTAGCCGCCGTTCACCTTCTCGGGGGTGTACGCCCGGGCATGCCCGGTGTGGAGCACCGTGTCGTGCGGGTCCGTGGCGTAGCCGACCCGTACGGCGGCGGCCGCGGCCCGCGCCGCCTCCAGGGTCTCGGCCACGGCGAGCGCCACGTACCAGCCGCGGTGCGGCACCCCGTGGTCCTGCAGGACCCGGAGCGTGGGATCGTCGGCTGGGCCCAGCCGCGGGGCGTTGCCGGGGGTGAGCACGGCGAGGCACCCGGGGACGGAGAGGGCCTCCGCGGTGTCGACGGCGGTGACCCGCCCGCGGGCCACCGTCGCGGGCACCGGCCAGGCGTACGCCCGGTTCGGCGGGGCGAACTCGGCGGCGTAGCGGGCCGTTCCGGTGACCTTCTCCCGGCCTTCGCGGCGCTGGGCGGACCAGCCGACGGCGCCGACCCGGTGCGCGAGGCTCGACTTCATGGCGGCCCTCTCTCAGGGGTGTCTTACGCCGGCGATCCGGCGACGGTGTGGGGTGCGTGCGTGTCCGGGGTGTGTGTCAGGGGCGTGCACCGCGCGCGAGGCCGTTCAGCACCTCACAGGCGAGGTTCCGGGCGAGCGGCACCTTGAAGGCGTTGTCGCGCAGCGGCTCCGCCCGGTCCAGCTCCGCCTCGACCGCGGCCCGTACGGCGTCCTCGGTGGGAGCGGCACCCAGCAGCCGCTCCTCGGCCGTGGCGGCCCGCCACGGCCGGTGCGCCAGACCGCCGAACGCGAGCGCGACCCGCCGCACCCGCCCCTCGTGGACGTCGAGCACGGCGGCGACGGACGCCAGCGCGAAGGCGTAGGAGGCGCGGTCCCGCGCCTTGCGGTACCGCGCGGGCAGGCCGGCGGTGCCGGGCGGCAGCACCACGGCGGTCACGATCTCGCCGGGCGCCACGACGGTGTCCCGTTCGGGGTGCGCACCCGGCAGCCGGTGAAATCCGGCCGCCGGTACGGTCCGTGCCTCCTCGGGGCCCTGCAGTTCGACGGTCGCGTCGAGCGCGGCGAGTGCCACCGCCAGGTCGGACGGGTGCGTGGCGATGCACTGCGGGGAGTGGCCGAGCACGGCGTGGTCGCGGTGGACCCCGTCACGGGCACCGCAGCCGGTGCCGGGCGACCGCTTGTTGCAGGGCTTGGACACGTCCTGGAAGTAGGGGCACCGGGTGCGCTGCAGCAGGTTCCCGCCGGTGGTGGCGGCGTTCCGCAGCTGCCCGGAGGCCCCCGCCAGCACCGCCTGCGCCAGCACGGGGTACCGGTCCCGGACCAGCGGGTGGCCGGCCAGCGCGCTGTTGCGCACCCCGGCCCCGATCCGCAGCCCGCCGTCCGCGGTCCCGGTCACGGAGTCCAGGGGCAGCCCGGAGAGGTCGACGAGCGTGTCGGGGACCTCCACGCCGAGCTTCATCAGGTCCACGAGGTTGGTGCCCCCGCCGAGGTAGCGGGAGCCTGGCCGGCCGCCGTGCGCGGCGATGGCCTCGGCCACGCCCGTGGCCCGCACGTACGCGAAGGGCTTCACTCGACCGCCCCGTGACCGGTCGCGGCGGCGACGTCCCGGACGGCGTCCACGATGCGCGGGTAGGCGCCGCACCGGCACAGATTGCCGCTCAGTCCCTCGGCGATCCCTTCCCGGCTCAGGTCGCCGCCCTCGGCCAGCAGCCCGACGGCGGAGCACAGCTGACCCGCCGTGCAGTAGCCGCACTGGAAGGCGTCCCGCTCCAGGAACGCCTCCTGCAGCGGGTGCAGCCTCCCGTCCGCCCCCGCCAGACCTTCCACGGTGGTGACCTCGGCCCCGTCGCAGGCGACCGACAGCAGCAGACAGCTGTTCAGCCGCTGCCCGCCGACCAGCACGGTGCAGGCTCCGCACTGCCCGTGGTCGCACCCCTTCTTCGTACCGGTCAGCCCCAGGTGCTCGCGCAGCAGGTCGAGGACCGTGACCCGGTGGTCCACGTCGGCCTCGTACTCCTTGCCGTTGACACGCATCCGGACGACGGACCGCGTCACCCCGGTCGGACCCACCACAGCCACCCCTTACACGGAGAAACGGCACAAACCACAGGAAAATCGTCTGCACACCGCATAACCGGTGATCGGGCATTTCACACGCCCCCGCCCGGGTCAACCGCGGTCGTCCTCTAGGGTTGCCCGCAACGACCAGCAGAACCGGGGGAGTCGGTGGAGCCTCTGCAGCCCGGCGATCCGCCGGAGATCGGCGGGTACCGCCTGCTGTCACGCCTCGGCGCGGGGGGAATGGGCGAGGTGTTCCTCGCCCGCACACCCTCCGGCCGTCCGCTGGCCCTCAAGACCGTGCACCGGGACCTGAGCCTCGACCCGGGCTTCGCCGAACGCTTCGCCCGGGAGATACGCACCAACGACCGGGTCCGCTCCCCGTGGACGGTCTCGGTGGTGGACTTCAGCCCGCCGGGCGCGTCACCGCAGTGGCTGGCCACGGAGTACGTCGCCGCACCCTCGCTGGGCGACTGGGTGCGCGACCACGGCCCGCTGCCGGAGGAGGCCGTACGCCGCCTGGGCCGGGAGCTGGCCGCCGCGCTGGTCACCGTACGGGCGGCGGGGGTCGTGCACCGCGACATCAAGCCGGCGAACGTCCTGCTGGGCGCCGAACGGCCCTTCCTGATCGACTTCGGTATCGCCCGCGCCGTCCTCGATCCGCGCCGCACGCAGACCGGGACGGTCATCGGCACCCCCGGCTACCTGGCGCCGGAGCAGGCGACCGGTGCCGTGGCCGCGGCGCCGGCGGACGTGTTCTCCCTGGCCGCCGTCCTGGTCTGCGCGGCCACCGGGCGCAGCCCCTTCCTCGGTCCGGGCGAGGAGCTCGGGCTGCCGGCGCTGCTGTACCGGATCGTCCACGACGAGCCCCGGCTCGACGGAGTGCCGGAACCGCTCGTACCCGTCGTCCGGGAGTGCCTGGCCAAGGATCCGGACCGGCGTCCGCGCGCCGAGGACCTCCTGGCGGCACTCGGGGCCGAGGACGCACCGGACTGGAGCGGCGCGGTGCCCGCCGCGCTGCTCGCGGAGGCCGACCGCCGCCAGGCACACCTCCGGGACGTCATCGCGGCCTCGCAGCCTCCGGCTTCCGCGCCTGCGGCGGTCGCTCCTGCGGCGGTCGCGGCGGCGGCGGTCGTGCCCCCGGTCCCGGTGCCTCCGGTCCCTGTGCCCCCGGCCTTCGGCCCTCCGGACTCCGTCCTCCGGGCTTCTGTCCCTCCGATGCCGGCTCCACCGGTACCGGCCGCACAGGGCGTCGCCACTCCGCCGCTGTACGCGCCTGACGCACCGGCCGCGCAGGCCGTGGGCCGGCGCGGCCGGAACCGGCTGATCGCGGTGGCCGCGGCCGTCGGCGCCGTCGCCCTGGCCGGGGCCGTCGCGCTGGTGCTCAGCCGTCCCTGGAAGGCCGGTGGCGAGGACCGCGGCGGCGGCGCGGCCACACCGCCGGCCTCCTCGTCCGTGGCCGCACCCGCTCCGTCCGCATCCTCGCTCCCGGCGTCGTGGGCCGGCACCTGGACCGGCGTAGGCCCGGGAACGCCGGACGCGGACGGGATCTCCCGGGCGAGGACGAAGGACTTCGCCGTCGCCGTCACCCTGTACCCCGGAGCCGTGGGAGACCTCGTGGGCAAGCAGGTGAGCGACCTCGAGGAGATCGCCTCCGGACGGAACCTCGGCTGCACGGAGGCCCTCGAACTACGCCAGATCCGTGGGAACAGCCTGGTCCTCGAGGCCGTGACCAGCCACCCCACCGACCGCTCGGCGGCCTCCCTGACCTGCCCCCAGGGCAACCTCTACGTGGTGACGATGACGGAGCCGGACCGTCTGACCCTGGAGTCCGAAGGCGCCCAGTCGGCCGGCGCCCCCGGGTATCTGACCCGCGACTGACACACGAGGGGAAATCCACTGGCCCGCGTCCGTCGGCATGCACTACCAAGATCCCTGAGAGGTTTCCCTACCCTGACGGACAAGGATCTCCGTGACAGTCGTACGCACCGCCCGACCCGGCGAACTCCCGGCGCTCGTCGAACACCCCGGTGATCCCGAGCGCAATGCCGCGACCCGCGCCTACCTCGCCGGGCTCCTCGACGACGGCTGCACCCGGCCCGAGTGGTGTCTGGTCGCCGAGGGGCCCGGCGGACGGCCCGTCGGCAGCGCGGTGCTGTGGACGCTCCCCGGGCAGGAAGTCCCGCTCGCCGTCGTCCTGTTCGAGGCTCCCGGGGACGCGCCGGAGACCGGGGTCGCGCTGCTCGACGCGGCTGTCGCCAGGGCCGCCGGGCTCGGTGCCGGCGAGCTGGAGCACGTCGTCGACTCCCCGGCCCAGGCCCCGCAGTTCCAGCGGGACCCCGAGCGCCGGTACGAGATGCTGCGGAGGGCGGGCTTCCGCCCGGTCCGCGACGGACGGCGGTTCGGCATCGGCGTCACCGAGGAGATCCTCGCGGCGCTGCCGGAGGACGACCCCCGCCTCACCTTCCGCAGCCTCGCCGACCTCGGCCCCGAACCGTTCGTCGCCCTGCTGGAGGACCTCCTCGCGGACACGGCGGACGCCCGCCTCGCCGCCGACGTGCGACAGCACGGGGCACGGCGCGCGGCCGAGCTGCTCTTCGAGGACACGGCCGGGCTGAAGCACGAGCCCGAGTGGTGGGAGATCGGCTTCGACACGGACGGCACCCCGGCCGTGATCAGCCTGCCCGCGGAGAACCCCAGCGTGGCCGTGATCGGTTTCGTCGGCGTCGCCCCCGCCCACCGGGGCAAGGGGTACGCCACCTCCGTCGTCGTACGCGGCACCCGGGTCCTGGCCGCGAACGGCGCCACCGAGATCCGGGGGGACTGCGACGCAGCCAACCGGGCGATGGCCAGGGCCTTCGCCCGGGCCGGGTACCGGAACTTCGCTGCCCGCCTGGAGTTCGGCCGCACCACCACCGATGCCCGTACGGAGGCGTCGTGACGACCCGGCTGCGGACCGACCGCCTCCTCCTCCGCGGCTGGCGGGAAGCGGACCTCGCCCCGTGGGCGGCCATGAACGCCGACCCCGAGGTCCGCGCGTACTTCCCCGGAGTCCTCACGCCCGAGCAGAGCGAGGCGTCGGCCACCTGTTTCCAGGCCGACCTCGAAGGCCGGGGCTGGGGATGGTGGGCCGTGGAGGTCCGGGACACCGGCGAGTTCATCGGATTCGCCGGACTGGACCCCGTCGACGAGGGCATGCCGTTCACGGGGGTGGAGGCCGGCTGGCGGCTGAGCCGTACGGCCTGGGGACACGGATACGCCACCGAGGCCGCGCGGGCCGTGCTCGCCCACGGCTTCGAGCGCCTCGCCCTGCCCGAGATCCTCGCGGTGACGGCGGCCGGCAACCTCCGTTCACGGGCGGTCATGCACCGCCTCGGCATGACCCGCGACCCGGCCGAGGACTTCGACGACCCGACGGTGCCCGCCGGCCCCCTGCGCGCGAGCGTGGTCTACCGGCTCCGGGCGGCGGACCATCC
This sequence comes from Streptomyces sp. NPDC048603, assembly GCF_043199475.1. Classification (NCBI taxonomy): domain Bacteria; kingdom Bacillati; phylum Actinomycetota; class Actinomycetes; order Kitasatosporales; family Streptomycetaceae; genus Streptomyces; species Streptomyces sp. NPDC048603. The sequence continues at coordinate 260,253 of NZ_JBICVY010000001.1, read as the reverse complement.
CCGGGTGCTGGATCGCCCGCCCGGGCCCCTCTAGGGTCCGAGCCGCCTCAGGCGAGCCGGTCGGGGATCGGCGACGGCGCGTAGTTCGCCCAGACGTAGGCGTTCGTCCGGCGCTGGTCGCCGGAGAGGTTGTGGCCGCGGTCGATCTTGCCCCCGGCGTCGAAGTGCCAGACCAGCGCGCAGCACCCTCCGCTTGGTGCCCAACAGCGGGTGGTGTCCGGGGATGGTCCATTCATGTCCTCGGCCGGCACCGACCGCATCCCGTCCGGGTCGTACACCGCGTAGGCGGCGAAGAACGCTAGATGGCCTCGATCTTGGGGTCGCTGAGCGTCATCCTGCTGCTTCTTCGTGAAGAGTCGGAGCGGCCGCACGGAGCCGCCTGATCAACCCTCGCAGCGCACGAGCGGACCCGTCCACCACCACTTTCCCCGTCGCCGGGCGTGCTCCGGCGTCGGCACAACCCGCCCCGGAAGCCGCGATACTGGAGGCCATGACGAATCAGAGCCCTGCCACCGGCACCGGCCCCGACACGGGCACTCACGGGGAACGGCGCGCGCCGTTTTCCCGTGTCAAGGTCCGTGCCGGAGCCCTGGTCTTCTGCGGCGACGAGGTGGCCCTGATCCGCCGCGACCGTCCCGGATCCGTCCACTACACCCCACCCGGGGGCAACGTCGAGGACGGTGAGGACTTCCGCCAGGCCCTGCGTCGCGAGCTGGCCGAGGAACTCGACCTGGACGTTGACCAAGCCCAGGGCGGCGAACTGATGTGGGTCGTCGACCAGCGCGTCACGCGCCCCGGCCCTACCCCGTCGCCGCGCAAGCTCCACCTGCTCTACCGCCTCCACATCACGCCCGAGGTCCGGGCGACCCTCGCCGAGCGGGAACTGGACGAACTCCCGGACGGGAGCCACGAAGTCGGCATCATCGAGTGGGTCGACTACCGGCAGACCGCCGGGCTGCCCCTGTTCCCGCCCATCGGGACGGCCCTGGCCGCTCTGCCCGACCCCCGTGCCGACGTCGCCGACGCTGCTCTGGAGCCGGTCACGGACGACAACTACACCTGGGTGTGAGCTCACTGGCCCGGCCATGGGCCGCTGATCGGAGCGGCACCACCTCCTCACCACGCGTCTCTGCCTGCCGACGCTCGGGTGGCATGCGTGGCCTGTAGGGCTGTGCCAGGCTGGTCACAGGAGTCGGACCCCCGGGAGTAGGCAGCCGCGGCGAACGGAGCGCGCTGTGGACATTCCGATCCGCTTCCCGGCGCTGCGGCGCCGGGTGGCTGCCGGCTGTGCGGCCCTGCTGCTGGTGGGGTTCGCCCCGGCGACGGGTGTCCGGGCGGCCCCGTCGCCCCCGCCCTCGCCGTGGCCCCTGCCGTCCGGTGTGGGGGATCCGGGCCGGCTCGACCCGCGGATCACCGAGATCATGCGGAAGCCCGAGTACCGCAACGCCCAGTGGGGGCTGCTCCAGACCGAACCGGCCGGCGGGCGGGTGCTGCACAGCCTGTTCCCCGGTCAGTTCTTCATCCCGGGCTCCACCGCCAAGCTCTTCGCCGTCTCCGGCACCTGGCGGACCCTCGGGGGTGACCACCGCTTCGTGACCCCCGTCTACGCGGTCGGGGAGCGCAACGGTTCGACCCTGAAGGGCGACCTCGACCTCGTCGCCCAGGGCGACCTCACCCTCGGCGGCCGGACGCGCCCGGACGGCACGGTCGCGTACACCGACCTCGACCACACCTATGCCAACGACTTCCCCGGCGCGACCCTCACCCCCGAGAACCCCCTCGCCGGGATCGACCGGCTGGCCCGCGGGATCCGTGCGTCCGGCATCACCCGCGTCGAGGGCGACGTGATCGTCGACACCCGGCTGTTCGCCCAGGATCCGGTCCTCGATCCCACCCCCACCCCCCTGATCGTCAACGACAACCTCGTCGACCTGCTGACCACGCCCGGGGACCGTCCGGGAACGGCCGCCCGGCTCGACTGGCGGCCGAAGGCCGCACCGTACGAGGTCACCTCCACCGTGCGGACCGTGGGGGCCGGTAAGCCGACGGACATCACGGTGACGGCCACCGCCGGAGGCACCCGGATCCGGCTGTCCGGCACGATCGCCGCGGACGCCGAGCCGCTGCTGCGCACCACGCCGATCACCGACCCGGCCGCGTTCGGCCGGACCGCGCTGATCGAGGCACTCGCCCGGGCCGGGGTGACCGTCACCGCCGATCCGACGGGACCCAACCCGGTCGCCCGGCTGCCCCGCGGCTACGACGGCCGGCCGCGGGTGGCCGCGTACACCTCGCCCCCGTACGAGCAGTACGCCAAGCTGATCCTCAAGGTCAGCCACAACCTCGGCGCGAACCTGGGTATCTGCCTGATGGCCGTCACCGCCGGCAGCCGGCAGTGCGAGGACGGCTTCCCGGTGCTCGCCGCCTTCCTGGACCGGGCGGGCGTCGACCGTGAGCAGGTGGAGCTCATGGACGGCCGGGGCGGCAACCCCGCCGACCGTGCCACCCCGAGGGCGCTGGTGCAGATGCTGGCGTACTGGCAGAACACCCCGGACGCGAAGCGCTTCCGGGAGGCTCTGCCCATCCTGGGAGTAGACGGTCTGCTCGCCGAGAACTGCCGGACCTGCCCGGCACGCGGAAAGGTGTTCGCGAAGACCGGCGCGGCCGTCGGAGGGGACGCGCTCAACGACCGGCTGGCCGTCGGCGCCATCACGATCGCCGGCTACCTGGACAAGGGCGGCGGCCGCTTCGACACCTTCTACGCGGGCGTCAACGGTGCCTCCACACCGACCACCGACCCCGCCGGTGTCCTCTCCATCGCCAACGACCTCGCCCTGATCTCGTCCTACCTCCAGGAGTCGCGCTGAGCTTCGCGCCCCCTGTTCACCGCTTCCCGGGGACTGTCAAGCCCCGACATCGAGTGGCGTGACGCGGTCCCCGCGGCGGCGGCTCAATGGTGGAACGAGGTCGCCCGTCGGATTCCGGACCGGATGTCCATCCGCACCTCGTTCCCCGAGGAGAACCCCATGACCCGCCTGCACCGCCCCTCCCTCCTGATGGCCGCCGTGGCCGCGGGAGCCGTGTCCATCTCCGTCGGCTCCGCCGGCTCCTCCAAGGTGATCGCCCCCGGCAGCGGGTTCTCCACCCCGGCGGACGTCCGTCCGCTCGCGGAATCCTCCGAGGTGACCGAAGCGCCGTGGCCCGCGGAGGCCCCCGATCGGGCCGACATGTGAGTAGACAGTGTCTACCAAGCGCTGGTAGACACTGTCTATGAGATCCGAGCGGCCTGAGCCATCCGAGCTGTCCGAGCTGTCCGAGCTGTCCGAGCTGTCCGAGCTGTCCGAGCCAGGCCGGCCATACCGGCCGTCCGGGCCGGCGGAAAGCGCGGTGCGGCGCCGGGCCGTGCTGGTGGCGAGTGTGGCCGGGGCCGCGATCGTCGCCCTGGACGGCACCGTGCTGATGGCCGCGCAGCCCAGCCTGCAGCGCGAACTCGGCGCCACGGTGGCGCAGGTCCAGTGGGTGAGCACCGCCTATCTGGTCGCGGTCGCCGCCCTACTCGTCGTCTGTGGCCGCCTCGGCGACCGCCACGGCCACCGGCGCATGCTCGTTCTCGGCTCGCTCGGCTTCGGTGCGGCCTCGGCCGGCATCGTCCTCGCCCCCGGCGCGAGCTGGGTCATCGGACTCCGCGCCCTGCAGGGGGTGTGCGCCGCGGTGCTGCAGCCGGCCACGCTCGCCCTGCTGCGCACCGCCTACCCGGCGGACCGGCTCGCCGGAGCCGTCGCGGTCCGCACCAGCGCCATCGGCATCGCCTCGGCGGCCGGCCCGGTGATCGGCGGGGCACTCGTCGCCTGCCTGGGCTGGCGTTCGGTGTTCTTCCTCAACGTGCCCCTCGCGCTGGGTACCGCGGCGCTGGCGCTCGCCGTCCGCACCCCGCCGCCCGCGCTCGCGCGTACGGAAGGGGAACCCGGTCGGACCCCGGAGGTGCCGCCCGCTCCCGGAACCCGGTTGAACCTCGGCGGGGCCGCCCTGCTCGCCACCACCCTCGCCCTCCTGGTCGCCGGCCTCGTCCATGTGCCGGCCCGCGGCTGGACCTCGGTGCCCGCCCTCCTCGGTTTCGCCGTGACCGCGGTCGCCGCGGCCCTGTTCGTCGTATCCGAACGCCGCAGCACGGACCCCATCGTGCCCGGCCCCGTCGCCCGGTCGGTGCCCGTGGCCGCTTCGATGGCGATGCTGCTGGTCACCGCTGCCGGTGTGTTCGGAGCGCTGTTCGTCGCCACGTTCCACCTGCAGAACGCCGCCGGGCTGGACGCGTTCACCGCTGCCCTGCACGGTCTGCCGCTGCCCCTTCTCATGGTCGTGGGTGCCCCGCTCACCGGTGCGGCACTGGGCCGGCTCGGAGCGCGCCGTACCGCCGCGAGCGGTGTGGTGCTCACGGTGCTCGGTATCGCGCTGCTCTCCCGTCTCGGGTCCGGATGGGCGGCGGCGGCGGGCTTCGCCGCGGTCGGCCTCGGCTTCGCCGCCGTGATGGTCACCGCCACCGGAACCGTGGTCGGTGACGCGCCTGCCGGCTACGCCGGAGTCGTCGGCGGGCTCAAGCAGACCGCGGTCAACACCGGCTCGACCCTTGGCGTCGCCGTGGCCGCCGGCCTCGTTCCCGCGGCTGTCATACCGCCCGCCGTCCTGTCGGGCGGCCCCTCCGCCGACGGCCTCGCCCGGGCATCGTCCGCCATCGCGACAGGCCCGACCCTGCTCACCCTGGCGGCCGTTGCGGCCCTGGCGCTCGTACCGGCGGCCCTGTTGCCGACGCGGCAGCTCCCGGCGCGGCAGCTCCCGGCCGGCTGACCGCCGGCGCCGGGCACCTCAGGGGAGCGCGGGGCCGTCGCCCGCAGCCGGCCGCGCCAGGAGGCGTCGCAGCCAGCGGGTGCGGGCCTCACGGGCGTCCCGGCTGACCGCCGCCCGCGGCGCGAGGGTGTCGAAGCCGTGGAACCCGCCGGGCCAGACGTGCAGTTCGGCCGGCACGCCGGCCCGCCAGAGGGAGTCGGCGTAGGCCACGTCCTCGTCCCGGAAGGTCTCCGCCGATCCGACGTCGATGTAGGCCGGGGGGAGCCGGGACAGGTCAGTGGCGCGGGCGGGGGCCGCGTACGGCGGCAGGTCCGCGGCGCCGGCCCGGTCGCCCAGCGCCGCCTGCCAGGCGGTGGCGTTGGAGGTCCGGTCCCAGACGTCCACGCCGGCCATCTGCCGGGCGGAGAACGAATCGTTGCGGTCGTCGAGCATCGGGCAGAGCAGCAGCTGCCCGATCGGAGCGGGCCCGCCCCGGTCCCGGGTGAACAGGGCGAGGGCCGCGGCGAGTCCGCCGCCCGCGCTCTTCCCCCCGATGACGATCCGGTCCGGGTCGATGCCCAGTTCGGCCGCGTGTCCGGCGACCCAGGTCAGACCCGCGTAGCAGTCCTCCAGCGGCCCCGGGTACCGGGTCCGCGGGGCCAGCCGGTACTCGGCCGAGACGACGGCCAGCCCCAGCGGCAGAGCCCATTCGCGGAGCATCTGCGGGAGCACCGACCAGGCATTGCCCATCACCAGTCCGCCACCGTGCAGGTAGTACAGCAGCGGCAGGGGCCCGGCGAGACCGGCCGGCCGGGCGCTCACCAGCGTCACGTCCGGCCCGCCCGGCGGTCCCGGCACCCGGAGCTCGGCCACCTCGAACAGGCCGTCGTCCTCCAGCTCGCGGACGGAGGGCCGGGGCCTGACCGCGGCGTCCTGCTCCAGGCGGGCGGCCAGGTTCTCCGGAGTGAGCGGCCGGCCCACCCACTCGCCCAAAGAAGCCAGCACCACGCCGAGTTCGGGGTCGGTGTACGGCCTGTCCGGCGGGACCGCGCCCGCGAGCTCGTCCATGCGCCGTAGTCAACCACCTGCCGTGCGGGAGCCGCAGCCGCATGCACGGGCCCGGCCGGAGGGTGCGCTCAGAAGGCGTTGTGGCGGCGGAGCCCGAAGGGGCGGCCGTCCGGGTCGACCAGGAGGTGATGGAGGGGGGTCGCGACGATCCGCTCCGCGGCCGACAGCTCCGGCGGCTCGTAGCGGCGCAGTCGGCCGGGAGGCCGCCTGCCGCGACGGCCGCCGGCGTACCAGGAGTCCAGGGCGGCGGCGGCCTCGGCGAAGGCCTCGAAGGCGACGGCCGGGTCGCAGAGGAAGCCGTCCGCGGCCGGACCGCCGGTCCCTCCGTCGCCGGGGTCTCCGGAGGCGCCGCGCGCCGGGGCCGAAGGGTCCGGGTCGAGGTCCAGGTGCTCGCGGGAGAGCTCCAGCCGCAGCTCGCGGGCGAAGACGCGGGCGCCGTCGCCGAGCCCGCCCGGGTCCTGTGGCGGGCGGGGATCCCGGGTCCCGTCCAGGACCGCACAGCTCAGTTCCGAATCGTGGGTCCAGGACCGGAGGTTGATGTTGTCGGAGCCGACGGACGCCCACGCGTCGTCGATGACGCACACCTTGGCGTGCACGTAGACGGGCGTACCGGCGTGGTTCTCCAGCGCGTAGACGGCGACCCGGGAGCCGGCGGCCCGGCGCAGCTCCCGCAGGGCGGTGACCCGGCCGATCAGGTTCATGGGCAGGGTCAGCCGGCCGTCCTGTTCGGGCACGGCGGGGATGACGGCGATCAGCCGGAGGCCGGGGTTGGCCCGCAGCGCCTGCGCGAACGCGGCGACGACCCGCGGCGACCACAGGTACTGGTCCTCCAGGTAGACGAGCGAGCGGGCCCGGCGGAGCGCCTTGAGGTAGCCGCGGGCGATGCTGAACTCGCCGTCGGGGGCGAAGGGATAGCCGTACAGCAGCCGGTTCGGGTAGGTCCGCAGCACCTGGACGGCGTGCGTGCCGCAGGGCGCGGGGCGCGGGGCCGGCGGCGGGAGGGGGTCCGCTTCGGTGTCCTCGCGGTGCAGGAACGCCCGGAGACGGGTCAGCGGGCTGCGGCTGAGCGGTGCGGGGTCCTGCCAGCGCTCGCGGAAGACGGCCTCGACGTCCGCGACCGCGGGCCCGCGCAGGGCGAGCTGTACGTCGTGCCAGGGCGGGTGCGGACCGTACGCCGCGGCCATCGGCAGGGACTGCGGGTCGCCGAGGTGCCGGCGGTCGTCATTGCGGTTGTGGCACAGGTCGATGCCGCCGACGTAGGCGATGTCGAGCAGGGGGCGGCCGGGGTGGCGCAGGACGACCATCTTCTGGTGGTGCGAGCCGCCGGGCCGGACCCGCATGTCGAGCAGGCACTCGCCGCCGGCCGCCTCGATCTCCTTCCCGAGGTACCGGTGCTCGGTTTCGCTGAACTGCAGGCCGTCCAGGTGGGACCGCCACAGCAGGCCCTTGACGATCACTCCGCGCTCCGCGGCGCGGCTCAGGACGCTGCCGATCTCGCTGCCGTGCCGGTCCGCGCCGTCCCGGCCGGGGAGGTGCGGAGCCAGGCGCTCGTCGGGGTCGCCCCGCCAGTCGGTGAACAGCAGCAGGTCACCCGGCTGCTGGGCCTCGATGCGCCCGAGGAGCTCGGTGAAGTAGGCGGCACCGTGCACCACCGGCCGGGCGTCGTTCCCGACCGACCAGGCCGGGCCCCCGGGGCGCTCGCGATCGAGGCGTGTGGCGGGGTTGCCGCGTTCCGGCGGGGTGAGCAGCCAGTCGGTCCGGTTCATGGCACGGGGCCTCCGCCCCGCGTCTACCCGTGAGCCTCCCGTCGATGCCGCCCGTGCCCGTGCTGTTCCCGGTCGCCACTCGCGTACGCCCGGCCACGGTCCGCGCACCCCCCGGGCCGGGCGCCGGTCCGGCCGGTTGGCCGGCCCGGTGACCGGCCGGTCCTCCGCACCCCGCTCAGGCCCTCAGGCGGGGGCGCGCTGCGTCAGGACGAGCAGGGCGTCGACGAGGTCCTCCACGGGTGCCCCGGTGGCCAGACGGCGCAGCTGCTGCCCGAACACCACGGCGACGACGGCGCCGGCCAGGCGCTCGGCGTCCGGCAGGCCGAGCCGGGTGAGGATGCGCGCGGCCAGCCGGTCGTAGGCGGCGAAGCACTCGCCCGCGGCGGCCCGCAGGCGTTCGTCGCGCCCTGCCTGGACATAGAGTTCGAAGGGGGCGATGTGACGGCTGTCGAAGCCGTCGCCGCCCGCGACCGAGGCCACCACCTCCGCCGCCTGCCGGATGTCGAGCCATTCGTCCGTGCACTCGTCGGCGAGCGTCGTGAAGTGCCGGGTCTCCTCGGCGACGAACAACAGCAGGCTCTCCCGCAGGAGTTCGTGCTGGGTGGCGAAGTGATAGGTGATGGAGCCGAGCGAGACCCCTGCCTCCTTCGCGATGCGGCGGTTGGACACCGCGGCGATCCCGTCCTGACCGATGATCCGCAGTACGGCGTCGATGATGTTCTGGCGGGTGTCGGAGGCAGTGGACATGACCGCATTCTGCCCCAGTGTCCGACGGCGCCACCCGGCCGGTCCGGCGAAATCCGGGCCCGGGGGTTCCACGGTATGGACAGGTCACCGCCACCCTCCCTACTGTTCGTTCGAACGAACAGGACGAGAAGGGGAGTTGCCGTGGACGTACGCGGATCGAAGGTTCTGCTCACGGGCGCCACCGGAGGCATCGGGATGGCCTTGGCCACGGCCATGACGGCGCACGGCGCCGACCTCGTGATCACAGGACGGCGGGAGGAGGCGCTGAAGGCCACCGCGGACGCACACGGCGCACGCACCGTCCTCGCCGATCTCGCCGACCGGGACGACGTCGCCCGCCTCGCCCGCACGTGTGCCGACACGGACCTGCTGATCGCGAACGCGGCCCTGCCGGCCAGCGGCGAACTCCTCGACTACAGCGAGCAGCAGATCGACCGGGCCCTGGACGTCAACCTGCGCGCCCCCGTACTGCTGAGCCGTCTGCTCGCGGAGCGGATGGTGGCGCGCGGCCGGGGCCACATCGTGCTGGTCGGCTCCATATCCGGCAAGGCCGCGACCCGGTCCTCCTCCCTCTACAACGCGACCAAGTTCGGGCTGCGCGGGTTCGCCCTGGCCCTGCGCCAGGACCTCGCCGGCACCGGTGTCGGGGTGTCCCTGGTGCAGCCCGGATTCGTCCGCGACGCCGGCATGTTCGCGGCGACCGGCGCCGCCACGCCGAACCGCATCCGCACCGTCAGCCCCGCGCAGGTGGCCGAAGGAGTCGTACGGGCCGTCCGGCGCGACCTGTGCGAGGTCAACGTGGCACCGCTGGAGCTCCGTCTGCTGAGCGCCATCGCCGGACAGTTCCCCCGCTTCGCGGAGCGGGTCCAGGCCAGGGCGTCGGGGGTCGACGGCTCGGTCCGGCAGATCGTGGAGGCACAGCGCGCCCTGCGCTGACGGGCACAGCGCCGGCGCGCGAACCCCCTCGGCGGCCCGGCCCTCCCCGTTGCCGGGCCGCGGCTCCGAAGGGCCTCGGCGTCCCGTCGCGTCGCCGCGCCGGCATGGGCGACGTGCCGGGTGCCGATGTGCCCTTCGGAGCCGCACACCGCCGGGGCCTGAGGTCCCGTCGGGCGCGGCTGACGTTCCCGCCGGGTGCCGTCACCGAGGCGTCAGCGCATCCGCCACAGCCCGCCGCCGGAACCGCCGTCGTCGGTGACGCGCAGGCTCCCGGCATGGTCGGCGGAGGACGCCCCGTCCACCACGAGCATCTTCCCGGAGCGGGCCTCGACGAGGCGGAAGCACCCGGCTCCGCCGTGGAGGAGCCTCCACCGGTGGGCACCGGGGCCGTCGTCCGCGTACATCACCGCGCGGGCGCCGCCGGCGGAGGACGCCGCGCGGACGCCGAGCGCCTTGCCGGACCGCGCGTCGCGGATGCCGAACAGGCCGTCCGCGTCCGCGAGGAAGGTCCACAGCAAGTCGTCGTCGCGGCCGGCGCCGGAGCTCCGGACGACGCCGACGACCCGGGCAGCGTCGGCGCCGGACGCCGCCGCGGGGGCGAGAAGCGCACCGGAGCCGTGGTTCTCGATGCGTACCGGGCCGTCGGGGTGCAGCAGCCAGAGCCGGTCCTCGCTCCCGCCGTCCGTCCGCTGGACGATCCGGGCGCCGTCGGCGGACCGGCCGTCCACGGCGAGCACCTTGCCCGAGTGCCTGTTCCGGAGACGGAACCAGCCGCCGTTCGCTCCGCCGTTCGCTCCGCCCTCCGCGTCGCCTTCCCCGCCGACCGGCCGCCACAGCTGGTCGGCGGTGCCGCGCTCGGTGCGCTGGACGACCCGGGCGCCGTCGGCCGTGGACATCCCGTCGACGCCGAGGACCTTCCCGGAGTGCCGGTTGCGCAGCACGTACCAGCCGTCGCCCTGGTCGACCGGCTCCCAGAGGTGGTCGCCGGTGCCGTTGTCGGTGGACCGGACCGCCCCGGCCCCGTCGGCCCGGGACATCCCGTCGACGCCCATCACCGTGCCGGAGCGGCGGTTGCGGAGCCGGAAGGCCGGGAGCGCCGGCCGGGCGGCGGCGGTGGCGGTGCCGGCGGTGGCGGCCGTCGTGCCCTGCCCGGCCGAGATGCCGACGACGCGAGCGGTGCCGTCCGACAGGCCGGTGATGCGTATCTGCTGCGCGGGGAAGGGGTCCCTCCCGTTGGGGCCCTTGATCTGCCCCCACGCGGTCCATCCGTCCCGGTGGCGGATCCGGTGCCACGCGTTCCCGTCGAGTCCCACCGCGACGACCTGCGCGGTGCCGTCCGGCATACCCGCGATGTCGACCGAACTCGCGCCCATGACGGCGGTGGTGACCCCGGTCGGGGGCCGGAAGCCGTCCCAGGCGCCGTTCGGATGGCGGACCTGGTGGTAGACGACTCCGTCCAGGCCGATGGCCAGGACCTGCGAGGAGCCGTCGGGCAGCGCGGTGATCCGCAGTGCCGGCCCCGAGAAGGCCGCGGCTCCGTGCGCCCCGCCGAGCCGGCCCCAGGCACTCCACGTCCCGCGGGCCTCGCGGACGCAGTGGTACGCGGCGCCGTCCGAGCCGTACGCGACCACCTGCGCGCTGCCGTCCGGCATTCCGGCGATCGATGCCTTCGTCGCGCCCCAGCGGGCGGCACCGCCGTTGCCCGGCACCGGCCGGAACCCCGTCAGGGTGCCGTCCGCGCGGCGCTGCTGGTGGTACAGGGTGTTGTCCGAGCCGATGGCGAGGATCTGGCCGGTGCCGTCCCGCAGGCCGGTGACCGCCGCGTCCCGGACGGTGAAGGCGGGGGCGCCGTCGGGTCCCGCCAGGCGCTGCCACGCCTGCACGGTGCCTCCGGTACGGCTCGCGGTCATGCACCACAGGCCGCCGTCGGTCCCGATGCCCAGGACCAGGACGGTGCCGTCGGGCATTCCTGCCACGTCGGCCTGCACCCCGTCGAAGGACACGGAGCCGCCGGCACCGGGCAGCGGACGCGTGCCGCTCCAACTGCCGTCCGCGGCACGCCCCGCCAGGAACAGGGTGCGCTGCTCGATCGGATACGGCGGGAGCTGCCGGCCGTAGAACCAGACCGGGTTGGTGACCGCCACCATCTGGTTCGGCACCGTCCACGCCGGTTCAAGCCGGCGCACCTCCGCCCGGGCGAACAGGGAGGCCTTTCCCCAGCCGCGCCAGTGCAGATGCGCGCTGCCGCCGGCGCCGATCCAGGCCGCGGCCATGACGCCCCACTCGGTGTGCAGCAGGGCGACGGTGTTCGGGGCGCCGCTGACCCGCACGTCCACGTCGACCGCGTCGAAGAACCCGAGCGGGAGTTCCTCGCCGGGGCCGGCGGTCGCCCCGTTCGCGGACGCGGTGAGGTCCACCGTCACGGCGGAGGACTCCACGGCGTACGACCGCCCGACGCGGAGCGAGTCGAGCAGGGCGGTGGTGGACAGGGCGCCGGCACGCACCACGTTGTGGGGCCGCCCGACGGCGTCGCCGGGCGCGTGCGCGTCGCTGTTGCCCACTCCCGCGAGGCGTTTGCCGAGGCAGAGACGGGCGTGCCAGAGGGCGACGTTCGCCTCGTCGTCCAGGGTCCACGGGCCGTTCCAGATCTCCATGGCGTCGACCGCGTCGAGTCCGAAGGTCCAGAAGGACCCGGCGCCCGGGGTCATCGGGTGCGCCGCGATCACGAGACCGCCGAGGCTGTGCACGCGCCGGACGTGCCGGTCGAACACGCCGTCCGAGGGGCCGTAGTGCCAGTCCACCCATTCGCCCTGCGGGATGCCGACGGCCAGCCAGTGTCCGTGCCGGGTGGTCACCTCCTCGGCGTTGACGACCAGCAGGTCCCCGGGGACGTTGCCGCGCCAGGACACCCCGGTCGCGCTGGTGTTGTGGTCCGAGGTGGCGATGAAGTGCAGTCCGGCGGCGCGGGCGTCGGCGACCAGCCGGTCCACCGTCCGCTGCCCGTCGGAGTGCTCGGTGTGCAGGTGGAGGTCGCCCCGGTACCAGCCGGCGCCGCGGCCGGCCACCGCGGCCGGGAGCAGGTCGTAGGGTGCGGCGGCGGGCAGCGGTTCCCCGTACTCCAGGGTCACGCGCACTTCCCAGCCCATCCCGCCGGGGTCACTGGCCATCGGCCCGAGGGCCACGGACCACTTGCCCGGCTGGACGGGCCCGGGGAGGTAGCCGGGGGTGGCGTCCGAGGCCGACAGGGTGAAGTCCCGCCTGGCCCCGCCCGACCAGCCGCGGAACCCGGTCGGCCCGAAGACGCCGATGTCCAGCATGTTGGACCAAGTGCCGGGTATGGAGGGCGATTTGGCCGGGTCGAAACTGGAACTCACGGATATGCGCCGTACCCCGGCCGGCACGTCGAAGCCGACGGAGGCCCACTGGTCGAAACCGAAGGGGGAGTGGCCCCGGTAGACCGTCGTCACGGTCCGGCCCGGCTCGCCGGCGGTGACGGCGTACGTGATGTCCGCCGGCACCAGGGCGGCCAGGCCCCCGGCCGCGAGCAGCGTCCCGAGCCGGAGCACGTCCCGTCGGTCCGGTCCCTCCCTGGCGGGCGGGCGGGGATGACCGGTGCGGAGCGGATCGTTCACGGAATCGTCCTCTCTGCTGGGGGCCGTTCGTTCGACCGAACAGTAGGGCACCCGGCGAAGCCTGGGAATGACTCCCGGAGTCGGATTGACGCAACGTCAGGTCACCGCGACGGAGCGGCCGGCAGGGGGCCGGGCCCCCTTCACGCCGTCACCTGGGGATCTGCAGCAGAACCGTCACATTCCCGGGGTCTGGTTCCGCTAGGGTGACGTGCGCCCGTCAAGGCGGGCACTATTTGCTCATCTAACTTTGCAACGGGATTTGAACGTGAAACTTCGTCACGTCCGCGCCATCGCCGTCTTCGGTATCGCGATCGTCGCCCTCACCGGAGCCCGCGGCTCCCACGGCGGCAGCTGCGGCGGTGGTCACGGCGGCAGCAGCAGCCACGGCTCCGACTCGGGCTCCAGCGGCTCCACTGGCTCCGGTGGAAGCACCACCGGGGGCACCACCGACAGCACCACCGGGGGCGGTAACGGCAGCGACAGCAGCACGACCGGCAGCACCTCGGGAGGCACCTCCGTCACCGGCGGTTCCCGGAGTGACAAGGCCGAGCGGGACATCAGGATCGACTCGTGCAAGCTGGACGACTCCAGGAAGAACCTGGTCGCCCGGCTGACCGTCACCAACAACGGTTCCCTGGACTACACCTACGACATCACCATGAAGTTCCGCGGCAAGGCGGGCTCGGACGCCAACCTCGCCCTGGCCAACGTGGACAACCTCAAGGTCAAGGCCGGCGCGTCGCAGCAGGCCGTGGCCACCACGCCGTACACCGGCAAGGGTGACGGCAGCGAGTACAAGGAGTGCGTCGTCCAGCGCGCGTCCAAGAGCGCGTTCTGACGGCCCGGGCCGTGAGCCCGCGGTGAGACGCGGTGCGGTGCGGTGTGGACGGCGGTGGCCCCCGGCGGCCTCCGCCGTCCGCCGTCCGCCGTCCGCCGTCCGCCGTCCGCAGCCCCTCCGGTGTGGCCGACGACACATCGTCCGAGGCGGGCGCCCCGGAAGTCCGAATTATGCCAAGATCGGCAATTCGGGCATATTGCAACATCTTTCGTGTAACTCACTTTCCTTTCATATGCCCCTTGAGGGTGTGTCAGTCGAAATCGCGCGAGGCATAATCGCCGCCGGTCGTCTCCGGAAGTGGTGGAGCCATCGGGACACCGACTGACCTCCACGGCGGAACCCCGCACCGGACCGATCCTCAAGGCGTTGCAGATGTCCCTGGCCAGCCGCACCCGCCTCGCGGCCCTGCTCGCGACGCTGTCCGTCGGCGTCGCCGGGGTGACAGCCTGGGCCTACGGAGACGGGTCGTACGGGACCGCCGGGCAGCCGGCCGCCCCCCTGGCGGTCGTCCGCCCGAGCGTCACCGAGGGATCCGTCGTCCACGTCGTCGCGCACCCCGACGACGACCTCTTCTTCATGAACCCCGACATCGGCCGTTCCATAGCCGCCGGCATCAGGGTCACCACCGTGTACCTGACCTCCGGGGAGTCCGACGGCAGGAACGAGGCCCACAGCCCGCACCTGGACGACGCCGCGCAGCCGGCCGACCGCGCCGCCTACGCCGAGGCCCGGCAGAACGGCATCCGCGGCGCCTACGCGCAGATGGCCACCGGCGACCGCACCAGCGCCTGGCAGCGGAAGTCCATACCCACCGCCGGCGGCGGGAGCGCGGAGGTGGACGTCCTCCTGGCCCGGCCCGAGGTCAACCTGGTGTGGATGCAGCTCCGGGAGGCGCGCAGCATCTCCGACGACAACCCGGACAGCCTGCGCGGCCTGTGGGACGGCAGGACCACCGCCCTGGGCGCCCAGCTGGCCTCCGGCACCCCGGTCCCGAGCTGGTTCTCGTACACCAGGGACCAGGCCGTGGAGGCCTTGGTCAAGGTGTTCGAGACGTACCGGCCGACCACGATACGGACCCAGGACCCGACGCCCGGCCTGTACGAGGACGGCGGCGTCCTCGCCGACCACCAGGACCACATGTACGGCGCCCGCTTCACGCAGGCGGCGGCCGAACGCTACGCGTCGTCCACCGCCCGGCCGCACTTCTCGGTCCAGAACTACGTGAGCTACCCCAACAGCTCGCTGCCCCCGACGCTCGCCCCCGAGACGGCCGAGGAGAAGCTCGGCTACCTCGAGACCTACGCCTGGCTCGACCGCAGCGACTGGTGCGGCAGCGCGGCCGGCTGCGGCGACCGCAAGGCCGCCACCCGCCCCACCGGAAAGGGCTGGAACCGGACCATCCGCTACAGCCGGGGCGAGGGCACCGCCTGGATGGCCGAGGGCCGCGCCGGCCGGCTGTGGGCCTTCGCCGTCCTGGACGGCCGGATGGCGTACTGGTCGCGCGGCGGCCCGCACGCGGGCTGGCAGGGCCCCCGCTTCCTCCCCGGCACCGGCCTCGACACCGGGGCCACGGCCGCACGTCTCCCCGACGGCCGGATCGCGGTCTTCGGCACCCGCACCACGCTGGGCGCGACCGCGCAGGAGTACGGCCGGGACGTCGTGTACGCCGTCCAGGCCGCGGCCGACGGCGGCTTCGGCCCGTGGCAGTCGCTGGGCACCCCCGACACGGGGGACACCGCGGTCACCTCGGCCCTCGGCGGCCCGGCCGTCGCCGTGGACGGTACGGGCCGGATGACGGCGTACGTACGGGACTCCCGGCGCACCCTGCGCGGCAGCACGCAGGAGACCCCGGGCGGTGCCTTCGGGGAGTGGCAGGACCTGGGCGGCACCGCCCTCCAGGGTGACCCGGTCACCGCGACGGACGCCTCCGGGCGCCGCCACGTCTACGCGACGACGGCAGACGGCGTACTGGCGTGGGTCCAGCCCGCCCCGGACGCCCCGCTCGGCGGCCCCTTCCCGACCGGGCTGCCGCAGACCACCGGCCCGCTCTCGGTGAGCCCGGAGGGGGACGGGGTCCGCCTGTACTTCCGCCGGCCCGGCACCGGCGCCGTGGTCACGAGCCTGGCCGCGGCGGGCGCGGAAACCCCGGAGTTCTCCCCGGTCACCGAAGCGGGCGGCCGGGCCGGCTACGGCGCCGTCGGCGCGGCGGGCGGCCTGCTGGCCGGCCGCGCGGACACCGGCACCATCGGCACGTCGGCCCTGCCGGGACTGCCCGACGTCCCCGGTGCGGGCGGTGCGCCGGGCGCGGGCGCACGGCCGCTCTGGCGCGAGTCCGGGATGTTGTACACGGGCGCACCCGCGTTCGTGGCCGGAGCGGCCGGTACGGCGGCCGTCGCGGCGGCCCTCGGCCTGGACGCCGGCCTGCACATCACGACGGCCCCGGCGGCCGGCTCCGGCCGGCCCGGCGGCCGGCCCGCCTCCGTATGGCAGCGGGCGGTCCCGCCCTGGACGGTCGGCTAGGCCGCCTCTGCCGACGAGTCCTGGGCTCTCGGGTGGCAGGCCGGATCCGGGCGGGTGAGGATGGCGGCCGGACCGCACGGGCGCTGCCCTGCGGCGGCCGGTTCCTGACCCGCAGGCGATCGGGGCGCTATGACCCCCTGCACCCCCTCCGGCAGACGCATGAGACCGGGCACGTTCCGTGCCGTGGTGTCCGTGGTGTCCGTGCTCTCCGTGACCGCCCTCACGGCCGTCGCGACCGGCTGCAGGAACGATTCCGCACCGGCATGGGGGTACCCGGAGCTGAGGTCCACCCTGGCGGCGTACTCCAGGGAGCTCGCCGAACGGTGTGACCACACGACCCCCGAGAGCTGTGTGCGCGGCCTCGACCGGATCGGCGCGGTGGCGGAGCGCGCCTTCGACGAGGCCCTCGCCCACCGGCTCCTCGACGACGGATGCGTCGAGGCGAGGAGCCTCGCCGCCCGGGCCAGGGCGGCCCGGGTCGCCGCGGCCCGGGCGGCCTGGGCTCGGCAGGATCCGCACCACCCGCCGTTCCGGCGCGCGGTGGCGGCGGAACGGCGCGCCTACCAGCGCCTCCTCGCCGAACTGGAGCGTGTCCGGACCGCGCCGCCCCCGGGCGACGGAACGGACCCCGTCTGACCGTGTCCGGCACAGCCCCGCCGACACCGTTCGCCCGGCCCGCCGCCGTTCCCCCCGTCGCCGACCGCTCCGCCCGGCACCTCCCGGACACGCCGGGCCGGTGTCCCCCTCCCGGCACCTCCCGGATGCCGGTGCGCACGAACCGTGCACACCATGGGATCTCCCCGGCCCACCCTCGCTGCAAGGGGAGGTGAACGACCCGTGGTCCGACCGAGGGAAACGAGCACCGAAGACGATTCCCCGCGGGCGACGGAGCACTCCGGCGCCCATCCCACCCCCTCCGCCCCTCCCACCCCGTTCTCCCGTTTCCTCTCCTCCGTCCGCCGGGGGCTCCTGCCGGGGGCGGGCGGCACGCTGGTGGCGGCGGCAGGGGCCCTGCTCGCCGTCGGATGCTTCCTCGGGCTCTACGTCCGCCCCACGTCCGACGACTGGTGCGCCGGCTGGAAGGCCCGAGACCTGGGCGTCCTCGGAATCACGGCCGACTTCTACACCACCCAGAACGGCCGGATCGCCAACGCCTTCCTCAGCGGTGTCGTCTACGGAGACGGGCCGGCCGGCATCAAGATCCTGCCGACGGTGATCACCCTCACCTTCACCCTCGGCCTGGTCCTGCTGGGACGCGAACTGGTCCGTCTCCTCGGCGGAAGACCCCGGCTGCTGATCCTGATCGCCTGCGCCCTGGTCGTCCAGGCGCTGCTCTACTACGCCGGACCACGTGCCTACCAGGTACTGCTGTGGGCCCCGGCCACGATCTCGCATACGGTGCCCAGTCTGATCGGTGTGTGGGCGCTCCTGCTCGCCATCGGGACCGTCCGCCATCCCCGGACCGCGGTCCGGGCGTGCGGATACACGGCGGCGTTCCTCATCGCCGCCGCGCTCGGCACCCTGAGCGAGCCGTTCTCGCTCGTCAGCGGACTCCTCGCGGCCGCCGTCGGACTGCTCGTACTGCCCCGTCTGGGGCTCGCGCGGACCTGGCGCCCCTTCACCTGGTGCCTGGTCTGGTGCTCCGGACTCCTCTGCGGCCTGATCCTGCTCTACACGTCCCCCGGCGCCCGCTGGCGCCGTGCCCAGCAGCCCGCCGGGGAATCCCCGCTCTCCGCGGCCGGCCTCCGGGGCACCTTCGACGGCTGGCTGCACATGTGGGGCACGATCACCGGCCAGTGGGCCTACCTCGGAGCCGCCGCCGTCGGCGTGCTCCTGGGCCTGGGGTGCCGGCTCCACGCCCCCGCCCGGGGAGAGCGCGAAGCACGGCGGGCCGTCCCCCGGCACATGCTGGTCGCCCTGTTGCTGCTGCCGGTGCCCGTGGTGCTGCTGGGGTCCTTCGCCGTGGCGCTGGGCCTGCGCAGCGGCTACGGGCCGAGCGGATGGACGTACGCCCGCACCTGGACGAGCCACCTCGCCCTGATGGAACTGGCCCTGTGCGGCTACGGCGCACTGCTGGGGGACCGGCTCGGCCGGTTCACGGCCGGCCGGCGGTCCGCCGGCGGTCCGCCGGCCGGCGCTCTGCCGGCCGGCATCCTGGCGGTGACCTGCGTGGCGCTGGCCTCGATGGCCGCGCTGGTCCCCGAGGTCCAGCGGCTCACGACCGCCACCGTCACCCGATCGGTCGCCTGGGACGCCCAGGACGCCCGCATCCGGGCGGAGGCGGCACGGGGCGTCACGGACGTGGGCTACCGGCCGCTGTACATCGGCCACCTGGCCGAGCCCTTCTACACCTCCCGCTACGAGCGGGACTGGGCCGCCGCCTGTGTGTCGAAGTGGTACGGCGTCGAGCGGATCCACCGCCTCCGGACGTAGGGCGTCAGGTGTCCTGCCCTTCACCGGGGGCCCCTCCGCCCGCCCCTCCGCCCGCCTCGCCGGCCGCCTCGGCGGCCTTCGCGGCCGCGAGCTCCAGGCGCCCGCGGTACTCCGCCCACCACGCCGGATCATCCGACGGCATGCTGTCGTTCCCCCGGTTCATCCCCGTGGCGCCGTCCATGAGTTCGCGGACGATGTCGGCGTGGCCGGCGTGCCGGTGCGTATCGGCGATCACCCGCACCACGGCGTGGTGCAACGTGACCTCGTCCCTGCCCTCCGGCCACCACGGCACCCTCCCCACCGTGTCCAGCGGCAGCGCGTCGATCGTCGCGTCCGCGTGCGCCCACGCCCGGTGGTAGAGATCCAGGACGTACGCGCGTGACTCGTCGGCCGTGGCCCACATGTCCGCGTTGGCCTCGGCGCCCTCCTCCAGCCAGGGCAGCGGCTCTTCCGGCGGCCGTCCGAACGTGGCGCCGAGATAGCCCAGTTCCACCCCCGCCGCGTGCTTCACCAGACCCAGCAGGTTGGTGCCGGTCGGTGTCGCCGGTCGGCGCACCGCGTACTCCGGGAGCCCGTCGAGTTTCCACAGCAGGGCGTCGCGTGCGTTCTGCAGGTAGAAGCGGAGGTCGGTCTTGGCATCTGATGCGCTCATGCGGCCAGTCTGCGGCCGAGGTCGACCTTGATCCACCGATTCGACGGGTTCCGCTCAGGAGCGCGGCATCCCTCAGGCACCCGGTTCCGTGTCGTGGAGCAGGGAGATGCCGAGCATCCGGGCGCCGGTCTCGGTCCGCGGCCGGTGCCGGCTGCCCGCGGCGAACACCACGTACGTGCCCGGCCCGTGCCGTTCCTCGCCCTCGATGACCTCCCCGCTCAGTACGTAGTACCGCTCCTCGGCCGGGTGGACGTCCACCTCGGGCCACTCGGTGCCCGCGGCGAAGTCGATCACCCAGCCGCGGGCGTGCCGGGTCGCCGGGAGCCTGCGGCGGATGATGCCCGGTGCCACCTCGTGCGGAGTGATCTCGTCCACGTGGACGACGGTCTTGAGGGCGCGCGTATCCGTGTGCTGGTTCATGGAGCCACGATCGCCCGGAGCCGACCGCCTCGACGAGTGTCCGGAACGACGTCCACGGGTACTTTTCCGCCATGACCCGACACCGCGTGGTGGCACTCCTCAACGAGCCGCAGTCGCCCTTCGAACTCGCCTGTGCCGCCGAGGTCTTCGGCGGCGTCCGACCGGGCCTGCCCGACCACTACGACTTCCGCGTGTGCGCCCCGGCCCCCGGACCGCTGCGGACCACGGCCGGCTACGCCATGCTCGTGGACGCCGGTCCGGAGGCACTGCGGGAGGCGGACACGGTGGTGGTCCCGGGCTGGCAGCCGCCGGGCAGCCCCGTGCCGCCGCCCGTGCTCGACGCACTGCGGGCGGCCCACGCGCGCGGCGCACGCATCGCCTCCATCTGCACCGGTGCCTTCGTGCTCGCCCAGGCGGGCCTGCTCGACGGCCGCCGCGCCACGACCCACTGGCGCCGCACCGGCCTGCTCGCCGACCGGCACCCGCGGATCGAGGTCGACGCGGACGTGCTCTACGTCGACCACGGTGACGTGGCCACGAGCGCCGGCAGCGGCGCGGGCATCGACCTGTGCCTGCACCTGGTGCGCACCGACCACGGCTCGGCCTACGCCGCCGAGGTCGCACGCAGCATGGTCCTGCCCCCGCACCGCGAGGGCAGCCAGCTCCAGTACGTCCCGCGGCCCGCCCCCTCGGGCACCGACACCTCCCTGGCCCCCGTACTCCAATGGGCACTCACCCGGCTGGAGTCCGACCTGACCGTCGACCGGCTCGCCGAGCGCGCCGGACTCTCGAACCGCACACTGGCCCGCCGGTTCGCCGGCCAGCTCGGCACCAGCCCCGGCCAGTGGCTGCTCGGCCAACGGCTCGACGCCGCCCGGTCCCTCCTCGAACAGACCGGTCTGCCGGTGGAGACGATCGCGACCAGGGTGGGTCTGTCCTCCGCGGTCAATCTGCGCCGCCGCTTCAGGACCGCGTTCGGCACCACCCCCGGGTCCTACCGGCGGGTCTTCGGGGAGTCCCGGCCCCGCGAAGACCCGGCACCGGCCGCACCGCCCGGACGGTAGAGGACACGCCGGTCAGTCCGTACCGCCGCCCTCCGGGTGCAGCCGCTCCCACGCCGCCGCGAACATCTCGTGCAGCGGCGCCGTCGGCAGCACCCGCCCGAACGGGGACCGGATCCGATTGCCCCACATCTCACGCACCTCGTACGAGGCCAGCTTCGCCGTCTCCAGCGGCAGGTGCGGCGCCTTCAGCTCCGTCCACTCCCCGGGCAGGAACAGGTTCCGGCCCGCCCGAGCCCGCTTGGCCTCCAGCACGGCGCCCGTGCCGAGCAGTTCCGCCCGCACCTCCGCGTGCCGTTTCGTCGACCAGCCGTTCCACCGCCGTACGTTCCGGTCGGTGGGCGCCGCCAGCGTCGCCAGCTGGAGGTACAGCGCGGCCGCGTCGGCGCCCACCCCCAGCCGCTCCGCCACCCGGCCGACCAGCTCCGGGCAGGACTGCCGCGGATCCGCCTCGTACGCCCCGGCCGGTACCGCTCCCGAGGCGGCCCGGCGCATCATCCGCTCCAGCCCGCCGCCCGCCAGCAGCGGCGCCACCCGGTCGAGTTCCTCGGCCAGGTCGGTGACCTCGCGCACCTCCCGCCAGACCGACGGGCCGACGACCGCCGCGGGCCGCAGGAAGGACGCGCCACCGGGCGCGCAGACCACCAGCGGCCCCGATCCGTACGCGGTCACCGGCTCCGGGCCCGCCTCCTTGCGGGAGTCCATCGCCACCGGCAACCGCTCGGGCCCGAACCGCTCCGCGATCCGCGCCGACGTGTCCTGGACCCGTCCGCCGGACAGCGGCAGCAGCAGCTCCGGGCGGGCCAGCTCGGCCCGCAGCCGCTCGTACAGGGCGATCGCCCCGGCCACCGCCGGATCGCCCGCCGGCCGGTCCGTCCACGCCCACGCCAGCGCGCCCGCGATCAGCTCCAGGGGAAGACCCACCGGGGTGCGGTACGGCAGCTCCGGCCCCGCCGGGGGCACGGCGCGGACCTCCACCCCGATGCCGTACGGGGTCGCCGCCAGCTCCCAGCCGGCCGCCTCCACGGTCGTGTCCGCGGCCGCCCCGTACCCGCCGGCGAGCCGCCGCGCCCACACCTCGGACAGCCCGAGCGCGTCCTCCAGGGCATCGGCCGCCTCGTCGTGCACGGCGGGCTGCACCCCGACGAGCTCCCGCCACACCGAGGCCATCCGCTCCACCGCCGCCTCGACCCCGCCGGGACGCCACAGCTCCGCCGGGTCCCCGGGCACGGCGGCCGCCAGGACCGCCCGCCGGCCCGCGCCGCCGAGCCGCGCCCGCAGCCGGCCGTACTCCTCGGCCGTCATCGGCGTGGCCTTGTACGGGGCCTTGCGCACCAGGGAGAGGTGCTCCTCACGGTCGATCCGGCCGACCAGGCCGGCCACCACGAGCCGGGCCACCGCCCGCCGCACGCCGGTCAGTTCGGCGAAGCGGGCCGCCGCCGACTCCGGCACCGGCACCGGCCCGTGCTCCTCGACCGCGGCGATCAGGGCCCGCAGCCGGCCGGCGTCGTCCCGCTCCACCCGGACCGGCCGGGCCTGCGGAACCGCCGCCGGCACCGGGTCGCCCGCTTCGTCCGCCGCTGCCGCAGCCACGAACCAGCACTCCGACCCACCGGCCCGCACCGCGGCCGACACCACCGCGATGCCGCGCGCACGCAGCCCGTCCAGGACCTCACCGGCCGCCCGCCCGGCCCACCAGCTGCCGCCCGCGCGGGCGAACGGCTGCTCCGCCCAGGTGTCCAGAAGGGCCGTCAGGGCGGCCCGTTCCCCGTCCGGGGTCGGTGCCACCGCGGCCCGCCAGGCCGCCGCGTCGATCGTGCCCAGCAGCTGCGACCAGTCGCGCGGCGGCGCGGGCGGCGAGAGCCGCCGCACCTCCTCCCCGATGGTCCCGTCCAGGCAGGCGCCGTCGGCCGCGAGCGCGCTCAGCGTCGCCGGCAGGCCCAGGTCCGCGGTGCGCCGCCAGGCGTCCTTCTCCCCGTACGACACCAGCCCGCACAGCGCGGGCATCAGCTCGCTGTCCGGCGCGGTCCGGCGCGGCAGGGCCGGCGGTGCCTGCGCCAGCAGGGTCACCCGCCGGTGCAGGGCCAGCCGGCGCTCCTCCACCCGGGCGGCCCGGACGGCCACCGTCGCCACGGCCCCGGCCAGCACCGGGTCGGTGACGGCCGGCAACTCCCGGGCCACGGCGGCCCGCAGCGCCTCCGTACCGGTGCCGGCCGCCGCCAGCAGCGCCGCCGCCGCCTCCTCTCCCACGGTCCGCAGCGCCCGGGACCCGGCCGTGTCCCGGGTCCGCAGCAGGTACCAGAAGGCCGGCGGCAGGGCCACACCGCCGGAGGCCGTGGCCTTCCGGACCGGCTTCACCCGCGGATGCCGGGGCGAGGCGTGCCCGTCCAGCTCCCACAGCAGGACGCCGTCCGCCGTGTACGCGCGCACACCCGTCCGGGTCTCCGCCTCCGCGAGGACCACGTCCTCCACCGCGCCCTCCGGCGGCGCCCACAGCCCCCACGGCTCCTGCCCGGGCCGGTCGATGTCGAACAGGGCCCTGCGCCCGTCGATGCTCTCCACCAGATAGTGGTCGGGCGCGTGGTCCCGGTGCCGGGTGCGGAACAGGATCCGGGTCCCGACCAGCCCGTCCCGGCTGCCCAGCGGGGAGCCGGTCAGACAGTCGGGCAGCGGCGCCAGCTGCAGGGCCTCCGTGGCCACGCTCATCCCGGCCTCGGACGGCTCTGCGGCGGGATCGGCGCCCGCGGCACGGCCCGGGAAGTCCGGCAGGGCCGAGGCGCCGCGCTGCTCCCCGGTGACCGGGTCCACCACCTCCCACGGCTTCCGGTTGTAGATGCCGTTGGTCCAGATCCGCGCACCGTCGCCGAGCTGCAGCTCCTCCCCGTCGATGCCCTCACGGCCGCCCGGACGCAGGACCCGCTCCCCGGAGTGACGGCCGCCGCCGTCGGCGGTCTCGAACTGGAAGCCGTACGCCCCGTCCAGGCTGCCGCCGAACGGCACCAGCCCGCTCAACTGCTCCGGCTCGAACGGCTCGTCGGGCCGGTCGGCCCACACGGCGGTGTCGCAGAAGTAGGGGCTCTGCTTGACGGTCCAGCTCACCAGGAAGGAGCCGCCCACGTAGTGCACCGCGAACATGGTCGCGTCATCGGGCACCGTGAACCGGCAGGAGCCACGCACCCCGTCCGGGGCGACGGCGACCGCCCGGTCCCGTCCGAACACCGTTAGCACCGGCCAGGTGGTGGTCACCCCCTCGACACCCGGCAGCGGCCGTTCGGCTTCCTCCGGGCCGGCCGACGCCGCGAACTCCGCGTACACCGACTCCAGCCCGGGCCAGGCCAGTTCCTCCGGCAGGCCGGCCGCCAGCGAACGCCGCAGCGCGCCCGCCGCACCCGCGCCGCCCAGAGCGTCGGTGATCCCGCCGAGCGCCGCCACCGTCGGCCGGTCCAGCAGGGTCTCCAGCTCCGCCAGGGCCTCCTCGGCGCCGGCCATGCCCCCGCCCCCGACGGCGTCGACCAGTTTGCCCACGCGCGTCGCCACGCCGTGGGCGATGCCCTCGTTGCCCGGCAGCAGGGTCACCGCCGACCCGGTCCGGCGGACCCGGGCCGGCGACCATCCCGGCAGCAGGTGTCCGTGCACGGTGCCCTCCAGCCGGGGGCCGAACACCGGGTCGGCGGCCAGCGCGGCCAGATCGCGCCGCGACCGCTCGTCCCAGAACCGCATCCGGATCTCCGCGCCGGGGTCGACGACCGGCACACCCGCCGCCAGGAGGGCGTCCAGTACGTCCGCGTCGAAGCCCTGCCAGTGGTACCGGGTGGTGTGCGCCGTCACCGGGCCGCCCTCCGCCCGGAGCCGCGGGCCCAACTCGCCGATCAGGTCCAGGAACTCGCCCGGCAGCGGCTGCCGCGACACCCCGCCGCCGGACTGGGCCGCGTACTGGTACATGTGCACGAAGTGACCCACCCAGCGGGCCAGTCCGCCCTCCGGCACCACCCTCCCGGACGCCATCGCCTCCGCGGCGCCGCAGCCGATCAGCAGCCGCAGCCAGGCCCCGCCGTCGGTGACCCCGTCCGGGAAGACCTCCACCAGCCCGGCGGAAACCGTGTCCGCCGGCGGATGGGCCGTCAGGACCGCGCCCGCCGCGTCCAGCAGGGCCTCCGGCACCGACTTCTTCCGCGTCACCGACAGGATCGCGCAGGTCATCCGCGCGACCTCGGCGCCCCCGTGCCCGGCCGCCTTCGCCGACGCGCGGACCCGCCGTACCAGATCCGCCGGCAGGTCCGCCGACGAGCCCGCCCACGCGGTCAGGAACCGCTCCAGCTCCACGTGCGCCCCGGCCGGCTCCAACGTCTGTGCGAGGAACCGCTGATGGGCGCCGAACTCCTTGGCCGGCATGGCCCCGCCCGCCGCGAAGAGCAGTGCGTTCGCCCGCCGGTAGCCGGGATCCACCGGCAGCCTGTGCTCGGCCTCGGCCGCCCGCGCCGCCCCGTACGCCCGGGCGCCCGCCCGGTTCCCGACGCCGATCAGCCGGTGGCCCACCGTGTCCCAGAACCACGGCAGGTGAGCCGGCGGCAGCTGCCGGGCCCGGTACGCCATCGTGTCCACGAACCGGCCGGGCTTCTCCCGGCAGCGGCTGAGCTCGGTGGACATGACCTCCACCAGGTCGCGCGCGGCCGCGGCCGAGCCCGGGTCGTGGGCGGCGGCCCAGTCGGCGTACAGGGTCGAGGCACGCACATAGGGGGAGGGCAGCAGGGATTCCAGCGAGACGATCATGCCCAGGATCGTCCCACGCTCCACTGACAGCCCGGCGGCCCGGGAGTGACCGCACCACGGGCCGCCCGCCCGGCCCCGTCGACGCACGTGTTTGGCCCGGGACATGCGGGTCATACGCAGGAAGTGCAGCGGTGGATCCCCCGGCGGCGGCTGCTTCAGCAGGCACCCCTGGGCGCGGACCCCGACGAGCCGATCCGACGAGGAGGCAATGCAGATGGCCGGCATAGGCGGTTGCATCGCGCTGATCACGGTGGGGGCCGTCCTCACCTTCGCGAGCGACTGGGAGATGGACGACGTCAACCTGGACGCGGTCGGGCTGATCATGATGGGCGTCGGCCTGCTCGGCCTCGGCGTGTACGCCTCCGTCCTGCGCAGGCGGCGCGTTCCGGCCGCCCTGCCCGTTGTCGACGAGACCCGCGACCGGACCTGACACGCCCACAGGCCGCCGGACACCGCACCGAAGACCGCTCCTCCGCGGCGCGCCGTGGAGGAGGGCCCGGCCCGCGGTCGTCTACGGTGGCAGCCGGAAGATCACGGAATGTCCGGGTCCTCGCCTGCGGGCGTTGTTCCGTTCCGGCGCACCCGGTGGGCGGCAAGGGCGGATGCGGACATGGGCGGAGCGGATCAGCCGGTGATGCCGGAGGTGGTGGACACGCCTCACCGGCGCGCACAGGCGAGCGGCCGGCTGGCACGGTGGCTGCTGCGCCACCAGGTGCAGCCGGTGGGACCGGAAGCCGGCGAGGGGCACGCCCAGCCGCACGCCTGGTGGAAGGTGATGTGCCTGACCGGGGTGGACTACTTCTCCAGCCTGGCCTACGTCCCCGCGATCGCCGCCCTCGCCGCCGGAGCGGTCTCCCCCCTCGCCACGCTGCTGATCGTGGCGCTGACGCTGCTGGGCATGCTGCCGATGTACCGGCGGGTGGCGAAGGAGAGCCCGCACGGCGCGGGATCCGTGGCGATGCTGGAGGACCTGCTGCCGTTCTGGTGGGGCAAGCTGTTCGTGCTGGTCCTCCTCGGGTTCGTGGCCACGTCCTGGATCATCACCATCACCCTGTCCACGGCCGACGCCTCCGTCCACGTGGTGGAGAACCCCTTCTTCCCGGCGGTCCTGCACGGCCACGAGGTCGCCCTCACGGTGGCGCTGCTGCTGGTGCTCGGCGGAGTGTTCCTGCTCGGGTTCAGCGAGGCGGTGGGCGTGGCCATCCCCCTGGTTGCCGTCTTCCTCGCCCTGAACGCCGTGGTCATCGGCGTCGGCCTCGCGCACCTCTTCACCACGCCGGGTGTGTGGGACGACTGGACCGAGGCCCTCACGGCGAACGGCGGCGGCTTCGGCGACCTCATCGGCCCCGCCCTGCTCGCCTTCCCCCTGCTGGTCCTCGGCCTGTCCGGCTTCGAGACCGGCGTGAGCATGATGCCGCTCGTCGCCGCCGACGGAACCGACGAGGAACAGCGGCTGCGCTCGCGGATCCGCAACACCCGGAAACTGCTGACCACCGCGGCCCTCATCATGAGCGTCTACCTGCTCACGGCCAGCTTCGTCACCACCCTCCTGATCCCGCACGAGGAGTTCGAGCCGGGCGGCGCCGCCAACGGCCGCGCCCTGGCCTGGCTGGCGCACGAGCACGTGGGCGAGGGGTTCGGCACCTTCTACGACATCAGCACCATCCTGATCCTGTGGTTCGCCGGAGCCTCCGCCATGGCGGGACTGATCAACATCGTCCCCCGCTACCTGCCCGACTACGGCATGGCCCCCGAATGGGGACGCGCCGTCCGCCCGGTCGTGCTCGTCTACACCGCCCTGTGCGTCGTCATCACGATCGCCTTCGACGCCGACGTCGACGAACAGGCCGGCGCCTACGCCACCGGCATCCTGGCCATGATGGTCTCCGCCGCCTTCGCCGTCACGGTGTCCTCCGCGCGTCGCCGCCGACGCGGGGCCGCCACCGGATTCGCCGTGCTCACCCTCGTCCTGCTGTACGCGCTGATCGCCAACATCGTCGACAAGCCCGACGGCATCGTCATCTCCGGGTTCTTCATCGCCGGGATCGTCGCCGTGTCCCTGGTCTCCCGGGTCTCCCGCACCACCGAGCTGCGCGCCGACCGCATCGTCTTCGACGCCGACGCCCGCCGGTTCGTCGACGAGACCATCGCGCACGACAACGCCATCAACCTGATCGCCAACCGCCGTCAGGCCGGGGACGTCGCCGAGTACAGCGCCAAGGAGAGCGAACAGCGCGGAGTGAACCCGGTGCCGGGCTTCGCGGACGTGATCTTCCTGGAGATCGACGTCGTCGACCCCTCGGACTTCAGCGACACCCTCACCGTCCACGGCGTCGAGGTCGGCGGATACCGCATCCTGCGCGCCGACGCACCGGCCGCCCCCAACGCCATCGCCGCCGTCCTGCTGGCCCTGCGCGACGCCACCGGGGTCCAGCCGCAATGCCACTTCGCCTGGGCGGAGGGCAGTCCCCTGGTCCACATGATCCGCTACTTCCTCCTCGGGCGCGGTGACACGGCACCGGTCACCCGCGAGATCATCCGCAGCCACGAACCCGACCCCGCGCGCCGCCCCGGCATCCACGTCGGCGGCTGACCGCACTGCGGGGGGAGGGCGTGTCCGGGGCGGAGACCGCCCCGGACACCGGCTCAGCTCCGCGCGTCCACCACGGACCGGAGCTTGCCGCTCGCCGGGCTGCGTTCCAGCGACGCCCCGTCGACCGCCTCGACCACCAGCTCCAGCAGCCCTTCCGCCACCGCGGACCGCAGCTCCGGATAGCCGGACAGGAACACCTCGCGCAGCCGCTCCGGGTCCGCGGCGTCCGTCCGTTCCACCCGCACGGTCAGCCGCTCACGCGCCTCCGTACGCCCGAGCAGGATCTGCAACTCACCGCGGTGACCGCCACGCTCCCCGGCCAGCGCGACGAAGCGGCGCTGGTTCAGGAAGTACGTCGCCACCCGCATCACGTCGCCCGTCCGCCCCAGGAGCTCGAAGCGGGGCGCCAGGCTGCCGCACGGGCAGCGGCCCGGGACCTCCCGGCCGAGGTCGCCGATGATGTACCGGCCCAGCCGCTGCCCCCGCCGGGCGTGCGTGCTGAAGACCAGCCGGCCCGTGCCGCCCGGCGCGACCGGCCGGTCCTCCTCCGGGTCGAGGACCTCCAGCGCGTGCAGATCGGCGTGCAGGTGGTGGACGCCGCCCTCGCTGTGCGTGCACTGGTAGCCCAGCGGGCCCAGGTCGGTGCTGCCGTAGGTGATCGAGCGGACCGCCTCGATGCCGAACTCCTCCGCCAGCGTGCGCCGCTGCTCCGGGGTGAAGTGCTCCCCGCCGTAGAACACCTTGCGCAGACCGCCGTAGGCGCGCAGCGCGTCCGCCTCGGCGTGCAGCAGCTGCCACAGGTACGAGGGCATCCCGAAGAGGGTGTCCGCCCGGTGGTCGATCAGCGCCTGCGCCGTCGCCCGGTGGTCCGGCCCCGCCGCCAGCGGCAGCTGCACCCCGCCGAGCCGCTCCAGCACGGAGAAGAAACTGATGAAACCGCCGTACATGCCCCCGCAGTAGAAGAGGTTGGCGGTGCGGTCAGCGGCCGGGTCGTAGCCGGCGGCGAGCAGGCCGCGGGCCGCCGCGTGCATCTGCGTGTCGTAGTCCTCGTAGGTGAACAGCGACAGCGCGGGCGCGCCGGTGCTGCCCCCGCTGCGGAAGTACAGCTCGGCATCGGCGGGCGCCACCCGCCCGTTGAGTTCCTGCACCTCCTCCTTGCCCAGCAGCGGTCCGTCCGGCCGCGGCAGCACCACCGGCTGCGTCAGATCGTCCAGGCAGGCGGTGGCCGAGAAGCGGTCCGGGTCGGCCTGGACCGCGACCCGGCGGCTGTAGCGCTGCAGCGCGTACACCCCGTCGTGCGGCTCGCCCGGGTAGCTGTCGAGCATGGCGCCGACCGGTGTGACCCGGGTGACCCCGGCCGCCAGCACCGTACGGGACAGCTCCGCGACATCCGTCCGGCTGCCCGCCAGGCCCGCCGTCTGCAGGTACCGGCGCATCGGCCGCAGGGTGGAGATCAGCCGCTTGCGGGGGAGCGGTTTGACCCACACGCTGCGGTGCAGCGGCGAGGCGGTCAGCGGGGAGCGGGTGTCGGCCATCACCCGCCACGCACCGTCCGGTGCCGCGAACACCCGGGTCAGGCCCAGGTGTTCCTCCAACCGTGCCACCAGCTCGGTCGTGGTCAGCTCGGCCTCCTCCGCCGGGTCCCGCGGGGCGCCCGCGGCCGCCGTGCCGACCAGCGCCGGCGGGCGCGCCCCCAGGACGGCCGCGAAGCGCTCCGCGAACGCGAACACCTCGGTCTCGTCCTCGGTGTCCAGGTAGACCACCTGGGGGCTGGAGCAGGCCTGCTGGTCCAGCAGGCACACGTCGTCCGCGAGCGCCTGCAGGGTCACCCCGTCCGACCAGGCGTCCGCCGTCAGATAGGCGAAGGAGATGCGGTGCCCCCATTCCACCAGCCGGCAGCCCGCCGGCACGTGCTCCGCGACCCCTTCGACCGCGGTCTCGCCGCCCCATACGGCGACGGCGTCGGCGGGCGCGCACATCAGGCGCAGCCATTCCTGCCGGGAGGACGGGAACCGCAGGACGACGATCCGCGCGGAGAGGGCCCCACCGGGATCCCGGCCGGCCAGCTCTGCCATCAGGTGCTGCGTGAACAGCGTGTCGGAGCCGCTGGTCTTCAGGACGTTGACGTTCCCGGCGAGCAGGCCCTCCACGATGCTGAGCGGGGCCACCGTGGTGGCGTTGCCCGGGGCGATGTGGGCGACCATGCCGACCGGCGCCCACGCCTCGTACACGGTCTCCCGCGGATCGGGACGGTTCAGCCGGCCGGGGGCGGCGCTGCCGAGCTCCCGGCGCAGCTTGCGGGTGAGTTCCCGGCGGGAGAGGAGCCGGCCGAGTTCGGCCAGCACGCCGGGCTCCTCGCCGGCGGGCAGGTACGGGGCGAGCCGGGCGTGCACCGGGTGGTCCGGGTCGAGCAGGCAGTCGGACAGGGCCTCGCAGGCGGCGAGGACCGCCTGGGTGTCCAGGGGCGAGGACAGCGCGGCCTCCACCGCGGCCGGCAGGCCGGTCAGCAGCCGGCCCGCCTCCTCCTCGCCGACGAAGGCGCCCTGCCAGAAGTGCGGTGCGGCGGGAGTCGTTCCGGTCGTGGTCATCGGGCCATACCCTTCATCAGTTCCGCCGCGGCCACCGCGCAGCTCCGGTTGCGGCTCACCCCGGCACGGCCGTGGACGGTGAACCAGGAGGTCCCCAGCCCGCACCCGCACGCGTCGCCCGGCCACAGCGAGGCCAGGTCGCCCATCACGACGCTCTGCGCCGGCACCGAGGTGATGTACGGGGACACCAGGTGCAGGTAGCCCGGCTCCCCGTAGGGCAGCGGTTCGAGGGTGCGGGTCGAGCGGATCGTCACCCGCGACCAGACGGGCGCGTGCAGCCGGTGCCGGTCGCACTCGACGTACGGGACGCAGTGCTCCACCGAGCCGAAGGTGTCGCGGATCCGCTCGCCGGGGACGCCGAGCTGCTCGGTGACCCGCGCGTACAGCTCCTCCTTGGCGATCCGCCGGTCGGCGTGGCCCTTCCAGCCCCCGCCCAGGACGATCAGGGAGTCCTCGGGCAGCCGCAGCGGCGGCAGGCCCATGGCCCGCATCCGCTCCAGGGTGAACCACAGGAAGGCGGGGAAGCCGAGGATCCGGACCGGCGCGTCTTCCCGCTCGAAGCGGCGCAGCGCGGCGATGCACCCGAAGGGGTCGAACTCGTGGTCGCCGCCCGTGTTGCGCAGGGCGTACTCCACGCCGCGCGCGGGGGCGAAGTCGCAGAGGTAGTTGTCGGTGAAGGCGGTGCCGAGGTTCAGGGACGGGGCCGGCTCGTAGCTGTAGAGGAGGTAGTTGACCTCCTGCTCCGGGGTGATCCAGCCGTTGGTCTCGAAGATCCGGGCGACCATGCGCTGCGCGGACCGGATCGTCCAGTGGTCGAAGAACATCTGAGACTTCTGGCCGGTGGTGCCGGAGGAGGTCAGGTGCAGCTCCACGTCCTCGCGCGGGACGGACAGCACCTCGTGGCGTTTGAAGAAGTTCGCGTGGACCAGCGGGGTGCGGTACGCCTCGCCCGGCACCGGCGGCGTCGCCCCGTACAGGGAGCGGAAGAACGGGGAGCGTTCCGTGTGCCAGGCGTTGATCTCCGCCATGGCCGCGGCGAACAGCTCGTCCTCGGCGGGCCCGCAGGCGTACGGGTCGGTCAGATCGCACAGTTGCTGAACGTGCGGCAGGAGGGCCGGGTCGGGTACGGCGACCGGCGCGAGATGGGGGTTCACGGTGCAACCTCTGATGGTGTGGGCAGGTGCGTCGACGCCCAGGCCGACACGTAGCAGTCCAGATAGGGCTGGAGGGACGGTTCGACGGCGACCCCGCGGAAGTCGATCCGCTCGGAGGAGCGGGACAGGACGGCGTAGTCGTGGAAGACGTCGCCCTCCGCGCGCATCGCCGGGTAGACCGCCCCGGCGACGAACCCCTGGGCCAGGAAGGCAGTCAGGGCGTCGTGGTGTGCGAGCGGTACGAGCGCCTCCACGTACCCGGCACCCGCCCGGGACAGGGCCCGGGTGACGGGTTCGAGGTGCGCGGCGGCCGCGGCCGGGTCGGGATGGGCGGTGAGCAGAGAGCAGTACCCGCCCGCGCGGTTGAGGTAGGCGTACACCTCGAACGCGCCGTCCTCGGGGGTGAGCAGCACGTTCGGGGTGTGCAGCGGGTAGAACCAGCCCGCCCTGCCGGGGAAGCGCTCGCGGAACCGGCGGCGGACGAAGGCCGGGGCCTCGATCAGTTCCAGGCGCCCGCCCGGCGCCTGGGCCGGTGAGGGCGATGCGGAGGGGGAGGGGAGCGGGGCCCCGGCCGGCGCCGGGCGTGATGCCCGGACGCCTTCGTAGCCGATGCCCAGCGTCGCCCCGGCGGTGCGCAGCAACGGCAGCAGCGGGGCCGGGACTTCGGCGACCGGCAGCCGGCGGTCGAGTACCCCGGCGGCGTGACGCGCGTAGAGCGCGAGGCTCTCGCGGCTGCGCAGATCCACCGCGTTGGGCAGGATCCCCAGCGGCCGGAAGCCGTTGCGGGCGACCACCCGCTGCGGCCCGGCGCTGACGGTCCGCACGGTCGCGTACACCGAGTCCAGCCGGCCGCTGTCGAGCATCCGGGCGCACAGCGCCTCGGTGAGCGCGGCGGCCAGGCCCGCGGAACGGTGCCCGGGGTGTACGGCGATGCCCTCCAGCCGGCCGATCCGGCTGCCGGCCTCGCCATGGATGGCCGCCGACGCGGCGAGGGCGCCGGTGCCGGCGCAGCGGCCGACGAGCCACAGGGAGTCGGGGTCCTCGATGAGCCGGGCCATCTCGGCGGGGTCGGTGCCGAGGGCCACGGGGTAGTGCGGCCCGTAGACGGCGTAGTAGAGCTGCCGCAGTTCGGCGATGTCGGCCTGGACGGCACGGGTGATCACGGTGTTCACGGCGTTCACCGGGCACCTCCGGCGGCCGCCGTCGCGGCCGGCGCCGCCTCCGCTGCAGGGGCGTCGCCCAGCATGGCCAGCGCACAGGCCGCCGGGAGCAGGCCGGCGCCCTGCACCAGGCACAGCGTCTGCGGCGAGAGGATCTCGCCCGCGGACCCGAAGGCCAGCGAGGCCACCGGCAGCGAGGCACCGAGCACGGCCTGCATCACGGCGAAGAACCCGGGTTTGTCGTCCGCCGGCACCAGACGCTGGAACAGCGCCACGAACCGGACGCTCACCGCCCCCGCACACCAGCCGGCCACCGCCAGGCAGCCCGCGACCGCCGGAAGGGCCGAGGCCAGACCGGGCACGGCCAGGGCGAGGGCCATCAGCGCGAGGCAGCAGGCTCCGGCCGTGGCGGGCCGGCCCGGCACACGTGTGCCGGTGAACGCGCCGACGAGCGCGCCGGTGCCCAGCGAGGCTTCGAGCAGGGCCACCGTGCCGCCCGAACCGTGCAGCACGGACCGGGTGTAGAGGGGGACGATGACGAACACGGCGGCGGTGAACAGGTTCGCCGCGGTGAAGCACACCAGGACCCGCCGCACATAGGGAAGTTCGCCGAGGACGCGGCGGAGCGTACGGCGCTGGGGGCCGCCGCCGGAGCCCGCCGCGTCCGGGCCGTACGTACCGGACGCGCCGGATGTACCGGGTGTGCCGGGCGTGCCGGACGCGGGTCCGGCGGTCCGGAAGCGCGCGGCCGACACGAGGAGCGCGGCACCGAACCAGGCCGCCGCGCATCCGGCGGCCAGCCCGGCCACGCCGACCCGGTCCACGGCGAGCGCCCCGAGCAGCGCCCCGCCGAGTCCTGCCAGGGACTGCGTGGACAGCTCGAAGCCGGTGGCGGTCTCGATGTCGGAGTCGTCGACGAGTTCGGGGACCGAGGTGGTCAGGCAGGGGTCGAAGAAGGCCTGGCAGCCGGCCAGGGCGAGGGCGGCGGCGTACACGGCGGGGAGCGGCAGCCCGCTGCCGTACGCCCACAGCCCGAGACCGGACGCGGCCAGCCCCGCCAGGGCGGCCGAGTCCCGCAGCACCGCGCGGTGCGGGAACCGGGCGACGGCCTTGGCCACCACGGGCGCCAGGACCACGGCGGGCAGCGTGCACACGGCCATGAACAGCCCGGAGGCCGGTCCGGCGGCATCCGGTACGGCGTGGGCGACCAGCCACCAGGACACCCCGACCTGGAACATCCGCACCGCGGCCTGGCTCAGAACCTGGCCGAGCCAGACCGCGCCGAAGGCCCGGTTGCGCAGGACCAGCGGACGGCGCGACGCGGAGGAGGGCGGGGCGGGTACGGGCGGCGCGGGTGGGGGCGACGCGGATGCGACCGGAGAGGAGGTGAGCGGCGCGGTCATGCGGTCGGCCTCTCGTCGAGGACCCGGACCAGCTTGCCCGAGCGCGGGTTGACGGCGAGTTCGCGGTGCCGCACCCATTCCACGGACAGCGGGTGCACGAACCCGGCCCGGACGCTCTCCGGGTACAGCGGCCGTACGGCCTCCAGTTCGGCGGTGACGGCCTTCGCCAGCACGTCCAGCGGGGGCGCGTCCGTCCGGCCGGCCCCGGCGGCGGGTGGCTCCCCACCCGGGCCGGGGGCGGTGGCCAGCCGCAGGACGAGCCCGTCCCGGCCCTCCCACCGCCGGACCACGAGCTGCATGCCGACGACCAGTCCGCCGGTGTCCGCCGCGGTGACCGCGTCCTGCGCGTCCTGGGTGTACAGCGACACGGGACCCACCCGCACCCCTTCCTCGGCGCGGCCGAGGATCCGGAAGTGTCCGGGCCCGGTGCCGGTCCACTCGGCGCGGTCGCCCGCCGGGTAGCGGATGATCGGCATCAGCCGCCGGAACAGGCTGGTGACGACGACCCGTCCGGGCCGCCCGGGTTCGGTGACGGGCTCGCCGGTGGTGTCGTCGAGGATCTCGACCACCGAGTACGGGGTGAAGGCGCGGTGCACGCGGGCGTCGGGGCCCGGTACGGGCCGTCCGAGGAGGCCGGCGTCCACGCTGGCGTACCCGATGGACCGGGCCTCGGCGCGCGGGAACGCGCGGGCCAGCAGCCGCCGTTGGTCCTCGAACAGGGCCTCGCCGCCGAACAGCAGCAGCTCCACCGAGTCCAGCCCTCCGCCCCCGGAGGCGAGGTGCTCGGCGAGCCGGCACAAGGTGGTCGGGGTACCGGTCACGACCTGCGCCGAGAGGTCCCGCAGGGTGGGGACGGTGGATTCCGGTGGGGCGCCGCCGCCGATGGGCAGCCGCACGTTGTCCACGGGAGCGTGGGCGAGGGAGTCGAGGACGAACAGGAAGCTGGCGTACAGCTCCCCGGCGTAGAAGAGGTCGGCGACCCGGTGCCCCGACCGGAGTCCCGCGTCCAGGAGGCCCTCTCCGAACGAGGTGACGAACGTCCGCCACTCCTCGCGGGTGTAGACCGAGAACTTCGGGTAGCCGGTGGTGCCTCCGGTCTTGTAGACGGTCGCCTCGCTGAGCGGGCCGGTGAGCACCCGGCTGCCGGGGAATGTGTTGGCCGCCCAGAACGCCTCCTGGTCGACCACCGGAAGGTCGGTGAGGCGGTCGGCGTCCGGCGGCAGGGACGCGTAGAGGTCGCGGTAGTAGGGCGAGTTGTTTCGGGCGAAACGTATGAGGTCCGAGAGTTGCTGGGCGGACATGAGCCTTTGCCTGGACGGAACGGGAACCGGTGCGGGAGGAACCGGTGAGGGAGGAACCGGGGCGGGAGGAGCCCCCGCACCCCCGCCTTCGTGACGCACGCCGGGAATTGACGCGCAGTCACAATGATGAAACATCAGTGCGCCAGTCGCAAAACCGAGCAAGAATTTCCGGCCATTGAAACTCTCTTCAACAATTTCTCCGTCGAACCCTGAAGTGCCCTTAATCTCGCAGCGTGGGCGGGCGGCGCCGGAGGACAGGGGGGACCGCGTGAAGGACGACGTGCGGCGGGAGCGGTGGATCATCACCGCCGAGAAGGTCAGCGAGCGGGGCGGGGAGGACGGCGGCAGCGTCGGGACCGTCCGCGATTTCGAGGGCACCCGGGAGGAGGCCGAACGGGCGCTGGAGGAGGCCGCGCGGACCTTCCCGATGGGCGTGTTCTTCCAGGAGCGGCGTCGGCTCGTCTACCGGCAGCTCGACGGCTCCTACCTCGTCCGCTGCACCGGCTCGCTGGGCGGCCGGCACACGCGCGTCCTGCGCGCGGCCCGTCTGGTCTGGGACTCCGGGGCGAAGGGCGGCGACTCCACCGGGTGACCGCCCCCGGCCCGCCGCCGCGGCCGGTCCGTGAGGACGGGGAGGACCGGCGGGCGCCGGGTCGGCACGGTCACCAGGGGAGGCCGACCAGCCCCCACCCGCGTCGGCCGGCCTCGGTGACGACCTCGCCCCATTCGCGCAGCAGGGCGCCCATGGCATCGAAGGTCTTCGGCCTGCAGGCCCAGCGCGTGGCCTCCGCCTCGAACGGCGCCCGGAGTTGCTCCAGCCGCGGCGCGGCCTGCTCCCAGGACCGGGCGAGCACGGCAGCCTTCTCCGGCGGGCAGTACAGCAGCAGCCGGGCGTGCCAGGGCTCCGCCGTCTCCCCGGACTCCCCGGCGGGCCTGCCGTCGTCACCTCCGCCGGAGTCTTCCCCCACGATCCCGCCGAGGAAGGTTTCCAGTGCCTCGCGCAGACCGGGCTCGGTGAACTCGCGCATGTCCTCCCAGGCGCAGTCCAGTTCGAAGTGCCACTTGTACGTGCCGGTCGTCCCGGAGAACCGGTACTCGGCGCACCACGGCTGTTCCTGGTTCCGCGGCCACACCCAGCCGTCCGGCACCGCGAAGTCGGCGTCCCAGCAGGCATCGCAGCAGAAATCCGGGTACGCCGTGTCCGTCAGCGTGCCGAGGCGCTCCGCGGCAGGTATCCGGGCGAGCCGTTCCCAGTCGGCCATGAGCACGGTGATGTCCAGTCCCATGCGCGAAGCCTAGGGCCTGTCGTCGAACTCGCGTCGTCGCCCGGAGGGCGGCCCCACGGCGTCTGGTGCGTGCTCTCGGCGCACCGGGCGGGAGCCCCCGTACTGGACGTACTCGGGCTCTCGCCCGGTGCGGCGAGAGTGCGTGCCAGGCGCCGCGGGGCAGACGCGGGTTTGACGACAGGCCCTAAGGGCCTGCCGTGCTCTGGCACCGGCCGTGCCGGTGCGAGCGGACCGGCGACGGGGCGCCCGTCAGCCCACCGCACGGACCCGCAGCACGCGGGCTGGCTGCTGCCCGCCTCCCGTCGCCAGGAGGCGCACCTCGCCCGCGCCGCTGATCTCGGCCCGGACGATGCCGGTGGCGTCCTCGTAGACGGGATGGCCGCCCGGCCCCGCCGCGCTGGTGCGGGTCATCCGGACCACGTCCTCCCCGGGTTCTCCGGAGGCCGCGAAGACCACTTCGTAGACCTCGGCCGGTGTGCTCATGGACGACCCTCCTGCCGCGACGTCCGCTGTACGGGTACGGGGTGCGTCGTCGGCCCTTCGCTCGAGACTGCCCCCCTGCCACGCTATGCCCCGTCCGGCGCTCTGTCCTGACCGGGCGGCGCGGGCGAGGGCCCGCGGCAGCGCCGAAAGCCGGATGACTGCGCACCGCGCCGGGGCTAGCATCGACGCATGAGCCGTCGACGACATTGATGCGTACACGCACCCTCCCGCGGGCCGCCGCGGACGCCCTCCCCCCGGCGTCCGAACCATGTCCCTGCGGGAAGGCCCATGACTCTCTCACCCGTGCCCGGCACCCGGGTACGGCGGCTCGCCGCCGCCCTGTACGCATACGCGTTCCTCGACGACTTCGTCCTCCTCTACCCGGTGTACGCGCTGCTGTTCAGCGACACCGGGCTGTCCGTCTGGCAGATCTCCTCGCTCTTCGTGCTCTGGTCGCTCACCGGCGTGCTGCTCGAACTGCCCTCCGGTGCCTGGGCCGACGCGTTCTCGCGACGGACCCTGCTGTGCCTGGGGCCGCTGCTCACCGCCGCCGGCTTCGCCCTCTGGGTGCTGGCCCCGTCCTACGGCGCCTTCGCCGTCGGCTTCCTGCTCTGGGGAGCCAAGGGCGCCCTCGGATCGGGCGCCCTGGAGGCCCTGGTCTACGAGGAACTCGACCGACTCGGCGCGGCCGGCCGGTACGCGCGCACCATGGGCCGGGCCAGGGCCGCCGGGACCACGGCCGTGGCGGCCGCCATCGGTCTGGCCGGGCCGGTGTTCGCCGCGGGCGGGTACCCGGCCGTCGGGGCCGCGAGCGTACTGGCCTGCCTGCTGGCGGCGGCCGCCGCCGCGTGCCTGCCCGAGCACCGGACCGTGGAGCGGACCCCGGACCGGTCCGAGCCCGCGCCCGCGCCCGCGCCCGCGCCCGAGCCCGCACCCGTGCCGGCGTGCCGCGCATGGCTGACGACGCTGCGCGCCGGTCTGGCCGAGGCCCGCGCCGACCGCTCCCTGCGCCGTGCGCTCCTGCTCGTACCGGCCGTCACCGCGGTCTGGGGCGCCCTCGACGAGTACACGCCGCTGCTGGTCCGCGACACCGGCGTGGCCGAGGTGTCCGTTCCGTACCTGCTGCTCCTGCTGTGGGCGGGGGTCGCGGCCGGCGGCTTCCTCGCCGGCCCCGCCGAACGGCTTGGCACCAGTGCCCTGGCCGCCCTCCTCACCGCCTCGGCGCTCGCACTCGCCGCCGGAGCACTGCTGCGCACCCCGGCAGGCATCGCCCTGGCGGCACTCGCGTTCTGCGGCTTCCAGGTGGCGAGCGTGCTCGCCGACGCCCGCCTGCAGGACAGCATCGAGGGACCGGCCCGGGCCACTCTGACCTCCCTGGCCGGAATGGCCACCGATCTGGGCACCATCGCCGTCTACGGCGCCTACGCGGCCGCCGCGACCACCCTCACGCACGCGTGGATCTTCGCCCTGTCCGCCGCCCCGTACCCGCTCACGGCCCTGTGGCTGCACACCCGCGCCCGCGTCCCGGCGACCCCGGACGGCCACCCTGCCCGCCCCGGGGAACTCCGGCCGTGATCCGCCCGCCACCCCACCCGGAGCAGGAGCTCATCGAGCCTCGATGCGCGCGCTAGTCGAGAGCACCGGCCACGGCCAGCAGCGTCGACGCGCCCAGCGCGATCAGCGCCCACATCCGCCGCGCGTCGGGATCGACGGACCGCGCGGGCATCGGGCTCACCTTGCCCTGGGGGTCGTAGACCACGGCCAGCTCCGCCCCCACCTCGGCGGCCCTGCCGGACCGGCCGTCGAGCTCGTCCGGACCGCCCGGCGGGCAGTCGAGGTCGTGGTCGTAGTACGTCCTGGTCTCCGAGGTCGAGTGCCCCTGGGCGTCGGTGGTCCAGCTCACCTCGGTGCGCACGTCGATGCCCCGTACGACACAGGTGACCTCGACGCCGCGCTCCGCGAGCACGGAGTGCCCCACGGCCCCGGTCACCAGCAGCACCCCGATGAACGCGGCCGCTCCCGCCAGGTTCGAGGCGAACGAATCACTCCCCAGCCCGAAGAGGAACACCACCACGGTCACGAGCATGGCCACCGCCGTGCCGGTGACCGCCCACCCGTCGGAGAGCGTGCCGAGGGCCTGCCCGCGCGCACAGACATAGGCCAGCCCGCCCACCAGCGCGGGGAACACGAGCGCGCCCAGCAGAGGCAGTGCACGCCATGACCGGATGCCGCCCCGCCCCTTCATGCTCCCCAGCGAAGCGCGGGGCGGCGCTCCCGTAAAGAGGCCGGCACGGTCCGTCATCCGCCCCCGGCGCTTCCCGCCCGGACCGCCGAGGGCGGGGGCCCAGGGCTGCTGTGACTCTTCCCACCAGGCCTTGACCTGCGAAAAAAGGGCTACCTAACGTCGATTGCATGGCCCCCCACGACGCCCCTGAACCCGCCCGCCCGGCTGCCCCTGCCGACCTCGTCGACTTCTCCGTCGACCTCACCTCCCACGAGGTGCACCGGCGCGCCCAGGTGCTGGCCGCGCTCGGCCCGGACTGGGACCCGATCGAGGCCCTCCTCGGCGAGGACGCCGCCTACGACCTGCTGTACGGCAACCTCGACGCGGAGCAGCAGCGCATCCACGACGAACTGGTGGCAGCCGGGGTGCTGCCCGCACGAGGGGGCGGACGTGCTGCCTCTTGACCCACAGGCCGATCCCGGGCGCCGCGCCTGGGCGGACTGCCCGAACTGCGACGACACCCGGGGCTGCGACCCCTGCTCGGAAGAGCGGAACTGCTCCGCCCACTGGCGCTACCTGCTCACCAACACGGGGAGCCTGCTCCACCTCCAGTGCCCCGGCTGCACCCACGTCTGGGCCCACGAGACCGGCTTCGGTGCCACGCGCTCCCGCTGGAGCCGCCCGGACACCGGGTTCCACTAGGCCCTCTCTTTCGGATCCTGCCGGAGAGGCCCGCGTCGTCCGGCGCCGTGCCTCGCAAGGCGGAGGAACTCCCGCGTACTTCGGTTCGTGGAAGGGTGCCCACAACCGGCTTCGGATGCGGGCCGCGGATGGCACCTGGGAGAAGGTCTTCACCGCCCTGCCCGCCCAGGCCGACGCCGAAGGCGACCTGGAGTGGGTCGTCGCGGTCGACTCCACGATCGTCCGTGCACATCAGCACGCCGCCGGGGCCCGTCAAAAGGGGCCGCGGCCGGCGAGCCGGCAGACCATGCCCTCGGGCGATCCCGCGGCGGACTGACCACCAGAATCCACCTCGCAGCTGACAGTCGCTGCAGGCCGCCGGCCTTCGTGCTCACGCCGGGCCGGGCCGGTGACGCACCCCGCATTCGAGCAGGTCATGACCCGCTTACGGGTGCCCCGGCGGATTGGCCGTCCTGGGATCACGCCGGACGTGGTCCTGGCCGATAAGGCCTACTCGTCCCGGGGGATCCGCCGCCACCTGCGGCGACGCGGGATCCGGGCGGTGATCCCGCAGCCCGCGGACCAGGCCGCCCATCGCAAGCGGCTCGGCCGGGTCGGCGGCCGGCCGCCGACCTTCGACCGCGGGGCCTACAAGCAGCGGAACACCGTCGAACGCTGGATCAACAAGCTCAAGCAATGGCGCGGCCTAAGGCGTGCCGTAGTCGGCGTCGAACTCGCCCTCGGGGTTGCTGTCCCCTCCCGGGGTGGTGGGGGTTCCGTAGTCGGGGTCGAACTCGCCCTCGGGGTTGGGGTCCCCTTGAGGGGGGTTGATGCCGTCCTCGAGGATCCCGTCCACGGTGACGGTCGCGTCCGTGTCGACCCAGTCGGGGTCCTCCGGCTCGGGCCCCTTGATGCCGTCCTCGAGGATCGTCTCGGGACGGACGGTCACGTCGGTGTCGACGTCCCAGTCCGGGTCGGTGTCCTCGACGGGCCCGGTGTCCTCGACGGGGTCGTCCGCGACCAGGGCCGTGCTGAAGCCGGCCGTGGGGGCCGCCGTCGCCGTCGTGGCGGTGAGGGCCAGACCTCCCGTGGCCGCCGCGGCCGACACCACGATCGCCGCGATGCTCATGCGGACGGTGTTCCTCCGGGTCTTGTACGTCATGGTTCTGCCTTCCACTGGTCGTAGGAAGCGCCCCGTGGCGCCCCGTCCTCGCTTCCAGTAGACCGAGGCCGCCCCGCGGGGTCACGCACCGGGATCTCGGGGCTTGACACCGTCCGGAACCGCCGGAATCCCGGATCACGCCGCGCCTGCGGCGTGATCCGAAAGACACGGCCTAGCCCTCCGCCACCGCCTGCAGAGGGCTGAGCGCGGCCGCCCGGCGGGCCGGTACCGCCGCGGCGAGCGCCCCGACCGCCAGGGACACCAGGCAGACCAGCAGCACGGTCCCCCAGGGCACGGCGGGCGCGTACTGTGCCACGGCACCGTTGGCCAGAGCACCGACCGCCCAGGCCGAGAACAGCCCGCCGGCCAGGCCCAGCAGCGTGCCGAAGGCCGCGATCATCAGGGACTCCAGCCTGATCATGCGCCGGACACCGGCCCGGTCCATGCCGATGGCCCGCAGCACGCCGATCTCCCGGGTCCGTTCCGACACCGACATGGCGAGCGTGTTCACGATCCCCAGCGCACCGACCGTGACTCCGATCGCGAGCAGCCCGTACATCAGGGTCAGCAGGTTCCCGACCGTCCCGGCCGCCTCCCGGACGATCGCCTCCCGGTCCTGGACCTTCAGCAGCGGATTGCCGCCCACGGCCGTGCGCAGCAGCTGCCCGGTGGCCGCCGACACGGCACCGTCCCGGGTCCGGACGAGGATCCGCTGGACCGATCCCGGCAGGAACCCGGCCCGCTGCACCTCGGACCGTGCACCCAGCGCGTCCTGCGCCGTCGGGTTGTCCCGGTAGACACCGACGACGGTGTACGGCGCGAGCCCCTGCCCGGAGCCCACACGGAGGTCCGTACGGCCGCCCGCGCGCACCCCGAGTTCCCGGGCCAGGCTCTCGGAGAGGGCGATCCGGCCGGGCCCGAGGCCTTTCGCGGATCCGCCGACGAAGTCGAGCTTCACGGCCGTGCCCACGGCCGCCGGGTCGATGCCGGAGATCCGCTTGACCTGCCCGCCCGCGAACAGCGGCGCGTCCGCGACGGCATGCGCGGAGCGCACCCCGGACGTGCCGGCCACCCGCTGTACGGCGGCCGGGTCGATGCCGGTGGTGATGTCCCGCGTGCTGATGACGTAGTCCGCGCCGAGGCCTGCCGCGGCCTGCCGGTCGAGGGCCTGCCCCGTGGAGTGGCCGAGGACGGCCAGCCCGGAGACCAGCGCCGTGCTCATCATCAGTGCCGAGGCGGTGGCCGCCGTACGCCGCGGGTCACGCAGCGCGTTCTCCCGGGCGAGCAGGCCCGCCACCCCCGAGCGCCCGGCCGCCCGCCCGGCGAGGCGGATCACCGGACCGGACAGCAGCGGAGCCAGCACGATCATGGCCGCGGCGAG
This sequence comes from Streptomyces sp. NPDC048603, assembly GCF_043199475.1. Lineage (NCBI taxonomy): Bacteria > Bacillati > Actinomycetota > Actinomycetes > Kitasatosporales > Streptomycetaceae > Streptomyces > Streptomyces sp. NPDC048603. The sequence goes on along the minus strand of NZ_JBICVY010000001.1, from coordinate 217,173 downwards.
CAGGCCGCACCCCAGCATCGCCTCCCGCAGGTTCTCCTCCGAGGCTTCCTTCGCCCCGGTGAGCGACACCAGCAGTCCGACACCGAGGAGCAGCAGCACCACGCCGGCCGCGCCGCGGATCCGGGACCGTGACAACGCCCGGGACGAGGACGGGGACGGGGACTGCTCGGCCGAGCGCATCGCCTCGACGGGAGCGATCCGGGCCGCCCGCCGCGAGGGCAGCCAGGCGGCGAGCACCGTGACGCCCACCCCCACGCCGACCGCGGCGGCCACCGCGCCCGGACCGACCACCAGCGGACCGTCCGGCAGCGTGTTCCCGTCGCCGCTCAGCAGGCCGGGCAGGGCGGCGGCGATGCCGAGCCCGAGCAGGAAGCCGATCGCGGACGCGGTCAGACCGATCAGGGCCGCCTCCAGCAGCACCGAGCGGACCACCTGGCGGCGGGAGGCGCCGATCGCCCGCAGCAGCGCGATCTCGCGGGTGCGCCGCGTCACGAGCATGGTGAACGTGTTGACGATGAGGAAGGAACCGATGAACAGGGAGACCCCGGCGAAGACCATCGGCAGCTTGGTGTGACCCCGGGTCAGGGTGTCCAGGAGGACGGTCTGCTGTGCGGCCTGCGCGGCGCCGGTGACGGCCTCGGCGCGGTCGGCCGGCAGGACGGCCGCCACCCGGGCGGCGAGGGCGTGCTGTTCGGTGCCGGGCGCGGCGGACAGGTCGATGCCGGTGTAGTGGCCCGGGGAGGCGAACAGCCGCTGGGCCGTCGCCTTGTCGAACACCGCGAGGGTGCCGCCGGCCGTCACCCGCGTGTCCCGGGTGGAGACGATGCCGACGAGCCGCATCCTCATCACCGGACCGTCGGTGGCGAGGACGACGGTGTCGCCGACGTGGTAGTGGCCAGCGGCGGCGGTTCCGCGGTCCACGGCGAGTTCGCCGCCGTTCCGGGGCGCGCGGCCCTCGACCAGCGGATGGCGGCTGTCCCTGCCGTCCGGGCCCGGTACGTACGCCGAGGCCAGGTTCGCCCAGGCCGCGCCCGGCCGGATCGGGGTGCCGTCCGAGGCCGCCAGGGTGGCGGACCCGTCGGCGGACGGACGTACGGCGGCCACGCCGGGTACGCCGGCCAGCCTGCGCACCAGGGCGTCGTCGAGCACCCCGGTAGGGGAGCCGGCGGCTTCCGGGGTCCCGGCAGTCCCGGCGGTTCCGGCAGTCCCGGTGGTTCCGGCGGCTCCGGGCGGGAGGTACTTCGGGAGGACGGAGACCGCGATGTCCGCGAAGTCCTTCGACGCCGCACCACGGTAGGCGGCGGCGGAGGAGTCGGTGAAGACGAGGCTGCCGGTGACGAACGCGACACCGAGACAGACGGAGAGGACGGTCATGGCCAGACGGGCCTTGTGCGCGAGGACGTTGCGCAGGGCTGTTCGCAGCATGGGGAGGAGGCTTTCGGGAACGCGAGTGGGCCGGGATCGGCGGGTGCCGGGACGGACGGGGCTCAGCGGGTGCCGCCGGGCGCCTCGAACCGCAGCATCCGCTCGAGGACGGCATCGGAGGACGGCGCGGTGAGGTCGTCCACGATCCGGCCGTCCGCCAGGAACACCGCCCGGTCCGCGTGGGCGGCGGCCACCGGGTCGTGCGTGACCATCACCACCGTCTGGCCCAGCTCCCGTACCGAGTCGCCGAGGAAGCCGAGGATCTCGGCACCGGACCGGGAGTCGAGGTTGCCCGTGGGCTCGTCGGCGAAGACGATCTCGGGCCGGGAGACGAGCGCGCGCGCCACCGCTACGCGCTGCTGCTGCCCGCCGGAGAGTTCGGCGGGCCGGTGGCCGAGCCGGCCGCCGAGCCCGACGGTGGCGATGACGGCCTCCAGCCAGGCCGGATCCGGCTTCCGGCCGGCGAGCCGCAGCGGCAGCGTCATGTTCTCCAGCGCGGTGAGCGTGGGCAGCAGGTTGAACCCCTGGAAGACGAAGCCCACCTTCTCCCGCCGGAGGGTGGTGAGTTGCCGCTCGGAGAGGGAGGAGAGCTCGGTGCCGCCGATACGGGCCGAGCCGGAGGTCACCCCGTCCAGGCCGGCCATGCAGTGCATCAGGGTGGACTTGCCCGACCCCGAGGGGCCCATGACGGCGGTGAACCGGCCCCGCCCGAACTCGACGGACACCGCGTCCAGGGCGGTCACCCGCGTGTCGCCCCTCCCGTAGACCTTGGTCAGGCCCGTGGCCCGTGCGGCCGGTTCGGTGGGGGAGCCGCCGGACGAAGGGAGCAGCCGGGCCGGGGCCGGGGCCGGGGACGGTGACTGCGACAGGGACCGAGACAGGGACTGAGACATGGATACTCCGCCTGGGGGACGACGGCCCCGGGATGTGCCCGGGGCCGGGTGACACATCCATCCTCACGACCCTCACCTGCGGAAACATCGGTCCGGGGGCGGTAGTTGAGCTCTGCCGGAAGGCAGGCTCCCGGTGCCCGTCCCTTCCTTCCGGCAGAGGCCGTGCGACCCCTCCCTCCGACCTTCGGCAGAGGCGGCAGTGGGTTCACGGGGCCAGGCCGGCCCGGTGGGCCAGGAGGGCCGCCTGTACCCGGCTGGCCGTGCCCGTCTTGTCGAGCACCGCTCCCACATGCGTCTTGACCGTGCCGATCCCGATGCCGAGCCGCGCGGCGATGTCCTGGTTGGACAGCCCTTCGCCGAGCATCGTCAGGACCTCCCGCTCCCGGCCGGTGAGCCGGGCGATCCGCTCGTCCTCCGGTGCGGTCCCGGCCGCGTCCCGCTCGCCGCCGCGCAGCATCCGGGAGATGACCGTTCCGGTGACGCCAGGCGAGAGCACCGCGTCACCCGCGGCGGCCGCCCGTACCGCGCTGATCAGTTCCTGCGGTCCTTCGTCCTTGAGCAGGAAGCCCGCGGCCCCCTCCCGCAGGGCCCGGAGCACGTTCTCCTCGTCGCCGAAGGTCGTCAGCATCACCACCCGCGGCGCCGGGTCCAGGGCGAGCAGCGGCGCGATCGCCGCCAGCCCGTCGCACACCGGCATCCGGATGTCCACCAGCGCCACGTCGGGGTGGTGGGCGGCTGCCGCCGCCACGGCCTGCCGGCCGTCGGCGGCCTCGGCGACCACCTCGATGCCCTCGGCGTGCCGGAGGATCAGCCGGACGCCGGCCCGGATCATCTCCTCGTCGTCGGCGAGCAGGACACGGATCGGTGCGGCGGGGCGGGTCACGGGGTCTCCCAGGGTGTGGTGTCCCGGACCGACGGGACGGCGAACCGGTCGATGGCGACGAGGCGGTGGGCGTCGTCGAAGCAGTAGCGGGCGACGAGCAGGACACCGGGGCCCTTCTCGGTCGCGCCGTTGAACGGATAGACGCAGCCGGCCGCCCCCGCGGGGCGGGGAGGCTCGTGCCCGGTGGCCGCGGCCCGGACCGCGGCGTTGTCCAGGACGCCGGCCCCCGCGACCTCCTCGTATGTCATGCCGACGCGGGGCAGCGGGGCAGGCCCGGACCGCTGCCGCGGAGCGGAGGCGTACACGAAGGTGATCCCGAGGACCATCAGCAGGCACAGCCCCACCAGTCCCGAGGCGAGGGTGAGGGCCTCGACCGTCCGGCGGCCGGGCGGAGCCTTGCCCTCGTCCGCCCCGGTGCGGTGCCGCACCGGGGGGTGGCCGGGGGCCGGGACGCCGGACGGCGCCGGCGTGCCCCCGGGGCGCGCGCCGACCGGAGCGGCACCGGGCTCGGCGGCTACGGGCTCGGCGGGCAGGACGGCGTCCAGGCGGAACCCACCGGCAGGCAGCGGCCCGGCCGTGAACGTCCCGCCCAGCAGCTCCACCCGCTCCCGGAGCCCGGTGAGGCCGCGCCCGGTGCCGAGGCCGGCGGCCGGTGCCGGCGCGCCCGGCGGGGCACCGTTGCGGACGGTGACCCGCACCCCGGCACCGTCGTGCCGGACGAGGACCACGACGTGCGAGGCGGCGGCGTACCGGTGCACATTGGTGAGGCCCTCCCGTACCACCCGGTGGACGGCGCGGCGCACCCCGGCCGGACGGCCGCCGAGGTCCGGGCCCGTCCAGTCGAGGCGTACGGCGATGCCTCCCGCGCGGGACTCCGCCACCAGCGCCTCGACGTCGGCGCGGGTGCCGGTTGCGTCGGTGAGGGCCTCCGGCCCGGTGTCCCGGCCGAGCGGACCGAGCACTCCGAGCGCCTGCCGCAGCTCGCGCATCGCGTCCCGGGTGGTCCGCCGTACCAGGACGGCCTCCTCGCGCAGTTCGGGCGCGGCCCGGTCCAGGGCCAGCTCGAGCCCGCCGGCATGCAGCGAGATCAGGCTGAGCCGATGGCCCACCAGGTCGTGCATCTCGGCGGCGATCCTGGAGCGCTCGTGGATCCGGGCCTCGCTCTCGGCGAGCCTGCGGGCCCGTTCCGCCGCGTCCCCGCGCTCGCGGAGCGCCTGGAGCAGCCGCCCCTGCTGCCCGTACGCGGTGCCCGCCAGACCGGGGACGATCACGACGGCCGGCACCAGCACCAGGCCGAGGGCCAGCCCGTACGGCACCGATCCCGGTCCGGTCCACGGAGCGGCCGCCGTCGCGGACGCCACGAGCAGGCCGCCGGCCGCGGTGAGCAGCCGGGTCCGCGTGCGGGAACCGGCCGTCCGGCGGGCCACGCCGTACGCGGTCGCCGCCGTGACGGGTCCGACGCAGGGAGCGAGCCCGGTCAGCACGGCGAGGGTGAGGAGCACCGGCGCGGGAAAGCGGGCGCGCAGGGGGAAGAGCGCGGCGCCGGCGAGGAGCGCGGCCGCCTGGAAGCCGGGATGCGGCAGCTGATCCAGATGTCCGGACACCGCGTACACACCCAGGCCGGCGAGCAGCACCCCGGCCGTCTCCGCGACGGCCCTCACCGCCGGACGGCGGGTCCACCCCACGGGCGGACGAAATCGGGCGTAACGGCGGAAGGGGCTGATGGGTGGCACGAGGACCAGTATCGGCATCCGGGAGCGGCGAACCCTGCGCCTTTCGGAGGATCCCGGCTATGCCGGAAGGCAGAGACCGGGCGGGTGCGGGCCCGTGGCACGCGGGTCTTCCTAGATTGGTCATCACGGACATCCGGTGACGCGGGGTCCGTCGATCTCGATCCCCGACGGCTTGACCGAGGACGGAGTGACCAGGGTGCTGAGCAGTGGTGGCGGGTACCCCGCCGTATCGAGGGCTGCCGTGTCGAGGGCCTTCACCGCGGGCGCGATGCTCGTCGCCGGCCTGGCGGCCGCCGGGTGCGGCGGGCCGGCCGACGCGGCGGACGACACCGACGGCAAGGTCACGGTCGTCTACGAGGACGACACCGTCAAGCCGGAGGACCGGAAGGCCTTGGAGGTGATCCGGAAGTCCCGCGTCCTCGAACAGACCGCCGACTGGGTGAACTCGACCGTCGCCCTCCCGCACGACCTGGTCGTGAAGGTCACCGACAAGGTCCCCCCGGGAGTCACCGACGCGGTCACCCAGCCCGACGGCCGGACGGTCTACATCCCGCCCGCGTTCCTGACCGAGATCCGGGGCGCCATGGGCGACGTGGCCAAGAACGTCAAGCGGCCCGTTTTGTTCCCCGCGGACCAGTACAACGCGGACGACCTGACCGCGCTGTCGACCCGGTTCGTCTTCGGCCACGAGATGGGCCATGCCCTCCAGCGCCAGCTCATGCTGCCGAACCTGGGCCTGGAAGAGGACGCCGCCGACGGGTTCGCCTCGTTCCAGACCGTCAACGAGGCCGGGCCGAACCCGTCGCTGGCCGCGGCGCTGCTCTTCGACGCCCTCGCCCGCAAGGAGGGCAAGCTGACGCTGGAGGGATTGTCGAGCGACCACCCCGTCACCCAGCAACGGGTCTTCCACTTCCTCTGCTACCTCGACGGCAGCGACCCGGAGAAGTACGACGGGCCCCTGGTCGGTGCCGGCTACCTCCCCAAGACCCGCGCCCCGCTGTGCCCGCAGTCGTGGGCCATGCTGGACTACGGCTGGTGGACCCAGCTGCAGCCCCACTTCGACGGGGCGTTCGAGAAGCAGGGCGACAAGGACCAGGCCGCCGCCCGTGCCCGGCTGATCGCGGAGACGGAGGCCTTCGCGAAGCAGCTGGACAAGCTCCGCAAGGAGCAGGAGGGCTGACGACCCGCAGGGACGCCGCCGGCCGGGACCGAGGTCAGGAGCTCCTGAGGATGACGAGCTGCCGGGTGGCCCGGGTCATCGCCACGTAGCGGTCGACCGCTCCTCCGACGCCCTCGCCGAACGCCTCCGGGTCGACGAGGACGACCAGGTCGAACTCGAGCCCCTTCGACAGCCCGGGGGTCAGCGACCGGACACGGGGCCTCGCCCGGAACGCGGGATGACCGATGACACAGGCGGTCCCCTCGGTGTGCGCGGCGAGCCAGTCGTCGAGGATCCCGTCCAGCTCGTCCACGGATCCGTGGACGACGGGGATGCCGTTCCCGCGGATCGAGGTCGGCACGTTGGCGTCCGGGAGCGCGGCCCGGATCACCGGCTCGGCTTCCGCCATGACCTCCTCCGGAGTCCGGTAGTTGATGCTCAGCGAGGCCACCTCGATCCGGTCGAGCCCGACCCGCTCCAGCCGCTCCCGCCACGACTCCGTGAACCCCTCCCGGGCCTGCGCCCGGTCGCCGACGATCGTGAAGCTCCGGGACGGGCAGCGGAGCAGCAGCATCTGCCATTCCGCGTCGGTGAGTTCCTGGGCCTCGTCGACGACGACGTGCGCGAACGGGCCGGCCAGCAGGTCCGGTTCGGCGCTCGGCAGCGCGGTCCCGTCGATCAGGCTGTCCTGCAGGTCCTGTCCCCGCAGCATCGTCACCGCGCCCTCGCCGTCGTCATCGGCCGCGAGCACGTTGTCGATGACACCCGCCAGACGCTCGCGTTCGGCGGCGACGGCAGCCCGGTGCCGGCGCTTCCGCCGGGCTGCCTCCGGGTCGCCGAGCCGCTGCCGCGCCGCGTCCAGCAGGGGCAGGTCGGACACGGTCCAGGCCTCCGGCTCCGCCCGCTGCAGCTTCCGGACCTCGTCCCGGTCGAGCCAGGGCGCGCACATCCGCAGGTAGGCGGGCACCGACCACAGGTCACCCACGAGATCGGCCGCCTCGAGCAGCGGCCACGCCCCGTGGAGCGCCGAGACCAGCTCCTCGTCGTGCTCCAGCACCCTGCGGAACCGGTCGGCCGGCACGCCACCGCCGTGCTTGTCCAGCAGGATCGTCAGCAGCTCCTCCCAGATCTGTTCGCGCGCCTCGTTGTGCGGTGTGCCGGGCCCGGGTGCTTCGAAGGCCTCGGCCCAGTCGTCGGCGGTCAGCCGGACGTCCCCCCACGGGGTGCTCACCGTCATCCCCTCGGCGGGCGGTGCCTCGTAGAACCGGACGGCCGTCTCGACCGCCCGCACCATCCCCGCGGAGGACTTCAGCCGGGCCGTGTCCGGATCGGCCTCGGCGACGGCCCCGGCTCCCTCGGCGACGAGGTCCCGCAGGGTGCAGGTCCGTACGCCCTCCTCGCCGAGGCTGGGCAGTACATCGGCGACGTACGCCAGATAGGGCTGGTGCGGGCCGACGAACAGCACGCCGCCGCGACGGTGCCCGAGCCGGGGGTCGGAGTAGAGGAGGTACGCCGACCGGTGCAGGGCGACGACGGTCTTCCCGGTGCCCGGTCCGCCGTCGACGACGAGCGCCCCCCGGGAACCCGCCCGGATCACGGCGTCCTGGTCGGCCTGGATGGTGGTGAGCACGTCGCGCATCCGGGGCGACCGGCTGCTGCCCAGACTGGCGATGAAGGCCGACTGGTCGTCGAGGGCGGCGTGCCGCTCCAGCCCGGCGGAGGTGAACACCTCGTCCCAGTAGTCGCTGATCCGGCCACCGGTCCAGCGGTACCGGCGGCGGCTCGCCAGCCCCATGGGGTTGGCGTGGGTCGCCGCGAAGAACGGCTCGGCCGCCGGGGAGCGCCAGTCGAGCAGCAGCCGGCGCCCCTCGCTGTCGGTCAGGCCGAGCCGTCCCACGTACACGGGCTCGGAGCCGTCCTCCGCGACGATGTGTCCCAGACACAGGTCCAGGCCGAAACGGCGCAGGGCACGCAGACGACCGGTGAGCCGGTGGATCTCCAAGTCCCGTTCCATCGCGGCCCGTCCGATGCCGCCGGGCGCCCTGCGCTCGGCGTCGAGGCGGTCGGACAGCTCGGCGATCGCCTGCTCCAGGCTCTCCTCGATGGCGGCGAAGTGCCGCTCGTCCGAGGAGATCAGGGCCGGGTCGGCCTTGGCGGAAAGTCGGTCGGGCAGGGCGAACGCGCTGGTGGTCAGGGGCTTCATGATCGTGGATTCTGCGGCACGAAGGGGCTCTTGCCGCAAGCCCCCCAGTGCGCTATATCTTGAGAGTGGAAGAGGTGGGTCGTCCCTCTCCACTCCGAGCCGGCCGTTTGGGCCGGCCGTTTTCGTTTCGGCGCGCGGGCCCCGTTCAGGACACCAGCGGCGCGTCCTCGAGTTCCGTCAGCCGTACGGTGGTCAGGCCGCCGCGCTGGGTTTTCACGTCCGTCACCTTCAGCTGCGTACCCGGCGCGAGGATGAACTCCTCCTCGTGCGTGAACGCGGAGAAGTCACGGATGCCCACCGCCCGGACGGGAACCACCTCGAACAGGGTGCGCTTGCCGCGGCTGCCGAGGAAGGCCCGCGCCACCCCGAGCTCGGGCGTGCACGAGGACACGCCCCACCAGGTCACCGTCCGGCCGAGCGGGTACTGGGCGCGCAGGTCCAGGGACACGCCGCGCCACAGTGATTCCGTACGCGCCGGAAGCCCGGACATCGCGGAGAACAGCAGCCGGAGGTAGGGCAGGTACGGGACCACCCTGGACCGGTCCGGGGAGCGCAGCACCGCGTTGATCTCGCGGTAGAACGCGGACTCGCACGTGTAGAGGTGGAGCGCGGCGATCGCTTCCGCCGGCAAGGCGCCCGCGCCGGCCGTCGAGTCCGCCCGCCTCTTGCCGAACTCGTGGGAACGCCGGACGTGTCCGTCCAGCCCGGACAGCAGCCGGGCGACCGGCTCCACGGCGTCGTGGAAGTCCATCAGCGGGGTGTCGAACACCCCCGTGATCTCCGGGAGGACGAGTCCCTCGTCCTTGACGCTCGCGAGCCGCTCCAGATACAGCTGGTGCAGTTCCATCGTGGACGCGATGAAGGAGCCCATGCGTGCGGCGACGTCCTCGCCGTCCGTGCCGCCGGTCTCCGCCGACGCGTCGTTCCACCCCTTGGCGGGCAGCCAGTCGATCGCGTCGGTACCCAGGGACGCCAGGGCGTCGTTCACCATCGCGAAGTGGTCGCCTTCACAGAAGATGTCGCCCTGCGCCGCGGGGTTGGGGTGGTCGATGTGCCGGACCTCGACACCGGGGTACTTCTTCTGGAGCCGCAGGACCACCCGCTTGAGGTTCCGGGCGTGGGCCCCCCACCAGGCGAAGACCACGCCGCGGTCCTCCTCGGCGGCGTCCTGCTTGGCCCGCAGGATCTCCTCGACGATCCGCTCGGCCACCGGACGCCAGAAGGCGGTGTGCCGGTCGGCTCCCATCGCGCCGTCGGCGCTGGCGGTGAGCGAGGCGTTGAGCAGCAGCACACCCTGCGTGAGCATCGCCTGGAACCACTCCGGCGGCTGGACGGCGTCCTGCTCCTTCAACAGCTTGCGGAGATCGGCGATCGGGGTCTTCTTCGGGATCCCGTACTTCCACATCGCCGCCGCCTTGATGATGCAGCGGATGCTCACCACCCGGCCGAACTGGCTGTCCTTCCAGTCGTGGAAGGTGTTGTCGAACATGGCGATGCCGGTGGCGCTCTCCGGCCGCGGGTACGGGTTCTGGCCGAAGACCACCACCTTCCACTTGTGCGGCGGGTTGGGCTTCAGTGCCTGGAAGGTGAGTTCGCGTACGGGAACGACATCCGGGCCGCGGCCCGGACCCACGAAGGTGGCCGCGTCCGGCTGTGCCTCGATGACCGGCTTCAGCAGCGGCAGCCACGGTTCGCCACCGCCCTGGAACAGGCCGGAGAGGGCGAGGGGGTCGTTCGGGTCGTACGGGGACGGGGAGTTGGCGGTGTTGCCGGCATCGCTCATGGGTGCGGGTACTCCGAAGGATCACACCGTGGGTCCGGAAGGGACACGGCTGAGGTGAGGTGGTCGGCGGCGTCCGGCACGGAAGGCGCCAAGGGCGCGGACGTCACGGACGGCACGGACGGCGGAAAGGACCCGGAGGAACCGTACGGCGGGGCGGGTGGGCACACGTCGCCGGAGGTTCGCTCGTCCGGGATCCGGGCGGCAGGCTAACACCGGTCCGGAGCCCTGGCAATGATGACGGCCGGTCAGCGCTGCGTCCGGGAGGGAGCGTTGTCAGTGGCTCCCGCTAGCGTCGTTCCCGGTGGGCAGACCTAGTGACGACAGGAGTCGAATCATGACCGTGGACCGTGTACAGCCGCAGCTCAGGGTGGTCCTGACGGACGTCAACACCAGGGTGGTGGAGTCGTGGCGGGCAGCGTTCGCCGACACCCCGGAGATCGAGATCCGCAAGGGTTCGATCCTCGACCAGAGGGTCGACGCCTGGGTCAGCCCGACGAACTCCCGCGGCCGGATGGACGGCGGCGTGGACGCGGCGATCAAGCGGCACCTCGGGGCCGGCATCCAGCTCCGGGTGCAGCGGGCGATCCGCGACCGGTTCGCGGGCAGCCTTCCGGTGGGAAGCGCGGTGTGCGTCCCCAGCGGGGCGGTGAACCCGAAGTTCCTGATCTCGACGCCGACGATGGAGACGTCCTCGCAGAACGTCAGCGAGACGCTGAACGTGGCCCTGGCGTGCGCCGCCGCCTTCCAGACGATCCACCGGCAGAACGAGGAGGCGCCGGGCAGCATCGGGTCGGTGGCACTGGTCGGCATGGGGGCGCAGACCGGGCGGGTGCCGGCGCGGGTGTGCGCCAATCTGATGTGGACGGGCTACACCCTCTTCAACGACCACCGCTTCGAGGACTACGAGGAGCTGCGCGGCACGATCCTCGCGCAGCTCCAGGACATCGACAGCGTGCCCGCCGGGACGCGGATACGCGTCGAGCCCCCCAGGCGCGCGGCCGCCCGGCGCTGACCCTCCGGTGGCCCGGGGCGGGCCACCGGAGGGCGGGGGAGTCATCGGGCGGGGGACAGGGTCAGGCTCCGCTGGCGTCCAGCATCTCGTCCCGCTCGACGATCTTCACGCGCTCGCGGCCCTGCGGCTCGCCCAGCGCCTTCTCGGCCGCGTCCAGGCGGTACCAGCCCTCCCAGGTCGTGTAGCGCACACCGCGCCCGGCCAGGAAGGCGTCGACCGCCTCCGGCGACGGCGAGGCGGGCGTGAGCAGCCGGCCCTCGGCGTGGTCGGCCAGGAGGTTGGCCACGGTCTCGTTGGCGTCGCCCTTGGTGTGCCCGATCAACCCGATGGGGCCGCGCCGGATCCAGCCCGTGACGTACGTCGACGGCAGGTGCTGTCCCGCCTCGACCACCCGGCCGCCCTCGTCCGGGACCGTGCCCGACTCGACGTCCCAGGGGAGCTTGGGGAGTTCGTCCGAGAGGTAGCCCACGGCGCGGTAGACGGCCTGGACGTCCCAGGTCGTGAACTCGCCGGTGCCCTTGACGTTGCCGGTGCCGTCGAGCGCCGTGCGCTCGGTGCGCAGGCCCACGACCCTGCCGTCCTCGCCGAGGATCTCGGCCGGCGACTCGAAGAAGTGGAGGAACAGCTTGTGCGGGCGGTCGCCGATGTCGCGTATCGCCCAGTTCTCGAGGGTCTTGGCCACCATGTCGGCCTGCTTGTTGGAGCGGCGGGTGCTGATCGAGCCCTCGTCGTAGTCGATGTCCTCGGGGTTGACGATGACCTCGATGGTGGGGGAGTGGTCGAGTTCGCGCAGCTCCATCGGGCTGAACTTGGCCTGGGCCGGGCCGCGGCGCCCGAAGACGTGCACCTCCAGGGCCTTGTTGGCCCTGAGGCCGTCGTACACGTTCGGCGGGATCTCGGTGGGCAGCAGTTCGTCGGCCGTCTTCGCGAGGATGCGCGCGACGTCGAGGGCGACGTTGCCGACACCGAGCACCGCGACCTTCTCCGCGCCGAGCGGCCAGGTGCGCGGCACGTCCGGGTGGCCGTCGTACCAGGAGACGAAGTCGGCGGCGCCGTAGGAGCCGTCCAGGCCGACACCGGGGATGTCCAGGGCGCGGTCGGCGGTGGCGCCGGTCGAGAAGATCACCGCGTCGTAGAAGGAGCGCAGGTCGTCGAGCGAGACGTCCGTCGGGTAGTCGACGTTGCCGAAGAGGCGGACCTGCGGCTTGTCGAGCACCTGGTGCAGCGCGGTGATGATGCCCTTGATCCGCGGGTGGTCCGGTGCGACGCCGTAACGGATCAGGCCGAAGGGCGCGGGCATCCGCTCGAAGAGGTCGATGGACACACCGGGTTCGGCGGCAGCCTCGGACTTGAGCAGCGCATCGGCGGCGTAGATACCCGCAGGTCCGGCACCGACGATCGCTACGCGCAGGGGGCGAGGCATGACAGGTTCCCTTCGGACGTCAAGGACGTGATCAACAGGAACCCTAAACTAAGGCTAACCTAACTCGATACCCGCTCCTTCTTTATGACCCCATAAGCGCGACTTATGGCCGAGGGGTGCCGAGGGGTCGACCCGGCGCATCGGCCGGGTGGGCCGGTCGGGTGGACCGCCCCGTGCCGCTTACGCGTGTGCAGGCGGCCGGACGTGCCGGTGGACTCTCATGGACTGCGGCCGGCCCGCGGGGTCCGTGCGGCCCCACCGCGCACCGGCCGCCCCGGAATGCGGCAGGAGGAGACCCGGACCGGCATGAACGGCCACGCACGCATCGACGTCCACCAGCACGTGATCCCGCCCGACCGCAGCCGCGCCATCGCGGACCGCGCCGCCGCCCTCGGCTGGCCGGTGCCCGCCTGGGACCGGCAGGGCGCGCTCGCCATGATGGACCGCCACTCGATCGCCACCGGCATCCTCTCCTACGCGGCCCCCCTCGCCGCCCCCGACGACCCCGACGGGGCCCGCCACACGGCCCGGGCCGTGAACGAGTTCACCGCCGAGCTGGTCAAGGACCGGCCCGACCGGTTCGGCAACTTCGCCGTCCTCCCCCTGCCGGACGTGGACGGGGCGCTCGACGAGGCCGTCCACGCCCTGGACGAGCTGGACGCCGACGGCGTGATGCTCCTGTCCAACGCCCACGGCCGCTACCTCGGCGACCCGGAGTTCGAGCCGCTCTGGGCCGAGCTCGACGCGCGTGCGGCCGTGGTCCTCGTCCACCCCACCGCACCGCCCGGCGCGATGGTCCCCGGCCTGCCCAGCCCGCTGGTGGACTTCCCGTACGACACCGCCCGCACCGCCCTGCACCTGGCCGTCGCCGGTGTCCCCGGCCGGTACCCCCGGCTGAAGATGATCCTTCCCCATGCGGGGGGCTTCCTGCCGTACGCCGCCCACCGCTTCGCGGCCGCCGCCCGGCTGCGCCCCGGTACCACCCCGGAGGACCTCCTGGCCGAGCTGCGCCGCTTCTGGTTCGACACCGCGTTCTGCGCCGGCCCCGCCTCGCTGCCCTCGCTCCTCGCCTTCGCCGCACCCGGACGTGTCCTGTACGGCAGCGACTTCCCGATGGTCCCCGAGGAGTGGTGTGCCGGCTTCGACGACGGGCTGGTCGACTACCCGCACTGGCAGGACGGCGACCTCCACGCCATCCACCGTGGCAACGCCGAACGCCTCATCCCGCGCCTCGCCCGGAGCTGACGACGGCCGGCCGTCCCCCGGGACGGCCGGCCCCCGGGCCGGCCGTACGCGGGGCCGGCCGTACGCGGGGTGTACCTGGGTACACCCCGGCCGGGGATCCGGGTGCAATGGCCCGGGCGGTGCCGGGCGGCATCGTCGGAGCCATGCGAAAGACAACTGTGGACCTCAGGCTGACGGTCCTGTTCCTCGTCGTCGCCTTCCTGGCGGCCGGCGTGCTGGGGGCCGTACAGCCCGTGACGCGGATACCCTCCGAGGTCATCCAGCTGACCCAGTTCGGGCCCGCCCTCGGGGTGGGTGTCGTGGCCGTGTTGTGGCGGAGGCGGGTGCGGGAGCTGCTCACCGGCCCCGTGCCGGGTCCCGGCGGCTCCGTCGAATCCGCCGGGCCCGGCGGCCGCCTCGGGCGGGCGGGCCGGGGCCTGCTGCTGACCGTGACGGCCCCGCTGGTCATCTGCGCGAGTGCCGGTGCCTACGCGGCGCTCGGCGGGGACGCGCGGATCGCGTCCACGGACGCGCCGTTCGCGCTGATCGCCGGGGCGCAGCTGATCGGTGCGTGCGGAGAGGAGATCGGGTGGCGCTGTCTCCTGCAGCCGGTGCTGCGCGCCCGTTTCGGGCCCCTCACGGCCTCCGTCGCGGTCGGCCTGCTGTGGGGTGTGTGGCACGTTCAGGTGTTCGCCCAACACCCCGTGTACGCCGGGGCGTTCCTGACCGCGACGGTATCCATGTCGGTGGTGCTGGGCTGGGCCCTCGAAGGAGCGAGGGGTTCCCGGCTGCTGCTCGCGGGGGGCTTCCACACCCTGGTCAACCTCGGCATGCTGCTGTTCATGGACGAGGAGGCCGGCACGGTCCTGCCCATGGTGCTGTTCGGCGCCTCGTGCCTGGCGGCGGCGGTGCTGTGGACCTGGCTGAGCCGAGGCAACGGCAGGGGCAGGGGGCGGGAGGTGGCGGCCTCACCCGCACCGGATAGGCTCGACGCGATCATGGAAGACCTCCGCTGAGTCGCGCGCAGGGCACCGTCACCGTCCCGGTGCCCCCCGCCCCCACGCCCCCCGCCCCGGTGCGCACCGCCCCCGTGCGCACCGCCCTGGCGCGCTCCTGCGTCGCCGTCGGCCGGTGCCAGCTGGCGAGCCTGCACGCGCTCGCCGCCTCAGCGGCCGGCTCGCTCGTGGTGCTCGCCGTGCTGCTGCTGCCCGTGGGCGTCGGCTTCTGGCTGCTGCCGCCCGCCGCACGGGCCCTGCGCGCACTGACCGACCGCTCCCGCACCCGGGCCGAGGCCTGGACGGGCGTCCGCGTCAGCCCGCCCGAGCCGCTGCCCGCGGCCGGTGGTGCCCATCCCCGCCGCAGGTCGCGCGCCATCCTCGCGGACCAGGGCTTCTGGCGAGATCTGGCGTGGGCCTGGCTGGAACCGGTGACGGGAGGCGTGCTGGTCGCCGTCCCCCTCGCCCTGGTCGAGTACGGGGCGTTCGGCGCCCTCGTGCAGCCCTTCGTCTGGCGGTCCCTCGGTGAGGGCAACTGGTACGCCTTCGTCCCCGTCCACACCACCGCGACCATGCTCGCCGCACTGGTGCTCGGCCTCGCCTTCGCGGCCGCCGGTCTGCTCGCAGCCCCCGCCGTGCTCCGCCTGCACGCCCGGCTGGGCAAGGGGCTGCTCGCGGAACCGCGCAGCACCCACCTCACCCGGCGGATCGAGCGGCTCACCGACACCCGCAGCCTGGCCCTGGACACCCTGGCCGCCGAACTGCGGCGCGTCGAACGGGACCTGCACGACGGCGCCCAGGCCCGGCTGGTCGCCCTGGGCATGACCCTGGACCGGGCCACCCGCCTGCTGGAGGCGGACCCGACGACGGCACGCGCGCTCCTGCTCGACGTCCGCAGCACGGCCGAACGGGCCCTGCAGGACCTGCGCGACCTGGTCCACGGCATCCAGCCGCCGGTCCTCGCCGACCGCGGCCTCGGCGACGCGGTCAGGTCACTCGCCCTCGACAGCTTCCTCGACGTCCGCGTCGAGGCCCGGCTGCCGGGCCGGTTCCCGGCGCCCGTCGAGTCCGCGGCCTACTTCGCCGTCGGCGAGGCGCTGGCGAACGCGGCGAAGCACTCCGGCGCACGCGAGGTCCGCATAGACCTGGCCTACGGGGACGGCCTGCTCCGCGCCTCCGTCACCGACGACGGCCACGGCGGCGCCGATCCCGCCCGGGGCACCGGACTGGCCGGCGTACGAAGGCGGTTGGATACCTTCGACGGGACCCTCGCCCTGCACAGTCCGCAGGGCGGACCGACCACCGTGACGATGGAGATTCCGTGCGCGTTGTCCTCGCCGAAGACCTCTTCCTGCTGAGGGACGGGCTGAGCCGCACCCTCCGGGAACACGGCTGCGAGGTCGTGGAGGTGGACAACGGCCCGTCCCTGCGGCGCGCCCTGCTGGAGGAGGGGGACGCGGCACCGGACATCGCCGTGGTCGACGTACGGCTGCCGCCCACCTTCACGGACGAGGGCCTGCAGGCAGCCCTGGAAGCCCGCCGCCGCAGGCCCGGCCTGCCCGTCCTGGTCCTGTCCCAGTACGTCGAGCAGCTGTACGCCAACGAACTGCTGGCCGGCGGGGAAGGAGCCGTGGGGTACCTGCTCAAGGACCGGGTCACCCACACCGAGCAGTTCGTCGACGCCGTCCGCCGTGTCGCCGCCGGCGGCACCGTGATGGACCCGCAGGTCATCTCGCGCCTGCTCGCGCGCGGTGACGCCCGCGGGACCATCGACAGCCTGACGCCGCGTGAGCGCGAGGTCCTGGAACTGATGGCGGAGGGCAGGTCCAACGCCGCGATCGCGGGCGGTCTGCACATCAGCGAGAGTGCCGTCGCCAAGCACACGGCCGCCATCTTCACCAAACTCCGGATCGCGCCGTCGGCGGACGACAACCGCAGGGTGCTGGCCGTGCTCGCCTACCTCAAGCGCTGACCCGCCGGACCCGCGAGGTGGTGGGACCTTGTGGACGGACGGATCGTGGACGGATGAAGGAACAGCGTGAGGAAGAGCGCGGGGAAGAGCGCGGGAAAGTGCGCCGGGAAGAGCGTTTCGACACCTGGGCCGCCGGTGACGCCTACGACCGGTACATGGGCCGGTGGAGCCGCCCGGTCGCGGACGGATTCCTGGCATGGCTCGGCTGCGCGGACGGTCTGCGCTGGCTGGACGTGGGATGCGGGACGGGCGCGCTGACCGCGGCCATCGCTGCCCGCTGCCGGCCCCGGACGGTGCTCGGACTGGACCGCTCCGCCGGCTTCGTTCGTGCGGCCCGCGCCGCCGTTCCGGCCCCGGCCCGCTTCGCGGTGGCCGACGCGCTGTCGCTGCCCGTACGCGACGAAGCCTGCGATGCAGCCGTGAGCGGACTTGCACTCAACTTCCTGCCGGCGCCCGGCGCGGCGGTGGCCGAGGCGGCCCGGGTGGTGAAACGGGGTGGGCCGGTCGCCGCGTACGTGTGGGACTACGCCAGGGGCATGGAGTTCCTGACCGCCTTCTGGGACGCCGCGGTGGCCGCGGATCCACCGGCGGCCGCCCTCCACGAGGGCCGCCGCTTCCACGGGTGCCGGCCGGAGCCGCTCCTCGCGCTGTGGGCCGGGGCGGGGCTGACCGAGGTGACCGTCGCCCCGGTCGAGGTACCCACAGTCTTCGCCGGATTCGCGGATCTGTGGGAGCCGTTCCTGGCCGGCCAGGGCCCCGCCCCCGGCTATGTCGCCACCCTCGCCCCGGCGGCCCGGGACCGGTTGCGCGACACCTTCCGGGCCGCCGTGCCCACCCGGCCGGACGGGTCGATCGCGTTCACCGCCCGCGCCTGGGCGGTCTGCGGCAGGCGGCCCTCCAGCGCCGCCGCGGGCCGGGCAGCATGACGACGGCGAGCAGCAGCCCGTCACTGGCCGCGGGTGCGGTAGGCGCGCATCGCCAGCGGCATGAAGACCGCGGCGATTCCCGCCGCCCAGATCAGAGACCACATCACCGACGACCCGACGGGGGTGCCCAGCAGCAGGCCGCGGAAGGCGTCCGACAACTGCGTGACCGGGTTGACCTCCACCCAGGTCCGGAGCCAGCCCGGCATGGTCTCGGGGCGGGCGAAGGCGCTGCTGGTGAAGGTGATGGGGAAGATGAAGGTGAAGGCGAAGACCTGCACCTTCTCCGCGTCCCCGGCGAGCATCCCGGTGAGCACCGCCACCCACGAGACGGCGGCGGCGAAGGTGAGCAGCAGCAGGGTGGCGCCGAGGAAGCCCGCGGCGCTGCCGGTGATCCGGAAACCGAGCACGGTGCCCAGCGCGATCATCAGCAGCATCGCCCAGAGCTGTTTGGCCAGGTCCGCCGTGATGCGCCCGAACAGCGGGGCCGAGCGGGCGATGGGCAGGCTGCGGAGGCGGTCGAAGACGCCCTTGGTGAGGTCGCTGTTGAGTGACATGGCCGTGTACACGGTCATGAACAGGGTGTTCTGGACGATGATGCCCGCGAGCGCGTACTGCAGGTATTCCTGGGGCGAACCCGCCATCTGCCCGCCGAAGACATAGGTGAACAGGAACACGAACATGATCGGCGTGATGCTGTAGTCGACGAGCTCCAGCGGGTTGTGCTTCACGGACACCAGGCTGCGCCAGGCCATGGTGGCGGTCTGCCGCAGCGCCGCCACGGGCCGGACCCGGCCGTGGCCTCCGTCCAGGGTGTCGGTGAGTGACGCGGTGGTCATGACCGTCTCCCGGCCTTCTCGTAGGCCCCGTCCTCGTCGTCCCCCGTCCCCGTCCCCGCCCCCGTCCCCGCCCCTGCTTCCGCTTCTGCCTCCGTCTCCGCCCCCTTCGCCCCGTCAGGCGCGTCCGGCGCGTCCGGCGCGTCCGGTTCCGCCCGGTGGCCGGTGAGCACCATGAACACCTCGTCCAGGGAGGAGTGGCGCAGGGCCAGCTCACCCACCGCGATCCCCACCTGGTCCAGCCGCCGCACCACGTTCGGCATCAGCGCGGGGTCGTTCACCGGCGCGGTGACACCCTCGCCCTCGATCGTGGCCAGCGGGCCGGCCTCCTCCACGAGCACGGCGTGTGCCGCGCCCAGGTCGGCGGCGCGGACCGGGCGGAGTTCCAGTACCTGTCCGCCGACCTGCGCTTTCAGTTCGTCCGGGGTACCGTCGGCGATCACCCTGCCCTTGTCGATCACCACGATGGTGTCGGCGAGCCGGTCGGCCTCGTCCAGGTACTGCGTCGTGAGCAGGGCCGTCACGCCCTCCGCCACCAGGCCGCGCACCATCTCCCAGACCTCGCCCCGGCTGTGCGGGTCGAGTCCGGTGGTCGGCTCGTCCAGGAAGAGGATGCGGGGCCGCCCCACCAGGCTCGCCGCCAGGTCCAGCCGCCGTCGCATACCGCCCGAGTAGGTCTTGGCGGCCCGGCCCGCCGCGTCACCGAGCCCGAACCGGTCCAGCAGCTCGTGCGACCTGGCCCTGGCCTCCGCCCGTGGCATGCCCAGCAGCCGGCCGATCATGAGCAGGTTCTCCGTGCCGGTCAGGTTCTCGTCGACCGCGGCGTACTGTCCGGTGAGCCCGATCAGGGAGCGGACGTGACCGGCCTGCCGCACCACGTCGTACCCGCCCACCTCGGCCCGTCCGGCGTCCGGCCGCAGCAGGGTGGCGAAGATGCGGACCGCGGTCGTCTTGCCCGCGCCGTTGGGACCGAGCAGGCCGAGGACGGTGCCCGCCGGGACCTGGAGGTCCACGCCCGCCAGGGCGCGGGTCTCCTTGAACCGTTTGGCCAGGCCCTCGGCCCGGATCGCGTACGTCATGGGATCACTCCGGTTCCGCTCGGCCGGTCACCGCCATTCCTCTCCACTGTGACCCACGCCACCGACAATCCCGAACCCGGCGCGGCAGGACCGGGTCGGCGGGCTCGACCGAGCCCGGCGCAGACTCCGGCTCACCGCCGTGGCGCGCCGGCCGGCCGGCGCCCTTCGAGCGCGGCGCTCAGCCGCCGCGCCCCGGCCGTGGTCCGGGAGGACCCGGGCCGGGCCGCGACCTCCGCCACCCCGGCCGGGACCGGGCCCGCCGCCCCGCACCGCTCCGCACACTCGGCGGCTACGGCCAGCACCTCGCCCGCACCCCGTACCGAGGGCAGGAGGGCGGGCAGCACCTCGGCGAGGACCGCCCACACGGTGGCGTACGCACCCGCCGACGCGGCCGAACGGGCCGCGTCGGCGAGCCGGTTGGGCTTGACGGTGCCCAGCGCCGCCATGGCCGCCAGCTCCCGCCCGAGCAGCCCGGTGTCGAGCTCGCCGCGGGCCGCCAGCACCAGCAGCGCCTCCACCGCCGGGCGACGGCTCTCCGGGTCGCGCCCGCCCATCCCCGCCGCCACCGCGGCGTGCAGCGCGGGCCCCGCAGGCCCTCCCAGCCGGGCGAGGTGCGGCAGCATCCATGCTGAGCCGTGGTCTCCGGCCGTCGCGGCCAGCGTCACGCCCGGCAGCAGCCACGAAGCCTGGG
The DNA here is from genome assembly GCF_043199475.1 of Streptomyces sp. NPDC048603. Lineage (NCBI taxonomy): Bacteria > Bacillati > Actinomycetota > Actinomycetes > Kitasatosporales > Streptomycetaceae > Streptomyces > Streptomyces sp. NPDC048603. The sequence continues at coordinate 196,939 of NZ_JBICVY010000001.1, read as the reverse complement.
TCTCCCGGTCCTCCGGCAGCACCGAGGCCCGTACGGCATGCCCCTCGTGCCAGTGATAGCACTGGGTGAATCCCTCGTGGGGCCGGCCGAGCCGGTGGAAGGCGTCCGGGAACTCCCGCAGCAGGACCGGCCGTCCACCGCCGGCGAACGCGACCTGCGGCACCGCGGCACCGGTCCGCGCCCAGGCCCGGTGCGCACCCGGATCCGGCGTGACGACCCGGCGCACGACCGGGCCCGGCGCGCCGTCCGGACCCAGCCAGACGGCGAGCCGATCGCCCTCGGCGGTCCCCAGCCGGGCCGCGGCCCCGGCGGCCGCGGACGCCGCAGGACCGTCCCGGCGTACGCGCAGCAGCGCCTGCCCGAAGTCGGCGGGGCCGGGCCGCACGCCCAGCCGCCCGTACTCGGCGAGCCGCCCGACCAGCTCGGCCGCGTCCAGCGCGCCCGTGTCCCAGGTCGGTGTGGCCAGCAGGAACGGCAGGGGCCGCCCGGACAGCAGCGCGTACCCGGCCTCACACACCCGTGCGGCGATGACCAGCTCCAGCCCGCCCTGCGCGCAGGCCTCGTGCCCGCGGGGCCGGCGTACGTACCCGGGCTTGAGGCTGTACCCCGGCACCCGCCCCAGCAGCGTGGCCACCACCACGTCCACCGGGCCGAGCCGGTCCGCCTCGGTGTCCTCCTCCGTGTGGCGGTGCCCCACTGCCGTGGACAGGGAGGCGGCGAGCGCGTTCCGGTCGAGGTACGCCTGACGCACCAGGCCGTCGAGTGCGAGCTCGAACCCCGCCACCGTGTTCACGCGGGCGTCGAGATGAGCCACCGCCAGCTCCACGACCCCGCCGACCCCCACGGGCGCACCGGCAAGCCGCTCATCGGGCGGCACGGGCGCAAGGACGTCCCGTTCGGCATTCCAGATCATGCCCCCACGCTAGAGCCCCCCACCGACACTCCACTGACACCCCACTGACACCCCGGGAACGCTGCTCCGGCGGAAGCGGCGGATGCCAACAGCCGGGCCCCGGGACGACCGTCCCGGGGCCCGGCTGGCTTCGCTTGACCGCCTCGTTCAACGACGGTCCCGACCGTTCGTCACGGCCTGCCGCGGGCGGCAGGCCGGGGCGGTCAGGTGTGGAGGCGGCTGTTGGTGCCGTCGTGGCTGTCGGCGCCCTCGTCGTCGAACCAGTAGTCACCGGCCGCCAGATAGCGGAAGGAGTGCATGCCGTGCGCCGGGAGGGTGACGCTGACCGCACGGGTGCCGTCTCCCCGGGCCGCCAGCGGATGGGCGGCCGGATTCCAGTGGTTGAAGTCCCCGACCACACTGACGGGCCCGTGCGGAGTGTTCTCGGGGAGGATGAAGGTGACCTGGGTGCGACCCTTGAGCTGCTTGCGTTCGAGCACCGAAAGACTCCGGAGGTGTAGCGGGAGTGGGGCATTGGAACCCGAGCATCCTCACGCGCCCGCCCCGCCCCCGGCTCGGTACACGCCGCCACCCACCCGCCCATCACTCGGTCGGCCGCGGCATCGTGCCCGAGACCCGCATCCGGACAGCAGTCGGCAGGACACCGGTGCACCTCCCGGCGGGCATCGCGGACTGGATTGAGCGGAGCCGCGATGGCGGAGGTGATGGCCGCCGTCCCGGCCTCGGCGGGCTTCAGAGCGGAGGACCTCAGTCGTCCTCGCGCAGGCGGCGCCAGATCCGGGTGCGGTGCAGTACGTACAGGGAGATGCACAGGACGAGCGCCTGGAGGCCGACGGCCAGCAGCCAGAACTCGCCCCTGCTCTCCAGCTTGTCCGTCAGGAAGGTGAAGTTCATGCCGAAGAAGCCGGTCAGGAAAGACAGCGGAAGGAAGACCACCGACACGATGGCCAGCCGGTTGATCACGCCGTTCTGCTCGCCGGCGATGAGCGAGGAGTAGCTGGCGAACGCCCGGCGGGTGGCCTCCTGGAGGGATTCGATGTCCGCGAGCACCAGTCTGGAGCTGGTCTGGAACTCGCGGACGAGGCGCTGCCGTTCCTTCGGGAAGCTGCGGCTCATCAGCCGCCGGGTGAGGACCTCGTCGGTGACCTCGAGGAACGGCCGCAGGTAGTGGTGCAGGCGGGCGGAGTGGCGGCGCAGCTGGGCCAGCCGGTAGACCTGATCGGGGCTCCGCTCCTCGAACATGTCGTCCTCGAGTTCCTCGGCCTCCAGCAGGGCCTGCACCGCCGCCCGGCGAAAGGTGCCCAGCGCCTCCCCGAGCAGGAGGAAGAGTACGGCCACCGTGTCGACGGGCCGCTCGTGCGCCATCTCCGTGACGGTCCTCGCCAGGTCGATCCGCCCCCGGTGCACGGTGGCCAGGAAGCGGTCGGTCACCACCACGTGCACGTGGGTGAACCGCTCCCCCCGCACCACGGGCACGACGAAGCCGGCCCTGTCGCCCAGGTACTCGGCCCGGGCGGGCTCGTCAGCCGTTCCGAACCACTCCAGCCCCTCGATGTCCAGGCCCAGCTGCTCGGCGACCGACCCCGGTTCCGTCCGCTGTTCCTCCGGCAGCTCCACGTCGACCAGGAGGAAGGGCTCGGTGGCCAGCCGGTCACGGGCCTCCGCCACGTCCGTACGGGCGACCGCCATCTCCGGCATCGACACCACCGTTACGATCATCGCCCCTCGCCGTTCGTCCCGAAGCCCGCGGCTTCCAGGGTCCGCGCGCCGCTGCGCCACCGCACGCGCAGGCACTCGTGTGCGCCGCACACCGGCCCCGAACGGAGGACGCCGGGTGCCGTGCGGTCACGACCAGGAAGCGGCCACCAGGGAACGCTCGGCCGCCGCCAGGTGGACGGCCACGGCGAGCCAGGCCCGGGCGTAGCGCTCCGCCGAGGCGTCCGTGAGCCGGCCGAACGCGTCCCGGGGGCGCCGGTCCGCCTCGGCGGCCAGTGCCTCCGTCAGACCGGCCGCCGTACCGAAACCGAGGCGGCGCAGCAGGTCGGGACGGGTCAGTGGTTCCGTGCCGCGGGCGGCCTCGGCCACCGCGCGGCGCCCGCCGGCCACGCCGGTCTCCAGCAGCCGGCGTACGCGCCACAGGGGAGAGTCGGCCAGCGGGTCCGGACCGGCCCCGGCAGGGCCGGGAGAGGCGGCGGGAGACGTGGCGGGGGAGCCGCTCGGAAGGTGGACCCCCTGCAGGAGGTCGTACCCGAGGTCGGCCCGGCCCAGCCACTCCTCGGGCAGCCGCAGGGTGTACCCGGCGCCCGGCACCGGACCGACCGCCAGCGGGCGCAGGGTGGCGGCCCGGTCCAGGTCGGGCCGCCCCAGGACGCGCAGCCTCAGCCCCGGACAGCCCGCCAGCCGGCGCAGGTTCGCCAGGTGCGGCAGCTCGGGATGCGGATGGGCGGGCAGCAGCCGCAGCACCGGCGCCCCCTCCCGCACCGAACCGTCCGCGGACAGCTCACGCACCAGCAGTTGCTCGCCCGCCGCACCCACGACCTCCACGTCGCAGCCGAGCAGCTCGCCCCGGTCGCCGGCCGCGGTCCCAGCCGCGGTCCCGGCCCCGTCCTCACCCGCGAGCCGCTCCGCCACCACCTCGGCAGCCGGTCGGGTGAACAGCGGGGCCGCCGGCTCCTCCGTCCAGGACACCCCGCGCAGGGGAGTCGCCTTGACGCCGCGGCCGGCGCCCAGGCGCCCGTCGGCCGACACCGTGGCGCCCACGATCAGCAGCCCGCCGCGGGCCAGCCCGGCATGGTCGAGCGCCGCGCCGCCGAGCGCGACGGACGCGGAACCGGCACCCCGGGCGCGCGCCAGGCCGCCCGGCTTGACGTCCGGGACCGACAGCCGTACGCCGTCGGGGGTGAGCACGTGGGTGACCACCCCGCCGTATCCGGTGGCGGAGAGCACCGGCTCCCGGCACAGGCCGTACGCGCGCAGGCTGCCGCCGGGCCGGTACGCGCGGCGGCCGCTGCCCGCCAGGACGGGGTCGGCGGTGCCCCCGGCCAGGACGGCGCAGATCCACAGGAGTTCGCGGAAGGCACCGGCGAGGTCGGCCGACCGATGGGTGGAGCTGCGGTCCCGGGCGCCGCGCAGCCCGCGCACGAGGCGCAGGGCGGCCGCCTCGGCGCGGGGCAGCCCGGCCACCCGGGCGGTGTGCGCGGCCCGCAGCAACTCGGCCTGCACCACGGCGCCGGCGGCCGGCACACCTCCCGCGAGGGCCGTGGCCGCGGCCTCCCACAACGCGGCGGCGGCGGCGATCTGCGGGGCGGTGAGGGCCTGCCGCTCCGGGGCGGCCGACCCGTCCCGCGGGGTCGCTGCCGCCGCCCCCCGCTCCTGCGCCCCCGAGCGGGGCCTCGGCGTACCGCCCGACGCGAGGTCGCCGGAGGCCACGCCGGACCCTGCGCGAGTCGCGGCGCGCTCGACCGCCGGACCGTCGCCGTCCCCCGACGCTCCAGCCGGTTCCCCGTCCGTCAGCTCCCGGTCCGTCAGCTCCCCGTCCGTCGGTTCCCCGTCCGTCGGTTCTCCCTCGTCCGGCGCATCGGCGATCGGAGCCGCGCCGAGCACGGCGGCCCGGTGCAGGCACCGGGGTGCCAGCAGGCAGCTGCAGCCGGCCTGGGTACCGGACGTCACCGCCCCCGAGGGGCCGGGGCGCAGGGTGACCAGGGCGTCCTCGCCGAAGCGGACGGTGACCGAACCGTCCTCCGTGAGGACCGCGTCCGCGCCGCAGTCGGCGATGGCGGCGTCCAGTCTCTTGCGCAGCCGTGCGGTGAGGGCCTCGACGGCCTCGGCGAGGACCTCGGGTGCCACCGGCGGCAGACCTCCTCCCGCTGCGCCGGCGGCTGCGCCGGTGGTGGCGGTCGTGGCGGTGGTGGCGGTGGTGGCGGTCAACGGGCATCTCCACGGAGGCGGTCGCCCACCCAGCGGGCGAGGGCGAGAGGACTGAGAGCGGCCACCGGCATCCCGGCCGCGACGAGCTGCCGGGCGATCGGGACGGAGTAGCGCGGGGTGCCGGTGTCGTCGAGGGCGGCGCAGCCCAGCAGATGGGCCCCGGAGGCGGCCAGCGCCCGGACCTCGCCGAGCAGTCCGCCGACCGGCAGGCCCTCCTCGAAGTCGCTGACCACGACCACGAGCGTGCGGCTGGGCACGGTGATCAGGGAACGGGCGTGGGCGAGACCGGCCGCGATGTGCGTGCCGCCGCCGACCCGGACCTCGAGCAGCAGCGACAGCGGGTCGTCGACCCGGTCGGTGAGGTCGACCACGCCGGTGGAGAAGGCGAGGAAGTGCGTGGACAGCGTCGGTACGCCGGCCAGGACGGCGGCGGTCAGCGCGGACCAGATCACCGAGGCCTCCATCGAGCCCGACACATCGACGACGAGGATCAGCCGCCAGTCGGCCTCGCGGTTCACCCGGGTGCTGAACACCGGCCGTTCCGGTACGACCCGCACGCGGCCGTCCTCCAGCCGGCGCGCATGCGCCAGGTTGGCCCGGAGGGTGCGCGCCAGGTCCAGCCGTCCACCGGGCCGGCGGGTCGGCCGTGGTGTGGCCAGTCCGGACAGCGCGGGACGCGTCCGGGTGACCAGCTCCCTGGTGAGCTCCTCGACCAGCCGCCGGACCAGCGGCCGCAGCCGAGCCACCTGGTGTTCCGGCATTCCGCCGGCCAGCGACAGCACCGAGGTGAGCAGTTCCACCGAGGGACGTACGGCCGCGGGGTCGAGCTGGGCCAGCACGTCGGTGCGGCCCGCGTCGGCCGCCGCCGCGAGCACCTCCTCGCGCACATCGGCACCGAACAGCGCCTCCAGTTCCCCGGCCCATTCCCGGGCCGTGGGGAAGGAAGCTTCCTGCCCGCCGCCGGGACCCGCGGCACCGCCCCGGTCCAGGTCCGAGGAGCCCTCGCCGCGCCCTGCCCCGTACAGCTCGTCCAGTGCGCGGGCATGGCGGCGTACGTCGGCCGGCAGCCGGTCCTGCTCGCGGCCGAGCAGCAGCCGCCAGCGGTCGGCCGGGCCGATCCGCCGCAGCACGGCTGATCCGGCAGGCGTTCCGCCCGGCGGACGTCCCGGACCGACTCCGTCGGCGGGACCGTCCTGCGAGGCACGGACACCGGCATCCACCGACACCGACACCGGCCCTGACGCCGCCTCCGCCCCGGGGCCCGCGCCCGCCGCCCGCCCGGCTTCGGCCGTCCGTTCGCCGCCGACCGCAGACTCCTGAAGGACCTTGAGAGCGGACGCCCCGGCCGCGTCGGCCGCCGCCCACAGGGCGAGCAGCGCGGGCGGCGCGGCCAGGGAGAGGTCGATCCGGTCGCCGAGACGGCCGGACACCGCGGCCAGCATCCGGTCACGGCCGGCGGGGGACAACGCGTCGAACCCGCCGCGCAACGCCGGCAGCCGGTCCAGGAACTCCCGGTCGCCGAGCGCCTCGATCCGGTCCAGCAGCGGGTCCAGAGCGGCCGCGGAGACCTGCAGCAGCGGTCCGGCGGCGGTGAGCAGGCCGGTCAGCCGCCGGCTCAGCCGACGGCGGCCGTCCGGATCGCCTGCGGCATCGATCCACCCGGCGGCCCGGCCGCCGAGTTCCGCCGTCCGCTCCAGGTCCAGCAGCACCCGTACCGCCGCCGCCGCGCCCTGCATCAGCGGTGACCCGCTCTTGCCCAGGACGGCCAGGGCCCGGTCCAGGCGCAGACCGAGATGGTGTGCGGCGGCCCGCTCGGCCAGAGCCACCAGTGCGGCCGCGTCGGCGGGATCGTCACTGCCCGCCAGACCGGGCAGCGTACGCACGGCCGCCTCGAGCAGTTCCGCCGTGAGGGCGGCGGCCACCGCCCGGCCCTCGGCGCCGGCACCCGGCAGATGCCCCCGCTGCAGTGCCTCCAACAGGTCGAGAGCCGCGAGGAGTTCCGGCAGGGACGCCGCCCCGGGCAGCACCTCCGCCGCCTCCGCGAGCCGTACGGCGACCAGCTCGGGCAGATCGCAGCGGGCCGCCGCGCCCAGGCCGGCGAGGATCCGGTCGCAGGTGGGACCGCCCTCGGCGGCCTCCCGGCGGGCCGTCTCGCGCAGCGTTCCGGCCGCGGCCTGGGCCACGGTCACCCCGCGCACGCCCGCCAGGTCGAGACGGGCGGGCACCGAAGGCCTCCACGACACCCGCCACCTGCTCCCCAGGGCGGTGCCGTCGCCGGTCCCCGCCACCCTGAGCGGCTCGCCGTAGGACGCGCCGCACACCAGCAGGCGCTGCAGCAGCACCTCCCGCCGGGCGTCGAGCGGCGAGCGGAGCGGGTCGAGCCGGACCTCGCGCGCCGGGGGATCGCCGGGACACGGCAGCCGCAGCTCCGCCAGCTCCCGCTCCACGGCGGGTCCCAGACCGGAGCGCGGGGTACGGGGCGACAGCCGGCCGCGCGCGGCCCCGACCAGTACGGCGTCCAGCGCGCGGGCCAGCGCCCGGCCACGGCCCAGCAGTTCGCCCTGACCGAGCACGGTCGTGACGGCTTCCAGCAGTTCGCCCCGACCGGGTGCCGGCAGCCCGCGCAGCCGGGCCAGGTCCCCGGCCAGCCGCAGCGTCTCGGCGGCCTCCCCGGTGCCCGCGGTGTGCCCGGCGCCGCGCAGTTCCCGGCACACACCGGTGACCGCGTGCGCGGCGGCCTCCTGCACCCGCTCCGGGTCCCCGCCCGCACCCAGCACGGCCTGCTGCCAGAGGGGATCGCGGATGCCCGCCGGATAGCCCGAACGGGAATCCAGCAGATCGAAGGAGTAGGGGACGAGCGAGGTCACCGCGGTGTCCCCGGTGCGGGCCGGGGCGGCGCCGGTCCCACGGCCCTGGTGGCCGCCGGACCCGGCGGCCACCAGGGCCGGGGCGTGGAAGGCGCCTATGACCGCCGCGACCGTACGGCCGGAGGCAGCCGCCCCGTGAATCACCCCGCGCATGTGTGCCTCGCGGGCCAGATCCGTGGCCGGTACTCCGCCCCGGTCCTCCGCGTCCCGGCGCAGCGCCCAGCCCACGCCGAGGGCGGCACGGCGGACGGCGTCCGGCGGGCAGCCGGGGGCGAGCACCTCCACGGCACGGTCCCACAGGTCCTCTCCGTCGCGGCCCGTGCCGGCCGCGGCGAGTGCCTCGGCGAAGGAGCGCCCGGCTGTGGCACCCACGGCCGAGGGCGTTCCGAGAGCCCCGTCACCCCGTCCGTCCGGAACGTCCGCCGCCGGTGCCGCCTCCGCCGACGACCAGCCCGCGTCCGCCAACGGCAGGTCACAGCAGAGGACTTCGACGCCGTGTTCCCGCGCCCAGCGGATCGCGGCCAGCTCGGGGGAGAAGTCCGCGAACGGGTAGAAGGCCAGCCGGCCGTCGGCGCCGGCGGCCGCCAGGGCCACGGGTGCCACGGTCTCCGGATCGGCCAGATGCGGCAGCCAGTCCTGGAAGTCGGCGGGCAGCTCGACGCAGACCACGTCCGCGCCCGAGGCCTCCAGCAGAGCGGGCACCACCGCGGCCAGGGCCGGGCTGTGGTGCCGTACGCCGAGCAGGAACGGCTGCCGGCACGCGCCCAGCAGGTCCACGACCGCACGCGGGTCGGCTCCGGCCCGCTCGCCGCCACCGGCCCCCGCGGCGGCCGCGAATGTGCTCGTGTCGGTCGTCACCGCAGGCTCCCGCGCAGGTCCCAGAGGCGACGCCACATCGCCGAGCCCTCCTCGGCCCGGCGCCGGACCGGGCCGTCCCAGTAGCCCAGCAGACGGTCGTGGTCGGCGGGATCGTCCTTGCGGACCACGCCGAGCAGATGGCCCGGCAGCAGGTCCAGGGCGTCACCGGCCGGCAGATAGGCGGTCGCGACCCCGAGCGAGGTCGCCACCTGCACCGCCTCGGCCGTGGACATCACCGTGCCCGGCCGCTCCACGTCCCAGCCCTCGGCCGAACGCCCGGACCGCAGATCGCGGAAGACCGTCACGAGCGCGTCCAGCACCGCGTCGTCGACACCGAACCCGGCGCCCGCACGCTGCACCGCGGCGACCGCCTGACGGCGGATCAGCGCGGCCTCGGCATCGGCGTCCGCGATCGGCTGGACCGTCTCGAAGTTGAAGCGCCGCTTGAGGGCGGCGGACATCTCGGAGACCCCGCGGTCGCGCAGGTTGGCGGTGGCGATGACGGTGAAGCCGGGCGCCGCGCTGACCACCGCGTCCTCGGTCGCGGTCAGTTCGGGCACGGTGACCCGCCGCTCGGACAGGATCGACACCAGGGCGTCCTGCACCTCGGGCAGGCAGCGGGTGATCTCCTCGACCCGGGCCACCCGCCCGCTGCGCATGGCCGTGAGCACGGGGGAGTCGACCAGGGCCTGCGGGGTGGGGCCCTGCGCGAGCAGCAGGGCGTAGTTCCAGCCGTAGCGGAAGGCGTCCTCGGTGGTGCCGGCGGTGCCCTGGACGGTGAGGGCGCTGGTGCCGCAGACGGCGGCCGACAGCAGCTCGGAGAGCATCGACTTGGCCGTGCCGGGCTCGCCGACGAGCAGCAGGCCGCGCTCTCCGGCCAGGGTGACCACGCAGCGTTCGACCAGGGCGCGCTCGCCGACGAACTTGGCGGTGATCGCCAGCTTGGCGGGCAGGCCGGGGTGGCGCTCGGGCAGCGCCAGTTCCTCACCGCCGCTGCCGCAGACGAAGGTGACGACGGCACGCGGGGTCAGCGCCCAGCCGGGCGGGCGGGGGCCGGTGTCCTGCGCGGCGAGGAAGGCCAGTTCGGCGGCGTGGCGCTCCTCGGCGGGGAGCACCTGCCGGGCGGCGGGTGCGGGTGAAGGCTGCTCGGTGAGGGTCATCGGGTGTCCTTGAAGTCGTGTGGGAGGGGTGGTGCGGTGCGGTGCGGAGTGCCGGCGCCGCGGAGGGGTCGGGGCGCAGCAACGGACCGCCCGTACGAGGACGGTCCGGGGCGGCGGCCCCGGACCCGGCGCGCCGGAGCCGCCGGACTCAGCGGCGCCTGACCCGCCGCACCTTCAGCTCGGTGAAGCGCGGGACGTCGCCCTCGCGGACCCGCTGCCACGCCCTGCGGTAGAGCTCGGCCGGCGGCTCGGTGGGGACCAGCACACCGAGGAGCGGTGTCCGTTCGGCGAGCAGGTCCTCGTGCATCGGCGCCTTCCACTGCTCCAGCGGCAGCGCGGGAGACGCCGTTTCGACCCAGCCGCCGGGCAGGAACAGGCCGCGTCCGGCCCGGGTGCGGCTCGCCGTCACCACCAGGTCGGTGGCGCCCAGTTCGGCGCGGGCGGCCTTCATCCGGGCCGGCTTCCAGCCCGTCCATCGGGCGGTGTTGCGGTCGGTGGGGTCGGGCATCGCCAGCAGCATCAGGTACAGGGCGGCGGCGTCGGCACCCAGGCCGTACGCCTCCGCCGCCTCGCCCACCAGCTCGGGCACCGAGCGGGTCGGATCCTGCGGCCACCAGGTGCCGTCGGCTCCCGCCACGCCCGCCGCAACCGCCACCCCTGCCGTACCCGCCGCACCCGCCGCAGTGTCACCGGGAGCACCCGGATCGGCGAGCAGCGCGGCGAAACGGGCGTCGTGCACGACCCGCAGCGCCGCCTCCACGGGGAAGGGGTGCTGGGCGGCCCCGCGCAGCAGCGGCAGGTACGGGTCGCGGCCGGCCGAATCCAGCAGAGCCGGGCGCACCGCGGGCACGGGCTGCCCGTCATGCGTGGGCAGCACCACCGCTCCGTACTCCTCGTAGTGCTCGGCCGTACGCGTCGGTGCCCCCGCGGCCTTGCGGAAGTCCTTCAGGTTGACGTACCAGCCGACCACCATCATCAGCTCCGGGGCGACGAGCCGCTTGCGGATCGCGGCGAGCGCCGACGGCAGCAGGGCCCGCACCGGGTCGCCGGCCGGCAGCCGGTGGGCCAGCCAGGCGATCATCGCCACGGATCCCGTCAGCACGTCCGCGGAGAAGACCTCACCGGTCGACTGCTCCGGCTGCACCCGGTCCCCCTTGACCAACCAGGCCACATCGGTGCTCAGCGCCGGCGCGGCGGCCGGATCGAGTACGGCGGGCAGGGAGCGGAGCGCGGGCCAGGAGGTCCTGACCCCGCGATGGGCCTCGACGGTCAGCCACTCGGGAACCGCGACCCGCCTGCCGACCCGCCCGTTCCACACCTCCGCGGCGGCGGCCACCTCCGGTCCGTGCGTCCACAGACGGGCCGGATCGGCGGGCAGGAGCGCCGCGACCAGCTCCCGGCGGACCTCGGGGGTCAGGGCCTTCAGCTCGTCACGGGCCACGGCAGCCTCGCTCGCCTTGACGCTGAGGACGGTCCGCTGCTCCGGGGTGAGGAAGCCCTGCTCGTACGAGTCCACGGCCGGCAGGCCGGCGAGGACCAGCCGCGCCATGGTGCCCGAGGCGCCGGTGAGCCGGGCGAACTCCTCGGCGGCCTCGGGCCGCCAGGACACCGCGCCCCGTTCGGCGGCCTCGTCGAGGAAGCGGGCCGTCCAGCCGTCCGCGCGCCCGGGGTCGCCGAGCTGCCGGTCCCGGACCAGGGTGTAGGGCGCGGGCATGGTGAACGTGCCCGCCGGGTCGTAGTGGAGTGCCTCCATCTCGATGCCGTCGCTGATGTGGTCGCAGCCGTAGCCGGTGACGAGGAGGGCTCCGCCGCCGAGCGGAAGCACACTGCTGTGGTAGGCGTGGTGCTCGGTGCCGTCCGGCTTGCGCAGCGCACGGTGCGTCAGGCGGACCGTGCTCCGGCGCCACCCGCCGGACCCTCCCGGCACGCCGAGCCCGTCCATCTCCCGCAGGAAGGCCAGGAGCGCCTCGCGGTCCTCCTCGGAGGTGGTCGCGGCGACCGCACGGTAGGCGAGGGCGGCAGGCTGTTCGAGGAGCCGGGTCCACGGGACGTTGCTGTGCGGCAGGCCGGGCATCTCGCAGTGCAGCCGCCCGGGTTCGGCCACCGCCCCGGTGTCCGCCCGCACCGCGGCGACGGCGGCCATCGCCCGGCAGGCGTGGTCCCCCTGGTTGTGCCGGCCGCCCCAGCGGTAGCCGACCGTCCCGCTCAGGCCGTCCAGCGCCGGCATCAGGGCCGTGTCCGCCGGACCCTGCGGCGCCGATTCCCCCGTCCCGCCCCGCACAGCACGCGCCAGGCGCTCGGTGATCTTCTCCTGGGTGGTCCGCTGAGCGAGGGCGAAGCGGACCGTGCGGGCGATGCCCTGGACCAGGACCTCGTCGGTGATCCGCGGCAGCCCGGCCCGTACCAGCGCGGGCAGTTCCCCGGCGGGCGTCTCCGCGGCCGAGGCCAGCAGCGCCGCCGCCGCGTCCCGGTCCACCCCGCGCAGCGCCGACGAGCCCTCGGGGTCACGCGGACGCAGGCAGAACCAGTGGTCGGCGGGCGGCAGCCGGTGCCCGTGCGCGCCGGAGCCGTGGAACGAACGGCTCGGGGCCTCGGCGGTGACCGCACCGTCCGGGTCGACGAGCCGGAAGAAGTGCCAGTTCGAGGAGACCGCCCGCGGCCGGTCGTCGCCCGGGAACACGATCGCCGCGAGCGGCGCCCCGTCGTTGTCGCCCTTCGGTACGGAGACCTCCCGGCCGGCGGTGTCGCAGGCCCGCCATCCCCCGCCGGGCAGCCGCACCACGCGCCAGCCGAGCAGACCGCCGGCGGGACGGCTGAGCACCGAGCCCTCGACGGCGGGCCCGGGACGCAGCCAACTGCTCTGCTCGGACAGGGTGCTGCCGTCGGGGTGGCCCTGGAGGGCATCGGTGAGGAACGCGGGCAGGGCACGCCGCCCGGTGGTGTCGGAGGCCGGGTCGTACTCCGTCCAGCCGTGCGTGGTCCCGTCGCTCTGCCAGGTCCAGTACGACGGGCCGTCGGAGATCATCACGCGCTCGTCCGGCAGCCGGGTGTCGCCCCGGTGGAGCACCCCCGCGCCGGTGGCGAGCCCGCCGCCGGCCAGCGGCAGGCCGATGTGCTGGAGGGCGAGCCGCCACGGGTGCCGGCCGGTGTCCACGGTGAACACGTGGTCGGGGTCGGTGTGCCAGTAGCCCTGCGTCGCCCCGCCGCCGTACCAGGGGCGCCAGCAGACCAGCAGCGCACCGTCCACGTAGTGGAAGCCGGTGGTGCGCCGGTCCGTGCCGGGGATGCGCAGGTCGTGGACGAGCACGGCGGAGTGGGCGTCGATCACCCGGACCTGCCGCTGGTTCGCCACGATCAGGTGCGGCCAGGCGCTGACCACGGTGAGGTCCGAGTTCTCGCGCTTGGGATCCAGCTCGGCGAGCGCCTCCTCCCAGGCGGGCCAGACGAGTTCCTCGAAGAGGCCGCCGCGCAGGGTGCGGGCCACCAGCCCCCCGAGGTCGGTGGCGGCCGCGTCGGCCACCTCCCCCTCGGCGAGGACCAGCGCCTCGGCGGGCAGCCAGGTCAGGCGGTGCACGGCCTGCGGGTACAGGGGCAGGCCGGTGTCGGCGGAGGCCCGCGCCACGGTGCGCACCCACTCGGCGAGCATCGGGCGGCCGCCCGCCGCGGCGGCGACCCGGCGGACCACGGACGCGCTGAGGTCGTTGTCGTGGAAGCCGTTCGCGGCACGGGTGAAGGCGGGCCGGAAGCGCTCGTCGGCGGCGAGCGCCAGCAGGTCGCGGCGCTCCTCGCCCTCCGCCCAGGCCTCCAGGCCGAGCGCCTCCTCCCCGGCCGGGGAGGCGACCGGGAGGCCGAGGGAGAGCAGCAGGTCGAGCAGGTCGACGTCCTGGACCCCGATGCGCAGGCCCGCCTCCCGGCCCGCCTCCCGGTCCGGCGCGGTCAGTTCGGCGCGCAGCACGTCCGCGGACCGCCGGACCACGTCGAGCAGGAGCGGCAGCGCGAGCCGCCGGCCCCAGCCCCGGTGGCGGGCGGCGTGGAAGCGCTCCAGCCAGCCGGCGGTGCCGTCGGCGCAGCGCTCCCCGTCCGGCGCCGTCGCCGAGACCAGCCCGGCGGTGGCCCCCGACTCCTCCAGGATGTCGAGCCACAGCCGCGAGAGTTCGCCGTCGTGGGAGTCCTCGCCCTGCGGCGTCAGGGACAGCAGGGCGCCGCGCACGGCGGGTTCGCGGCGGGCCAGGCCGACCAGCGCGGACCGGTGCGTCTTCCACCAGCCCGCGGTCGCGCGCAGGGTGGCGGGCAGCGCCAGCAGTTCGGCGAGGTAGTCCTGTTCGGCCTCCACCGCGTCCAACCCGGCCGAGCGCGCCAGACGGCGCAGCGCGGGGGCGACCTGGGCGGAGGGAACCATGCCGCCCGCCGTACGGCGTACGCACAGGCGCCGGTAGCGCCCGTACGCCTCGGCCGCGGGCACCCGCAGCTCCAGGTCCTTGGCGTACGAGGTGAGCACCCGCACCGGCAGCGCCCCGGCGAGGGCGAACTCCAGGAAGACGGCGTCGAGCCGGTCGTCGTCGACGGCCAGGCCGTGACCGGCCTCGCTCTTGCGCGCCCGGGTGAACAGCTGCGCCGCATAGGTGGGGTTCTCCACCGACAGGAACACGCGCGCGGTCTCCTCGTAGAAGACCGGCAGGAAGTGCGGCACGGCCGCCGCCAGCCGCCCGGCCAGCTCGTGGCAGGACTCCAGGGCGGCCTTTGGCTTGGACTTGGCCTGGCGGGCCACCCGCTCCAGCTCCGGTACCAGTGCCAGGGCGTGGTGGCCGTCCTCGGGGTGGTGGACGAGCACCCACTCGGCGAAGCCCAGCGCCCGGCGGCGGCCGAGGCCGACCACGGCCGGCTCGCCGTCGGGCACCAGCCCCAGGAAACCGGCGGCGAGGTCCTCGGCCGCGCCCAGTTCGGCCGCCGAGAGACGGACCACGACACGGCCCTCGGGGAGGCCGGGGTGACGGTACGTCCGGGCGGTGAGGTCGACCGCGCCGGGACCGGCGCCCTCGGTGCCGGCCGGCAGGACCGCACCCGCCTCGATCAGCAGTGCGGCCTCATCCACGCCGTCCGTGGTGCCGGCGGCAGGGGTCATGGGTGTGGTGGTGGTCATCGCTCGTTCCCGCCCTCTTCGATCGTGCGGCCGGCGTACAGTGCGGCGGCCATCCGCATCCCCTCGGACCAGGCGACCGGTCCGACCTCGCGCAGCGCGGCCGCGCGGCCCTCCTCGTCCTGCCAGGACAGCGCCCCCGTCGCGGAGTCCCCGTCCCAGTAGGGCTCGCCGATCCACACCGAGGCCGTCAGGCCGCGCCCGGCATCGCGGACCGCGCAGGTGGCGTACCCGCCGGACACCCGGTAGCCGAGCGCCGTGGCGCGGGCCGCGAGCCGGAACCGGTTGGGGTAGGAGCCGCCCGCGAACTCCCGGACCTCGGTGGTGTCGGACGCCACGTCCCCGGGCTTGCGCCAGGTGGCCCGGTGGATCTGCTCGACCCCCTGCACGATGCCCAGTTCCGCCGCGAACTCGCGTACGTCGTCCAGGTCGGGCAGCAGCACGGGATGCGGCAGGAGCACGGTGGGCGCGGAGAGCCGTACGGTCTCGCCGTCGAGGTTCACCACCCGCAGCTCGCCCGAGGAGGTGGCATCGCGCAGGAAGCCCACCTCGTCCGGGTCCTCGCCGACGACCGCGATGTCGCGCAGCGCGCCCTGCCACGCCTCGTCCGGCCAGACCCGGGCGAGCAGCGCGGTCGGCACCGGCAGGGAGGACACCATCCAGGCGTCCACCTGCGCGACGCAGGAGGCCGCGTGCCGGTCCAGCCACTCGCCGAGCCGGCGCAGCCGGTCCACCTCGGCGCTGTCCTTCAGGGCCTTGGGCAGCGTCTTCAACTGCCGCCCCGCAGCCCGCCCGGTTACGGCGCGTGCTGCCACCCGCCCCTCCACCAAGGCGATTTCATACCCTTCGCCCGCTGACAGCCAGCCCATCCCTACTGCCCCCTCGCCGTGCCCGATCGGATTCCACGCAGCCCGGAGCGGGGGCACAGTGCCCCCTGACCTGCGGTATGAGCGGGACAGTAGCGGGCCCCACTGACAACGGTGGTGGCGGGCGGTCAGCCGTGCCCGCTCGTACACCCGCCGGCAGGGCCGGGTCACGCACCGTAGCGCCGACGGCGGGGGGAAAGAAACGGCAGCGGGCCCCTCGCGCGGAGGGGCCCGGACCGGGTGGGGCGTCAGAACGCGGACGTCAGAACGCGAAGACGGCGTCGCCGTTGAGGGTCGCGGACATGGCGCACGCGTTGGAGAAGGTGTGCTTCCAGGAGATGCGCCGTCCTTCCCAGACGCCGTCCGCGGTGGCGGTGACGGGGTCGTAGTGCATGGGGCAGGCCCGGTCGGGGTCGGGGGAGGCCAGCAGGGCGTCGAGAGTGCCGGCGGTGGCCGCCAGGGAGGTGCAGGCGGCTTGGGGGTCGGGGTGCGTTCCCCGGGCGGTGGGCGCGCAGCTGAGGGTGACGGCCCGCACGGCGGAGCCTGCGTCCTCGCCGTGGCCGACGGTGAGGACCACGGCGGAGGGCGCGTACAGGCCGGCGGGCCCGGCCTGGGCCACGCCCGTGGCACCGGCCAGGACCAGCAGGGCAGCGGAGGAGACGGCGGCGATGCGGTAACGCACGACAGAACTCTCTTTCAATTCGAAGGGTAGGTGCGGCAGTTGGCTTTGCAATGCCGACCGAACGCCGCTGAGTCTGCAGAATGCGAAGGGCGGGCGCACATCGATGACCGATTTACGGACACAGGGTTCGCCTATCGGCGCACGAATGGTCGTTCGGGCAGCTCAGGCGCGAGCCGCGCCCGGCACGGCCGCGTCCGGGAGGCGGCCCGGTGCCCCGTGACAGCGCTGTCACGAGGGGTGGTTGCCCGGCGGCGGCCCTGCACGGTTCACCGGACGGCCATCCAGAGTGACCGGATCGTGCCGATCTCTTGCCCTGGACGCCGGTTCCTGCGCCTTCCTGCGCCGCGGCTGTCGCGTCGCGACGGAGCGCCGATCGTTTTTCGCCGAATCCGCGGAACCGGCCGCCCGGCGCCGGGGGATCGGTAGCGTCCCGGTACGGAAGATCCGGCGCCGGATACGCCGGATACGGCACACGCAGTGCGGAGGACGGCCATGGCCAACGTGGAAGTGTCACTGAAGGAAGCGATGACCTCGATCGACGGCGCGCTGGGGGTGGCGCTGGTGGACTACACCAGCGGCATGGCTCTGGGCACGCTGGGCGGAGGCAAGGACCTGGACCTGATGGTGGCGGCGGCCGGCAACACGGACGTGATCCGTGCCAAGGTCCGCACCATGGAACTGCTGGGTCTCCAGGACGACCTGGAGGACCTGCTGATCACCCTGGGCACCCAGTACCACCTGATCAGGGTGCTGCGCAGCAAGAGCGGCAGCGGCCTGTTCCTCTACCTCGTCCTGGACAAGGGGAACTCCAACCTCGCCATGGCCCGTCACCAGCTCCGCCGGATCGAGTCGGAACTGGACTTCTAGCCCCGGCATCCCGACGGGCCCACGCATGCCCATGAGTTGAAGACATCTTCAACTCGACACATCCAAAACCGGTCAACTTCGGGTGTGGGCGGGCCGACAGGACGGGACCATGGAGAGTGGAGGCCGTGCCGCTGCAGGCGGCGCGGCCGAACAACGGTCCGAGGAGCAGCAGGAGCGTCGTGGGTATGCAGGTGCCGCTGTACCAGGCGAAGGCCGAGTTCTTCCGGATGCTCGGACACCCGGTCCGCATCCGCGTCCTCGAACTCCTTCAGGACGGACCTCGGCCGGTCCGGGACCTACTGGCCCAGATCGACGTCGAGGCGTCCAACCTCTCCCAGCAACTCGCCGTTCTGCGCCGCTCGGGCATCGTCGTCTCCACCCGTGAGGGCTCCACGGTCACCTACGCCCTGGCCGGCGGGGACGTGGCGGACCTGCTGCGCGCCGCACGCCGCATCCTGACCGAGATGCTGGCCGGGCGGAACGAACTGCTCGCCGAGCTGAGGCAGGGCCGCCCGGACGCCGGACCCGGTCCGGCCCCGGCCCCGGCTGGGTCCGAAGCCCCGGCCGGTCCCGTCGCCGTGGTACCGCGGGCCCGACCCCAGTGATGGGATAGTGATGCGGTGACCACCAAGCGTGATGACCTGAGCGGTGACCGCGACCCCGGCTCCGCGGGAGACCCTGCTTCCGCGGGGGACCGTGCCCCGGCCGACGATCCTGCCTCCGCAGGCGGGCCTCCGGTGCCGGCGGGGCCCGTGGGCGCGCGGGAGGAACAGGCACAGGTCATCGTGGTCGGGGCGGGGCCGGCCGGCTCCTCCGCCGCCCTGCACCTGGCGCGCGCCGGGCTGGACGTGCTGCTGCTGGAGAAGAGCGGCTTCCCCCGGGAGAAGGCCTGCGGTGACGGACTCACCCCCCGGGGCGTGGCCCAGCTGGTGCGCATGGGCGTGGACATCGACGCGCCGGGCTGGATGCGCAACCGCGGAATGCGGTGGGTGTGCGAGGGCAACCGGGTGGAACTCGACTGGCCACAGCTCGGCAGCCTTCCCGACTTCGGGCTCACCCGGAGCCGTCACGACTTCGACGACCTGCTCGCCGCGCACGCCGCCGCGGCCGGAGCACGCCTGCGCACACAGGTGAAGGTGACGGCTCCGCTGACCGACCGCGCGGGCCGCATCACCGGTGTCACCGCGACCCGGAGCCCGGACGGGGAACCCGTCCGCTACCGGGCGCCGTTCGTCGTCGCGGCCGACGGCGCCTCCGCACGCACCGCGGTCGCCCTGGGACTCGCCCGTGACACGAACCGGCCGGTGGCGGCGGCCGCCCGCCGCTACTACCACAGCCAGGCCCGCACCCACGACCCCTACCTGGAACTCTGGGCCGATCTGCGCTGCCCCCACACCGGGCTTGACCTGCCGGGGTACGGCTGGGTCTTCCCCCTCGGGGACGGCCGGGTCAACGTCGGCCTCGGCGCCCTGCCGCAGCGCCGGCGCCGGCCGGTCGACCTGCGGTCAGCGCTGGAACACTGGCTGCCGCGCCTGCCCACGGAGTGGGGGATCCAGGAGGAGAACGCCGAATCCCCGCTGCGCAGCGCCCCCCTGCCGATGGGGCTGAACCGGCGGCCCCAGTACCGCCGCGGGCTCCTGCTGGTGGGGGACAGCGCAGGCATGGTCAGTCCGTGGAGCGGCGAGGGCATCGCCCAGGCGATGGAGGCCGCGGAGGTGGCCGCCGAGACCATCGCCCTGGCCCTGGCCCGGCCGGCCGGGCCCCGGCGGGAACGGGTGCTGGAGCAGTACCCCACCGAGATCCGCCGCCGCTGGGGACGGTACTACCGCCTCGGCAGCCTCGCCGGTGACCTCGTCCTCGCCCGGTACGGCTACCGGCCGCTGCTCCATCCGCGCGTCATGGCCTCGCCCCCGCTGCTCCGCGCCCTGGCCCGCCTCCTCACCCATGTCACCGACGAACCGGCCCACGACACCATCGACGCCGTCCTGCACACACTGATGCGCCTGGTGCCCTCGCCCCGCCGCTGAAGGCGCCGGGGAAATTCCCTGGCCACGCGGCCCGGAAGCACGAAGACTCCTCCCATGGCAGACATGGAGTCCTTCAGGGAAGCGGTGACCGCGTGGGCGGCCGGCGGCCCGCCCGCGCCCGCACGCGAGCTCGCCGAGCGGCTGTCGGTCCGGGCGGCCGTCCTGCTCGAAGGGGCGAGCGATGTCGCGGCGGTCGACGCGCTGGCCGCGAGCCGCGGCCGGGACCTGGCCGCCGAAGGAGTGTGCGTGCTGTCGATCGGCGGCGCCATGAGCGTCGGGCGCTACGCCGGCCTGCTGGGGCCGTCCGGTCTGGGGCTCCGCCTCACCGGCCTGTGCGACGAGGCGGAGCAGGGCTATTACGCCCGGGGCTGGGAGCGGGCCGGTGCGACCCGGCAGGAGTTCTTCGTCTGCACGGCGGACCTGGAGGACGAGCTGATCCGCGCGCTGGGCGTGACACGGGTGGAGGAGCTCATCGAGTCCGAGGGTGATCTGCGGGCGCTGCAGACCTTCCTGCGCCAGCCCGCACAGCAGGGCCGCCCTCCAGGGCGGCGGCTCCGGCGCTTCCTCGGCACGAAGAAGGGCCGCAAGATCCACTACGGCCGGGTGCTCGTCGAGGCCCTCGACCCCGACCGCATACCCGCCCCGCTCGACGCCCTCATCCGCGGTCTCTGACCGCCGGGCGCCCCGGCCCGCAGTCGGCCCCGAGGGCCAACCGGGCTCCCGCACCGGGCAATTCCGGCAACGCGGCGCGGCAGAACCCCTGCCGACGACAGGAAGCCCGGGACGACGACCACCGCTTCCCCCGGACCGGACCGCCACGCGCCGTGCGCCGGCTTCCGCCGCACACGCCCGTCTCGGGCGCATCCGCGCAGGCCCACCTCGGCTCCGCCGGCCTGACGACGCGCCCGGGCGGGCGGGCCACCGCACCGGGCCGCTCCGCGGCCGCACGGGCCGTCGGAAGCTCCTTCCCGCCGGACATTCCGTCAGACATCCCGCCCTGCCCCCCCGGTCTGCCGTATGGCGCACCCGCCGGGCGCCGGCTTCCGCTGCGCATGGGGCCGTCCCGCGGGCACTGCAGCTCCGCCGGGCCGGCGACGCGCCCCAGGCGGGGCGGCCACCGCACCGGATGGCTCCGCAGCGGCGCGGCGCGACGGGCGCGGCATCCGTCGGACATCCCGCCCCGCATCCCCGGTGCGCCGTGCGGCGCGGTCGTCGGGCCGGGTGTGCCGCCGATCCGCCGATCCGCTGAACCGCGGCCCGTCCGCGCATCCCATGCCGCGGCCGAGGGCAGCCACCTCCTGTGTCCCGCCCCGAAGCCGGCCCGAAGGACCGGCCCGCCGTACCGGCCCCGCCTCCCGCGCGGCGCCGGCAGGCCCGTCGCGCCCTGGTCGCCGCGTCCGTCGGGAACTTCGTGGAGTGGTACGAGTTCGGTGTCTACGGCGCCTTCGCGACCGTCATCGCCGCCAGGTTCTTCACCCCGGAAGGCGGGGACCGGACCGAGGCGCTGATCGGGACGTACGCCGCCTTCGCCGTGGCCTTCTTCTTCCGTCCGCTCGGCGCACTGCTCTTCGGGCGGTTCGCGGACCGGGCCGGACGCCGCCCCGCGCTGATCGCCGCGGTCTGCCTGATGAGCGGTGCGACCGCGCTGATCGGGCTCCTGCCCGCCTACTCGGCGATCGGCGCCGCCGCCCCCTGGGTGCTGACCCTGCTGCGCGCCGTCCAGGGCCTCTCCGCCGGCGGCGAGTTCGGCGGAGCCGTCAGCATCGTGACCGAGAGCGCCCCGCCGGGCCGGCGGGGCCGCCACGGCGCCTGGCAGTCCTTCACCGTCGCGCTCGGCCTCCTCGCCGGGGCCGGTGCCGCCGCCGGCCTGGCGACCGTGCTCTCCGAAAGCGCCCTGCACGCCTGGGGCTGGCGCGTCCCCTTCCTCCTCGCCCTCCCGATGGGCGCCGTGGCCCTGTGGCTCCGGCTGCGACTGCCCGAGCCGAACGCGCGGACCAGCGCCATCACCCCCATCACCGCCACCGTCCCCACCCCCGGAGAGCTCCGGCCCGCTCGCGCCATCCCCCTCGGCATCGCCAGGATCATGGGCTGGTCCGCGGCCGGCTACACCTTCCTCGTCGTCCTGCCCTCCTATCTCCAGGCCACCCTCGGCACCTCCTTCCAGCACGCCCTCATCGCCACCTGCCTCGCCAACGCGGGCTTCGCCGCCGCCGTCCTCCCCGCCGGGTCGCTCAGCGACCGCCTGGGCAGGCGTGCCGTCATGCTCGCGGGAAGCGTCCTCGTCGTCCTGTTCGCCGTACCCCTCCTGCACCAGCTGCGCGCCCCCGGCGTACCGGTCGCCGTGAAGGCGGCCCTGCTGGTCGCGGCGGGCGCGACGATCGGGCTGCTGGCCGGACCCGGCCCCGCCCTGCTCGCCGAAATGTTCCCCACCCGGGTCCGCAGCACCGGACTCGGCGTCGCCTACGCACTGTCCAACGCCGTCTTCTCCGGCTGTGCCGGACTGATCGTCACCGCCCTCGTGCGCCACACCGGCAACCCCGACATCCCCGCCCTCTACGCGGCAGGCGCCTGCGCGGCGGCCGTCCCCGCCCTCCTCACCCTGCGCCCCGACGACCACCAAAGGCCCCTCCGATGACCCCCTCCACCGCACCCGGCCCGCGCACTCCGACGCCGATGACCGTCATCGGCCTGATGTCCGGCACCTCCTGCGACGCCGTCGACGCCGCGGCCGCCCGCCTCACCCGCCGCGGCGACACCCTGCACCTGACCCCGCTCGGCATGGTCAGCGAGCCGTACGACGACGGGCTCCGCCGGGACCTGGGGGCCGCGCTGCCACCGGGCCGCACCACCCTCGCCGAGGTCTGCCGCCTCGACACCCGCATCGGGCAGTCCTTCGCCCGCCTCGCCGCCCGTGCCGACCGCGAACTGTGCGGCGGCCGCGCCGACCTCGTCGCATCGCACGGCCAGACCGTCTACCACTGGGCCGAAGCGGGCCGGGTCCACGGCACCCTGCAGCTGGGCGAACCCGCCTGGATCGCGGAGGTCACCGGCCTCCCCGTGGTCTCCGGGTTCCGGACCCGTGACGTCGCCGCCGGCGGCCAGGGAGCCCCGCTCGTCTCCCTTGTCGACTGGCTGCTGCTGCGCGGCCACCCCGGCGTACCGGCCGCGCTGAATCTCGGCGGCATCGCCAACGCCACCGTCCTCACTCCGGCCGGCACCCCCGCCGCCTTCGACACCGGCCCCGGCAACGCCCTCCTCGACGCCGCCGCCCGCGCCCTCACCGACGGCCGCCTCGACCACGACGCTGACGGCCGCCTCGCGGCCCGCGGCACCGTCCACCGGCCCCTGCTCGACCGGCTGCTCGCCGAGCCCTACTACGGCCTGCCGGTTCCCCGGACCACCGGCCGTGAACTGTTCCACGCCGGATACCTGCGGGCCGCCCTCGACGCCACCGGCCCGCTCCCCGCGCCCGACGTCCTCGCCACGCTCACCCGACTCACCGCCCGCACCGTCGCCGACGCGCTCCGCCCCTACGCCGTCTCCGAGGTCCTCGCCTCGGGCGGCGGCACCCGCAACCCCGCCCTGATGGCGGCACTGGGCCAGGAGCTCGGCCCGGCGGTCCGGCTCCGCACCTCCGAGCAGGCGCTCGGACTGCCGGAAGCAGCCAAGGAGGCGTACGCCTTCGCCGTCCTCGGCTACCTCACCCTGCACGGCATGCCGGGCACCCTCCCGGAGTGCACGGGCGCGGCGGGCCCCCGCGTCCTGGGTTCCCTCACCCCGGGGCGCGCCCCCCTCCGCCTGCCGGCACCGTACGACCGGCCCGCGGCGCCGCCCCGCACCCTGACGGTGGACCCTCCCCGGGCACGTCCCGCCAGGGAACGGGGCCACTGACCGGTTCGGCCCGCACGCGCCGGCGCCGACCCGCCGACCCCGTCCCGTCGCTCAGAACGTCCACCGCGTGTGCGTGTACACGCCGTCGTCCCGCCCGAACCCGTACGCCGTGATCGGCGCGACCGCGAAGAGCACCGCGTCGCCCTTCCGGAACGCGTCCCCGATGCCGTGGAACGTCCCCTCGGGCGAAGTGATGTGGGGCCCGTACTTCGTCTCGTACGCCGTGATCACCTCCTCCAGCACGGCCGGATCGGCGACGCGCTCGGCCTTGCCCTCGACCACGAGGTCGAGCCCCTCGGTGAGTGCGTTCGCCCCGGTGGTCAGGGCGCAGTGCCCGTCATGGGCGAGGTTCTTCGCCTTCTGTTCCCCGGGCCCCGTCGAGAAGTACAGCGCCCCGTCGTGCCAGGCGGCGATCACGGGGGTGACGTGCAGCCGGCGGTCGGGGCGCACCGTGGACAGCCAGAAGATCTCCGCGGTCTCCAGCTGCCGCAGTGCCTCGGCCCATTCGGTGGCGGTGACGTCCGCGGCCCCCGGCCGGGGATTCAGCGCGGAGCTGTAGCGGGCGTCCAGTTCCGTCGTGGGGTGTTCTGCGGGTTCCTCTGTGGCCATGGCGGTCTCCTTCCTCTCTTCCTGTAGACCGCCCGCACGCGCGGAAATCACCGACGAGGCCGTTTGCGCCCGCCACTACCCCTATCGGGGAAGCTCACGGCGGTTCCGGCGCTCACTCCGCCGGACCGGGCGTGCGGGTGAAGGCGCGACGGTAGGAACGGGGCGGGACTCCCCGGCGGCGGACGAACTGTTCGCGCAGTACGGACGCGCTGCCGTAGCCGACCCGGCGGGCGATCTCCTCGACCGGCAGGTCCGTCGTCTCCAGCAGCTCCTCGGCGCCGCTCAGCCGCAGGTCCCGCAGCCAGGCGTGCGGGGTGGTCCCGGTGGCGGCGGTGAAGCGGCGGGCGAAGGACCGTTTGCTCATCATGGCGCGCCGGGCCAACTCCGCGACCGGAAGGGGTTCGTGGAGATGCGCGCGGGCCCAGGCGAGCACCTCGGCGAGGCGCTCGTCCTGACCGTCCTCGGGGACGGGCGCGGCCAGGTACTGGGTCTGCCCGCCGTCGCGGTGCGAGGGAAGCACCATGTCGCGGGCGATGGCGTTGGCCACCGCGGCCCCGTGTTCCCGCCGGATCAGGTGCAGGCAGAGGTCGAAGCCCGCCGCGGCTCCGGCACCCGTGCTGATCCGCCCCTCGTCGAGGTACAGGGCATCGGGTTCGACGGTGACCTCCGGGTGGCTGCGGGCCAGCAGACCGGCGAACCGCCAATGGGTGGTGGCCCGCAGCCCGTCGAGGAGGCCGGCCGCGGCGAGCGTGAACGTGCCGACGCAGTGGGCGGCGATCAACGCCCCCCGCGCGTGCGCGGCCGAAAGGGAGTCGAGCACGGCGGGTGCCGGCGGAGTGCGGAAGCCGGCGCCCGGCAGGACCAGCACGAGATCGGCGGCGGCCAGCCGGTCCAGTCCGTGAGCGATCGTGAGCGGCACGGCCACGTCGGTGGGGACGGTCCCCGGCCGTTCGCCGCACAGGGCGAAGTCGAACCCGGGCAGTCCCTCCCCGCGCGGAGCGAACACCTCGGCGACGATTCCGACGGCCAGCATGCCGGCTCCGGGCGGGACGTACGCGGCGACGGTCCTGAAGGGAGGCACACACGGAGTCTGGCACATTTCCTGCGATGACTGGCATCCGTGCCACTCGTCGGTGATCTTCCCGCCCGGCAGGATCGAGGGCATGACAGACGCACCGCTCGGCCGCAGCGCCGACCACAGGATCCTGACCGTCGGCTACACCCTCTCCACCGGTCCCGGGGTGGCCGCCACCGTGTCCTACGTGGCCGACGGGGACCGGCACGTGATCGTCGACCCGGGCATGGTCGCGAGCCGCGACCGCATCCTCGGCCCGCTCGCCGAGCTGGGCCTCGGGCCCGAGGACATCACCGACGTGGTCCTCAGCCACCACCACCCCGACAACACCATGAACGTCGGCCTGTTCGGGCGGGCCAGGGTGCACGACCACAAGGCGATCTACGAGGCCGACCAGTGGACCGACCGGGACGCCGAGGGCTACGAACTCACCCCCTCGCTGCGGTTGATCCGCACCCCGGGGCACAGCGTCGAGGACATCACGCTGCTCGCGGGGACGGGCTCGGGCGTGGTGGCGTTCGTGGGCGACCTGTGGTGGCGACCGGACGGCCCGGCCGAGGACCCGGTCGCCCCGGACCGCGAGGAGCTGAGGGCGTCCCGGCTCCGGGTGCTGGCCGCCGCGGACGTGATCGTGCCCGGCCACGGCCCGTCGTTCCCGGCCGACGACAGCGCACCGCGCTGAAGGCCCGGAGGATCCGCGGTCAGCGGTCGTTCGCCACACCGCGACCGGGTGCGCTCATGTCCCCCGTCCCGGGGACGCCCTCGGCCAGCCCGTAGCGCAGGTACACCGTGCCCTTCGGGCCGGCCACGGGGGGTGCGAGGAGCGTGACGTTGGTGGGCACCGCGCCCTCGGCGAACACCTTCTTCCCGACGCCGAGCACGATCGGGTGCAGCCAGAGGTCGAGGCGGTCGAAGAGCCTCTCGCGAAGGAGGGTCTGCACGAGGTTCAGGCTGCCGACGACCTTCACGTGCTCGTGCCGGTCACGGATCTCGCGCACCGCGGCGGCGAGGTCCGGGCCGAGCTGCGTGGACCCGGCCCACGAGAGGTCGGGCCTGCCGCGGGAGGCCACGTACTTCGGGACGCGGTTGAAGAGCGCGGCGATCTCGTTGTCCTCGGAGCCTTCGTAGTGGGGCCAGAAGGCGGCGAAGATGTCGTACGTCCGCCGTCCGAGCAGCAGCGCGTCGGTGCCCTCGTACGCGGCACCGGCCTGCTCCCCGGCGACCTCGTCCAGCAGGGGTGCCTGCCAGCCGCCGTACGGGAAGCCCACCGGGTCCTCGTCGGGGCCGCCGGGCGCCTGCCCGACGAGGTCGAGGGTCGCGAACATCTCGATGTGGATGAGGCCCATGGCTTCCTCCCGGTGCGTCGGCCGTCTCCGTCAAGAGGTAGACCCGCAGACGCCCGGGAACTCATCGCCGCGCGGAAGCCGGCTGCGGCACGGTTCAGTCGGCGGTGGAGCGCACGGCTGCGCCCGCGTGCCGGACGGCCGCGTGGAGCGACCGCAGGGCGAGCAGCAGCACGCCGATGTCGTCGAGGTACATGGGGTCGGGCAGCAGGTCGACCGGCCACAGCGTGTACGCCACGGCGGTCCAGAACAGCGCCTTGTCGCGGAACGGCACGCCCGCGTCCATCAGCAGCCGCCGCGCCCGGAGCACGCGGACCAGCAGCACGACGGCGCAGGCAGCGGTGGCGACGGCCAGGGCCCCCAGGGCCCACCAGAGGGTGCTGTCCACAGCGGTGCTCCTGCCTGCCGGTTCCCCGGCCCGCGGCGCCCGGTCCGTTCCGTTCCGTTCCGGCGCGTACGTCCTTCACACCATCATGCGGGACTCTCTCCCGCGGGGCGTGCCGGCGGAACCCCGTCGGCTGCTGCCGCAGGGGCGGTCAGCGGGGCGGCCAGGTACGCCAGCAGGCCGGCGATCTCGTGATCGGCCTCCGCGGGGTGGCGGAACCGCGCGCCGGGGGCGATGACGTAGCGGTTGCGGCGGCCGTCCCGGATCCGCGTGAGGTATCCGTCGGTCTGCAGGTCGGTGACGATCGCCTGCACGGTCCGCTCGGTCAGGTCGCAGCTCGCCGCGATGTCGCGCAGCCGGATCCCCGGATCGCGCGCGATGGCGATCAGCACCCGGGCGTGGTTCGTCAGGAAGGTCCAGCGGCTCCGCCGGGGAGCCGTGTGCTCGTTGTCCACGCCCGCATTCTTGAGTGGTGACTCGCGAAAAGCAAATCCAGAACTGTTTTTCCGGTATCCCTTGACGTGTGTCCATGATCCCGGCAGGGTTCAGGGAAGCGGAAGCGGCCTTCCGCAACCGAGCATTCGAGCAACGCACCGCAAGCCCCCGTGCCCAAGGAGCGAAGACGATGACCCTCATGGCCACGTTCGAGGCCGGCGACCAGGCGACGATCACGACCGGGACCGCCACAAGGACCGCGCTGCCGCAGGTGTCCCGCCCGCGCGAGCTGTCCACCTCCGACGCCCGCCGCCTGACCCGCGTGTACTTCGAGCGGCTGCGGAGCCTGGAAGAGGGCACCCGCGCATACCGGTACGTGCGCAACACCCTGATCGAGATGAACATCTCGCTGGTGCGGTTCGCCGCCCGCCGTTTCCGGGAGCGCCCCGGCGGCCCCGAGAACGAGGACATCCTCCAGGTCGGCACCATCGGCCTGATCAAGGCCATCGACCGCTACGACCCCGCTCGCAACACGCAGTTCACCACGCTCGCCCTGCCCTACATCACGGGCGAGATCAAACGGCACTTCCGCGACGCGACCTGGGCCGTCCGCGTCCCCCGCCGCCTGCAGGAGATGCGCTCGCGCCTGGCCAAGGCCACGGAGGAGCTGACCGCCGAACTGGACCACGAGCCCGCCCCCGCCGAACTCGCGGCACACCTGGGCCTCACCGAGGAAGAGGTCCGCGACGGGCTGGTGGCGGCGAACGGCTACTCGACCCAGTCCCTCGACGCGCCCCGGGAACCCGCCGCCGCAGGCAGCGCGCAGGCGCCCCCGCGCGGCAGCTCCGCGCGCACCCTCGCCGACACCGTGGGCGACCTCGACCCCGCCCTGGAGGCGGTCGAGGACCGCCACGCCCTGGCGCCCCTCCTCGCCGGCCTGGACGAACGGTGCACGCGCATCCTGGAACTGCGCTTCGGCCGGGAGATGACCCAGGCGCAGATCGGCGCGGAGATCGGCCTCTCCCAGATGCACGTGTCCCGCCTGCTCAACCGGACCCTGGGCGCCCTGCGCGAGGAACTGCTCCACGCCTGACCCCGGCGCAGCCCGTTCCCGGGACCGACCCCTGCCTTCGAGGAGCCATGGACAGCCTTCTCCGACTGCCGGCCGTCATGGGCGGCGCGATCGTGCTCGCGCTCGTCACCGGCTGGCTCACCGACCTGCTCCTGCGCCGCGCGGACGCCCGTCACCCCGAGACACCGCTCTGGAACATGCTGCGCCGGTGCCTCCCGGCCGTGCGCGTCCTGCTGCTCACGGCCGTGCTGAGGGCGGCGTACCCGCAGACCGAGTGGCCGCCGCTGCGGCAGCACGAGGCGGCCGTGGGCCGGATCCTTTCGCTCGTGCTGATCGGGGCGAGCGCCTGGCTCGTCGTCCGCGTCACCTCCGCCGTGGTCGAGTCCACCTACGCCCGCTACGCGTCCGGCACCCGCGAGGCCTCCAGGCTCCGCCGGGTCCGCACCCAGGTGACCCTCATCATGAGGATCGTCACGGCCGTCGTCGCCGTGATCGCCGCGGCCTCGATGCTGCTCGTCTTCCCCTCCTTCCGTGCCGTCGGCACCTCCCTGCTGGCCTCGGCGGGAATCCTCGGCATCGTGGCCGGCGTGGCCGCGCAGTCCACCCTCGGCAACCTCTTCGCCGGGTTCCAGATCGCCTTCGGCGACATGGTGCGCATCGGCGACACCGTCGTCGTGGGCGGCGAATGGGGCGTGGTGGAGGAGGTGACGCTCACCTTCCTGGCCGTCCGCACCTGGGACGAGCGCCGGATCACCATGCCCGTCTCGTACTTCACCGGACGCCCGTTCGAGAACTGGTCGCGCGGCGGGATCCAGATGACCGGCACGGTGTTCCTGCACTGCGACCACACCGCCCCCGTCGCCCTGATGCGGGAGAAGCTGAAGGAGATCCTCGACGGCTGCGAGGCCTGGGACGGCCGCGGCCGGGACCTCGCGGTCACCGACACGACCCCCACCACGATCCTGGTGCGGGCCGTCGTCACGGCCAAGGACCCGGACGACCTGTGGACCGCCCGCTGCGCGGTCCGCGAACAACTCGTCGCCTGGCTCGCGGAGAAGCACCCGTACGCCCTGCCGCGGGTCACCACGTCCACGGCCGTGTCCGAGCCCGGTACGGAGCAGGCCGGGGCAGGCACGCGGGCCGGTTGAGGCGGCCGCCGTCCGGAGGGAAGTTTCGGAACGCCCACGCGGGTCAGACGCGTCGGGGACGGGCGCCGACGACCGGGAAGGAACGCGGAAGCCGGAAGAGAGGAGGCGGCACATGCCGAACGTGTCACGTCTGCCCGGGCGGGCGGATCACCACTGGCTGTGGCAGGAGGACGCCGCGTGCAGGAACCTCGGCACGGAGCGGTTCTTCCACCCGGTGGGAGAGCGCGGCGAGGCCCGCTCCGCACGGGACCAGGCGGCCAAGGAGGTCTGCGCCCTCTGCCCGGTGCAGGTGCAATGCCTGCGCCACGCGCTGCGCGTGGGAGAGCCCTACGGCGTGTGGGGCGGGCTGACCGAGACGGAGCGCCGCTCGCTGGCGGAACGCGCGGCCGGCTGAAGCCGGAGGGGGCTTGCGGACGGAACACCGCCCGCAAGCCCCCTCCATTCGGGCGGACCGGGGTCAGCCCTTCACCGGTCCGGGGGCGGGAGCCGGGGTGTTGGTGCCCGTGGAGCGGGTCACGATCGGCCATTCGCGCTGGAAGGCCGCGAAGGGAATCTCCTTCTCGAAGAGCGGGGTGCCCAGGATGGCTATGCGGGCCATCAGCGCCCCGTTGATGTCGAGACCGCCGTAGAGGCCGGCCTTGCCGTTGACGACCGGTGCGGCACCGCTGGAGTCGATGGTGACCGCCCCGTCGATCGCGGCCCGCAGGTAGGGCTTGATCGCGGCCTTCACGCCGACCGCGTCGTAGAGGGCGACGGATCCTTCGAGGTCCAGGCCGGTACGGACCGACGCGGAGCCGCTGAACTTGGCGCGCACCGGGGAGATGTTCGTGGTGCCGGGCTCGGTCCTCGTCGTCCAGCCCTTCCCCTTGGCGTAGTCGGAGCGGATGCCCCAGTCGGCCGCGAGCTGCTGCTCGGCCTCGACCGTGACCTTGCCGTCGGCGGAGACCGTCGCGTAGAGCGCCAGGTCCAGGCCGACCACGATCGGCACCGGACCGGCCATCACGGTGGGGGTGGCGTGGAGTTTGGCGAGGGGGATGCGGATCGGCTCGGCCGACCCGGCGATCCCGGCGGCGACCCGCCAGTTGGCGCGGGCTTCCACGTCGAAACCGACGCTGGCCTGACGGGGGCTCAGCGCGTGACCGTCGTAGGAGAAGTCGATGGACGGGTCGATCTCGACCGAGCCGGACAGGTCCACCGAAGCCCCGTGCGGCAGCGGGACCTTGGTGTCCGCGTCCAGCTTCAGTCCGGTCGAGACGGAGCCGTTGCCGCCGTCGGCACGCTTGGTGAAGGAGACCTTGAGGTCCTTGACCTGCGGTTCGACCTTGATGTTGCGCGGGTCGAGGGCGGTGTGCAGGCCGGCCGAGCTGTCACCGAGCAGTTCCGCCACGGTGGCCGGACGGGTGGCGACGGCCGTCTTCCCGCCTTCCGTCTTCTTCACCTCGGTGATCGCGACCAGTGCCCCGCGGGGCGCGGCCGGGGTCGGAGGGCTGTCGATGAGCTGGCCGACCTTGACTCCGGCGGCGGCACCGCCCTTGCCGGCCGGAGAGCCTTCGGCGGCGGTGAGCACGGCCGCGCCGGTCTGC
Source organism: Streptomyces sp. NPDC048603 (assembly GCF_043199475.1). NCBI lineage: Bacteria > Bacillati > Actinomycetota > Actinomycetes > Kitasatosporales > Streptomycetaceae > Streptomyces > Streptomyces sp. NPDC048603. Next base: position 166,094 of record NZ_JBICVY010000001.1, on the reverse strand, counting down.
CGGTCGTAGGAGGACAGGGTGAGGTCGGGGGAGTTCGCCTCGGGTGCGGGCTTGCCGGACCGGGCGGCGGCGGGGGTGACGAGGGCCAGCTTCGCCGGCTTGCCGGCGGGCACCACGGAGACCGGCAGGCTGCCGGCCGTCGACGTGCGCGAGGGCTTCGGCTTGGCGGAAGTGGGCGCGGGGGCGGCCACGGTGGCGGCCGAGCCGGCCGGCGGCGTGGCGTCGGATGCGGTCGGGCCGGCCGTGGACGTGGCGCCTGCCGACTTGGCGTCGGAGGCAGGCGAGCCGCCGCAGGCGGTCAGCGTGAGCGCGGTGGTGAGAAGGAGTGCGGGGAGCGCTCCGCGGGTGCGAGGGGACATGCAGAGGGGAACCTTCGGCTTTGATGGTCAGTCAGGAAGGCAATGCAGGGGGAGCGGGGAAGGTGCCGTACGCGCAGGCCGCAGGCCGCAGGTCACGGGCGTCGTGGCGGCAGAGCCGCGGCGCCGGTCCCGGGGAAGCAGCTGTCAGGCGCATGCCACCCCGCTCGCCGAACTTACTCAACAGTAGGTTCGGTGAGCGTGACGGTACACCAGCCGGGCACCGCACCCGAAACCCAACCGGCCGCCGTCGCGCGGGGATCGAAAGGATCAGGACAGGTCCGCACGGAAGAACGGCGTTCCGACAGGCGGGCGGCCCGGGCTCCCCGCAGGAGCGGGGGGAAACCAGTCAGGATCTGGTCAACTTCGCCCGCGACAGCCTTGGTTGCCCCGGTTCAGCAGTCGAACACCGACCAGCAGATGTCGCTGCGGAGCCGCTGGTCGTCGAGCACGAGCGCGCGGATCTCCTCGGGGAGCCGATCGCGCTGCCACCGGCACCCGAGTCGTCCCGCGGCCTCGCTCCCGCCTGCTGGTGCCGCCGCTCGTGCGGCCTTGATCGCGTAGGCGGCCGCGCCCAGTTCGTGCGCGGCGACGTGCGCGACGGCCCCGGCCTGGCCGGCGGCGTACGCGGCATGCCGTGCCGCCCCGCGCAGGTCTCTGGCCGCCCCCATCGCATGGCCGCCCGCCGCGCGGGCCTGCATCATCCTGACCTCGCCACGCACCCAGGCCCGGGCATGCCCGATCGCCCGGCGCGGCCGCGGGTCCCCGGGCCGGGCCGACTCGAAGAGGTGGAGGACGTGTTCCGCGCACGAGGCGGCCCACAGGGCGAGGAGACGGTGATCCGCGTCGGTGAGGGTCCCACCACGGCGGATCGTCACGAAGCGGGGGTCCGGACCGGGGCGGTCCGGACCGGAGGACGCCGGCCCGGACCGCCCCGACGGGGGAGGGGGACACGCTCAGGGGCAGCTGATGCGGGTGTCGCCCGGGTCGGTGGTGCAGGTGTCGATGCCCAGGCCGCCGTTGGCGGTGTCGTTGGCGCCGACGCCGTCGGTGGTGGTGAGGCGGTCGCTGCCGTAGTACCCCGTCAGGACGTCGTTGCCCGGGCCGCCGTTGAGGGTGTCGTCGCCGTAGTTGCCGTCCACGTTGTCGTTGCCGGGGCCACCGTGGACGGTGTCGTTGCCGTAGCTCGCACGAACGGTGTCGTTGCCGCTCAGGGCGCAGATCACGTCGTTGCCGAAGCCGCCGTTCAGCGTGTCCGCCCCGCTGGTGCCGATGATCGTGCACCCGCGTGAGTTGTTCACCGAAGTCGACGCGGCGGCGCTGTTGTTCCCCGTGTTCGGGTCCTGCGCGGAGGAGGTGACGGACGCCAGGTCCGTCAGGGTGCCGGTGGCGCGCGGCTCCGCGGTCACCGTCACCGTGGCGCTCGCGCCCGGGGCGAGGCTGCCGAGGGCGCAGTTCGCCCCCGTCGCCGTGGTCGTACAGCTGCCCTGCGACGGCACGGCAGACAGGATCGTGCCGCCGGCCCCCGAGAGGGTGTCGGTGAGCGTCACGCCCGTCGCGGTCACGGTGGAGGCCGTGGAACTGGACACCCGTACCGTGTACGACGCCTGGTCGCCGATGCTCACGGTGGTGGTACCGGTCTTCGTCACCGAGAGGTCCGCGGCCGGCGGCGGGGGAGGCGTGGTCCCGCCGCCCTCGTAGCGGGCGATCCCGAAGGCACCCAGCCCGGCCAGGCCCGCGGCGACGATCCTGCCGTCGGGCTGGACGAGCAGGCCCCGGATCTCCTCCCCGCCCAGCATGCCGGTGTACACCCGGCCGTCACCGCCGCCGAAGCCGGTGTCCAGAACGCCGTTCGGCTGGTAGCGGGCGAGGGCGAAGTCGACGGCCTCCTGGCTGTCCGGGTCGTCCGCCGTCCCGCCGACCAGGATCTTGCCGTCCGCCTGGAGCGTCATGTCGTACGCCACCGCCGTGCTGAGGGGCCACACGGTGGTGACCCGCCCGCCGGTGCCGAAGCCCGGGTCGGGGGTGCCGGCGGAGGTGAACCGGGCGAGCGCGAAGCCGGTGCCGGTGGAACCCGCGGCGACGACGGAGCCGTCGGAAGCGACCGCCACCGCCCGCCCGAAGTCCGTACCGCCGAAGTCCGCGGTCGCCATGCCGTCGCCGCTGAAGGAGGTGTCGAGGCTGCCGTTGGACAGGTAGCGGGCCACTCCGAAGTCGAAGGCGGTGTTGCCGGTGTAGCCGACGGCGACGAACCGGCCGTCCGGCTGCAGCGCCAGACCGGTGGCGCGACCGCCCGCGTCCTGGGGCGAGGCGGGCGTGAAGCCCGCCACCACCGTGCCGTCCCCGCCGAAGGACGGGTCGGGGCTGCCGTTCGGGTTGATTCGGGTCAGCGCGAAGCCCGCGCCGCCGCTCAGACCCACCGCGAGGATTTTGCCGTCCGGCTGGACGACCAGGTCACTGGCGCCGGACGCCCCGCCGAACGCGTCCACCCGCACCAGCCCGCCCGAGCCGAAGCTCTGGTCGAGGCTGCCGTCGGTGTTGTAGCGGGCCACGGAGAAGAAGCAGCAGCCGCCGCCCTCGTCGGTGACCTCGGTGCTGCCGGCCACCACGATCTTCCCGTCGGACGGCTGCACGGCCACCGCCTCGGCCTGGTCGTCGCCGCCGAAGTCGGTGGTCACCCGGCCGTCACCGCCGCCGAAACCGGTGTCGACACTGCCGTTGGCGTTGTACCGGATCAGCGCGATGTCGAACGGGACACCCGGCCCCGTCACCCGGCCGGCCACGACCAGCTTCCCGTCCCCCTGCCGGGCGACGTCGAGGCCCTCGGCGTACTCCCACGGCCCCTCGTCGTTCGGGAAGTAGGTCTGCACCCTGCCGGTGGCGGCGAAGGTCGGGTCCAGGTCTCCCGGGGCCGCCATCGCGGTACCGGGCAGTGCGAGAACGAGGGCCAGGGCGGCCGCAGAAGCGGCGGCCACCCGCCTGGCCGCCCGGCCGCCGGACCGGATCGGGAACCACCGCTCCGGAGGTCTGGGCTGTGCGTGGGACATGGGCGTACGGACCTCCGGTCGCGGCGGGAACGAGCAGGCCACAGCTTCGGCCCGCACCAGCGCCGCACCACCGAGGCACGGGCCGCACTGCGCCCTCTGGACGGCGGGGATCCACCCCCGTGGGGGACAACCGGCACGGGGACGACCGCCACGGGGACGACCGCGACGGGGACGACTGCCACGGGGGACACCCCCGGGGCGGCGTGGCCGTGGCCCCGGGACGACACCGCCTCCGTACGGCACGGGGGCACCGTACGGAGGCGGTCGTCACATTGGCCGGTGTCAGGTGCCCAGGGGCGCTCCCCGCCACTGCTGGTTGGTGTGGTGAGGCGTGCAGTCCCAGATGCCCAGGCGCGCTCCGTTGCCCGTGGCCCAGCCCAGGGCGTCGAGGCACTTGCCCGAGTGGAGGCTGCGCAGCAGGCCGCCCGGCAGCACCTCCCACTTCTGGTTCAGGCCCTGGTGGCAGGTGTTCAGCCCGAGCAGCGAGCCGTTCTCCGTCTTGGCGTACTGGACGTCCATGCACCGGCCGAGCGCGCGGAGGGTGCCGTCGCCCTCCAGCTTCCAGGCCTGCGCGGCGCTGCCGTTGCAGTCGTAGAGCTGGATCGGCGCGCCGTCCTTGAGGCTGGCGCCCTTGACGTCGACGCACTTGCCGGAGTGGACGCCGACGATCTGGCCGGATCCCGGAGGCGGCGGCACGGTGCAGTAGATCTCCACGAGCACCTGGTAGTAGCCGTTGCTGCCGATCGGGTTGGCCGCCGGGCCGGCCGAAGGGGAACAGCGGCCGGTCTCGTAGCCCTCGTTCGCGGCCGCGTTGTAGGCCGAGGCCCAGGCGGCGTCGACCGCGATGTTGTAGGGGCCGTATCCGGTGCCGAGGAAGTACTTGGGTGCGGTGGGCGCCAGGGCGGCGGCGGAGGACGAGGAGGAGGTGTTCTCCGCGGCGGTCGCCGTCGCAGGTCCGGCGAGGAGGGCCGTCGCGGCGAGGAAGGCCGTGGCCGTGGTCGACAGCCATCGAACCAGCTTCACGCCAGGCTCCTTTCGGGTTCGTGGTAGCCGTGCAGGTGGGTGTGCCGCCGGGGCCCCGCGGTCGGCTCGACACTAGCCCCGCCCCGCACGCGGGAAGTCTCAACGGAGTATCAACTCCGGCCACACTTCGGCCGGATGTTTTCTGACCCCGGCCCGCGGCGGCTGGGTATCGTCCCGGATCCGTGAAGATCACTCATGGCCTCTCCGCCCTGCGGACCGCTCTCGCCACGAGCCCCGTGGTCAACCTGGTCGGCGGGCTCGGCAGCGGCAAGAGCGCACTGGCCCGCAGGCTGCCCCTCGCGGCCGCCGTCGACCTCTGCGGCCTGTCCGGGGCCGGGGCGGCGGCGCGGCTCCGGGCGCCGCGGCCCGGGGCCGCGCCGGCCGGCGGGCTGCTGCTGATCGACAGCGTGGACGGACCGGCCCGGGCGGAGTCCGTCGCGGCCGCCCTGGACGCCTGCACCCGTCCCGTGCTGCTGGTCAGCCGGCGCCCCCTGCGGTCCTCGCCCGGCTGGGCGGAGCACGCTCCCGTCACGGTGTCCCTGGACCCGTGGCCGCCCGGGGCCGTCGAGGAGCAGGTTCGGGCGACCGGCCTGGCCGACGCCGAGGCCGTGGCACTGGCCGTCCGCCTCTCGGGCGGACTGCCCCTCGTGGCCGAACTGGCCTGCCGGGAGCTGCTGGCGGGCACCCCGGCGGACGCGCCCGGCGCAGTCGCCGACGCCGTGGCCGAGGAGGTGCTGAGACGGCTCGGCCGGGAGGACCCCCGGATCGGCGGCCGCCACCGGCACGCACTGCGCCTGCTGGCGACCGTACGGGCGGGCGACGAACGGCTGCTCACGGGCGGACCGGACCTGTTCTCCGCGCTCGCCGGGCTGAGCCTGGTACGCCGGGAGCCGCTCGGCCTGGCGGTGCGGGAGCCGTACCGCAGCCTGTTCGAACTGGCCTACGCCTGGCGTCGGCCGGAGGCCCACCAAAGCGTCCGGAAGCGCGCGGCGGGCTACCGGCAGGCGCTGCTCGCCGACCGCCGGGACCCGCGCGAGCAGGCACGGCTGGTGGAACAGGGACTCTTTCTGTCGGGCGAACCCGTCCTGCGCCGCTCCCTGTTCCCGCCGGTCGAGGACTCCGCGCTGATCCGGCCCGCGGGGCCCGCGGAAGCCGACGACATCGGCCGGCTGATGCACCGGTGGGCGGTCCGCAGCGGCTTCGACGCCCGGCGCTCGGAGCGGATCACCGAACGCTGGCTGGCGGCGGGACCGGCCTCGTTCCACATGGCCCGGGACCGGGACGGCCGGGCGGTGGCGCTGGCGGCCCTGGTGCCGGTCGGCTCGGACACGGCGGACGGGATCGAACCACTGCTCCAGCAGCACGCCGGCGACCTCCTCGTGCCCCGCGGCGCCGGACAGCGCGCGGCGGGCGGCCCTGCCGTGAGCGGCCCGGCCACGAGCGGGCTGTTCCTGGGTGCGGCCTACGGCGCGGACGCCGGCGTGCACGCCCAGATGCTGCGCCACATCCTCGTACAGGCCACCCTCGCGGGGCATCTGGTCGTCTCGACGGCGAGCCAGGACTACCAGCACCTGCTGCGCACCCTGAGCTTCCGCCCGCACGGCGGCATCCGGGACGACGTCTACCGCTGCGGCCGGCGCCCGGAGGTGTACAGCCAGGACTTCACCGGCGTCGGCCTGTCCGGGTGGATGCGCCGTCTGGGCCCCGGCGCGGCACCCGGGCCGGGCGCGGACCTGCCGGCCCTGGTCGGCAGGGCACTGGCCCATCTGCGGGAGCCCGGCCGACTGGCGGAGAGCCCGCTCATCGGCCTTCCGGGACTCGACACCGCGCAGTCCCTGCGGGGATGGCTCGAGGACGGGGTGGCCGCCCTGGCCGGGGCCGAAGCCGCTGCCGACGCCGACGCCGAGGCGGGCGCGATCCTCGCGGCGTACTACCTCGGCCGGCCCCGGACGCACCATCAGATCGCCCGGAGCCTGCACCTGAGCCGGGCCACGTACTTCCGCAGACTGCGCCACGGCCTGGCGCTCCTGGCGGCCCGGCTGCCCGGGTGACGGCCCCGCCGGCCCGCTCCACCACCGCACGCGAAAACCATGCGCCCGCCGAAAACGGCCCCGCTACCATCGGGACCTCACCTGATCACGGCGGTCCGACGGAGGCACCGATGACACAGCCGCCCCCGCGGACCGCACGCCCCGCAATCTCCGCACTCCCCGCCCACCCCGAACGGCTGGAGCGGGGACACCCGTTCCGGCAGTGGAAGACCTGGCGCATACCCGGCACCGAGCTCACCCTCACGGGGTACTCACGCGCCAACGACAAGACCTTCTTCCACGTCCCGGAACTGCGCTGCGCGCTCGACGCCGGACTGGCCGAAGGCCGTCAGCCGGAAACGGTCTTCCTCACGCACACCCATCACGACCACGCCAAGGACCTCGACTACCTCGCCGCCAGGCCCGGCGGCGTCGACATCCACCTGCCGGCCGCCGCGGTCCCCTACGCGCAGGCCTTCCTGAAGGCCTCGGCCGAGCTGAACCACGGCCCGGCCTACGACCCGGCCCTGGCAGCGAACGGCCGGCTCCACGGGGTGCGCGGGGGCGACGAGTTCACCTTCGGCCGCTGCGGGCACCACGTACGCGTGGTGGACTGCGCCCACAAGGTGCCGTGCGTGGGGTACGCCTTCTCGGAACGCCGCACGGCACTGCTCCCCGAGTACGAGGAACTGCGCCGCTCGTTCACCGCGGACGGCAGGGGCGGAGAGTTCGGCCGGGTCATGGCCCGGCGCCGCGCGGATGGCGTCCGGGTGGAACACGAGGTGCGCAAGCCCCTGTTCGCCTTCCTGGGAGACACCCACGCGAGCGTCTTCGAGGACAACCCATGGCTGTTCGAATACCCGGTGATCATCACGGAGTGCACCTACCTGGACGACGCCGAGACGGAGCGGGCCGACCGCGTCGGACACACGGTCTGGAGCCGGCTGCGGCCCGTCGTGGAGGCGCACCCGGACACGGTGTTCGTCCTCACCCACTTCAGCCTGCGCCACTCGGACCGGGAGGTCCTCGACTTCTTCGGCGACGCACGGCCCGCCAACGTCCTGCTCTGGGTCCACCCGGACAGCAGCCTGCCGGAACAGCACCAGCACGGCGGTGCCCGTGACTGAGGGGCGCTGGTCGCCGTACCCGAAGATCCCGTCCAGGATCAGGCTCGGCGAGACGCGGGCCAAGGGGGAGTGGGTCGCGCTGGAGAAGGTCCACGGGGCGAACTTCGCCGTCGTGTGCGACCGCACCGGGATCCGCCCGGCCAAACGCCGTGAACTGCTGGGGGAGGGCGGCCTCGATGACTTCTTCGGCGTGGCACGGATCTGGCCGGCCCTGGCCGTCGCCGCGGACCGGTGCGCCGCCGGCCTCCGCCGCCGGCACGGCGTGGGCGCCGAGGCTCCGGTGACGATCTACGGCGAACTGGCGGGAGGCCGCTACCCCCACCCGGACGTGCCCGCCTCACCGGGAACGGAGCCGGTGCAGACGGGCGTCTGGTACGCGCCGGGACTCCTCTGGCTGCCGTTCGACGCCACGATCGGAGGCGGGGCCGGCGGGGCCAGCGGGACGGACAGCAATGACGGCAATGACGGCGATGAGGGCGACGGCAAGGGCGACGCGGGCGACGGCGGCCTGCTCTGGGTCGGCGACAGCGTCCTGCGCGAGGCCGCGGCGGCCGCCGGCCTGCACTGCGCCCCGCTGATCGCCCATGGTGCCCTCGACCGGGTCCAGGACCGGAGCCCGGTGTTCCCGACCCGCGTACCGGCCCTGCTGGGCCTGCCCGGCCTGCCCGGCAACCTCGCCGAGGGCCTGGTCGTCAAGCCGGCGGGCATGTGGTGGTCCCCCGCGGGTATCCCCGCCGGTACGCGGCCGGTCGCCAAGTCCAAGCACCCCGCCTTCGCGGAGGACGGGCGCTACGACGGCTCCCGCCCCTACCGGGTGCCGCCCACGGGTGCCGCCGGCGTCCCCGGCTGGCTCCTCGGCCAGGTCACCGCCCTCCTCACCCCGGCCCGCGCCGCGGCCGCCGTCAGCAAGCTGGGCCCGCGCACCCCTGTCGAGGAGATCGCGGCAGAGATCGTCCGGGACGCGGTGGAGGAGACCGCCGAGGCCCTCGGCGGCCTCGAGGACGGCTTCAGGGCCGGTTTCGGGGACGAGTGCGGGGAGGAGCGCAGGGAGGAGCGCGGGGACGAGTGCGAGGACGATGGTGGGGACGGCCTCGCCGCGGCCCTGGAGCAGGCGTTGCGGCCCGGCGCCCTCGCCCTCGCGCGCTTCGACGCCGCGGACCGCCGCGCGCCCGCCTGACCCGGGCGGGGGGTGTCGGCGCCGTTGCCGTGCGCGCGGCCGTGGGTGCGGTATACGTGCCCTGAGTCACCCCCGGCCGCGAAGGGACTGGTTGCCGTGGAGCGTACGACCTGCTGCGTCGTGGGAGGCGGGCCCGCCGGAATGGTCCTGGCCCTCCTGCTGGCCCGAGCCGGTGTGCAGGTGACGGTGCTGGAGAAACACGGGGACTTCCTGCGCGATTTCCGCGGTGACACCGTGCATCCCTCCACCCTGTCGCTGCTGGAGGACATCGGTCTCGCCGAACGCTTCGCCCGGCTGCCGCAGCGCCGGGTGACATCGGTTCAGCTGCCCATCGGGCCGGACCGGTCGCTGGTGACGGTCGGGAACATCGGCGCGCTGCACGGCAGGTACAACTACATCGCCATGGTCCCGCAGTGGGACCTGCTCGACCTGCTCGCGGACGAAGCGGCCCGCGAGCCGTCCTTCCGTCTGCGCATGGACACCGAGGCGACCTCCTTCCTGATCGAACGGGGACGCGTCACCGGTGTGCGCTACCGCACGGCGGACGGCGGCACCGGCGAGCTCAGGGCCACCCTGACCGTCGCCTGCGACGGCCGCGGTTCGCTGGCCAGGACGATGCCCGAGCTCGGGCTGGAGCGCTTCCCCTGCCCGATGGACGCCTGGTGGTTCCGGCTCCCGCGGCACGAGGGCGACCCCAGCGGGCTCGTCGGCGGCCTCGGCGACAGGTTCTTCACCGCGCTGATCGACCGGGGCGACTACTGGCAGTGCGCGGCCCTCATCCCCAAGGGGACCGATGCCGGCCGCCGCGCCGAGGGTCTGGACCGCTTCATGGGCCGGTTCACCGACGCCGTGCCCTGGCTGGCCGACCGGGCCCATGCCCTCACGTCCTGGGACGACGTCAAACTGCTCGACGTACGGCTCGACCGGCTGCGCCGCTGGCACCGTCCCGGGCTGCTCTGCATCGGTGATGCCGCCCATGCGATGTCACCGGTGTTCGGCATCGGCATCAACCTCGCCGTACAGGACGCGGTGGCGGCGGCCCGCTACCTCGTACGGCCGCTGCGCGAGGGCACCGTGGGACTGCGGGACGTACGGCGCGTCCAGCACCGTCGCCTGCCCACCACCGTGGCCACCCAGGGCCTCCAGCGGCTCGCCCACACCCAGGTCATCGAGCCGCTGCTGGCCGGCCGCACCGCCTTCGGGAACCCCCGCAGGGCGAAGCGGCTGACCGAGCTCGTCACCGACTCGCAGTGGCTGAACCGAGTGCCCGCCTACTTCCTGGCGTACGGCGCCCTGCGCGAGCGCCCGCCGGAGGAATCGCTCCGCTGACCTGCCCTGCCTGCCCTGCCTGTCTTGCCTGCCTGCCTGCCTGCCTGCCTGTCCTGTCCGGCCGCCTGCCGGCACGGTCAGTCCTCGGCGTCCGGCGCCCGCCGGAACCGTTCGTGGAAGCCCTCGGGGATGTCCTGCGGCACGGGGAGCCGGTACCGGGTGATCACGCCGCCGGTCCGGACGAACGTGGTCGACGCGCCCGGCTCCCGGAGGGGGCCCGGTCCCAGGGGGACCCCTGAACCCGCGAGGTCCACGTGCCCCTCCGGCGGGGCCAGGACCCGGTAGCCGACCATCTCGTCGCCCACCGCGAACGGGGGCTCCGCCGGTTTCGTTCCGAACCGCAGGTAGAGGTCGGCGAAGTAGGAGTTGTAGTGCGCGCACGCGGGAATCGAGGCCCGCAGCTCGTCCATGATCACTTCCGCGTCGTCCTCCGCGTAGCTGTAGGAGTCCACGACGTGCCTTTCCTGACCGCCCCTCGTAGAGCTCAGTACGACACGCGTTGACGCGACGGGCATCCGGTCGGGCGACCAGAGGGCGGACTCGACCCTTCCGCAGTGGTGCTCGGGCGACGGGCCGATCCCGGTCTCCGGTCGCTGGAACACGGCCCGGTAGCCGGGAACGTCCTTGCCGCGCGGCAGCACGGACATCAGCTGCTTCATGGTCACCGGCTGCCCGCTCGTACCGAAGGGCGCCGCGACCACCAGAGCAGCCCCGGCGGCCAGCAGCGCGACCGGCGCCAGTACGAACAACGGCAGACGACGACACACGTCGGAAACCTCCCTCACCGCCGGCCACCGGCCGTACGGGCCGAGGCACCCGCGCCACTGTACGCATCCGGCTGCGTGTCCGCCGAAGCGGGTTTGTCACCGTCACCGTCACCGTCGCGGGCGACGGGGCGGTCAACCGACGCGGCAGGCGTGGAACCTGTTGGACCGGACGTGCCCGAATGCCCCCGGAAGGTGCTCGATGCCCATCCCGGGCCGGAGGGTGAGCGCTGCGCCCCGGTAGTGGGTCGTGTTGTACACGGTGACGCACCGGCCCCACACCGCGTTGCCGGACCGCCATGTACGGGAGACGCCGTTCCACACCGACAGTCCGTTGTTCAAGCCGACATAGGCAGTGGTCTGCGGATACCACGGCATGTCCTCCGCCACCGGGCTCACCACCCCGGTGTAGCCGGGCGAGGTCCAGCCGCACACCCAGCCCGGGGAGCAGCGCTCCGCGACGGGAGTCACCGCGAGCGGCCCCGCCGACGCCACGGGCGCGAACACCAGGCCCGAGACGACGAGCACGGCGGCCGCTCCGGCACGGAGGGCCGCCCCACCGATGACTGTCTGCCGCATGAACCCATCGAAACGCCGAACGGCGAAGATCGCATCGGCGCCGGTCCGTCAGGCGCGAGGTGGGACGGACGGCGGGACGGGCGGCGGGACGGACGGCGGGACGGACAGGGCGGCCCCCGTGCGGTACAACTCCACGAGCAGCGGCCGCAGGGCCTCGCCCCGCGCGGTGAGCCGGTAGCGGGTGCGCACCGGGAAGCCGCGCTGCTCCTCCCGTACGACCAGGCCGCGGCCGGCCAGCTCACGCAGCCGCTCGCTGAGGACCTTCGCCCCCAGGGCGGGGAGCCTCTCGCGCAGCGCCGTGAACGAGTGCGGGCCGTGCATCAGTTCGCGCAGGACCAGGGTCGTCCACCGGCCCGAGACCGCGGCGAGCGCGATCTCCACCGGGCAGTGCGGCAGGGGCCGGTCGGTGCGCCCGCGCGCGTCCGGCACCAGAGTTGCGTCCCAGTCCCCGTGGGTTTCCGTTTGGTGACCCACGCGAAGGGTCGCTTGGCTGGGGTCATGACCTTCGACGTGCGTTTCCACGAGCCCACTGTCCCCCTCGCCACCGAACCCGGGCAACACCCGGCCGTGTTCGCCGAGCTGTTCGCCACCGGGGACGCCGGGTTGGTGGACCTGGCCTACGAGCCCGGCGCGGCGTTCGTCCCGGAGCCCGGCCGCCAGGTGTCGGGACCCGAACTGACCGAGGCCAACGCCCGCTTCCTCGCCCTGGGGCTGCCGATCACCCTGCGGCCGCGCCACACGTACGTGGCCGGGGACATCGCCCTCCTGATCGTCGACTGGGAGATCGCCGGAACCGGCCCCGATGGTGCGGAGGTCCGGATGAGCGGCACGGCCACCGACGTCGCCCGCCGCGGCGCGGACGGCCACTGGCGCTACGTGATCGACAACCCCTTCGGTACGGACGCCCCGTAGGACACCCCAGGGCATCGCCGGACGGCATGGCGCCCCCGGGCCCAACCGGGTGGGGATACCGTGGCCTTGCGGAGTGGGCCCCGGCGTGGCCCCCGGCCAGGGCTCCGGAGCGGGGCCGTGGCCGATGCCGGACGCGAGGGGAGTGGTGTTCTGTGCCGAGACGTCATGCGGTGGTGGTCGGGGCCGGCATCGGCGGGCTGACCGCCGCGCTCGCGCTGCACCGCCGCGGCTGGGACGTGACCGTGTGCGAACGCGCCGCCGAGCCGCCCACCACCGGTGCCGGCATCGGTCTCGCCCCCAACGCCCTGCGGGCCCTCGATGCCATCGGTGTCGACGCCGCCCGCGCGGTCGGCAGTGCCGTCCCGGCGACGATGGGCGTACGCAGCAGCGACGGCCGGTGGCTCGTACGGATGGCCACGGCGGACATGGCCGCCCGCTACGGCACCGCGCCGGTCGCGGTGCCGCGGCCGGCCTTCACCGCCGCCCTGGCGGCCGGTCTGCCGCCCGAGGCCCTTCGCTACGGCACTCCCGTGACCGGCGTGGACGACGCGGCGGGCTGCCCGGCCGTCCGTACCGAGGCCGGCCGGGACGACCTCTCCGCCGATCTGGTCGTCGCCGCCGACGGGATCCACAGCCCGCTGCGGAAGGCGTTCTTCCCGTCCCACCCCGGCCTGCACTACCTCGGTGAGACCGCCTGGCGGACCATCGTGGACGCCCCGGACCTGCGCATACCCGCCATGAGCGAGACCTGGGGACGGGGCGAGCGGTTCGGTGTGACCCCGCTCGCCGACGGCCGGTTCTACCTCTACGCCACCGCCGTCGTACCGGCCGGGACCCGGTCGGCCGACCCGCGCGCCGAACTCCGGCACCGCTTCGGATCCTGGCACGACCCGATCCCGGCCCTGCTCGACCGCATCGGCCGCCTCGACCCCGCCGACGTGCTGCAGAACGACCTCCACGACCTGGCCGCCCCGCTCCCGCGCCTGCACCAGGGACGGATCGCCTGGCTCGGCGACGCCGCCCACGCCATGGCGCCCAACCTCGGCCAGGGCGGCTGCCAGGCCATCGAGGACGCCGCGGTCCTCGCCCGCCTCCTCCCCCGGGGGGACGGCAGGGCGGGCGCGGACGACGACCGCTCCCTCACGGCCGCCCTCGCCGCGTACACGGCCGCCCGCCGCGACCGCACCGACGCCGTACGCCTCCGCGCCCGCCGGGCCGGCCGGCTGGGCGCCCTGCGCAGCCCCCTCGCGGTGGCCGCCCGCGATCTCGCGGTCCGGGTCACCCCCGACCGCCTGGCCCGGCGGGGTCTGGACGACCTGTTCAACGGCTTCCGGCCCCCCGGGGACCCCGGCTAAGGGGTGTCTTGCGCCGGCGGGCAAGGCCGGCCCCCCGCAGCCCCGGTGTCAGGGAGCGACCGGCCGCGTACACGGAGCGCCCCGGCCGGCCGTACGGCGCGCCGCCGCGGGATCGAACATACGATGGGCGGGAACCGGCGCGGGCGACCCGCCGTGCCGGACGACCGCAGCACGCGGGGTGGTCACGCATGGCACAGGCCGGCGACGCAGCGCGGACCGTCATCCTCACCGTGGACGACGACCCGGGGGTCTCCCGCGCCATCGCCCGCGACCTGCGGCGCCACTACGGCGGCGGATACCGGATCGTGCGCGCCGAATCCGGCGGTTCGGCACTGGAGGCACTGCACGAGCTGAAGCTCCGCGGCGACCTGGTGGCCGTCATCCTCGCCGACTACCGCATGCCGCAGATGAACGGCATCGAGTTCCTCGAACAGGCCCTCGCCGTCTACCCCGGCGCGCGGCGCGTGCTGCTCACCGCGTACGCCGACACCAACGCGGCCATCGACGCGATCAACGTCGTCGACCTCGACCACTACCTCCTCAAGCCCTGGGACCCGCCCGAGGAGAAGCTCTACCCGGTCCTGGACGACCTGATCGCGGCCTGGCGCTCCAGTGACCACCGGCCGGTACCCGCCACCAAGGTGGTCGGGCACCGCTGGTCGGCGCGCTCCTCACAGGTGCGGGAGTTCCTGGCCCGCAACCAGGTCCCCTACCGCTGGTACTCCTCCGACGAGCCCGAGGGACAGCGGCTGCTGGAGGCGGCCGGGACCGACGGCCGGCGCCTGCCCCTGGTGGTCACACCGGACGGCACCGCGCTGATCGAGCCGGAGACACCCGAACTGGCCGCCCGCGTGGGGCTCGCGACCACACCGGCCGCCGAGTTCTACGACCTCGTCGTCATCGGCGGCGGCCCGGCCGGGCTCGGCTCGGCCGTCTACGGGGCCTCCGAGGGGCTCCGTACCGTACTGGTCGAACGGTCGGCGACCGGCGGGCAGGCCGGCCAGAGCTCCCGCATCGAGAACTACCTCGGCTTCCCGGACGGGGTGTCGGGCGCGCAGCTCACCGAACGCGCCCGCCGCCAGGCGAGCCGGTTCGGCGCCGAGATCCTCACGGCGCGCGAGGTCACCGGACTGGAAGCATGCGGTGCGGCCCGCGTCGTGCGCTTCTCCGACGGCTCGGCGGTCGCCGCGCACAGCATCATCCTCGCGACCGGCGTGTCCTACCGGCAGCTCCGGGCGCCGGGCTGTGCGGACCTGACCGGCCGCGGGGTGTACTACGGCTCCTCCCTCACCGAGGCGTCCTCCTGCGAGGGCGAGGACGTGTACGTCGTCGGCGGTGCGAACTCCGCAGGTCAGGCAGCGGTGTACCTGGCGCGCGGTGCGAAGTCGGTGACGCTGCTGGTGCGCGGGGAGTCCCTCACGGCCTCGATGTCGTACTACCTGGTCCAGCAGATCGAGGAAGCGCCGAACATCACGGTCCGGACCCGGACCGCCGTCGAGGCGGCACACGGCGAGGAACACCTGGAACGGCTCACCCTGCGCGACGTGGACACCGGCGCCACCGACGAGGTCGAGGCCCAGTGGATGTTCGTCTTCATCGGTGCGGCTCCGCTCACCGACTGGCTGGGCGGAACGGTGCTGCGCGACGCCGACGGCTTCATCCTGGCCGGTCCCGACCTCACCCCGGACGGGCGCCCGCCGGCCGAATGGGAACTGGACCGGCCGCCGTACCACCTGGAGACCAGCGTTCCCGGGGTGTTCGTGGCGGGCGACGCGCGCGCCCGGTCCGCGAAGCGGGTCGCCTCCGCCGTCGGAGAAGGAGCCATGGCCGTGATGCTCGTCCACCGCTACCTGGAGGAGTCGTGAGAGGGGCGGAGCCGTCATGAGCGGGCAGGCCATGTCCTGCGACCCGCGGGAAATCGCCTCGCTGTTCCTCTTCGAGAAGCTCTCCCCGGAACAGCTGGGGCGGCTGTGCTCCGAGGGGCGGGTGGAACGCTTCGAGGCCGGGCCGGTCTACACCGAGGGCGACCCGGCCACCTGCTTCTACGTGATGATCGAGGGCACCGTCGTGCTGTACCGCAGGGTCGGCGGCGACGACGTGGAAGTGAGCCGCACCTCGCAGCGCGGCGTGTACGCCGGGGCCATGCAGGCGTACCTGGGCGACCGGGTACCGCAGACGTACGTCAATTCCATGCGGGTGACCGAGCCCAGCCGCTTCTTCGTCCTGTCGGCGCAGTCGTTCGCGGACATCATGCAGGAGTGGTTCCCGATGGCGGCGCACCTGCTGGAGGGGCTCTTCTTCGGAGCGAAGAACACCCAGCGGGCCATCGGCCACCGCGAACGCCTCCTGGCGCTCGGCTCGTTGTCCGCCGGTCTCACCCACGAACTCAACAACCCGGCCGCGGCGGCCGTCCGGGCCACCGCGGCCCTGCGCGAACGGGTCGGGAAGATGCGGCACAAGCTGGCCGTCATCGCCCGGGGCCCCTACTCCAGGGAGGCCCTCGCCGAGCTCATCGAGATCCAGGAACGCACCGCCGAACGCGTCGCCAAGGCACCGGTGCTCAGCCCGCTGGAGGCGTCCGACCGGGAGGACCAGCTCGCCGACTGGCTGGAGGACCACGGGATGCCGGAGGGCTGGCGGGTGGCGCCGGCCTTCGTACAGGCCGGGCTGGACACGGACTGGCTGGAGCAGGTCGCGGCGACCGTGTCGGAGGACATCCTCCCGGGGGCCATCGGCTGGCTCAACTACACGGTCGAGACCGAGCTGTTGATGGACGAGATCGACGACTCCACCAACCGCATCTCCCACCTCGTGGACGCGGCCAAGCAGTACGCGCAGCTCGACCGCGCCCCGCACCGCGAGGTCGACGTCCACGAACTCCTCGACAGCACCCTGCTCATGCTGTCCGGCAAGATCGGCCCCCGGGTGCGGGTGGTCAAGGACTACGACCGATCCCTCCCGGAGGTTCCCGCGTACCCGGCGGAACTCAACCAGGTGTGGACCAACCTCGTCGACAACGCGGTCGCCGCCATGGCGGGCACCGGCGGTGACGGCACCCTGACGGTCCGCACGGCGAGGCAGGGCGACCGCCTCCTCGTCGAGTTCCGCGATACCGGCCCCGGAATCCCCGAGGACATCCGCGGTCGCATCTTCGACCCCTTCTTCACCACCAAGCCGGTCGGCGAGGGCACCGGCCTCGGCCTCGACATATCCTGGCGGATCGTCGTCAACAAGCACCACGGCAGCCTCCAGGTCGAGTCCGTTCCGGGGGACACCAGGTTCCAGGTCCTGCTCCCGCTGACCGCTCCCGACGCCGCGACCGACGAACAGCCCGCATGACCGACACCGCCGAGGAGCCCGTATGACCGAGACAGACGGAATCGACGGAATCGACCCGAGCGTCCCGCCCGGCGGAACCGGCTGCGGGGACTGCGACGCGGTCGGCGGCTGGTGGTTCCACCTGCGGCGCTGCGCGCAGTGCGGCCACATCGGCTGCTGCGACTCCTCACCGGCCCGGCACGCGACCGCCCACTGGAAGTCCACCGGGCATCCGCTGGTGCAGAGCTTCGAGCCGGGCGAGGAATGGTTCTGGAACTACGACACCGACGACCTGTACTCCTCCGGCCCCGAGCTGGCCCCGCCGACCGGCCATCCGGCCGACCAGCCGGCCCCGGGCCCGGCCGGCCGCGTCCCGGAAGACTGGCCGAACCTCCTGCACCGCTGATCGCCCGCGTTCGCTTTCCGGATATCCGTACGCGCGTATGGGCGGACGGGGGGCTTCGCGGGGGAGTTCGTAAACACGCCGCAGCTCAGGGTGTTCTCGGAACATCACGCGAAATGAATGGCGGCAGCAGGGGGCGGACGACCCACTACCCCGGGCAACAAGTTGGCCCCCACCGAGATCGGATCGGCAGAGGCCTTCGTGATGTACGCGAGGAAGATCAGTCTGCGGGGGCGGTGTCGTCAGGGACCACGGAGACGATCGCGACCGTCTGGGGCGGGGGCTGCGGGGTGTAGAGGTACGCCACCGCCAGGCCCGGCATCCCCTGCCGGCCTTCCATGCGCGTCTTGTAGATCTCCGAGTCCCCCGAGGTGCCGACCAGGACCCCCAGGCGCGGCGTCCTTTCCAGCTCGGCGGCCAGATCCTCGACGGCGGCCTCGGCGACCAGGCCGAGGGCCTCGACGCGCTTCCGCGCCAACGCCGTCATATCGACGATGACCTCGCTCACGAACGTCCCTTCATGGTGCGGGTCAGCTCCAGGCCCTCGGCGAGTGCGGCCTCGAAGGCCGGGTCACTGCGCAGCCGGATCCGCCCGCGGTAGTCGACGATCACCTCGGCGACGGCCTGGAGGTCGGTCTCGTCGGACGCCTCCAAGGCCCTCGTGAGGGCGGCTTCGAAGTTGTCCCGGTCGCCGGGGAACCCGTGGCCGTCCCGGAGGGCGGCCCTGATGTCGCCGAGGGTGCGCAGCGGCAGGGGGGACGGCTGGCGAGGGGTGGGGTCTGCTGCGGTGGTCATAGTGTGCGTCCTTATGCAGGGGGCGGGCCCGTAGCGAGCCCCTCGTGTGTGTCTGCGGTGTCGACGCTACGCGCCGACGGGGCCGGTGGACTCGAATTCGGCGAGTGCCTGCCGAGCACGACGTGGCCTGCCTCGTGGTCGGCGGAGTACGGCGGTTCGTGCGGCCGGGTGTCCTCGGCCCGTTGAAGACGAAGGCGCGGGCGATTGTCGTGGACGCTGTCCCGTTGCGTGCCGTCGGCACCGGCACGACTCGGCCGCCTCCGTGTCGCGACGGCCGGCAGGGCGCCGCTGCGCCCGGGCAGCTCGTCGGCGACCGCCGCAGTGAACCGGGAACCCGAGGGTGTGGCCGAAAGTGTGTCTGATAATCGATCACGTGGCGGTGGGGGTGGAGCACGACGGTGTGACAAAAGGGACTGGACCGCCGCCACGTCGATGTGTGAGGGATCGCATGGTGTCGCTGGTTACGTCGGATGTTGTCGAGCGCAAGGACAGATTTGATTGGTATTGCGAGGCGATATCCAGCGATGTGATGCCCGTCACGCTCAACACCCGGCATGCAGCCGACTTCCGGGCGAGCCTCATGCACTTGGATCTCGGCGTTGCACAGCTCACTTCGACGGCCTGCTCACCCGTTGTCTCGCGCCGCACATCGGCCCATGTCCGGCGTGGCGATCCCGAGCGCCTCCAGCTGGCCCTCATCACGCAGGGCACCTTCGGGATCTCGCAGCGAGGCAACGATTCGGTGGTCGCGGGGGGCCTGGTGCTCACGGACACCTCGCGACCTAGTGCAGGGGCCTTCACGGGCGGGCAGGGTGAGGCGCTGGTCATGCAGATTCCCCGTCAGGCCCTGGCGCTCGGCTCGGACCGGGTGGACCGTCTGCTGGCGCAGGGTTTGGCCGCAGACGTGGGGTCAGGGGCAATCCTCGCCGACTTCCTCAAGGCGCTGGTCGCACGCGGCCCGCACTGTCGCCCGGAGGAGCTGCATGCGATGGGGGCCGTCACCCTGGACCTGGCCACCGCGTTCCTCGCACGGCAGCTCGGGGACCCCGGCCAGGCGCCTGCCGAGGCCCGCGCGCAGGAGAGGCTGCAGAGGGTCTACCGCTTCATCGAGAACAATCTCGGAGACCCCGGCCTGACTCCCCAGACCATCGCCGATCGGCACAACATGTCCCTGCGGCGTCTCCACGCCCTCTTCGACGGCCAGCACCTGACCGTCGCTGCGTGCATCCGCCAACGCCGGCTCGAGCGCGCCCACAGCGACCTCGCGCGCAGGGAGCTGAGCGGCCAGCCCGTTCAGGCAATCGCGGCGCGCTGGGGCTTCTCCAGCGCCACCGGATTCAGCCGGGCGTTCCGCGACGCCTACGGCATCACCCCCACCGAGCATCGTGTGCTCTCCACGGCGGCCCCACGGCACGCAGAGCACAAGAACCCGGCACTCGACGCACACCACCACGCGCCGCTCCGGCCTAAATTCTCCGTTGGCCAAACTGGTCCGGCGTGAACAAAATTCGCGGACTGTGATTAGGTGCGGCGTCGGCATCGGATGGGGTCAGCCGGAACTGGGTAACTGTCCCTGTTCGTGCTGCGCCTAATGAGGGATCGCGGCTGTCGCGGAGTGGTCAATTCGCACCCGCCGGGCGTCAATCAGGAAGTTTGTTGGCTGCTTAAGTGGTTGCCAACTTGATCGCCTGATCCTCCAGGCTGGTTTGGGAGATCGGCAGAAGACCGGGCTATCGGCCGTTATCTCGGCATCTATCGAAGACAAGGAAAAGCTCATGATTCGACGTACTTCAGCAGCGCTGCTTGCCGCGGCATCCCTGTTCGGCGCGGGAGTCGCCATGGCCGCGCCCGCACAGGCCTACAACTGCACCTGGGACAACGTCTGTCTCCACTCGGACAGCGACTTCAATGGCTTGTATCGGGACGACTTCAGCTCCCGTCCCAACTGGTCCCAGATCACCTACTACGGCGGCCAGCCCGCGGTCTACCAGGGTGACTACAACCCCGACAACGTCAGCTCCATCAACAACATGGACCCGGACAGCAGGGTCTCGGTGTTCTACAACTCCGGGTACGCCGGCCCCTGCTTCAAGATTGCAGACTACGGCAGGGTGAAGAACATGGCGAGCATTTACATCACCTCCACCAAGCAGGCCAACGACAACATGAACTCCCACAGGTTCGGCGACAGCTGCCTGGGGAGCACGTACAACTTCTGATCGTCGGCTCATGACCACGGTGGGGCGGAGGCCAATTCCGCCCCACCGCGCACATCCACTCTATCCAGGGGTTCCCTTGCGTTACACGCGTCTCGTCATCGCCGCTGGGGTCGGCACGCTGCTGCTCACCGGCTGTTCGGAGGGAAGCCAGGAACAGGCCGGCGCCGGCGGTGGCGGTTCCGCTGTCCGGGATGTCGTCACAGAGGCCGACATCGTCCTCCCGGTGTCGGCCTACCTCTTCACCCCTGAGCAGCAGGCGCAGGTCGACTCCGCTCATTCCAGGCTGGCTGCCGACTGCATGAAGCGGTTCGGTTTCGACTGGCCCGTCAAGAAGGCCGAGCCGTCCAAGGCCGTGAACCGTCGATACGGCGTGGTCAGTGAGAAGCTCGCCGCTGAACACGGCTATCACGTGATCCCATCGGCAGATGACCGCGAGCACGCCGAAGGCGTGGTGTCCAGCGGGACCAAGCTTCCGTCCGAGGCGTACATGGTCTACGGCGCCAAGGGCGGCAAGACGGGTGCGGGCGGCAGTTACCAGGGCAAGGACATCCCCCAGGGCGGCTGCATCGGCGAGGCCGGCCGCAAGCTGGGGCTCGACAAGGTGCAGGACCCCTCCAAGGGCAAGATCGGACTCCTCAGCATCGACTACTCCTCCTTCGGGAGGGCCCAGGAGACACCGGAGTTCAAGAAGGCGCAGGACGATTGGGCGGCCTGCATGAAGAAGTCGGGATATCAGCACACCGCTTTCCTGCAGCCCGTCGAGAAATACGCGCCCCAGGGGAACTCCGCGTCGCCGGAGGAGAAGATCGTGGCCAGGGCCGATGTGAGGTGCAAGCAGGAAACCAGACTCGCCACCGTGCTGCTCCGCGCCGAAGCGAAGATCCAGAACGACTACATCGACCAGAACGCCGCCGGTTTCGCCGAGATCAAGAAGGACCAGGGCGCGGTCATCAAGTCGGCGAACGAGGCATTGGCGAACTGAATGCAGAACGACGGACAACCCTCCGTGGACGCGGCCGAGGCAGTCGGCGCCAACGGAGGCAAAGCAGGTGACGGCGTGCGGATCAGGCGCCGCTGGCTCGC
The DNA here is from genome assembly GCF_043199475.1 of Streptomyces sp. NPDC048603. Lineage (NCBI taxonomy): Bacteria > Bacillati > Actinomycetota > Actinomycetes > Kitasatosporales > Streptomycetaceae > Streptomyces > Streptomyces sp. NPDC048603. The sequence continues at coordinate 144,577 of NZ_JBICVY010000001.1, read as the reverse complement.
CCTGATCGCGGTGGGTGCGGTCGCGCTCACCGGGGCGGGCTTCGGGGCCTCCCTGCTGATCAAGTCGCCCGCTCAGGCGGCGGCGGACTCCCGGCCTCCGGCACCGTCCGTGATCACCACGCCGGTCGAGTACCGGGCGCTGGCCTCCTCGATGGTCCTGCGCGGCACCGTGGTCGCCGGCCAGAGCGTGGAGATCACCCCCGGCGGCACGGCCGACGGAGGCAGTCCCACGGTCTCCAAACTGCCGCTGAAGGCAGGGGACGAGGTACGCGCGGGCCGGCTGCTGGTCGAGATCTCCGGCCGTCCGGTGATCGCGCTCCAGGGCACCGTTCCCCTCTATCGTGACCTCAAGCCCGGTGCCCAGGGCAGTGATGTGGGCCAGCTCCAGGACGCGCTGCAACGGCTGGGCCACTCCACCTCCCCCGACAACCGGGGGCGTTTCGGCGAGGGCACGAAGTCGGCGGTCGCCAAGCTCTACGACGCGGCCGGCTACGAACCCATTCCGGTCGGCGGCACCGAGGGATCGGCCGCTGTCACCACAGCCGAAGCACAGGTGACCTCGGCCGAACGGGCCCTGGACGACGCCAAGGACGCGCTGAAGAGCGCCGAGGCCGGCTCCGGTACAGGCACCGGCTCGAACAAGACGACCGGCTCGACCACCGGAACGTCGGGTAAAGCCGATGGCAGCGGTCGCGACCTGCAGCCGCTGCGCAAAGCGGTCAACCGCGCCCGGGAGGACCTGGTCACCGCACGCGAGGGCCTCGTAGCCGCGCGGGCGGCCGCCGGCCCCATGGTCCCGTCCGGCGAGGTGACGTTCCTGGAGAGCTTCCCCGCCCGGGTGCAGGACCTCCCCGCACGGCTCGGCGCGAAGGTGCAGGGAGCCGTGATGACCGTCGCCGCGGGCCCCCTGGTCGTACACGCCTATGTGCCCGACCACCAGAAGGGCCTGATCACGGCGGGCCGGAAGGCTGAGCTCCTCTCCGAGGCCAACGGTGCCACCGCCGCGGCCTCTGTACGGTCCATCGCCACCACCCGAACGACGCCGCGCACCGATGGCGGCGCGCAGGCCGGGCAGCCGCCCGGCGGGCAGGTCGGTGGGCAGGCCGACGCGGACGGGTATCTGATGGTCCTCGCACCGGCCCGGCCACTGGAGGCCGAATGGACCGGGCAGAACGTCCGCCTGACCGTCCTGGCCGCCACGACCGGCGGCAAGGTCCTGGTGGTACCCGTCACGGCGGTGTCGGCCGGTGCCGACGGCTCCACGGCGGTCACCGTGCTCGAGGACGACGGCAGGCAGCGCCGGGTCCGGGTGAAGCCCGGCACCACCGGCGACGGCCATGTCGAGGTCACCCCCCTGGACGGCGGGGCCCTCCGCGAGGGCGTCCGGGTGGTGACCGGGGTCCGGGCCGACGGCGCCGCGCAGGGAGGTACCGGATGAGCGCCTCCCCGACTCCGTCCGAACCGCCCGTCATCGAGTTCCGGCAGGCCGGACTCACCTATCCGGGCCCGCCGCCCGTGGAGGCGTTCCGCCCCAGCGACCTCACGGTCCGCCGGGGCGAGTTCATCACCGTCGTCGGCCCCTCCGGATCGGGCAAGTCCACGTTCCTGAACATCGCCGGACTCCTCGACACCCCCACGACGGGCCGCTTCCTTCTCGACGGAATCGACACCGGCCGGCTCAAGGACACCGAGCGCACCACCTTGCGCGGCCGCCGTATCGGGTTCGTCTTCCAGGCGTTCCACCTGCTGCCGCACCGCAGCGCCCGCGAGAACGTCGAACTCGCCATGGTCTACGGCGGCTTCTCGCGCCGCGAGCGCCCCGAACGGGCCCGCGAGGCACTGGCCCGGGTCGGCCTCAGCCACCGCACAGAGGCGCTGCCCACCCGGATGTCCGGCGGCGAACGCCAGCGCGTGGCCATCGCCCGGGCCCTGGTCGCCCGGCCCTCGCTGCTCCTGTGCGACGAGCCGACGGGCAACCTCGACACGGGCAACGCCGAGGCGGTCCTCCAGCTGCTGGAAACCCTCAACGCCGAGGGCATCACGGTCGTCCTCATCACCCACGACCTGGCCGTCGCCGCCCGAGGGCGGCGGACCGTCACCATCCGGGACGGCATCCTGAGCGAGAGCGAGCAGGTGCGCCCATGCTGAGCCGGATCCGAAAGGCAGGGGACGCCCCGCCCCTGCCCGACATCGGAAGCTCCGGGTTCGCGTCACGGGACCTGTTGGGCGAGGCGCTGGCCGGGATGCTGCAGCGCCCCGCCCGCTCCGCACTCACCATGCTCGGTACCGTCCTGGGCGTAGGGGCTTTCGTCGCGGTGCTCGGCCTCACCGCCACCGCCTCTTCGCAGATCGACGACCGCTTCAACGTGCTGTCCGCGACCGAGGTGACGGTCGAGGACATCGCCCGCGAACACGACAAGTTCGCCGGCGCGGCGTTCCCGGACGACGCCACGGACCGTGTCGAGCGGCTCAACGGGGTGCGGAACGCCGGCGTGCTGTGGACGGTACGGCCCCGGCGCAGCGCCGCTGAACTCGCCGTCACCGCCGCCCCGGTGGGCGGTGCCGGAGCGGAAGCCCTCAACGTGGTGGCCGCCGCCCCCGGTGCCCTGCGTGCGGCCGAACCCCGGCTCTCCCAGGGCAGGCTCTACGACGACTTCCACACCGGCGCACGCCAGCGCGTCACCGTGATCGGCTCGGGCATCGCCGCCCGGCTGGGGATCACGACACTGGAGACCAAGCCGGCGATCTTCATCGGGGGGCAGCCGTTCTCCGTCATCGGCATCGTCGAGGACGTCCAGCGCCAACCGGACGTGCTGCTCTCGGTCCTCGTACCGCAGACCACCGCGGTCGACATCTGGGGGCGGCCCGCCGAGGGCGCCAGGATGCTCATCGCCACCGATCTGGGCGCCGCCCGTCAGGTGGCCGAGGAGGCCCCCACGGCGCTCCGCCCCGACCACCCGGAGTACCTCAAGGCGGTACCGCCGCCCGACCCCAAGAGCCTGCGGACCTCGGTGACCTCCGACCTCGAGCAGCTCTTCCTGCTGCTCGCCGGGGTGTGCCTGGTCATCGGAGCGGTCGGGATCGCCAACACCACCCTGGTCGCGGTCCTGGAACGCACCGGGGAGATCGGCCTGCGCCGTGCCCTCGGTGCGCAGCGGCGGCACGTCACCGCCCAGTTCCTCGCCGAGTCGGGCACGCTGGGCGCCTTCGGCGGACTCATCGGTACGTCCATCGGCACACTGGCCGTCCTGGTGGTGGCGCTGATCAGGGACTGGACGCCGGTCATGCACCCGGTGACCCTGGCCACCGCCCCGCTCATCGGTCTGGCGACCGGTGTCGTGGCCGGGATCTACCCCGCCCGGCGCGCATCCTCCGTACAACCGGCCGAGGCCCTTCGCGGCTGACCGGGGCCGCCGGTCAGGGGCCGTCCGACGGCCGGGCCGGCCAACGGTCGGGCGCGCCCCGGGACGCATCCGGCCGGCCCCCGCGTCCTTCGGGTGTCAGGGAGCGGGAGCCGGGGCCGGGGCCGCGTCGACGGGAACGGGGGCCTCCGGGGCGCTCGTACCGGCCGGGGCGGACCGGCGGCCGGTGAGCGCGAGCGCGGTCACACCCAGCGCGGCCCACAGGGACAGGACCAGTACGGGCCCGGCCGCGCCCGCGCCGTCGAAGAACGCGACCGAGCGGAGCAGCGAGCCGCCCGCGCCGGGCGGCAGCCACTGGCCGACGAGCCCGGCGGGCTCGGGCAGCAGCTGCGGCGCGCCCGCGGCGCCGGAGAACGGGTTGCCCAGGAGTACGACCAGGAAGGCGCCGAGGCCGATGCCCGGCTTGCCGAGGAGGGCGTGGAGCCCCGCGACGCCGGCGGCGACGGCCGCGGCGGTCAGGGCCAGGACGCCCGCCTCGGCCCACCAGTTGCCGGTGAGGACGCCCAGCCAGGTGTGCGCCAGCGCGGCCCCGGTCAGGCCGACGAGGGCGGAGGCGCCGAGGACCGCGGTGACCGCCCGGCCGCCGCGCAGTCCGGCGAGGGAGGTGACGGCGCCGGCGGCGACCCCGGCCAGTGCGAGGGGCAGGACACTGGCGCCGAAACCGGTGCCGCGCGCGTCCGCGGCGGGCGCGGGCACGACGTCCGTGACGGGTATGGCCTTCCCTGCGGGTGCCTGGGAGGTGACGGCCTGCGTCAGCAGCTGGGCGACGGCCGGGCTCGCGGCGGACGCGGTGAGCAGGTGCGGGCCCTGCGGGGTGACCACGACCGCGCCGTAGACCTCGCGGTCCTGCAGTGCGGTGCGGGCGGCGGCCTCGTCGGCGTACCGGTGGATCTCGAAGGCGCCCTGGTGGGAGGTGAGCCGCTGTTCCAGCGGGGCGGCCGCGGCAGCGGGCCCGGCGATGCCGAGGGGGAGGTCGCGGGGGGCCATCCGGGTGGCCGGCCAGGCGAAGGCCCACAGGGCCAGCGCGGCGAGGAGCGGGACCATGACGATCACTGCCAGGACCCGGCGGGATTCCGGGACGGCGTGGCGGGAGGCAGTCGGGGTCGGTGGGGTCGGTGTCACGGGCATGGCGGGCACTCGATTCAAAGAGAAGGATCGTTCGTTTTACGATCTGGCCCCACTGTGCTCCGACCCCTCCGCCTTGTCAAGAATGAATGTTCGTTTTAGCGTGGGCGCATGGCTCGCGTATCCCAGGAACACCTCGACGCCCGCCGACGGCAGATCCTCGACGGCGCCACCCGCTGCTTCACGCGCAACGGCTTCCACGCCACGTCCATGCAGGACGTGCTGAAGGAGGCGGACCTGTCCGCCGGGGCCGTCTACCGCTACTTCCGCAGCAAGGACGAGCTGATCGTCGCGATCGCCGAGGAGACCTTCGCGTTGATCCGCGGTGCGTTCGCGGCGGCGGCGGAGCAGAGTCCGCCGCCCGGCCCGGACCTCCTGATCGCCGAGGTCCTCGGGACGATCCTGGAGGTGGGCGCGGGGGAGCCGGGCGCCGACCCCCGCGACTTCCCCCGCCTGATGCTCCAGGTCTGGACGGAGACCCTGCGCAACGAGGAGCTCGCGGACCTGCTGCGGCGCGGGTTCGAGGAGATCAGCGGGGTGTGGGTGGGACTCGTGGAGGCGTACCGGGAGGCCGGCATGCTCCCCGCCGACGTCCCCGCCCGGTACATCGCACGCACCCTCATCGCGGCGGCCCAGGGCTACGTCACCCAGCAGGCGCTCTTCGGCGGCGTCGACCGCGGGATGCTGCGGGACGGCCTGCGCGGCCTGATGTCCATGGGCGGCGAGGCGCCGGCGCGCGACTGACCCCGCCGTACGACGGCCAGGTCGCGGGGCGGGGCCGGATCCGGCGGCCGTGACGGCCGCTGCGGTCATCCGGCACGGTCGGCCGGTGCGGTCAGGCGGAGTGTACGGCGGGGAAGGTGAAGGCGTATCCCTGCCGGGCGTACCACGGCAGCACCTTCTCCAGCGCGGCCACGGTCTCGGAGCGGTCGCCGCCCCCGTCGTGGAAGAGGACGGTGGGGCGGACCAGCGGGTGCTGCACGCTGTCCACGATCGCCGGCACGCCCGGACGGCTCCAGTCCTGCGGATCCACGCTCCAGCCCAGCGGCCGCATCCCGTGCGCGGCGGCTATCCGCCGGCTGTCCGGGGTGAACGCGCCGCCCGGTGCCCGGTAGTACTCCACCCGGGCACCCGGTGCCGCCTTCTCGATCATCTCCTTGCCGCCCACGATCTCCCGCTCCTGGTAGGCGACCGGCTTGTGGTCCATCGCGGTGTCATGGCCGACCGAGTGGTCGCAGAGCCGGTGGCCCCGGGCCACGACCTCGCGGACCAGCGCGGGGTGCTTCTGCGCCTTGGTGCCGATCATGCAGAAGGTGGCCTTGACCTCGTACCGGTCGAGCACGTCGAGGACCTTGGGGGTCCAGACGGGGTCGGGGCCGTCGTCGATGGTGATGGCGACCGAGCGCTCCGCGCCCATGGCCGTCCGGGTGATGGTCACCGGCGGTGCCGCGGGCCGGGCCGCCGGCGCCTTCCCTGACGCCGTCCCCGGTGCGTTCCCCGGCCGCCCGGCGGCAGCGCCCGCCGGACCCGCCGGACCCGCAGCGCCCGCCGCACCCGCAGGGCCCCCTGCCTCCGTCGCCCCGTCCGCGGCGGCGTACGACGGTGCGCCGAGGAGTGTCACGGGGATGAGGACTGCCGCCGCCAGGGCCGTACGGCCCGCCCGGCGCCGGGCACGCGTGCTGGTGATCGCCATGAAAGCCGCTCTCGTGTCGCAGTGAGGTCCCCCGGCCGACAAGGGTACGTAACGCCGGAAACATCCCTCATCGCCCTTTCAGCCCCTCTGTCCGACTCCGTCCCGAGTGCGCGGGGGCCTCGCCAACCCCGCGCAGGCCGCTGTTCCCGGCCCTCGCAGCCGTTCCGCCGCCGGGCGGAACGGGGGACACCCCGCCCCGGACGAACCGCCGGGAGCGAAATGTGCTTCTCGCCACATCACGCCCCGGCGGACCGCCCCCTCACCCGCGGGCGGCGGGGACGACCGGGTCACCTCACGCGACGGCGGTCCCCTCGAGCTCGACCATCTGGCCGGGGACCGCCAGTCGCGTCACCCCGAGCATCGTGGTGGTCGGTGCCACCCCGGCGGCACCCAACCGCGACGCCAGCGCGCCGTAGTGCGGGAAGAGCTGATCGACGTCGGTCGTGTAGACGTTGAGCCGGACGAGGTTCGCGAGCGACATGCCGGCCTCGCGGAGCACCGCCTCCAGGTTGTCGATGCTCAGCGTCAACTGCCCCGCGATGTCCCCCTCATGCCGCGGCTTGCCGTCGTCGCCCATCGCCGTCTGCCCCGAGACGTACAGGGTCCGCGTCTGCCCGGAGACGAGCTCGCCCTGGTTGAAACCCAGCCCCACCGACCACGTCACCGGGTTGACCGCCGTTCGTTGCACTGTCACGTCATCTCCATTCGATCCATCGGTCACGCGTACGTCCGTCGGCGCGGCAGCGGCCGGCCCTGACGTCGCGTGAACAAGCCTCGCAATGAATCACGACACCCTCTGTCATGTATTCCGTTAGGGTTCCCGCATGCGCGCCGACCGGCTGGTCTCCCTGGTGCTCCTGCTGCGCCGGAGCGGCCGGCTGACGGCGGACACACTCGCCCGCGAGCTGGGGGTGTCCACCCGCACCGTGCTGCGCGATATCGAGGCGCTGTCCGCGGCCGGCGTTCCGGTCTACGCCGAACGAGGCAGGCATGGCGGGTTCGCCCTGCTGCCCGGCTTCCGGACCGAGCTCACCGGACTGAACCACGACGAGGCCCTCGCCCTGCTGACCGCCGGATCGGGGCGCGGCGAGAAGGCGTTCGGCCTCGGCTCCGCGCTCGCTTCGGCCATGCGGAAAGTCGTCGACGCGATGCCCGAAAGCCACCGTGCCTCCGCGAGCGACGCGGCCCGGCGATTCCTCGTCGACCCGGAGACCGACCTGCTCTCGCGGCGCCTGGTCACCGACGAGGTGCCCGACAGCACGATGATCGAGGTCAGGCGAGCGGTGCTCGCCGGACACAAGCTGCGCATCCACTACGCGGCCACGGGTCAGGCGCCACAGTGGCGCACGGTGGACCCGATCGGGCTGGTCACCGTGCGCGACCGGGCCTACCTGCTGGCCACGCGAGCCGGCGCGGACCGCACCTACCGCCTGTCGCGGGTGCTGGCCGCCGAGGAACTCCCCGAAACGGCAGAGCGGCCGAACCGCGTCGATCTGGACCGGATCTGGCGGGAACGCTCCGCGCGGTTCCTCGCCGAGGGCCACCTGGCCGTGCTGGTCCGGGTGAACCCGGAACGGCGGGAGGAACTGCTGGACGCCGCGGTGGCCGTCCGCGCGGAAGAACCCGAGGCGGACGGCCGGCTGCGGCTGGAGGTGACCTTCCAGGATTCCCGGCACGCCGAATGGGCGCTGTGGCAGCTCGGCACGGACGTGGAAGCCCTGGCCCCGCGGTCGTTGCGCACCGCCCTGCGCGAGCGCGCCCTCGCGATCGCCACCCGCTACGCCGACTGATCCGAACGAAATCACCAATTGGGATTGATGGAGAGTCACATCGCGTGCACTCTCGGCTATTTGGCTTTTGACATTGCGTCCAATAAAGCGCCGGGTGTCTCAACTTTACGCAAAGTCCGCGCGGCTCCGGGGCGCCCGAATGGCCTGGACCAGCAACTGGCGTGCCGTCAAATCATGTGAGTGGCAGGAGTGTTGACGATCCGTCAAATCGCATCTGGTGATCGTTGAATTGCTGACATCTTCGCGCGTAGAGCGAAGGTGTCCAGGCCCCCATTTCTGTCTGGCAGGATTCCCCGCACCGCCGCTCCGGCACGTTCCCCCACAGCTCGGATCAAGGAGCATGATGCGTAAACGTCGCACGTCCCGCCGTAAGAAGGCGCTTATAGCCGCGGCCACCGCCGCGCTCTCCGGCGGCCTGCTGTTCGGCTTCGATGTCCTCGCCCAGGCCGACGTGGTCAGCGGTACGGTCATCGGCGGGCGGGGTGGTTTCGCCACCGTCAACCACCGGGCCAGGCCTTCCCTCTCGGCCCAGGTCACCGGCTCCTCGAAGGTGGGCGCCAGGATCCGGATGTCCTGCCGGACGACCGGAGACACCGTGGAGAACAACCCGCGGTGGATCTACACCGGCTCGTACTACATCTCCGACGCGTTCATCAAGGAGAACACCACCCCCCTGCCGGTCTGCGGTGCGAACCCGAAGCCCACCCCGACCCCCACCCCGCCCCCCGGCACCTCCCGAACGCTCAAGATCGACATGCAGAAGCAGGTCAGGACCCAGTGGTGCTGGGACGCCTCCGGCGTGACGATCGCCAAGTACTGGGGGCGCACGGTCACCCAGGAACAGTTCTGCCGGCTCGCCGCCCAGGGCACATGGGTGGACTGCAACAACCAGCCCGCGACGCTGGAGGACATGGCCAACGGCCTGGCCCGGCTGGGGCTCCGCGACAGTGGCCGAAGCCTCTACCGCAACGCCTCGTTCGGCGAGACGGCCGGGGAGATCGGTGCCGGCCGGCCGTTCGGCGTACGGTTCGGCTGGCGCAGCGGCGGCGGCCACATGAACGTCATCTACGGCTACGACAAGGCCAGCAACATGATCGCGGTCGGTGACCCGTGGCAGACCACCCAGACCTACACCTGGTGGAACTACAACACCTACGTCAACAACAACTCGTTCCAGTGGACCCACTCCCGCATCGGCATACAGGGCTGAGGACAGGACCGACCATGCAGACCATACGACGCAGTGCGCGAGTGGCCGCCCGGGCAGCCGTCCTCACCACGGCCGCGCTGGCCGCCACCCTGTGCACCCACGTTTCCGCGCAGGCCGCGGACGGGGACGGCATCGCGGGCTACCAGTCCGCCCGGCAGACCCTGCGGAGCGACCAGACCAGGGACACCGTCTCCCGCTTCCTGGTCGCGACCCGGCCGCCCGCCCCGGGTGCCGCGGCCGCGGACGGCGGCAGCCAGGGCGGGCCCGCCGACGCCCCGGCCGCGGTCGCGGCGCCGCCGGGGTTCGATCTGAAGGACCCGGTGCCGCTCTTCGAGATCAGCCCCGAGTTCGTGTCCGGCAAGACCCGGGCCACCCCGCAGACCGCGCTGCGGCTCACCTACCTCGCCTCCCGGGTGGCCGCCGCCGACGGCCACCGGGCCGCCGTGCTCCTCGCACCTCAGGGAAGCGCCGCCGCGACGGGGCAGGGCGGGCAGAACGTGGGTTCCGAGGGCTGGCAGCTGGCCGGCATCCGGGACGGCGACTCGGACGTCAGCCATGCCGGGCGCGGCACCCCACAGGCCCGTGCCTTCTCCGAGCCGCAGATCGGCGCCTGGTACCGGCTCACCGCCGCGGGCACGGTCGAGCCGCTGAACGCGGAGGGGACCGCCGGCCTCGGCGGCAAGCGCACCGTCACCCTCGCCGCCTACCAGAAGCTGGTCGCCGCCCGTTACGGCGACAAACTCCCCGGCTCGGACTACGACCGCAGGGGCCTGGCCGGAGGGTACGCGGGTCTCGGGGAGAGCGAGCCGGTCCCGGCAGCGGCCGAGTCCGGGCGGCCGGCAGGCGCGACGTCCTGGCAGTGGGCCGCGGGGACCGCCGCGGCCCTGGCGGCGGCGGGTGGCGCCGCGGTGTACGCGCGCCGCCGGCACCCGGCCGACCGGCACTGACCCCTGCCCGTACGGAAACCAGCAGGCCGGTGCCGGTCCACCGAGCAGATGGACCGGCGCCGGCGCCGGAGCACGGGTCGTGGTCCGCTACGGCTCGGGCGTACCGCCGGTCAGTTCGGTCAGGGCGTGCCGCAGGGTCGAGTCGTCCGATGGGCGGCCGCTCCAGCGGGCGGCGATGTGGCCGTCGGGCCGGACCAGGAGCGCTCCGCCCCGGCTGATGCCACAGGCGTCGGCGTGTTCGGGGGGAAGGTCCTCGATGCGCACCGGGCAGGCGGTGACGGCCTGTCGCTCCCACTGCTCGGGGCCGGGGGTGAGCAGGGTGAACCATTCACCGAAGGCGTCCAGGGTGGAGCGGTCGTCCGCCAGACGGAGATGGGGCATGCGGTGGCCCGGTAGCGCGGCCGGGACGTAGTGCGTGCCCGTCCCGGACGGGTCCGGCGGGGTGTTGCCGTCGGCGAGGACCGCGCCGGAGCGGTAGGCGACGCCGAGCACGAAGCCGAGCTGCGCGAAGTACTCCTCGGACCACGGCAGTTCGACCTGCTCCGGGGAGCCGCCGCCCGTCCGTCGCTGTTCCTGGCGTCGGCCGTGGACGTGGAGCATGAGCTGGGTGTTCTCCACGGCACGCCGGAGGGTCCGGTCGGCGACGGGCAGGCGTTCTGCCTCGTAGCTCTCCAGGAGGGCCGGCTGGGCCCACCCCCGCAGAACGCCCGCCAGCTTCCAGCACAGGTTGTGCACGTCGGCGATGCCGGCGTTCATGCCCAGTCCGCCGGTCGGCGGGACCGCGTGCGCCGCGTCGCCGGCCAGCAGGACCCTGCCGCGCCGGAAGCGTTCGGCGACGAACGCGTTCATGACCCACTGCTGTACCCGCAACACACGGGTCCGTACGCCGGAGCCGGAGCCGGAGCCGGAGCCGGTGTCCGCCGCGGTGCCGTTGCCGAGAGCCTGGGAGACCAGCCGCGCCCAGTCGGCGTGGCCGGCCTGGGCGGCGTCGTCGGGCGTGGGGAAGAACCAGGCCCAGCCGCCCTCCGGGTAGAGCGGCAGGAAGCTTCCGTGCGAGGTGAAGTAGACCCCGGCGGGCTCAGCGGCGCACCAGCGGTCGAGGTCGGCATCGAACACGACGGTGGTGAAGTCCCCCAGAGCTCCGGGGCCGGTGCTGCCGATGCCCAGCCGCTGCCGGACGGTGGAGTTCGCGCCGTCGGCGGCCAGGACGTAGCGGGCCCAGACCCGGGTTTGCCGGCCGCCGTCGTGGTCGACGAGGACGGCCACGACGCCCTCGGCCTCCTCGACGAGGTCGATGAGCTCGACCCCGAACCGCACGGGTGTGTCCGCCGCGGCCAGCAGCGTGGGCTCCAGCCGGTCCTGCGAGGTGACCACGCCGGTCACCGGGCTCTCGGGTACCGGCGCGTTGATGCCGACCATCGCCGCCGTGGCGAAGTCGCGGTCGAGCAGGGTGTCCCGGAAGCGGATGCGGCCGTATTCCGGCGCGAACGCGGCGGCCCTGATCCGCGCGGCGAGCCCCAGCCGGCGGAAGATCTCCATGGACCGCACGTTGACCAGCCGGGACCTGGGGAAGGGCGACAGTTCGCGGTGCTTCTCGATCAGCGAGGTGCGTACGCCCCAGCGCTCCAGCAGCGCCCGCGCGGTGAGCCCGACCGGCCCGCCGCCGACGATCAGCACCTCCACCTCGTCGTCGCCCTCACCGGACGGGGTGCCGTCGTCGCCGACCGTGGTCCGAACCGCCATGGGATCAATCTCGCGCCCCGGCCCGAGGGGCGCAATGCCGCACGCCGACGTACACCCGGACGGGCCTGGCCGGGACATGTAACCCCGCCGCGGACCGGCCCGGACCCGTCACCCCTCCGGAGCGGGGTCGCGCGGGGCCGGGTCGCGCGGGACCGGTTCGAGGGCGTCCATCAGGAGGTCCCGCAGCCTGACGGTGTCCTCGGTCAGGTCGATCGACGGATCCAGCAGCCACTGCAGCTGCAGTCCGTCGACCGCCGCGATGAGCACGCGAGCCGCCCACGCGGCGTCCGGGTCGGCGGTCGGCGGAACGCCCCCGGGCGGCCGGCCCTCGGCGATGGCGTCGGCGAACCGCTCCCGCAGCATGCGGTACCGCTCCGCGAAGAAGCCGTGGGCGGGGTGGTCCGGTTCCGCGGCGGCGGCCGCCAGGTCCAGGAACAGCTTGCTGAGACCGGGTGTCTCGGCGTTCTGCGCGATCATGTCGGGCCGCCAGAGGGCTTCCTTCTTGCCGTAGGCCGCCTCCAGCGCGGTGTCCCGAGCCTCCAGGACGGCCGTGAGCAGCGCTTCACGGCTGCCGAAATGGTGCAGGACGCCCGCGTCCGTCATGCCGACCCGCTCGGCGATGTCCTTGACCGAGGCGCCCCGGGTGCCGGCCTCCGCGTACGCCGCCAGTGCCGCGTCGATGATCATCTGCCGTTTCGCGGCGGTCTTCGCGTAGGGGCCGCGGCGTCGGGGGGTGCTCACACAGGAACCCTAGGGGGTGTCTCGCCGATCACGCCGGGCTCGCCGCGTCTGGCACCGCGCCTCGCCGCGTTGTCCTCAGTCGCCGACGCTCCGCGTCGACTCCCTCGTCCGCCTTGCGATGCACGGCGCCAGACGCCGCGAGCTGATCCGGCCTGATCGACAAGACACCCCCTAGCCGCAGGCTCCCACTCGAAAACCTAGACACGCTTAATTTTTGAGCCTAGCGTGAAGTGCGGGGGGTGGAAGACGTCCACGCGCTCCCGACCCCCCGGAGAAACTGCGATGCCCGGTCCTGCCCAGCGGAACGCGGAGAACACCGACAACGCGCTGATCCCGCCGGTCCCGCCGCTCGTACCGACCCCCCGCACCCCACTGCCCTGGGCGGCCCTGCTGACGCCGGACGGCACGCGCCGGGCGAGCTGGGCGGGCGGAGCCCACCAGACCGAGCTCCTCGCCTGCGGCACCACGTGGGACGCGGTCGCCATCGCCCCGCTGGAGCACGGGCTCGCCGCCCTCGACCGGCTGGGCCTGCCCCTGGAAGCCGGCTACCCGGTGCTCGCGGACTACGTCCGGCGCGAGCTGATCGTCCTGGTCCCCGCCGGGACGGCACGCCTCTGCCGAGCGCCCGGAACCCGCGCCCTCGGCCACGGCACGTGGCTGCTGGTCCCGGCCGGCCGCCACGGCGCGCCCTCCTCGGCCTGGCTGAGCGAACCCGACCACCGGACCCCCCGCCTGGTCGACGCGGACCGGCTCCGTGACGCCCTGCTGGAGGCGGCCCCGGACACCCCCGCCCCCCGCGCCGTCCCCGACCGGACCATGACGCCGGTCGAGCGGCACCCCTGACCGGGTTCGCCCCCGCTCGCCCCCGGACGCCCCTGCCGCCCAGAATTGAAGGGCGCGCCCGCGCGCCACCCGGAGGAAGGGGGCCCGATGCCACCGCACTGGAGGGTCGGGGACGACGGTGCCGGCCCGATCCGCTCCGAACCGGGTTCGCTCCTGGAACACGTGCCCGTGGCGGTCTTCGGCATCGACGAGCGGGAACGGATCTGCTGGTGGGGGCCCGGTGCGCACGGCCTGTTCGGTTACGACGCCCCACAGGTGCTCTCCCTGCCCGCCGCCCGCCTGTTCCCCGGAGGAGCCGTGGACCCCGCCGGCGTCCCCCCGGCCGCCCGGCTCGTCGAGCGGGCCCGCACCCTGGGCTACTGGCGGGTGAGGATGCCCGCCCGGCACCGCGACGGCACGGTCTTCGACTGCGGCTTCCGCGTCTTCCCGGTCGCCGGAGCGGCCGGCGACTCGGCGGTGCTGGGCCTGGCCAGTCGTTCCCAGGAGCTCGACCGGGTCAAGACGAACCTGTCGTTCCTCGACTCGCTGTTCGAGACCTGCCCGATCGGCCTGGTCATGCTCGACCAGGAGCTGCGCTACGTCCACCTCAACCAGGCTCTGGCCGACATGGACGGTCTCCCCCTGGAGGACCACCTCGGCCGGCTGACGGACGAGGTCATGCTCACCCACGACGGCGGCGCGTTCCACGCCCTCCTGGAGGGGGTGGCCCGGGGCGGCCGTACGGTGGTGGGCACGCTCGTCGGTCTGCGCACCCCCGGCTTCCCCGACCGCGACCAGGTCCGGTCGGTCAGCCTGTTCCCGCTCAGCGGGGCGGGCGACACCCTGCGCGGAGTGGGCGGCCTGCTGATCGACGTGACCGACCGCGAGCAGGCCATCCTGGACGCGACCGCCGCCCGGCAGCGCCTGGAACTGCTGGACCGGGCCACGGCACGGATCGGCACCACCCTGGACGTGGGCGTGACCGCCCGCGAGCTGGTCGAGGCGGCGGTCCCGGACTTCTGCGACGGCTCGGTCGTGGAGCTCGTGCGGTGGGCCGACGAACGCGAGCCGTTCGACCCGGCCCTGCCACTGGTGACCCACCGGATCGCGGCCCTGACCACCCTCCCGCCGCCCGCCCCCGAACTCGTCGGCGGCCTGGAAACGATCACCTATCCACCGGGATCCAGCATCCACGACATGCTGAGCACCGGCCGCCCCCTGTGCGTGGCGGTCGACGAGGAATTCACCACGCGCACCGTCGCGCACCAGGCACGCGCCCGGCTCCTCCTCGACAGCGGCCTGGTCTGCATCGCCATCGCCCCGCTGATCGCCCGCGGCACCGTGCAGGGCCTCGCCATGTTCGGCCGTTCCGCCGCCCGCCCGGCCTTCGACGCCGCCGACCTCAGCCTGGCCGGCGAACTCGCCTCCCGGGCCGCCCTGTCCCTGGACAACGCCCGTCTCTACAGCCAGGTCCGGGACATCTCCCTCACCCTCCAGCGGGCCCTGCTGCCCACCGCCCCGGCCACCGGGCCGTACGTGGACCTCGCCCACCGCTACCTGCCCGGCAGCCGCATCACCGAGGTGGGCGGCGACTGGTACGACGCCATCTGCCTGCCGGGGGACCGTGTCGCCCTCGTCGTCGGCGACGTGATGGGGCACGGTGTCCCGGCGGCGGCCGCGATGGGGCGCCTCCGCATCACCGCCAAAGCCGTCGCCCGGCACACCCCCGAACCGGACGCGCTGCTGACCGAACTCGACGCCGTCGCCCGGGAGTACGGCATCGATTTCGCCACCTGTCTCTACCTCGTCCACGATCCGCACACCGGCCGGACCCGGATCGCGAACGCCGGGCACCCCCCGCCCCTGATCCGGCACGCCGACGGCACCGTCGAGACCGTCGGCGACGTCCTGGGCGTCCCCCTCGGTGTGGGTGGCGTGGCCTTCGGGTCCACGGACGTCGAGCTCCCCGACCGCGCCGTGCTCGCCCTCTACACTGACGGGCTGGTCGAGACCCGGGACCGGGACCTCGATGCCGGGATCGCCGCACTCGCCCGCGAACTCGGTGCCGCCGACACGAGCGGCTCGCTGGAGGAAGCGGCGGACCGCATCCTCGACCGCATGCTTCGGGACTCCGCCACGGACGACACCGTCCTGGTCCTCGCCCGGGTCCACCGCGCCGCCTGACACCGGGGCCGCCGGTGACGGTTCCCCAGACGCACGCGCGCCCCCTCCTCCACGGCGGGCTGCGGCGGAGGAAGGGGCGCGTTCCCGGAGCGCGAGCGGGCTACGGGGCCAGCAGGTAGGCGTTGGTGATGGTTTCCGTCATGGTGTTGCCCGCCTTGTCCTTCAGGTCGACGCGGAAGGACGCCGCCTTGGCGGTCTTCGGGTGGGCCGGGTTCACCGAGCGCTTGCCCTGGGCGTCCGTGGTGACCGGCAGAGCCACCCACGTCCTGCCGTCGTCGTACGAGACCTTCACCGTCAGCGACGCCAGGGCGCCCGGAGCGGCGGCGGCACCGGCGAGCTCCAGCGGCACCTTCAGGCCGGCACCCGCCTTGGCGGTGACCGATGAGGACAGGTGCGGGGACAGCCGCACGGTGGACAGCGGAAGCGCTACCGGGCCGGAACCCTTCGGCCGGGCCGAGGTGAAGGTCCAGGCCACCGACACCTTGGTACTGGTGGCGCTGTCCTTCACGGACCGGGTCGCGTACATGCTCAGCCGGTACGCCGCCGACTCGGCCGGGACCGAGGCGTTCAGCCAGCCGACCGCCCCGGAGGAGGCGATCAGGGTGCCGTTGCGTTCCAGGAGCGTCTCGCCGCCGGTGGTCGCGGAGTCGCCCGCGTGCCCGTTGCCGTCGCTGAACAGCCTCACCGAGGCGGTCATGTCGTTGCCGGTGCGCTGCCCGCCCTGTTCGGGGTCGGCCTTCAGGTCGGGGCCCACCACGCCGGTGTTGAACCACTGGGAATGGGTCTTGCCCGCGGCGTGCGCCTTCGGGGCGGTGACGTACCCGATCCGGGGTTCGCCCGCGGCGTCGAGCTGCTCCGCGATCCAGGTCCACCTCAGGTCCGGTGCCGCGCTGACGTACTGGGTGATGGTGCGCGGCAGCGTCACCCGGACGGGATCCGGGACGCCCACGGAGAACCCGGACGGGTCGACGGGGATTCCGGTGAGCCTGCCCTTGGGCTTGGCCACCGAGGTCGCGATGCCCGTCTTCACCTCGGCGAGGTCGGCCTTGCCCGGACGGCGGTCCAGGCCGGTGAACCAGCTGCCCCTGGTGTTGTACGCGAGCCGGTACTCGGCGCCGCCGGGTGCCTGCCACACGCCGCTGTACTGGGCCTTCAGGTCCGGGGCCGACGGCCCGAGGTGGGCGGTGCGCAGGTCCGTTCCGGCACCGTCGTTCCACGAGCCGGCGAACATGGCGTCCAGGGCCTGGTACCCGATGGTGTACCCGGTGAGCTTGGCGGCCGGGTCGGGCGGGGTGACGGTGACCGGCTTGGCCTTCCGGGCGTCCAGGGTGATGGTGGTGGCCCTGTCGAGCTTCACCACCGGCTGGACGAGCGCGGCCACCTCCGGACCGTCGCCGAACACCGAACTCTCCACGGCGTAATCGCCCTTGGGGAGACGGATCCGGAAGACGCCGTCCGCGCTCAGCGCGGCCTCGTGGCGCGTGAGCGTGACCGGGTCGAACACGGCGGACGTGTAGAAGCCCGCCGACTCGCCCTTCAGGTCGATGTGCCGGAGGGTGAGGTCGTAGGACTCGATCTCCCGGACCACGACCAGGCCGGTGCTGACGGCCTGGCCGCCGCCGGAGGCGAGGACGGTACCGCCGAAGGTGCCGTCGACCGTGCCGAGCTTCGTGTTCGCGGTGACGGTGGTCTTCGCGGTGCCGCCCGCCGGTACGGTCAGCTTGGCGTCCTTGACGGTGAACATGCCGGCCGGGGCCGGCCGGCCCTGCTCGTCGACGGCCCTGGTGGACAGGGCGAGGGTGACCGGCTTGGAACCGAGGTTGCGGTAGGTGAGGGTCTTGGCGACCGGCTTGTCGTCGGTGTGCGGCCAGGACTGGGTGCCGAAGGTCAGCGAGCCCGGCTCGCCGACCACGTTCGCCGTGATGGCGCGCGCCACGTCGAGCCGCCCGGAGCCCTGCTGGTACGCGTGGAACACCGGGTTGGGCTTGGCGGAGGCGGTCAGCGCCTGCTTGACCTGCTGCCCGGTCCACGCCGGATGCTGCTGCATCAGGATCGCGGCGGCGCCCGCCGCGTGCGGGGCCGCCATCGACGTACCGGAATTCGTCACGTAGCCGTTGCCCGGGCCGCCGGACAGGTGGCTGCTGCGGGCGGCGGTGATGTCGGTGCCGGGGGCCGTGAGGTCCGGCTTGACCGGTCCGGCCAGCGAGGGACCGCGGCTGGAGTCCTCGGCCAGGGCCTCCTGCTTGGTGACGTTGCCGACGGTCAGGGCCTGCGGGGCACCGCCCGGCGAGCTGATGGTCCCGGGCCCGGAACCGAGGTTGCCGGCACTCGCCACGAACAGGGCCTTGCCGGACAGCCGGGCCACCGCCTCGTCCATCGGCCGGTCACCCGCCTCCTCCTGGGCGCCGAGGCTCATGTTGACGACCTTGGCGCCTTGGTCGACGGCCCACTGCATGCCGGCGAGGATCCAGGACTCCTGGCCGGGCCCGTCGTTGCCGAGCACCTTGGCGTCGATGATCTGCGCGCCGGTCGCCACGCCCTTGTACTTGCCGCCGGACTTCGCGCCGGAGCCGGCCAGGATGGAGGCGACGTGCGTGCCGTGCCCGTAGAAGTCCCTGGCGTCGTCCCAGGTGGTGAAGTTCTTCTCGGCGATCTCGACGCCCTTGAGGTCCGGGTGGGTCTGGTCCACGCCGGTGTCGAGTACGGCGACCTTGACGCCCTTGCCGGTGAAGCCGGCCTTCACGGCCGCCGGGACGCCGATCTGGGCGGTGCTCTTGTCCAGGGTGGGGTACACCTTGGCGTCGAGCCAGATCCGGCTGACGGCCGGGGCGGCGGCCGCGAACGGGCCCTTGCCGGGGCCGGTGCCGCCGGCGCCCGGACCGGTCGCCGTGAGCGCCGACCACAGGGCCGTCGTACCGGACTTGGCCGCCTCGAACGCCTCTCCGCCGATGGCGGGCAGCGCGCGGCGGTCCTGGGCCACGCCGGGCAGAGTGCCGAGCGGGCCCCCGCCCGTGGCGGAGGGGTCGGGAGAGCCGGCGGAGCCGGCCGGGCCGGGTGCCTGCCGGTAGCCGAGGATCAGCGGGATCGAGCCGCGGTGCGCGTCGTCGTACTTGTCCGCGACCAGCTGGGTGACGTCGAACAGCCGCCGGTCCAGCGTGCCTTCGGAGATCATCCGGAGGGCATCGCGCGGCACCACGTGGGTGTGGCCGGCGGTTCGCCGGACGGAGATCGGTACGGATTCCCTCCCGGCGCCCCGGATCAGCCGGAGCACGGTGCCGTCGGCGCCGAGCACCACCCGGTCTCCGGTGACCAGGGTGACGGTCGTGGCGGGGCCGGTCGCGCCGGCCCGGTGCTGCGCGGCCGGCGCGGAGGGTATGACGGGAGCCGGGCCGCTGACCGCGCCGGCCGGGACGGAACCCGTGACCGCCATGGCCACGGCGAGGGCCGCCAGGGCGACGGCCCTTGGTGTCGTTCTCAACTCAACTCGTTTCGGTCCGTGTGCAGATGAGGCAGTGCGGCACGAGCCCCCGGGGTCACACGCGTGCCGGACGCCCCGGCGGAACTCGGCCGATACGACAGTCTGCCAACAAACTCCACGAATTCGATCAAGGTTCCGGGATGCGGTACGTTCCGGTCAGCCGGTGAGGCCGCCGCGGGCGATGACCTCCGCGTACCAGTGGGCGCTGTCCTTGAACGTCCGCCGCTGGGTGGGGAAATCGACGTGCACGATCCCGAACCGCTTGCTGTAGCCGTAGGCCCACTCGAAGTTGTCCAGCAGGGACCACAGGAAGTAGCCGCGGACGTCGGCGCCGTCCTCGATCGCCCGGTGCACGGCGGCCAGATGGGCGCGCAGGTACTCCACCCGCTCGGGATCCCTCACCTGCCCCGAGGGGTCGGCGTAGTCCTCGTAGGCCGCACCGTTCTCGGTGACCACCAGCGGAACGCCCGGGAGGTCGTCCCGCAGCCGGAGCAGCAACTCGTGCAGTCCCCCGGCGTCGACCGGCCAGTCCATGGCCGTGCGCGGCCCGGGGACGGGAACGAAGCGGACGTGCCGCTCCGCGCCCGCCCACGGTGAGGGCGCCGGGGAGCTGCCGGCCGTGACGGTGGTGGGGGAGTAGTAGTTGATGCCCAGCGAGTCGATCGGTGCGGCCGCCGTCCGGAGGTCCCCGTCCCGGACGAAGGCCCAGTCGGTGACGGCCGCGGTGTCGCCGACGAGGTCCTCCGGGAGCCGGCCGCGGAAGACGGGGTCGAGGAAGATCCGGTTGCCGACGGCGTCGATCCGGCGGGCCGCGTCGAGGTCCTGCGGTGTGCCGGTGCGGGCCCGCACCGCATGCAGGTTGAGGGTGAGCGACACCTCGGCGGTACCGGGAACGGCGCCCCGCAGCGCCTGGACGGCCAGGCCGTGGGCCAGGTTGAGGTGGTGGGCCGCGCGCAGCGAGTCGACGGCGCCGGTACGGCCGGGGGCGTGCACCCCGCTGCCGTAGCCGAGGAAGGCCGCGCACCAGGGCTCGTTGAGGGTGGTCCAGGTGGCCACGCGGTCGCCGATCGCTTCCGCCGCGAGGCCCGCGTACTCGGCGAAGCGGTACGCGGTCTCCCGGTCCGGCCAGCCGCCGGCGTCCTCCAGTTCCTGGGGGAGGTCCCAGTGGTAGAGGGTGGCCACGGGCCGGATGCCGGCCCGGCACAGTTCGTCGGTGAGCCGCCGGTAGAAGTCCAGGCCCTTCCGGGCGGCGGGTCCCCGGCCGGTCGGCTGGACGCGGGGCCAGGCGAGGGAGAAGCGGTAGTCGGTGACGCCGAGCCGTCGCATGAGCGCGATGTCCTCGCTCATGCGGTGGTAGTGGTCGGCGGCGATGTCGCCGGTGTCGCCGTTGCGGACCCTCCCCGGGGTGCGGCTGAAGGTGTCCCAGATGGAGGGGGTGCGGCCGTCCTCGGCCGCCGCTCCCTCGATCTGGTACGCGGCGGTGGCCGTGCCCCAGCGGAAGCGTTCGGGGAAGCGGAGGGTCGCCCCGCTGCGGGGGCGTGCGTCGAGCGCGGTCATGAGGCGGGAACTCCCGGGGGTGAGAGGACTCTGGGGTGGCGCCGGAGGTGGGGGCGGCGGTGGGGCAGGGGGAGAGGGAGGGGAGAGGAGGCGGCGGCGCGCCGGGCGCCGGTGTGCTCAGCTCTTCACCGCGCCCTGCATGATGCCGCCGACGATCTGCCGCCCGAGCAGGCCGAAGACCAGCAGCACCGGCAGGGTGCCCAGCAGGGTGCCGGCCATGACCACGGACTGGTCGTTGACGTAGCCGCCGCCGAGCTGGCGCAGGGCGACCTGCACGGTCGGCTCCGAGGAGGAGAGGGCGACCACGGGCCAGAAGAAGTCGTTCCAGGCGGCCATGAAGGTCAGCAGGCCGAGCACGGCCATGCCGGGCCGGGCGACGGGGACGACGACCGACCAGAAGATCCGGGCGGTGGAGGCACCGTCGACACGCGCCGCTTCGATCAGTTCGTCCGGCAGCGACTGGATGAGGTACTGCCGCATGAAGAACACGCCGAAGGCGGAGACCAGTCCGGGCAGGATGACCGCCTGGAGCTGGTTCACCCACTGCAGTTCGGCGATCAGCATGAACAGCGGGATGACGCCCAGCTGCGGCGGGATCATCATGGTGCCGACCGTGACGGCGAGCAGGGCGCCGCGGCCGCGGAAGCGCAGCTTGGCGAAGGCGAACCCGGCGAGGGTGCAGCACAGCACCGTGCCGAGGGTGATCGACCCCGACACGATGAGGGAGTTGAGCAGCGCCCTGCCGATGTCGGCCTCCTTCACCACCGCCTCGAAGTTGTGCATCAGGTTCGGCCCGGGCAGCAGCGCCGGTGGCACCTTCGCCAGGTCGGCGTTGGAGCGGCTGGCGGCGACGACGGTCCAGTAGAACGGGAACGCCGAGACGAGCACGGCGAGGACGAGGATCGCGTGGGCGAGCACCCCGCCCCGCATCGTCCGCCCGGCGCGGGAGCGGTTCCGGGAGCCGTGCCGGGAGCGGCGGCGTCCGTCCGGGGCCCGCTGCCCTGAGGGCGGGCGCCCGGCCGGCGGATCGGCGAGGGCGGTCATCGGACGGCCTCCTTGCGGGCGCGGCGGCGCCCGATCGCGGCGTTGACCCCGACGACCAGCAGGATCAGCAGGAACATCACCCAGGCGATGGCGGCGGCCCGGCCCAGGTGGAAGAAGCCCCAGCCCTGTTCGTACAGGTAGAGGCCGAGCGTCTGGTACTGGTGGGAGATCCCGCCGGAGACGGAACCCTCGAACAGCAGCGGCTCGCCGAAGAGCTGGGTGGCGCCGATGGTGGACACGACGACCGTGAAGACGATGGTCGGCCGCAGCCCGGGCAGGGTGATGTGGAAGAACTGCCGCCAGCGGGACGCCCCGTCCATCTCGGCGGCCTCGTACAGCTCGTGCGCGATGGACTGCATGCCGGCCAGGTAGATCAGCGCGTTGTAGCCGGTCCAGCGCCAGATGACGATGGAGGAGACGGCGATCTGGGAGGCGACCGTGCCGGTCTGCCAGTCGACCGGGTCGATTCCGGCGAACCCCAGCACGTAGTTGACCAGGCCGAAGTCACGGCCGAAGAGCTGGGCGAAGACGAGGGTGGCGGCGGCGACCGAGGTCGCGTACGGCAGCAGCATCGCCGTACGGAAGAACGTCCGCCCGCGCAGCCTGTGGTTGAGCAGGTGCGCGAGGCCGAGCGCCATCAGCAGCTGCGGGACGGTGGAGAGCACCCCGATGGTGAAGGTGTTCCGCAGCGAGGTCCAGAAGAACTCGTCGCCGAGGAGCGCGGTGTAGTTGCCCAGCCCGCGCCACTCCATCTCGCCCGGGGTCTGCAGCTCCACCCGGTACAGCGACACGAACGCCGTGTAGATCAGCGGGAAGAGCCCGAAGGCGGCGAACAGGGTGAAGAACGGGGCGATGTAGGCATACGGGGAGACCGTGCGCCACGCGCGCCGGACGGTGGACGCCCGGCCCGGCGGCGGCTGGGTGCGCGGCCGGGTGCGTGCGGATGCTGTCAGGGTCACGATGCGGCCCTTCGGGATTCGGGACGAGTCGGTGCCTGGGGACGGAGGGACCTGCGGGCCTGCAGGGGACCGGCCGGTCAGCCGAGGGTGTTCGCCACGCCCTTCCTGGCGTTCGCCCACGCCTTCTCGGGTGCCGTGCCCTTGCGCTCGACCTCGCCCAGGGCGTTGGTGATCTGCTGGGCGATGTTCTGGTCGTGGACACCGAGCACCTGGACCGGGGCGGCCTTCGCGGCCTCGCCGAAGATCCTGCCGATCGGTGCGCCGGAGAAGTACGGGTCGGTCGCGCCGGAGATCGTGGCGATGGCACCGGTGGCGGACGGGAAGTTGCCCTGCTTCCGGAAGACCTTGGCCTGCTGCTCGGGCGCGGTGAGCCAGGCGATCAGCTCGTACGCCTCCTTCTTGTGCTTGGCCGCGCGCGGAACGGCGAGGTACGAGCCGCCCCAGTTCCCGGCACCGGCGGGCAGCTTCGCGACGTCCCACTTGCCCTTTCCGGCCTCCCCGGCCTGGCCCTTGATGTAGCCGAGCATCCAGGCGGGGCAGGGCAGCGTGGCGAAGGAACCGGCGGCGAACGCCTGGTTCCACTGCGGCGACCACTGGTCCAGCCGGGCGCTCAGCCCGCCCTGCGCCGCCGTGACCGACGCCTCCCAGGCCGCCTTCAAGGCCGGGTTGGTCTCCCAGACCAGCTTGCCGGAGGCGTCGTAGTAACGTTCCTTCTGCTGGCCGATCATGACCGAGTAGAGGCTGCCGACACTGTCGAGCCACGCGCTCCCGGCAGGGGCCTTCGCCTTGTACTGCCGGCCGAGCTCCAGGTAGCCCTCCCAGGTCGACCAGTTCCTCGCGAGTTCCTCGCGGTCGGTGGGCAGGCCGGCCCGCGCGAGGAGGTCGGTGCGGTAGCACATCGCCTCCGGGCCCACGTCGGTGCCCAGGCCGAGGACCTCACCGTTCCTGCCGGTGGCCGCCGCCCAAGTGGCTTCGGCGAACCCGCCCTTCAGCGCCTGCGCGCCGTACGTCCGCAGGTCCTCGAACCTGTCGCTCTGCTGCTGGACGGCGGAGGCGATCCGGCCCACCTCGATGGCCTGGACGTCGGCGAGACCGCCACCGCCGGCCAGCCGGGTCTGCAGCGACTTCCAGTAGTCGGCCTCGTCCTCGGTGTCGGTCTGCTTGATCGTCACCCCCGGGTGCAGCTTCTCGTACTCGGCGTAGAGCCCGGCCTCCTCGTAGCCGAAGGAGCCGAACAGGTCCACGGTGACGGTGACCTTGGCGTCCGCGCTGCCGGAGGCGCCCTCCGGCGAACCGCCGCAGGCGGCGAGCAGCAGCCCGGCCAGAGCGACCGCCCCCAGGCGGACGACGGCTCTGCCGGTGGATCGGGACGTGGGCATGGGAAGCCTCCCTTGGCTCCGGGAACGAACGGGAACACCTTCTTGAGAGCGCTCTCATCCGGCGAGGGGAGCGTGCCCGTGACACGCGTGATCCGTCAAGAGTCGAAGCCGCAATGGGCCGGAATGAGCATCAACTTCCGCTGTTGCAGGCTCTCTTGACACCCACGTTTCGGGAGTCTTACGTTTCCGGCCAGCTGAGAGCGCTCTCGGATACGAGTCCCGGACATGACCCACCGCGATGACATGAGGTGTTCCCCCATGCCCGTCCTCCACTCGCGCCGAGCCGCCGTGCTCGTCCTGGCCGCCGCCCTGGCGGCCACCGGACTCGGCACGGCCGCGAGCCCCGTGGCAGCCGCCACCGTCCCCGTGGGCGCCGGAAGCCACTCCGACACCCGCCCCGCCGGAACCTCCGGCCCCACCACCAACACCGGTACGCCCGTCACCCCCAAGGTCACCCCCGCGGCCGCGGGCAAGCCGGTGCCCACCAACGACTGGTGGTCCTCACTCGCCTTCCAGCGCTACGGCGACAACCCGTACTCCACACCCATGTACGGCCACCCCCTCACCTACCAGGCGGTCGCGGGCGGGCTGGAGATCGGATACCCCACCAGCCCCGCCGTCGTCGGGGACGGCCGCCAGTACGAGTTCCCCCACAAGCGCGACCTCACCCTCGGCCTCGCCGGGCTGAACTCAACCGACACCAGGGCGGACTCCTGGTCCGACTGGACCGTCACCCCCTACTGGTCCGACGGCACCCGCACCCTGCGCACCACCATCGGCCACGGCAGCCCGTTCGTGTACGCCCGGGGCTCCGGCGGCACCGCACAGATCACCACCGCCGGCACCCCCACCGTCTTCGCCGACCAGGGCAACGTCCTCGGCATCACCGTCGCCGGCCACCACTACGCCCTCTTCGCGCCGACCGGCAGCGACTGGAACGTCTCCGGCACCACCATCGGCGCCGCGCTCGGCGGCAGGGACTACTTCTCCGTCGCCGTCCTGCCCTCCACCGACGCCCTCGCGACGTACCGGAAGTACGCCTTCAGCTTCGTCACCGGATCCCGGGTCGACTGGAGCACCGCCGGCGGCACCGTCCGCGCCACCTACACCCTCACCACCGAGCCCAGGGAAGGCACCGAACGCGGCACCCTCCAGGCCCTCTACCGGCACCAGTGGCTCCACACCACCGACCTCCTCACCCCCTACACCTACGTCTCGCCGCGCGGCACCATGAAGGTCCGCGAGGGCCTCGCCTTCACCACCACCCAGAAGACCGCCCCGGTCCTTCCCGGCCTGCCCCGCACGAACGACGTCGACACCGCCCGGCTGCGCACCCTCCTGAACGAGGCGGTGTCCGCCCCCGACCCGTTCTCCGGGGCGGTGGACACCTACTGGACCGGCAAGGCACTCGGCCGGCTCGCCCAGCTCGTACCGCTCGCCGACCAGACCGGCGAGACCGGAACCCGCGACCGGCTCCTCGCCCTCCTCAAGGGCCGCCTCCAGGACTGGTTCACCGTGGGCGGCGGACAGGAGTTCTCCTATGACCGCACCTGGAAGACCCTCACCGGCTACCCGGCCTCCTACGGCAGCGACACCGAGCTCAACGACCACCACTTCCACTACGGCTACTACGTGTACGCGGCCGCGATCGTCGCCCAGTACGACCCCGGCTGGGCCGCCGACTCCGCCTGGGGCGGCATGGTCAAGACCCTGATCCGCGACACCGCCAACCCCTCCCGCACCGACGGCGCCTTCCCGTTCCTGCGCGGCTTCGACGTCTACGCCGGCCACAGCTGGGCCTCCGGACACCAGGGTTTCGCCGCCGGCAACAACCAGGAGTCCTCCTCCGAGTCGACCAACCTGAGCGCCGCCCTCGTGCTCTGGGGCTCGGCCACCGGCGACACCGGCCTGCGCGACCTCGGCTCCTACCTGCTCGCCACCGAGGGCGAGGCGATCTCCCAGTACTGGTTCGACGCCGACGGGCAGGTCTTCCCCGCCTCCTTCGGCCACGACACGGCCGGCATGGTCTGGGGCAGCGGCGCCGCCTACGCCACCTGGTGGACCGCCAACCCCGAGGAGATCCACGGCATCAACGTGCTCCCGGTGACCGGCGGATCCCTCCACCTCGGCGGGCACAAGGACGCGATCCGGCGCAACCTCGCCGAGATGGAGCGGGAGAACGGCGGTCCCGCCGCCGAATGGCGGGACATCCTCTGGGAGTTCCAGGCGCTCGCCGACCCGGGAGCCGCGAAGGCGAAGTGGGACGCCGGCAACACCGCCTACACCCCGGAGGCGGGCGAGTCCAAGGCGCACACCTACCACTGGATCACGACTCTGAACGCCCTCGGCGCCCCCGACCCGTCGGTCACCGGCGACATCCCGACCTCCGCGGTCTTCGGCAGGAACGGCACCCGCACCTACACGGCCCACAACCACGGCACCACCACCCGCACCGTCACCTTCTCCGACGGCAAGACCCTGACCGTGCCTCCCCGGTCCACCGCGACCGGAATCGGATCCGGCACCGACCCGGACCCCGACCCCTCCGGCGGCGACACCTACCGCCTCCGCTCGGGCGGGGTGCTCACCACGGCCGGCACCGGCGGCACGCCCGGCAGCGACACCATCCCCTCGGCCGACGGGGCCAACCACGACGGCACCCCGTACAAGCCGCTGGTCTACGAGGCACGGAACGTGAGCGGCACCCTCCGGGCGAACGGCACGACCGCCTTCCGCCTCCCGGTGGACGCCGGAGGGGCGGTCGCCCTCGGCCAGCAGGTCCGGGTCGGCTACGACCTCACCGGCGACGGCACCTTCGACCGGACCGAGACGTACCACTACTTCGCCACCGACCCGGTCCCGGGCTGGGAGGTGTACGACCAGACCCGGGGCCTGAAGGCCATCACCGGCACGCTCGGCGACCTGCGCGGCGGAACGGTACGGCTGGAGGTCTGGAGCGCGATCGGCAGCGCGGACTCCCGCCTCCAGACGGGTACGGACGCCGCGGTCCTGGTCATCCCGTACGACTGACCCCGGCGGTGGAAGAACCGGTCGCGGGCGCGGGACACCACCCCGCGCCCGCGGCCGCTACGCGGACTCCCGCCTGACCAGACTCGTCGGCGTGACCACGGACGCCGAGGCCGCGTCGGCCGCCCCGTCCAGCACCCGCATCAGCAGCCTCACCATGAGCCGGCCCATGCCCTCGATGTCCTGGCGCACCGTGGTGAGCGCGGGTTCGGCGGACCCGACCACCGAGTCCATGTCGTCGAAGCCGACCACCGCCACGTCCTGCGGCACCCGCATCCCGCGTTCCCGCAGGGTGGCCAGCGCGCCCGCGGCCATCAGGTCGTTGGCCGCGAAGACGGCATCGAGGTCGGGCCGCCGGTCCAGCAGCCCGGCCATGGCGCGGGCACCGCTCTCCCTGGTGAAGTCGCCCTGGCCCAGCAGCGCCGGATCCGCGTCCACCAGCACGTCGTGGTAACCGGCGATGCGGTCCAGCGCGGACGTCTGGTTGCGGGGCCCCGCGATGTGCCCGATACGGCGGCGCCCCAGGGACACCAGGTGCTGTACGGCCGCCCGGGCGCCGCCGCGGTTGTCGCAGTCGACGAACGGCACGGCCAGCCCCGACTCCACCGCCGGCCGGCCCCCGAACACCACGGGGACCCTGCTCCGGGCGATCAGCGCCGGCAGCCGGTCATCGCTGTGCAGGGAGAAGGCGAGAGCCCCGTCCACATGCCCCGCGTCCAGATAGCGCGCGATGCGCTCGTGCTCACCGGCGCCTTCGACCCAGAGCAGCACCAGCTGGGTGTCCCGCACGGTCAGCTCCCGGCTGATCCCGCGCACCTGCTTCTCGAAGAACGGGTCGGAGAAGATCCGGAACTCCGGCTCCGCGATGATCACGGCGACCGCGCCATGGCGCCGCGTGACCAGCGAGCGGGCCGCGCGGTTCGGGACGTAGCCAAGTTCCCGGACCGCCTCGCGCACCTTCTCCACCACCGGCCGGCGCACGCCCGCACCGCCGTTGACGACCCGTGAGACCGTCGCCCTGGACACTCCGGCCCGCGCGGCCACGGCTTCCAGCGTGGGGCGGGAGGACCCCGCGCTCTGCTCCGGCAAGGCAGGCACTCCCGTCTCCGTCCGCGGCCCGCGCCGCGCTGCCGTTCCGACGCGGATCAGGATAAGCGCTGCCCACCCCTCACTGAGAGCGCTCCCAGAAGTCGGCGGTGAGAATGCGGGCCGGAGCCCGGCGGGGTCACCTGCCGAACAGGAACGAGCGGGCCGGGACGAACACCTCGTGACCGGTGGGGAACCGGACCCGCACCCCGGACTCCGTCCACGTGGTGGATTGAATCCCCTTCGCGCCCAGGACGGTGTCGACGTCCACCCAGTGTCCGTAGGAGGCGCCCGGAGATCTGCCGATCACCATCTCGTAGGAGTGCCGCCCCGCCAGGTCGTACCGGTGCACCAGCGTCAGGAAGTGCGGAGACCCGTCGTCGTAGACCACCGACGAGGGAGCGCTGCTGCGGTACGTCACCTCGCTCCGGGGCCACCACAGCGCGGCCATGACCGTGACGGTCAGCAGCACGCCCGCCACACCCCCCAGCAGTGTTCTGCCGATGCCGGTCCTGCGGCGGGGCCGCGCGGTCCCGCTCGGTTGGTCGGCGGTGAACGTCCCGATGATGCCCCTCCAGGGTCGGTGTGGGCCCCGCGCCGGACGGCAGGGCGGAGATGACTCTGCGGGTAGGACGCGGGAGCGGGCCGATCGGTTGTGGTGCGGACCCGGCCGTGGAGCGGTGTGGCCTCGGCCCCCGGTGGCGGTCAGCGTGGCGCGGCCCCGCTGCAGACCGCGGTGACCAGCCAGGAACTGCTGCGCAGCCACACAGCCCCGTCCCTCTCGTGGCGGCGCAGGACGTCCGTCAGCGTCCGGCGGGCCTCGGCCTGCCGCTGCGGGCCGACCTGGTCGAGCAGGTGGCGTCCGGGGCCGGAGTCCAGCAGGAACGCCGCGGCGTCCGCCGCGTCGGTGCCCCACCTCCCGGGCACCTCGACCCGCTGCACCCCGACTCCGGTGAAGCCGCCCGCCGTGACCAGGGCGCGGACGCGGTCCGGATCGGCGAGCGAGAACATGCCGGGGCCGCCGGCCTTGCCGAAGCCGCCGAGCGGCAGGATGCCGTCGAGCGAGGCCATCGCCCGCAGCCACTCGTTGGCCCCGGCCTCGGCCGCGCAGATGAACGCCAGCCGCCCGCCCGGCCGCAGGGCGCGGTGGAGGTTGGCGAACGCGGCGGCGGGGTCGGCGAAGTAGGTCATGCCGTACCGGCTGATGACCGTGTCGAAGCCCCCGGCCTCGAAGGCGTGGACCTGGGCGTCGCCCTGAACGAAGGAGGCGTTCTCCACCTCCTCGCGCAGGGCGCTCTCGCGGGCCTTCTCCAGCATGGGCCCGGACAGGTCCAGGCCGAGCGCCCGGCCCCCGCGGGCGCGCCCGGCCGCGAGACGGGTGGTGCGTCCGGCCCCGCAGCCGATGTCCAGCACGTGGTCGGTGTCCGTGACGGCCGCGGCGTCCAGGAGGGGCTGGTTGAAGCCGTCGTTGACGGCGTCCCAGCGCTCCTGGCCGCGGGCCCACTGCTCGCCCTCGTAGCCGTTCCACGCTTCGGCCTGCGCGCTGTTGGCGAATCGACCCATGGGTGAACTCCCTCCCGCCGGAACGCGCGGCAGCGCGTCCCGGCCCTAGTATGGGCATGTGCCCAAACAGTATGGGCATGTGCCCATACATGCAACGGGCTTATGGAAAGGGGCTGTTGTGTCACCTCGTGGAGTGGCGATTCCCGACCTGCGGGAGAGACTGTTCGCGGCCGCGGAGCGGGTGGTGGCCCGCGACGGCGCACTGGCCCTGACCAGCCGCGCGATCACCACCGAGGCGGACTGCGCCAAGGGCGTCCTGCACACCCATTTCGCCGGCCTGGACGAGTTCGTCGCCGAGCTGGTCCTGGACCGGTTCGCGCGCAGCGCCCGCCAGGCCGAGGCCCTGGACGCGAAAGTGGGCCGGGGTACGGTGACGGCCAACCTCCAGGAGGTCGTCCTCGCCCTGCTGGAGGCCCTGCCCCCGGCGGTGGTGGGACTGGCGATGACCCGTCCGGCGGCCGCGCTGCACACGCGGCAGGGCTTCCAGGCCGGTGCGCCCGCCTTCGACGCGATCCAGCAGGCCTTCACCGCGTACCTGGGGGCGGAACAGCGCGGTGGCCGGCTGCCCGCCGGAACCGACACCGCCTCCATCGCCCTCGCTCTCGTCGGCACGACCCACCACCTGCTGATGACGAGGGTCCCCGGCGACGGCGAAGGCCTCGGGGCGACCACCGGGCGCCTGCTGGCCGTACTCCTGGGAAGTGCCGGAACGGCCGCCGGCTGAGGGCGGCTTCGTGCCGGGGTCGCCGTGCCGCTGCCACGGCGGTGCGGCGGTCAGGCTGTCAGGCGGACGGCGCGTACCGCCGGGGCGTCGGGTGCGGGGCGGAGGGGCAGGATGGCGTAGCCCCGTCCCGGCCGGGCCGGGCGGTCGCCGGCGGGACGGACAGTCCGGTCGGCGTGTTGAGGTCCTCGGCGGGCAGCGTGGACGGGTCCCCGCCCGCCTCCCGGACCCGTACCACCCGGTTGCCGAATCCGTCGGCGACGTAGAGGAAGCCGCACCCGTCCAGGGTGAGCCCCAGCGGACTGCTCAGGCCACCGGTCGGTACCGTGCTCTGCCCGCCGTCCGCCGCGGCCACCCTCACCACCCGGTTGTTGCCGCTGTCGGAGACATAGAGGTCGCCCGCGGCGTTCAGCGCGAGACCGGTCGGCTGGGACAGTCCGCCGACCGGCACGGTGCTCTGGCCGCTGCCGTCGGCGGCGATCCGGACGACCCGGTCGTTGACGAAGTCGGAGACGTACAGGTCCCCGTCGGAGTCCAGCGCGAGGCCCCAGGGGTGCAGCAGCCCTGACGTGGGGACGGTCGTCTGGCCACCGCCGGCGGACACCTTGACCACCCGGTCGTTGAAGCTGTCGGCGATGTAGAGGCTGCCCTCGGCGTCCACGGCGAGGCCCAGGGGGCGCGACAGGCCGTCCGTGGGCACGGTGGACTGCTCCCCGCCGTCCGGGGGCAGCTTCACCACGCGGTTGTTGCCCGTGTCGGCCGCGTAGAGGGCGCCGGAGGAGTCCTGGGCCAGGCCAGTGGGCCGCACCAGGCCGTCGAAGGGCAGGGTCGCCTGCCCGCTTCCGTCGGCTGCCAGGACCACCACCCGGTTGTTGCCGTAGTCGGACACGTACAGCGGCGGGCCGGCGGGAGGGTGCACGCTCCCGGTGGCCGGGCGTGTCCGCTCGGCGTTCGCCGGTGCCGCCGGCAGGGCACACAGCACGAACAGGCCCACGAGCGCCGCCAGCCGGCGGGTGCGGGCCCGGCCGGCCCGGCCGGCCGCCGCCGACGAAGCGATACGCCCACCCGACGGCGCCACCACACGATCCACGGCTCACCCATCCGTTCTGCCCGGTCGTACCGCTGCCGGCGCCGCTACCGCTGCCGGGCCGCTACCGCGGCCGTTGCGGCCCGGTCCCACCCGCCGACCCTAGGAAGGGCCCCGGCCCACACCGGAGCGCCACGCCCTCCGGGACGGCGAGGACCACTCCGGATTGGACCGATCGGCCGACGACGCATCCGACCGCTTCCAGAGCCCGACGCCGGATCCGCGGACGGAACCCCCGCCGGCCCGCGTTTCGATGGGTGGCCGGTCCGCGCCGCCGGTCTACCCTGCAGACCCATCGTTCCGGAGGAAA
Source organism: Streptomyces sp. NPDC048603 (assembly GCF_043199475.1). Classification (NCBI taxonomy): domain Bacteria; kingdom Bacillati; phylum Actinomycetota; class Actinomycetes; order Kitasatosporales; family Streptomycetaceae; genus Streptomyces; species Streptomyces sp. NPDC048603. The sequence goes on along the minus strand of NZ_JBICVY010000001.1, from coordinate 112,689 downwards.
CGGCACATGACGGATACGACCGCTCTCGACCTCGGACCGCAGGCCCGGATCGTGGCCCGTCTGGTGGCGGGTGTCCCGGACGGCCGGCTCGCCGGCCCGACCCCCTGCCCCGCGTACACGGTCGGTGTTCTGCTGGTCCACCTCGCAGATCTCGCCGTCGCCTTCCGGGACGCCGCCCGCAAGGACCTGGGCCCCACCACGGACACCGCCCCCGATCCGAAACGCTCCTCCCTGCCCGCCGCCTGGCGCGAGGAACTTCCCCGGGTCCTCGCCGAACTGGGCGAGGCATGGAACGATCCGGCCGCCTGGACCGGCATGACCCGCGCGGGCGGCGTGGACCTGCCCGGCGACGTCGCGGGAGCGGTGGCCACCGACGAACTGGTCGTCCACGGCTGGGACCTGGCCCGAGCCACCGGCCAGGAGTACGCACCCGACCGGGCCGCGCTGCAGGCCTCGCACGCGTTCCTGCTGGCCTCCGTCGACGACGAGGGCCGCGGAGACATCTTCGGACCCGTCGTGCCCGTACCGGACGACGCCCCCCTGCTGGACCGGGCGGTCGGGCTCAGCGGACGCGATCCCGGATGGACCCCTCCGCCGTCCCCGTGACCCCGGCCACCGGCCGTCCTCAGGCCGCCAGCACCTTCCCCAGGAAGTCGAGCTGGTTCACCTGGTGATGCGGGCCGCCTCCCTCGTGCGCGTTGTAGGGATAGACGTGGATCTCCTTCCGCCCGGCGTAGTGGTTGTGCGCGGCGTACACGGTGGAGGGCGGGGTGATCTGGTCCATGAGGCCGACCGAGAACAGGCCGGGCGCCCGGGAGCGTGCCGCGAAGTTGACGCAGTCGAAGTAGGACAGGGTCCGGAACACGCGGTCGACCTTGTCGCGGTGGGCACGGCAGTAGGCGGCGATCTCGCGGAACGGGGCTTCGTCGGTGACCTCGGCGCCACGGCTGAAGTGACACAGGAACGGCACGTCCGCGATGACGGCCGCCACATCGGGGACGAGCCCGCCCGCCACGAGGGCCAGGCCCCCGCCCTGGCTGCTCCCGGCCACGATCACCCGGGAGGGGTCGACCCGCGGGGCGTGGCGGGCCGCCGTGACGGCGCGGACCGCGTCGGCGTACAGACGGCGGTAGTAGTAGTCCTGCGGGTCGAGGACGCCCTGCGTCATGAACCCCGGGTGGGAGGGTCCGCCGCCCGCGCCGTTGTCGGGGGTGTCACCCGTGCGCCACCCGGACCCCTGGCCCCGGTTGTCCATCACGAAGTGGGCGTATCCGGCGGTGGCCCACAGCAGCCATTCGTGCGGCAGTCCCCGGCCCGCGTTGTAGCCGACGTACTCGACGACGCACGGCAGGGGGCCGGGGGTGTTCACGGGCAGCAGCAGCCAGGCGGCGACGCGCTGGCCGCCCCACCCGGTGAAGGAGACGTCGTAGACCTCGACGAGCCGGAGCGCGGTCGCGTGCGGGGTGAAGGAGGCGTCGACCGGTGACGCGGCCGCGGCTGCCAGCGTGTCGGCCCAGAACAGGTCGAAGTCCTCCGGTTCGTCGCGATCGGGCCGGTAGTTCCTCAGTTCCTCGGCGGAAAGGTCGAACAGTGCCACGGTCCGTCCCCGTTTCGTGCTGGATGGTGGTCGGTGGTCGGTGGTCGGTGGTCGGTGGTCGGTGGTCGGTGTCGGGGTCGTTCCCCCGTGCTGCCCGTGCGGCTCCCGGCCGCACGGGCAGCACGTCGGTCAGGACCGGTCTTCGTAGAGCACCGGGCAGAACTCCGGGTCCGTGTAGTCGGGATGGCCCTCGGCCGTGCGGCGGACCAGGTCGTTCATGTTGTGCGTGGCCAGGCTGCCGTCGCCCAGGGGGTAGGGGCGCCAACGGTTCTCCCGGTCCTGGAAGCGGACGGTGACCACCCGTCGGGGTGCGCCGCTGACATTGGGCCCGCTGCCGTGGTACGTGCGGCAGTGGTGGAAGCTGATCCGGCCCTGGCCGATGGCGAGCGGGACGGCTCGTGCGCGGTCGCCGTTGTGACGCGCGGTGGCGTGCAGCAGGCCCTCCAGTTCGCCGGTGTCGCGCTGGGCGAAGTGGAGCGTGCTGCTGTCCGGGAGGGGCAGTTCCTCCCACCGGTGGCTGCCGTCGATCACCGTGAGGGTGCCGAAGCTCTCGTCGCACGCGTGCAGCGGTATGAAGGCGGTGAGCAGGCTGTCGGAGGTGCACATCTGCCAGTGGTGGCGGTCGGTGTGCCAGGGCACGACATTGCTCGGCTCGTCCGGCTGAGGCGGCTTGAGCGTGAGCGTGCTGGTCCACAGCCGTACCTGGTCGGTGCCCATCAGACGGGCGGCCACGGCGGCGACGAGCGGCTTGCACAGGATGCGCCGCGCGGTGAGGTTCTCGTAGCAGATGAAGTCGTTGTGCCGCAGTACGTCCCCGTGGTGGGGCTCCCAGTACTCCTCGCGGGGCGGCTTCTTCGGCAGCGGGCGGTCGCGGTGGCCCGCGTAGAAGCGCTCGTTGCTGCGGTCGACCTCGGCGAGTTCGCCGGGCGAGAGCAGCGGTTCGGAGAGGTACCAGCCGTGCTCGCGGTAGAAGCGGACGTCGTCGGCCGACGGCAGCAGCGCTCGTTCGGCCCGGGTCAGGGGGAAGGCTTCCATCGCTGTGTCCCTTCGTTCCGTAGGGGGAACCTGGGTCGCGTCCCGTCGTGGCGGAAGACCGGGATCGCAGTCCCCGGCGTCGTGCGTGTGTCTGTAGGGGCGGGGGGCGGGGGCGCCGGCGTCGTGCCGTGGGGCACCGGGCGCGCACCCCCGATCCTGGCCCCGGCCGGAGCGGCGCCGCCTCCCGGCGGCCGGCGCGCGCAGCGGCCCCCGCACCGTTCCGGCCCGTGCGCGGCCCGCCGCGGCCGCCGTTCCCCACGGGCGACCACGCTGCTCCGGACGGGTGAACCCCTCGGAAGGCGCGCCGGGGACCCGCCCGGAAGATGCGCGGCCGGACGGGAACGTACGGACCATGCGCAGCGAATGGACGGCGATGCCCTCCGGCGGTACCGGTGCCGGTGCCGGCACCTGCACCCGCACCGTCCGGCTTCCGGGCCACCGACGACGCCTGGCCACCGCGGCCGTCGCGTTCGCCTTCTGGACCACGATGGTCGGCACCACCGTCCCGACCCCCCTCTATCCGCTGTACGAGCGCGCCTTCGGGTTCTCCTCGTCCGCGGCGACGGTCGTGTTCGCCGTCTACGCGGGCGGCGTGGTCGTCGGTCTCCTCGTCCTGGGCAGGCTCGCCGACCAGGTCGGCCGGCGGCCGGTGCTGGCCGCGGCGCTGCTGCTGTCCGTCGCCGCCGCCGCGCTGTTCCTCCTCGCGCAGGGCCTGACGGCGCTCCTGGCGGGCCGTGTCCTGTCGGGGCTGTCCGCGGCTCTGATCACGGCGGCGGCCACGGCCGGACTGACCGAGCTCGCCCCGGCGGCCCGCCGGGCCCGGGCGGGCATCCTCGCTCTCGCCGCGAACATGGGCGGTCTCGCCTGCGGCACCCTGCTCGGCGGCATCACCGCCCAGTACGCGCCGGCGCCGCTGCGGATCCTGTGGGGCGCCCAGGGCGCGCTCGCCGTCATCGCGCTGATCGGTCTCGTCGCCGTCCCGGAGACCGTCACGCCCACCGGCCGGGTGTCCCTGGGTGTCCAGCGGCTGCGCGTTCCCGCCGCGGCCCGGGGTCCGTTCCTGCGGTCGGCGCTGGTCTCGGGCTCGGGCTTCGCCGTCCTCGGGGTGTTCGCCTCGGTCAGCGCTCTCTTTCTCGCCGAGCTCGGGGTGAGCAACCTGGCCGCCTCCGGGCTGATGGTGGGGCTCGCGTTCCTGGGTACCGCGGCCGGTCAGCTCCTGGTGGGCGCGCTCGGTACGCGCAACGCGCTCCCGGCGGCGTGCTGCGGGCTCGTGGTGGCGGCGACGCTCATCGCCACCGCGCTGCTCGGACGGCTCCTCGTGCCCCTGATCGCCGCCTCCGTGCTCACCGGCCTGGCCACCGGCGCCGCTGTCGGGGACGGCGTCACGGGCATCGCCGCATCGGTGGCCCCCGAACGGCGCGGCGAGGCGTACTCGGCCTTCTTCGTCATCCTGTACGCGATGCTGGCCGCACCCGCGGTCGGCGTCGGTGCCCTGGCGGCGGCGTACGGCCCGACCGCGGCCGGGACCGTCTTCTCAGCCGCCGTCGCCGCCCTCGCGGCGGCCGTGCTCGCCGCGCTCGTACGGGCCCGTGCCCGGGCACCCGAGGGCGCATGACTCTCCCCCCGGCCGCCGGGGCGCGGCGACGTCCCGTCAGACCTCGGCGAGCCCCTCGGCGAGCAGGAGGAGCCCGATGGCGGCGATGACGACGGCCATGACCGCGGCCGCGTTGCGCTCCAGCAGGCTCCGGGCGCGCGCCAGCGGCCCCACGACGCGTTCCCCGAAGACGAGCCGGAGCAGGACGGGCAGCAGGACCGTGGCGGCGGCGCAGGCCGTGAACAGTGCCACGGCGATGACGGCACCGGCCGGGGTCGGATCCTCGGTCGCGACCGCGATGCCCGCCGCGGCGGACAGCAGGAAGATCTTCGGGTTGAGCAGGGAGAGCAGCAGCCCCAGCCGGAAGGCCCGGGGCGGGGTGGCGTCCGCGAGCAGCCGCATCCAGCCTGGCGCCGCCTTCCCGTGCCGGACCAGCCACTGCCGGATCCCCAGCAGGACCAGGAGCGCGCCGAGCCCGATCCGCACCCAGGCCGTCCAGGAGTGCCCGCCTTCGAGCCGCTGGACCAGCGGGGTCAGCGCCACGCACACCGACACCGGGACGGCGACCCCGGCCACCCAGCCCGCCAGGAAGGCACCGCCGGTCGCATGGGCCCGCGGGGTGAACTGCATGAAGAGCGCCGGGATGAGGGTGAACGGCGACAGGGCGATCACCAGGGCGAAGAGGACGACCTCCCCGGTCACCGCGGGTCCCGGGCGCCGTGATCCGCCGCCCCCCAGAGCCTGGTGCCGGTCGGCAGCCGGCCGTCACCGTCATGGACGGCGGAGGCGGGGACCGATGTCGGACGGGATCCGGAGCCCTCCTCCGGCCGGGGGCCGTGCATCAGGGGGTGCGCGGACAACACGCTGTCCGGTACGAACACGGCCGGCGCGAGGCCGCTCGCGGCCGACTGCGGAAGCACGCGCAGGACATCGGTCACGGTCAGTCCCAACCCGCCCCGGGCCGCGGGCACCCGCAGCCACGCGACCGCACCCTCCAAACGGTCCCGGCTCACCCGTTCCGAACACCACCGCGGAGCGGGCTCCACCACATCAGCAGTCACTTCGGCATCCGATCCTGTACGTGCGGGGCCCATTCTTCCGCCGCCACACCCCACACCGGCGCCGGACACGCCACACCCGGCCCGCCGAGGTCCGGCGTCACGCCCGGGCCCCGCGGGCCGTCCCGCGCGAGCTCACCGCCACGCCTTCACGTCGTCGCGCCGGGGTTCCGGAGCGCGGGCCGGGACCAAGGCGCGTCCGGTTCACCGGACTCCGGCCGCAGCCCGAGCTCGCGGAGCTGGTTGACCGTCATCATCGCGCCGAACATCGCGTTCGGATTGGCGCCGCCGGCCCCCAGCCCGGCGACGGCCTCCGCGTAGCGGGCGGCGAACGTGCTCGGCCGGACCTGCCCGCCCTCCCCGGTCAGCCCGACTGCCGCCCCCTGCAGGGCGGTCGCCTGCTCCAGCAGCCCGTCCAGGTGGGACACCGCCTCCGCTCCCCGGCGCACGGCGAAGGTGTGCCCGTCGGTGAGGAACTCGGCCTCCCCCTGCTCGAAGAGCACGGCGACGGCAGCGAGTACGGTCTGGATCTTGAGCTGATCGGCGTCCGCCATCGCACCGCAGGCTCCGTTGCCCTCGTCGGACAGGTGGAGGACGCCGCTGTCCCTCAGGTGCACGATCACATGCCCGGCGCAGTGGCCCTGGCTGCGCAGCACGCGGACCGCGCCGTCGGCGAAGGTCCACCCGATGAAACGGAGCGATCCGATCCGGAGCAGCTCCATCGCCCGCTCCTCGTACGTCCGCGTGGTCGCGCCGAAGGGCCGCATCGGCCGGAAGAGCGACAGCATCCTGCCGGCGAGTACCGGCGGCGCGGGCAGCGGTGCCAACCCGGCGATGCGCTCGAAGGACCGCACCCAGTACGCCGCCGGGTCCCGCATCTGGTCGAGGTCGGGGGCGGGGACGCGGTGCTCGGCCGGCACACCCAGCTCGTCCGCCAGATCGTTGTTGCCGACGTGGTCAGGATGGCCGTGCGTGGTCAGCACCAGCGCCCGCGACCACGGCCCGACCCGGCCGGTCGCCTCGCGCAGCGCCGCACGGAAGACCTCCGTGACCCCCGTGTCGACCACCACCAGGGTGTCGCCGGCCCGGTGGACGAGGGCGTTGGCGACGTCCGGCTGATCCCGTTCGAGATCCAGCTCCTGCCCGAGAACCAGCACGGTCCGGTCGTCGATCCCGACGAGGTCACCGAGCGCGGCCATGATTCCTCCCGCAGTCCAGTCCATACCCTCCCTGTCCGCGTCCCTGTCCCCGGCCCCGGCCCGGATTTCCGCGGTGGTGGTCGTCCCGAGCCCGCTTCCCAGGCTGGCCCACCCACCGGCTCTCCGCAAAGCAGGACGCGCAACCTCCGGTCGACACACCGAACCCGCCGGGAGACGATGGACTCACTGCCGCTCGTCAGCACGAAGCCGGGACCGCGGACCACGGTGCCCGCCCACGACGGCACAGGCCCGTGACGCACCGGGTCCACGGGCCGGTCTCACCGGGAGCCCTGCCGAGGAGAAGCACCATGCACCGACGTGCACGCACTTCCGCCGCCGCCCTGATCACGCTGGGCGTCTCGGCACTCGTCGCGGCGCCGACGACGGCGCTCGCCCAGCCCTCACCCACCCCCGCCGCGACCTGCACCGTGTCCGCCGCCGACTCGGCGGACCGGGTCACTGTCGCGGGCCAGGGGTTCACGCAAGGGCAGGCCCAGTTGTCCTCGCCGAGCGGAGGCACGACCGCCTTCAACGTCCCGGCCGGCGGCTCCTTCCAGATCGGCAACAAGCCCGACGACCGCTACGCGGTGACACAGGGAGGCAGCACCACCGTGTGCACCGGAGGCACGAAGCCCGCCGCCACACCGGGTACCACCCACAAGGCGGGACTCATCGCGGGCTGGGACGCCGTACGCGCCGACTGCGACGCCACACCACCGGCTTCGGCCAACAAGGCGTTCTCGGACGGCTGGACCAAGGGCGCGTCCGTGGCCAGGGAAGTCTTCTGCAAGTGATGGCCCGCCGGGGCCGGAAGCGCGGCGGTCAGCGCCAGCCGAGTTCGCTGTAGAGACGCCCGGCCCGGATGCCCTCGATCGCCACCCGGGCGTAGGGGACGATGGGCTCGGGAAGCTCGTCCGCGGGCCACCAGTCCCAGGAGACACAGCACTCCGGCTCCCGCACCTCGGGCGTCCCCCGCCACTCCCGGGCCCGGAAGACCAGCTGCATCCTCGGCTGCCCGCCCGGCTCGTCCACCACGTGCACGACGTGTGCCAGCTCGACGTCCGAGGGGTCGATGGCGAGGCCGGCCTCCTCCTCCGCCTCCCTCACCAGGCAGGCCACCGCGGACTCCTGCTCGCAGTGCCCCGCGAGGAAGTGGTGGACGGAACCCGCGAACGCCGAGTCGGGGTGCCGCAGCCCCAGCAACACCCGGCCGTCCCGCTCCAGATAGAGATGCACGCCGACGACGTTGAGCCGAGCCATGTGGACCGGCCGGGCCTGCGAGGGCACGGAGGGCGGAGCAGCAGCCGTCCCGCGCGGCTTGTCAGCAGTGGTCACACCATGCTCCTCGGTCGTGAGGCTCAACGATTCGGCAAGGATATCGGGCACATGCACTTCGGCCGGTCCTGAAATCCCGAGTCGAAGCGTGTGACGGAGTCCGGTCGATGCATCGACCGGACTCCGGCAACAGGGCTGCGAGGCGAGATGGTTGGCGACTCGCCGCTTATAGGATCTGCGCTCGTGACAGAGATCGATTACGGCCGCTTCCACGAGCGGCTCGAGCAGGCGCGCACGGTGAATGCGGCCGGTTCCGGGGCGAGATGGGAGCTGCTGCGCAGTTTCCAGGAGGAGTGGGGGTACCGGCCCACCCCGGACGCTCCCAAGCCGTACGCCACCCGCATGCGGGCGGCGGCTTTCCCCAGCCCCGCCGCCGACGAGCCGAACAGGCCGTCCGACGTGGACCGTTCGCTCGCGATACCCGCCGCCCTGGACGAATGGTGGGGCCTGCCCTTCAACTCCCTCGCGGACCGGTGGGAGATCTACGAGACCAACCCGGTGTGGCCGCCCACCGTCCGCCCGGACCCCACCGGCTACGGCACCTCCGACGGGCTGCCCGAGGGCAACGCGTTCACCGGCCCCGGAGAGGACCGGCGCATCTGCGTGTTCATGGCCGAGAACCAGTACTGCAACGAGTGGGGATACGCAGCGGCCCGCGCCGGTCTCGCCGACCCGCAGGTGCTGATCTCCGGGATCGACGAGGACGGCAGGCCGGCCTGGGTGCTCCAGAGCCACTCGGTCTCCGAGTTCCTCCTCCAGCTGGCCGTCAGCCGGCTGCCCGCCGACTACGGCTGGATCGTAGAGGAGAACACGGTCGACCCCCAGGTGGTGACCCGGCTCCAGGAGTGCCTGCGGCCGATGGGATTCCTGCCCTGGCGCGAACTCGGAGCCCAGACGGAGTACTTCGGCGGACCCGACGTCATCGTCGCGCACAACACCGGCTACGGGGACTTCGAGCTCGTCGCCTATGGACGCACCCCGAAGGCACTGGACCGGCTGGCCGGAACGCTCGGCCTCGACTGGTCGGAGTGGATCTCCGACATGGAGGACGACCCCGACCACCAGGGCTGACCCGGGCGGGTCCGGGGTCGGCGGTCGGGAGCCGGTCGTCGGAAGCCGGTCGTCGGCCGGAGGCATCGAGGGCGCAGCGGCAGCGCAGGCTCCGCCGGACGCGCCACGCCGCCCCCGCCGTCCGGGGCGCGCACACCGGTGGACGGGAGGAGAGTGGGTCCATGGTTCACGTACTGGGCAGCAGGATCCTGCTGCGCCCCACCGATCCCGAGCGCTCCCGCGCGTTCTACGGCGGCACCCTCGGCCTCGCCGTCCACCGCGAATTCGGCACCGGCCCCGAGCGCGGCACGGTCTACTTCCTCGGCGGCGGCTTCCTGGAGGTGTCGGGCCGGGCCGACGATCCGCCCGGGTCCGGGCTGCGGCTGTGGCTCCAGGTGGAAGACGTGCACGAGGCTCACCAGGAGCTCCATGCCCGGGGCGCCGAGGTGCTGCGGCCGCCCCAGCGGGAGCCCTGGGGGCTGATCGAGATGTGGATCGCGGACCCCGACGGGGTCCGCATCGCCGTGGTGGAGGTACCGGCGGACCACCCCCTGCGCTTCCGCCCCTGATCCTCTCATCGGCCGTGCCGGCTCCTCCGGCCGCCGTGGTGACGGCGGCCGGAGGAGCCGGCATCAGCCCGCGGCGGCCTGTCCGGCTTCCCGGGCGATCCGCTCGAACTGGGCACCCATGGCCTCGGCCAGTGCGTGGGCGGCGCTGAGGGGGCGGACCATGACGGTGAACTCGTCGATCCTCCCGAGGTCGTCGAAGTGGAGGAAGTCGCAGCCCTGGATCTGCTTGCCGCCCACGGTGGCGGTGAAGACCAGGGCGTGGTCACGGCCGTCGGGGTTGGCGATCTCGCTGACGTACCGGAAGTCCTCGAAGACGCGCATCACGGCGCGCAGGATCGCCGCGGTGATGGGCTTCCCGGCGTAGGGCTTGAAGACGATCGGACTGGTGAAGACGACCTCGTCAGCGAGGAGTTCCTCGATGGCGGCGGCGTCCCGGTTCTCGACGGCGGTGCGGAACGGGTGCACGGCTTCCCCCTGTTTTTGCAACAAGTTGAATAATGCCTTCAGAGCGTAGACGGCCGGCCCCGATCGGCCAAGAGAGAGATGGGCCGGAGGCCGCCCGATCTCCCTCACCCGCGGTCCGCCGCCGCGCCGTCGAGGGGGATGCCCAGGTGACCGGCCACGGTCGTGAGGGCCGTTCCGAGGGGGAGTGCGACCCGGGCGACGGCGTGCCGGTCGCCGCGGGTCGGGTCCCGGTTGACGATCAGCACAGGCTTCCCGGCCTCGGCTGCCTGGCGGACGAACCGGAGTCCGGACATCACCGTCAGCGACGACCCCAGGACCAGCAGCGAGCTCGCCGCACCGACCAGTGCGCGGCAGTGCTCGACCCGCCGCGGCGGAACGGCTTCGCCGAAGAACACCACGTCCGGCTTGAGGATGCCGCCGCACCCCGCGCAGGGCACCACGCGGAAGTCCCCGACCTGCCCGTCGGTGAGGTCGGCGTCACCGTCCGGGTTCATCGCGGCGGCCACCGGCTCGAAGCCCTCATTGGCCTCCTCCATCCGCCGGGCGAGTTCCCGGCGCGAACTGAAGGTGCCGCAGGAGAGACACACGACCCGGGCCAGGCTCCCGTGGAGTTCCACCACGCCCTCGCTTCCGGCCGCCTGGTGCAGACCGTCGACGTTCTGCGTGATCACCCCCGCCAGCAGACCGCGCCGCCCGAACGCGGCGACCGCCCGGTGCCCGGCGTTGGGAAGGGCCCGGCCGAACGTGCGCCAGCCGAGGTGGCTGCGCGCCCAGTACCGGCGCCGGGCCTGGGCACTCGCGGTGAAGTCCTGGTAGGTCATCGGGGTGTGCCGGCTCAGGCTCCCGCCCTCGCCCCGGTAGTCGGGGATCCCCGACTCCGTGGAGATCCCCGCCCCGCTGAGCACCAGGACACGCCCGGTGCTCAGCGCACCGGTGACCGGCCCCAGATCCGTGGTGCCCGGCGGGAGGTCCTCGGCAGGGGTCCAGCTCAGGGTGGGGCGCATGCGCATGCGTCCAGAGTACGGAACAGGCTTCCCCGGCCCCGGGCCGCGGAACTGCGGCAGGCGGCCGGTGCGACGGCACCACCCCGCTCGCCGGGAAGGACCCGTCACCGCACCTCGCGCAGCCCGAGTACGTACGCGGCGGTGAGCGCGACGGCGCGGTCCTCGTCCCGGGCCAGGTCCGCGAGAGCACGGGACGCCGTGTCCCCGGGAATGTCCGCGAGCGCCTGTGCCAGCCGCAGCCGGGCCGAGGATCCCGATGGCCCGGATGGCCCGGATGGCCCGGATGGCCCGAGGGTGCTCCGGCCGAGGCGGTCGACGAGCCCGGCGGCGATCCGGTCCGCCAGCGAGGGGTCACGCGCCAGCACGCTCAGCGCATCGGCCGCATCGACGTCGTTCACCTCCTCGACGATCATCCCGATGAGGGTCGGAACCGCCTCGGCCACCTCCCGCGCCCCGAGCGCCAGAGCCGCGCGCCTGCGCACCACGACGTCCTGGTCGGCGAGGGCGTCCTTCAGGAGCGCGGTCGCCTCGCGGTCCGGAATCTCGGCGATGGCCCGCACGGCGCGCCTCCGGACCTCCGCCTCCGGCGAGCCCAGCCCCTCCGCCAACCGAACCAGTCCGGCGTCGCCCGACTGCGCCACTGCCCAGCGAAGGGCGCCTGCGACGTTCGGATCCGTCTCGCTCAACGCCGCCTCGACCAGGGCCTCCACCGGCACCGCACCTCCTTCGCCCGCCGACAGGGCCGCGCGCTGGCGCCTCCCGGCACTCTCCGACCCCAGGCCATGGAGGAGCGCGACGACCTGGAGGACGTCCTCCCAGCCGGCCGGCTCCGCGGCACCGATCCGCCGCAGCCGGGTGAGCAGCTCCGTTTCGGCAGCGATGCGTTCCCGGGTCCGGCGGACCAGGTCGCCGATGAGCTCGGCGGTCTCGAAGCCGGGATCGTCCAGCGCCCGGGCGACCTCACGCAGTGACAGGCCCAGCGACCGCAGGCTCTCGATGTGGAAGATCCGCCGGATGTCCTCGCCGGAGTACTCCCGGTAGCCCGCCCCGGTCCGCCCCGCCGGCCGCAGCAGGCCGAGCGACTCGTAGTGCCTGAGCATGCGGGCGCTGACCCCGGACCGCCGCGCCACATCACCGATCAACACCGCCACGCACTCCTCTCACTCCTCTCGCTCCTCCCGGACGGCCGGGCCCACTGCCACGATCCGTCTGGCCTCCTCGATGGCGAACTCGAATCGGGCATCGGGGTCACGCAACAGCCGATCCGTGGCGATCGCGTGCTCACGCACCCGGGGGACCGGAGCGGCCGACGCGGCGCGCAGCGCCGGTACCACGGCCTCACCGAGCGCGATCAGCGCCCGGCTGAGGCTCAGGCGCGTCTCGCGCCCGCCGCGCCCGAGCTGTGTCGCCAGCACCTCCGCCAACCCGGTCTCCGCCCCCTCGGGCACCAGGACGACCGCTGCCCGCCAGGCACTTCGGGCGACCTCGTCGTCGGCGTCGGTCAGCAGCGCCCGTGTGATCGCGGGCCACGCCTGCCGGTCCCCGATCTTGGACAGCGTGTGCAGGGCCTGGCTCCGGGCCTGTGCACGCTCCTCGCGAAGCGCCTCGACGAGCTTCGGCAGCGTCACCGAGGACGGGTGGCGGGTCAGCGCCCACGTCAGCATGTCCCGTACGTGGAACTCCGGCTCGACCGCGCACCGCTCGATGAGCGTGCCGACGGCGCGGGGGTCCGCGGCCGTGCCCACCGCCAGCGCGGCCCGCAGCCGTACCGACGCGTTGTCGCTCGACAGCCCCCGGAGTGCCGGCATCGTGTCCGTTCCCTCTTCCCGCATGGTCATCGGGACCACCTCCTGCCGACACTGAAGGCCTTGCCACGGTGTCAAGGTCAAGCGGGAGGGCTCAAGGCGCGGGTACGGCCGCGGCGGACACCCCCTGGGTATCCGCCGCGGCCGTGGCAGGTCGTTCGTGAACGTTCGGAAGAGTTCGGGAACGACCTGGACCCGTCAGACCGCGGGCACCGGCGGGATCGCCTCGGCCGGGCTGGCCGGCGGCGCGATGCGCTGCGGGGCCACCGTGGTCGGCACCAGGTCCTTGTGGACGGCCTTGGCGATGGCCTGGATGGTGGCGACGCCGTACTCCATCGAGCTGTTGTCCTGGGTCAGCACCGACATGTAGTAGTCGTGCCCGCCACCCTGGAAGGCGCCGACGCTGTGGACCCGCCAGCCGTGCGTGGCGCGCGGCAGCCAGCCGTTCTTGACGTGGACCTTCACGGTGGACGGCGCACCCGCGGGCGTGCCCCAGCGCTGCGAGCTGACGACCTGGTTCATCAGCTTGAGGATGTACGCCCGGGAGTTGTCGCTGAGCACCGTGTTCTTCGCGGTGACGAGCGACAGCAGGCGCTGCTCGTCCTGGACGGTGATCTGGGTGAGCCCCCAGTAGCCGTTCGCGCCGGGCACGGTGTGCGTCATGCCGGCCGCGGTGAGGAAGCCCTTGATCTTCGTCATGCCGAGCTGCTTCCACAGCGCGGTCGTGGCGTTGTTGTCGGACTTGGTGATCATCGCGTTCGCCAGGTCCGCCTCACGCTGAGTGAGGTAGCGGTTCGTCTTCTTCGCGTCCCACAGCAGTGCCCCGAGGACGGTCACCTTGACGACGCTGGCCGAATCGTACGCGGAGGTCGCGCGGAAGGTGCAGGTGGTCTTCGTGGTGCGGTCGTACAGCCCGATCGCGATGGCGCCCTTGCGGTTCGCCATCGCCGCCGTGATGTCCTTCTGGAGCTTCGCGGCGAGCCCGGCCTTGGCGGACGTACAGGCGACCGTCGGGGCGGCCGCGGCGGGCGTGGCGGCTGCGATCGGTACGAGTACCCCGGCCGCCAGGCCGGCGGACAGCATGCGGGCGCGCCGGGATATCCGGTGAGTCATTGGAAGCTTCCCATCCCCTTTGTTGCCGAGCGAGTGCGCTCGCGCCCGCTCCACCGACATGACTCATCGCCCCGCCGAAAGGTTGCACGGCAACCGAAAAAACGTTCCATCGATCATGCGCATGGCGCGAGAGGGGATGAAATCCCCCGTTTTGCCCGCATGCCTGCCCGCCGGCCGCAGGCTCCGGAAGCCCACCATCCGGCCGTGCGCCGGGCGGTGGCACTGGTCGGGCATCATCGAGGGATGTCTGATCGCATCATCGCCGCCTGCGACGGGGCGGCCAAGGGAAACCCCGGCCCCGCCGGATGGGCCTGGGTCATCGCCGACTCCGAGGGCCGCCCCGAGCGCTGGGAGGCCGGCCCGCTGGGTCGCGCCACCAACAACATCGGTGAACTCACCGCCCTCCAGCGGCTGCTGGAGGCGGTGGAACCGGGTACCGCCCTCCAGGTGCGGATGGATTCGCAGTACGCCATGAAGGCCGTCACCCAGTGGCTGCCCAACTGGAAGCGCAACGGCTGGAAGACGGCCGCCGGCAAGCCCGTCGCCAACCGGGAGCTGGTGGAGAGCATCGACGCGCTGCTCACGAGCCGCGACGTCGAGTTCCGGTACGTGCCCGCCCACCGTGAGGACGGCGACCACCTCAACGCCATCGCCGACCAGGCCGCCAGCGACGCGGCCACGACCCAGGAACCCGCCGGCACCGCGCTGGGGGCCGCCGACATCCCCGTACCCGCGCCGGAACGCAGCGCGCCGCCCCGCCGCAAGCCCGGCACGGCGCCCGCCCGCAAGACCGCTGCCGCGGCCGCCCCGGGCACCGGATCGCGGACCCTCAAGGCGAAGTTCAAGGGCACCTGCCCGTGCGGCCGACCGTACGCTGCCGGCGAGCCGATCACCAAGGTCGGAACCCGGTGGGGCCACCCCGACTGCCGCGCCACCGCCCCCACCGTCTGATCCGCCGCACCTCCGTCCCGCCGGCCGGCTGTCGGCGGCATGCGCCGAGGCGGCCGCTGCCGGTGGGTTCATCGTCCAGGCCGGACCGGATATTCCGCTCACCGTCCGGTTCGAACCACAGGGGACCGAGTTCGAGCTCGCCCCCGGCGACCACCTCACCGTCGAATGGCCCGTTCCCGACAGGGCGGGCCTGCTCGGCGGCGTGACCCACGAACGGGATCGGCTGACCCTCAGCGAGCCCGCAGGGGGCACGGCCCGCCTCTGGAACTCGCGCGGAAGGGAACTCTCCGTGTTCGGCTACTGAGAGCCGTCCCGCACGGGACGATCAGCGCCTCCGGGACCTGCGGGCGCGCCGACGGGGCGCGCGGGGACGATCGACAGCTGTCCGCACCTGTCCACCGACTTGGCCGCGCGCCGTGCCGGCGTCTGGCCGATCTCCCTCAGACCATCAGCAGGAGCCGGGTGTGCGGAACGAGCTTCCGGTTCACGCTGGTGCTCTGCACGAAGATCGTGAACTCGTCGTTGTGGTCCGGCTTGACGCGGACTTCCGTGTCCGGCAGGCCGAGCAGGGCCCGCGCCTCCGGCCCCGTGTACACCCGGTCCGTCTTCTTCTCCAGCACCGCGATCTGCTTCCGCGCCTGAATTTTCTCCGACTTGCTCAGCTGGTAGAACGCGCAACCGGTGCGGTACGTGTGCCCGCATTCGATGACCCATTCCCGGATCGCCGCATCCCGGTCCACGGGAATCAGCCGGTACTTCGCGGAATCGGCCGGAGTGAGTCCGGCCGCCTTGATGGTGTCCTTGTTGACCGCCTCCGCACCCGTGGAGAACATCGCCCGGGATCCCCGGATTCCCCGGGAGCGGCCCACCATGAATTTCTCGGTGGCCTGCTGGATGACCTGCCCGGCCTCCTCCAGCCCGCGCGTGCTCGTCGCGTCCCAGATGGCGATGTTGTCCTTCGGGAACCCGTACTGCATGGCCTCGCGCTTGCCCATCTGGTCCGGCACGAGGACGGCCAGCGTCCAGTTGTCCTCCTGCGTCTCGACCATCTTGGCCACGGCCTGGACCAGCGCACGCTGATCCCTGGTGGGGGCGTCAGGGCAGTGATGACTCGCGTTCTCCTGGCCGTCGGTCAGCACGAACGTCAGGAAGCTGTGGTCGCCGTACAGTTGAGCCGTCTGCGCCAGCTCCCGCTGGGACTTCAGCGTGGCCGCCAGCAGAGCCGTCATTCCGCCGACCCGGTACAGCTGCTTCAGGGACGGCATGCGCAGCACGTCCTTGTCGTAGATGACGCACTCCACCTTGTCGGCGAACACGTACACCGTGACGCGGGTTTCCTGGTCCAGTTCCTTCGACCGGCGGGCCAGATACGCAATCTGCTGATCGGCGACTTCGACGACCTTGCGACTCAGATGCGACATGGACGAACTGGCATCCAGCACAAGCGCGACGTGATTGATGTAATTCTGGTTCCCGGACAAGGTGGATCCCCCTCTTTCGAATCGGTGATCCGATCCTCCCACCCACCACTGACAATCGATCACGAACGGACCTCGGGCCGGCGCCGGACGCCGCACCGAGCGCGAGAGGTGCCGGCCGATTCCGCTCCCGCCGCTACTCCGGCAGCACCGGAGGCAGGGGTTCACGGGCCGCGTGCCAGGCGGCGGGGAGAGCCGAGACACCGGTGCGGGCGGCGATCACCCCGCCCGCGATGGCGCAGTTGGTGTCGATGTCGCCGCGCCCTCCGACCGTGCACCACAGGCCCTCGTGCAGGTCGTCGAGATGACCCGCCGCGCACCACAGCGCATAAGGGACGGTGTCGGGCCCGGACATGCGGTACCCGGAGCCCAGGACCTCCGCGGCGTGCCGGACCGAGGTGCGTTCCGGCATCCGGGCCGCGATCCGCACCCCCGACCGGACATCGCTGTCGGGGAGCCGCTCGGCGACCGCCCGGAGGAAGTCCGCCCGGGCCGGGGCGCTCCCGCCCCGGCTGCGGGTCGCCAGCGCCGCGCCGAGGGCGACCGCCACCGCCCCGGCGACCGCCTCCGGGTGGTGGTGCGAGACCTCGCTCTGGCGGGCGGACTGCTCGGCGACCGCGTCGAGGTCGGCGGCGTGCCAGGCACCGAGCGGGGCGGCACGCATGGCCGCGCCGTTGCCCCAGGAGCCCTGCCCGCCGAACTGCTCGCCGACCACCGCCTGCCACGGCTCGCCCGCGCCGATCCGGCGGAGCACGTCGTGCATGGAGGCCCCGTAGCCGCGGTGCGTGTCCTCGGCGTAGGCGGCCGCGAAGCGCAGGGCGAGACGGTCCTGGTCGACGATGCCGCCGCTCTCGGCGAGTTCCCGGACGAGGACGAGCGCCTGGGCGGTGTCGTCAGTCCACTGCCACACCGGCTCCGGGGGCGGCGTCCGCGCTTCGAGGGCCGCCGGACCTTCGCGGCGCAGGATGCCGAACCAGAGGTCCCCGAAGGCGTCACCGAAGGCGAGGCCGTCCAACGAGTCCAGAGCAGCGGCAGGCAGTTTGATCATGCGGGCAGTCTCGCAGTGCGACGGCGTTTCCGCACTCCGCTCGTCCGTCGCCGAAGCGGTGGCGCGGCTGGCCACGTTCTGCAGCCCCACGGGCGGCGACGAGTTCCGGCACACCGCACGTGCTGCCGCATACTCCGTCCCATAACCTCGTGCATGGAGAGACCCGATGCCGCGGGGCAGTCACCGTGAGGAGGCGACGATGCTCGGTAGGGGAGTGCGCCTGCTCGCGGGCGCCTTGATCGTGGCCTGCGTGGCGCTCGTCGGCCCCAGCGCACCCGACGATGCCCTCTTCGCCAGGTCACTGCCCGCCGACGCCGCCGGCGATGTCGTCCCGAACCGGGTCATGACGTGGAACGTCTGCAACCCCTGCAAGAAGAGCAACGCCGACCGGGCAGCGGAGATCGCCACGTACGCGCCCCAGGTCGTGGCCCTGCAAGAAGCATGCGTGCGCGACGTGGAGAAGATCCGCGACCATCTGCGGAGCCGCTACGGGCTGGTGTACCACGTCGAGTACGGGATGGTCCTACGGAACTGGAGCCGCTGCGGGGGAACGCCATGGAGTCCCGGAGCCTTCGGCCAGGCGATGCTCTCGGCGGCGCCGATGACAGACCTCGTCAACGTGGAATACCCGCACGGTGGATCAGAAGACCGCGGGTACATGGCGGTCACCACCACCGTGGGCGACCGGCCGGTCCGGGTCTTCAACACCCACCTCGCCCAACGACGCCAGGAGGCGGTCCGGGCAGACCAGATCCGCGTACTCGCCTCAGCCGTCGCCCGGCACGACCGCGCGATCGTTCTCGGCGACTTCAACGCCGTGCCCGACGCCCCCGAACTCACCGGGATATGGGCCCTGGCCGCTGATACGGACCCCCAGTGCCGTCCCGCGCCTCTCTCGCCTCCCTCGTCCGCCGACGGCTGCAAGCCGACCACCGACTGGCAGCTCAAGTTCGACTACGTGTTCCTCCGGGGCATCGACCCGTCCGAACACCGTGTGATCCCGACCCCGTACTCGGACCACCACCTGCTGCTCTCCGACCTGCGCACCACCTGACCGGGCCGTCCGCCGTGCCACGCCGTACCGTGCCGCCGTGCGCGGGCGCGACGGCACAGAGCAGATGCGTCAGTGGCCGCCGGGAACGGGTTCGAGGACGAAGACAGGAATGATCCGGTCCGTCCTCTCCTGGTACGCGGCGTAGTCGGGGAACGCGTCCACCGCCCGCTCCCACCAGAGGGCCTTCTCCTCGCCGGTGACCTCGCGGGCCGCCATGTCCCGGCGTACGGGCCCGTCCTGGAGCTCGACCCTGGGGTCGGCCACGACGTTGTGGTACCAGACGGGATGCCTGGGTGCGCCGCCGAGGGAGGCGACGACGGCGTAGGTTCCCTCATGCTCGACGCGCATGAGCGGCGTCTTGCGGATCTTCCCGGTCCTGGCGCCGCGCGTCGTGAGGATCACGACCGGCAGGCCGGTGTCGCGCAGTGTCGTGCCCTCGGTCCCTCCGGAGCCCTCGTACGCATCGACCTGGTCCCTGACCCACTGTTCGGTGCTGGGTTCGTACTCGCCCACAAGCGGCATGTCGTGCTGATCCCTTCCTCCGAGCCGTCCCTGTACGCGGCCGACGGCGCCGGCGCACCCGGTACCCGCCGCACGGAACCACCTTGCCCATGGTTGCCCTGCACGACAGCACGACAGCGCCGTGGCGCCCAGGACGAACTCACAAAACGGATTCAGCGCAATTCGGTGCGTGCCCCGTGCCGCGGCCGGGCAATACGGAATTCATATTTACGTACCCCGCATTAGCGGGCCGCCTTCAGGACATTCCGGCGTGGTTCCTCCCGGATCGCCCGCGCCGAAAAGGAGGCCAAAAGGAAGCAGAAAGGCGTGTCCGGGCCCCGCGGGGTGCCCGGACACGCCAAGGGGGGCGCCGCCGCGCGGCGCCCCCCGGAAGGGCTGAAGCCCAGACCTCAGGCGGCGACGATGTTCTCCGCCTGCGGGCCCTTCTGGCCCGCCGTGACGTCGAAGTTCACCCGCTGGCCTTCCTGGAGCTCACGGAAGCCGGTGGAGACGATGTTCGAGTAGTGGGCGAAGACGTCGGGGCCGCCACCGTCCTGCGCGATGAAACCGAATCCCTTTTCAGCGTTGAACCACTTCACGGTACCGGTCGCCATAATCTTCTCCTTCTGGGAAGTGCTGGGGTCGCACACGGTGTGCGTCCCCGTCGCTGAGATGACCCCATCCGGAGATGCCGGAAAACAAAAAATGCGCCCATCGCACGGCGTCGGGCGCACACGAAATTCATGGGTACCAAAACTGCAACGGAATCGAGGCTAGCACGGTTCCTCGGATCGTGCCGGGATCGTGCCGCATCGGGCAGGAAAACCGTCGGGACAGGCACCGTCACCGCGGCCTGCCCGCCGCGCCTCGTTCAGGCGAGGTCGAGGAGTTGCTTGAGGGTTCCACCGAACCCGCGGCACTCGTCGACGAGCTGTAGCTCCATCACCCAGTGGGCCGGAAAACCGGCCTGGTCCCTGCGGCGCAGGGGCCGGCTGTTGTCGAAGGCGATGAGCTCCTCGTCCCGCATCGCGGCAGGCGCACCGGCGACCGCGGTGCCCGTCAGCCGGCCCACATGGCACGTGGCCAGTTCCCACCCGGTCTTGCGGACCAAGGCGCGGACCTCGGCGTGCAGCATCCTGCCGGTGATGTTCCCGTGGCGCCGAAACACCTCGCGACCGTCCAGGAAGACCTCTCTCAGGTCCTCGACGAGCCGGTGCCGGCCGGGATCGTCCCCGAGGACCACCGTGCGCGCGAAGCCCGTCTCGTGATCAGCCATCAGCGGGCTGAGGTCCACGACCACCACGTCGTTCACCCCGATCAGCCGGTTCGGCACCTCCTGTCCGGCCGGCAGCAGGGTGTGCGGCCCGGACCGCACGAGCCGTCCGGACCCGGAGAACGCCGGGCCCGCCACCCACCGGGCGATGTCCCGGATGCCGCTGTCCGCCTCGATCTCGTAACGCCCCGCGGCGATCACGCCGTCCGCCACTGCCCGGGCGAACACGGCCGCCGCCATCCGCTCGGCCTCCACCAGCCGCAGCGCCCGCAGCCGCTCGTCCATCCGGTCGCGTACCGTCACCATGCTTCCCTCTTTCGTGCTCCCACCGCGAAGGCCGTCCGGTTGCGGACGGGATGGTCCTGCACTGGCAGGCGGGGCAGTCGGTGGAGGTATCCGCCTCGGGCGAGGCCTGGCTGAACGTAACACCGTCCAGACGGCCCTCTTCAGTGGTCGATCCCCCAGACCTGGGGCGGAACGGCTCCCCGCCGCTGGTCGGAACACCAAGTCCCCGTACGCGGCCCTCGGAGACCGGGGTCGCGGCCGAGACCGACCGGCAGCGCGGTGAGCAGTAGCCGTGGCTGGTTTGTAAGCTCGCGCCCGAGCGCCCGACGCGCTCGGGTACGTACACACTGCGAAGCACAGGACGGCGGCCTCATGACCACTGCACGGGATCTGCTGATCGTCGCACTGGACGACGGCGCCGAGCGGACTGCAGAACAGGGCGATCTGTCCCTCACACTCGCGGGCGCCGAGATGATCGACCTGCTCGAGGCCGGGGCCGTCCGGCTCGACGGCGACCGGCTCGTACCGGGCGGGAAAGCGGCCCCCGAGGACTGGCTGCTGGCCGAGGCGGCCGCATCGCTCGTAGGGGACGCGCCGTACGAGTCGCTCACCGACTGGCTGTGGCGCCGGGGCCGCGGCCTGGCCACGGCCTACCGGTCCGCGCTGGAGTCGGAGGGGCAGCTCGTCAGGGAGACCCGCCGAGGCCTCTTCGGACGCGCGGGCGATCCGGTGCCGGCCGACTCGCCGGCCCGCCGCCGGGCCGTGGAACGGCAGGCCGCGGGCGAACCCGTCCTCACCGCCCTCGCGGAGGCCGCCGGGGTCCACGGCGAGCGGACCGGCGACGCTCCGGAGGTCACCGACGACGACGTCGCGACCGTGATGGCCGCCGTCAACGACGCCGTGGTGGAACTGGCCTCCGAACGGCAGCGGCGCGCCATCCACGAGGCGGCCTTCGACAACATCTGGCGGGGCCCGATCGGCTGACCCACCGACTCCCGGAGCACGGCACGGCGTACGGCTCCGGGAGTCATTCGGAGGCTTGCACCGGGCTGATCTCGAAGGCTCCGCACACCCGCAGGTGGTAGGGGATCTGCACGGCCTGGAAGCTGTTCGGCGGGTAGACCTTGACGTAGGTCGACGTCGGACGGCAGCTCTCCACCACCCCCGGGCTGTTGGTGCGCAAGACGGCGGTCACGGTTTCGCTCGGGAGGACGGACACCGTCTCCACCGGCTCGCCGGTGCGGATCGCGGAGGTGCCGATCTGGCGATGCCGTACATCCACGACGCTGACGCCCGGGTATCCGCGCAGCACACAGGTGTGGGTCGAGGTGTTGGTGAACAGGATCGGGTAGTAGAGGGAACCCGCGGCGCCTTCCGGCTCACCGATACCCAAGTCCAGGTCTGCCACCTGACAGGCCGGGGCGCGCGGCACGGCCGACGCCTGGGCCGCGCCGACCGAGGCGCCGGTGGTTGCCAGGAGGGCTGCGGAAGCGATTGCCGCCGCACGGGTCAGGACGTTGCTCATGGCGCCAACTCCTGTGTCAGCGATGGGTGATGCCGCCTTCCGGCGCGAAGATGTCCACCCGGCGAAAGCCGGAGATGGGCGGAGGGGCCGGCGGAAGGGGGGTCGGGCTCGACGCGTCCCCTGCCGTCCGCAGAGGCACCCGGCACTCCTCGCGGAGGCCCGACCGGACGGAGCACTCCTGCGGCCGAACAGCACGGGCCTGATCACCCCACTCTACCCGTGCGGGCTCCCCACGGCCCTTCGGCAGCAGCCACCCCGAAGGGGCGGTCGAGCTCTGCTTCACCCCGACCTACGTGTGTCCGGGGCCAGTCCGATCGAGGCGCACTTCGGACCTCTACGGCAGTTCACCCTGGCCAACTCCCACCACCCCAACCACATCGTTCACAACAACGCCCGCCACCCCGACGTTCCCGCCGCCCAACGACGCGAACGGGCCCGCATCCGCAGTCGGTCACAGCACCAGATCCTTGGAGGCCGGAAGGGGTTGCCCTCTTCCCCCCGCGATACGGTGCCGGCATGTCTCGATCAGCCGAAACCGAATCAGTCCTGTCTACCGTCACCGCGGACGACGTCGACCTTGCCGTGCGGCTTGCCACGGGCATCCTTCGGGACGCACCCACCGAGGGGTGGGGACGTAAGGCCGGTTCGCTGGAGTGGGACTGCTGGGAGACCGCCGAGCACCTCGCCAACGACCTGTTCTACTACGCCGTCCAACTGGGGCCGCAGAGCCCACCGCTGGACACCCATGTGCCCATCGCGTTGAGCAGGAAGAGGCCGGACGGACCCACGGTCTTCCTCTACGCGGACCGTGACTCGGGTCCGGCCGGCCTGCTTCAGGTGCTGGAGGCGTGCGGCGCGCTGCTGGTCGCCATGCTGCGTACCACGCCGCCCCAGGTCCGCGCCCACCACGCCGCCGGGGTGTCGGACCCCGAAGGCTTCGCGGCGCTGGCGTTGCAAGAGACGCTGGTACACATGCACGACCTGGCGGAAGGCTTCGGGCTTGCCTGGACCCCGCCCTCCACTCTCTGCACACGGGTGCTCGCCCGTCTGTTTCCAGAGGCGCCGGGCGGCGCGGACCCCTGGCTCACCCTGTTGTGGGCCACCGGCCGCGGCGAACTGCCGGGTCACCCTCGTCTCGCCACGTGGCGTTCGGACAGCACACCGCGGTCCTAGCAGCGGATCGGCCCCAGCCGCGGCCGCGTGTGCGCGCCCGCACGGATGGGCCTACGTTGGAGAGAGATGGATGCCGTGCCGATCTGGGCCCTCCGCGCATCCCGTCGTCCGACACCTGCTTCCTCCAAGGAGGTTTTGGCATGGGCCACAACGCTGAAGCCGGTGAGGTGTCCGGTCGGGAATGGCACCCGATCGGGGCGCTGTACGCACGCCGGGCACTGGACCCCGTGATCGACGTGGTGGTCACCATCGCCGACGATTTCACGAACTGCCCCGCCAAGTACCATCGCGTACCCGACCGGGTGGCCGACACCCTCGGGGGCTTCCGCTCCCTGGTGGGACGGGACCCGGAGTGGCCCGATGCCACGCAGCGCGTGGCCCTTTCGGGCGGAGTGATCGACGGACTGGGCGTCTCGGCCGCCGGTTTGCGGAAGGCGGCCATCGTCTTCGTCGAGCAGAGCTCGGCCACGACCGAGCCCCGGCTGCGCCGGGCGGGGCGGGAGGCCGCCGACACCCTCCGCGCGTCCTGCGAGCAGAGCGCGGGCGCCGCCATGGCCCTCGCGGAACGTCAACTCGGTTCCCTGTTCGAGCGTGCGGCATCCGTGCTCACCAGCGAGGAGGTGACCGGGGCGTTCGGCCTCGCGGGACTGCCCGCGCAACCGGACGGCCGATCGGGCATGGCTCCCTTCCTCAGCCCCGGGATGGTCGCGCTGTACGAGGCGGTCAGCCGGACGGCCAACGGGGCGCAGGGCCGGATGCCCGCCGACGAGCACAAGATGGGTACGGTCCAGCGGATCGCCCGTCACGGCGCGGACGCCCTGTCCAAGACCATGGACGGTCATGACGACGGCAGCCTGGACGGTGCCCTGGAGAGCGCCTACAACTGGGCGCGCGCCCTGCAGGACCTGCTCGTCGGCATCGACATCCCCCGGGCCTGGCTGGATCCGCGCTACCTGCTGGGCCTCCAGACCGCCGAGCGGGACGTCCTGCCGCCCAGTCCGGCCGGAGAGATCGAGCTTGACACCCCCGCGCTGCAGGCGTGGGCGGCCGCCGCCCCGGAAACGCCGTACTTCCGGGGCACCTTGACCGTCAACTACGAGATCTGCTGCTCCACCGCGGGCTGCTCGACCAGGTCCTGCAGTTCGGGCACCTGTGACAGGTGAAGCGCGCGTGACGGTCCGACCGGCGGCCTGGCCGGGCGCGCTCACGTTCGCGGAGCGGATCGCGCTCCTGCGCGCCGGCGCCCCCCGGCCCGGCCTCGGCGACCCCGACCTCGCGCGCGCCCGCCTCGCCCAGTGGCGATCGGAGCCGCAGTTCGCCCACGGGGACGGACTGACGCGCTGGCTCGCGGACACCGGGGTCGGCGAAGACGAGTTCCGGCAGGTCCTCGGCGTACCACCGGCCGATCTCGTGGAGGGTGCCGACCCACCGCCCTGGTGGGAGGACCTGCGGAAGGCGTACGCCCGGCTCCCCGGCCATGACCTCGACCCACCACCGCACGGGTTCCCGAACCTGGTCCGGCCGCTGGTCGCCGAGGCACGCGGCCGCCTCCGGGAGGGGCAACGCGCCCTCGTCGGCGACGGCACCCCGTGCTTCGACCCCCTCGCCATCGAGAGTTCGCTGACCGGAGACCTGCTGGCGGAACTGTCCCACACCGTGAACCGCACGCTCGTGACGGAGCTGCAACTCGCCCGCCTCCGGGGCGAACTGGACGGCCACACGGCCGAGCAGCGTTTCGAGTGCTTCACGGAGCGGCTGCGGGATCCGCGCGAGGCCCGGGCCCTGCTGGACGCGTACCCCGTCCTGGCCCGCCAGTTGGCGGTACGGACCGGGCACTGGCTGGACTCCGGCCTGGAGTTCCTCGGGCATCTCCAGGCCGACCGTGACGTGGTGCGCGCCACGTTCGCCCCGGCCGCGGACCCGGGCGCGGACCCCGGCGCCGACCCGGGCGTCGTGGTCCGGCTGGACAGCCGGCTCGGGGACAGCCACCGGCGCGGACGCTCGGTCCGCATGGCGACGTTCTCGTCCGGTCTGCGGGTCCTCTACAAGCCGCGCCCCATGGCCGTGGACGTGCACTTCAACGCATTCCTCTCCTGGCTCAACCGCCATGGAGCCGACCCTCCCTTCCGTGTCCTCCGCGTCCTGGACCGCGGTGCGCACGGGTGGATGGAGTGCGTAGATCACACCCCCTGCGACTCGCCGGAGGCGGTCCGGCGCTTCTACCTGCGGCAGGGCGGCTACCTGGCCCTCCTGTACGTGCTGGAGGGCATGGACTTCCACGCCGAGAACGTCATCGCGGCCGGAGAACACCCCGTCATGGTCGACCTGGAGGCGCTCCTGCACCCGTCGCTGGAGGCCGGCGCGTCGGCAGAAGCCGAACACACGGCGGTGGACCTGCTCTCCGGCTCCGTACTCCGCGTGGGCCTGCTGCCGCAGCGGAGCTGGGCGACCGCGGACTCACCGGGCTTCGACGCCAGCGGCATCGGCGGAGCCGACGGACAGCTCACGCCCTACACCGTGCCGTACCACCAGGACGCCGGCACCGACAGGATGCGGGTCGCGCGCAAGCCGGTGCTCCTCACGGGCTGCCACAACCGCCCGTCCCTGCCCGGGCACGAGCCGGATCCGGGGGACTACGTCAACGAGGTCGTCACCGGCTTCCGGCACACGTACGGCCTGCTGCACGCCCACTGGGACGCGCTGTCGCACCCCTCGGGGCCGCTGACGGCGTTCGCCCGTGACGAGGTGCGCGTGATCCTCCGTGAGACCCGCACGTACGGAGTGCTGCTGTACGAGAGTCTCCATCCCAGCCTGCTGCGTGACGCACTGGACCGGGACCTGCTCTTCCACCGCCTCCTGGTGGAGGCCCGGCTGCGGCCGTACCTGGCCCGGGTGGCCGAGTACGAGCGCGAGGAGCTGTGGAACGGCGACGTTCCGGTCTTCACCGCACGCGCCGATTCCCGCGACCTTGTGACCGGGACCGGTGTCCGCATCGAGGGGTTCCTCGCGGAGTCCGGGCTGGACCGGGCGAGGCGCCGGCTCCGCGGGCTCGGCACCGACGACCTCGAACAGCAGGTGTGGTTCGTCCGGGCCTCCATGGCGACGGCGGAGCGCCGCCGGGACGACGGTCCGCGCGCCCCGTGCCCGGTACCGGCGGCCGACCCGGACGAACCCGGCCGCACGGCCGGCGCGGAGCGCCTGACGGCCGCCGCGCGTTCGGCCGGGGACCGGCTCGCGGACCTGGCCCTGCGGGGTGACGACGACGCCGCCTGGTGGGGATTCTCAGCGACCGGCCCCGGGCAATGGGCCATCACCGTCCCGGGACAGGACCTGTACGACGGAACGGCCGGAATCGCCCTCTTCCTGGCCTACCTCGGCGCGGTCACCGGGCAGAGCAACCACACGGACCTCGCCCGGGCGGCCGGCCGGACGCTGCTGCGGCAGGTCGAGCGGGACCGGAGCCGCCCGTACGCCATCGGCGGGTTCACCGGCTGGGGCGGAACGGTCTACGCACTCACCCACCTCGGCGTGCTCTGGTCGGATCCGGAACTCCTCGGCCTCGCGGAGGACCTGGCCGGCCTGCTCGCCCCCTCGATCGAGCGGGACGACCAGTACGACGTCATCGCGGGCGCGGCCGGCTGCATCGCCGCACTGGCCTGCCTGCACCGGGTCCGCCCCTCCGCGACGGCCCTGTCGGCCGCCACGCGGTGCGGCGACCATCTGCTGGCTCGGGCCCGTCCGGCGGGCAGCGGGCGGGCCTGGCTCAATCCCGCACTCGGCGCACAGCCCCTCACGGGGTTCTCCCACGGCAGCGCGGGCATCGCGTGGGCTCTGCTGGAACTGGCCGCGCTGACCGGGCTGGAACGCTTCCGGACGGCGGCCCAGGACGCGCTGGCCCACGAACGCGACCTGTTCGACGCCGACCAGGGCAACTGGCCAGACCTGCGCACCCGGCGCGGCCGGAACGACACGCGCCCCATGACGGCCTGGTGCCACGGCGCGTCCGGAATCGGCCTGGGGCGGCTGGCCATGCTGCGCCATGCGCCCGACCCCGCCGTCCGCTCGGAGGCGCGGACCGCTGTGTCCACCACCCTCAGCCGTGGTTTCGGGCACAACCACAGCCTCTGCCACGGCGATCTGGGCAACGTGGAACTGTTGTTGTCGGCGGCCGACGTCCTGGGCGAACCGTCCCTGCGCGCGCGTGCCGCCGCGGCCGCGGCACGGGTCCTCGACGAAATCGACCGCGACGGCTGGATATGCGGCATCCCCCGCGCGGTCGACGCCCCCGGGCTGATGACCGGCGTCGCCGGCATCGGCTACGGCTTCCTCCGGCTGGCCCACCCTGACCTGGTCCCACCGGTGCTGCTGCTCGCCGCACCACCCCGGTATGGCTGAGCGTCGGAGGTCAGCCAGTCACAGCCGATCAGGAGAAGGGCTGCTTGTCAGGACGGCAGACGGTCCCGGGCGGCGGCAGCGTGCCGTCGACGAAGTAGCGGCTCTCGTACGTCTTCACACAGCTGCTGGCGTTGTTGAACAGGGCGGTGTGGCCGTACCCGTCATGGGTGAGCAGGCGCGCATCGGCCAGTTCCCCCGCCATCGCCTCGGAGCCCGCGTACGGGGTGGAGGGGTCGTACCTGGTGCCGACCACGAGGACGGGCTGAGCGGTGGGCTTGTTCCACGGTCCGGCGTACCCGTTGGCGGCCCGGGCCGGCCAGGTGGCACACGGCTCCCCGGACCAGGTCCAGTAGCGGCCGGCGTCGCCCGCCCGCTGTGCGCTGTTCTCCTCCAGACGGTGGTAGGCGGCGGGATCGCGGGGGTTGGGGCTGTCGCCGCACCACACGGCCATCGCCTGTTCGTCGCCGAGATACGGGTCGGGGTGCGCGACGGGCGGCGGGGGCGGGAACGTGGGCGGCTTCGGGACCCGGCCCTGCCACAGGTCCTGCAGGCGGCGGGCGAGGTCCGCCCAGCCCGGGTCGACGATGTAGAGGCTGCTCACCGTGTCGCCGACCGTCCTGGCGTACGTCCACGTGTCCACCGGGTGCTCCCTGAGGCGCTGCATCAGCTGCTCGAACTTCGCGCGGGTCGCCTTCGGGCTGCCGGCCGAGAAGGCACAGCGGCTCGTGGGAGCGGATCCGCACAGGTCGAGGAACCGGTTCAGGGTGGCCGCGGCACTGCGGTCGGAGCCCATGCGCAGGAAGGTGGGCGCCCGGGCGTCCGGCCGGTTGTCGTTCGTCCACGCGGAGGGCGCGATGTTGCTGTCCAGGACCATGGCGCGGACCTTGCCCGGGAACAGGTTGGCATAGGTCGCGCCGAGGATCGTGCCGTAGGAGACGCCGAAGTAGTTGAGCCGCGGCTCGCCCACCGCCCGCCGGAGCAGGTCCAGGTCCCGGGCTGTGTCGGCGGTCGACACGTGGCGCAGGAGGTCGGCGTCGCGCTTCTCGCAGAGCCGGCCGAGGTCCTCGTAGGCATCGATCCAGGCAGTGCGCTCCTTCGCACCCACGGGGAAGCCGACCGGCTTGGAACGCCCCCACGCCTCGGCAGCGCCGGTGCTGTCGAAGCAGTTCACCGCCGTGCTGTTGCCGATGCCGCGGGGATCCCAGCTGACGATGTCGAACCGCTCCCGCACCTCCTTCGGGAAGGAGTCGTAGTTCTGCGGGACCTGCACCGTCCCGGGGCCACCCGGCCCGCCGGGGTTCACGAAGAGGGTTCCGATACGGTGCGCTCCGTCGGTCGCCTTCCTGCGGACCACGGCCAGGTCGATGCTGCGGCCGGCGGGGGCGTCGTGGTCGAGGGGAACGCGTGCGGTGGCGCAGTCGTACGGGCTGCCGGTCGTGCAGGGACTCCAGTCCAGCCGGGGGACACCTGCAGGGGGCGACGGCGTGTCCTGCGCCCCGGCGGGTCCGGGGCAGCCGAGTACCGTCGAGCAAACCGCCGCGGCGAGGAGCACCGCCGCGCGATGGCGGCGGCCGCCTGCCGGTCCGAGCCGCATGGCCGGCCCTCCTCCGTTGTGCCCGGGGCCCGCCGACCGCGCAGCTGCAGCCGCAGTACGGCGAGAGCCCCTGCAACCACCAAACCTCGGTTCACCCGCCCGCGCGACCCGAGGCATGCAACCCGGCGACCGGCGCAATGGTGATCAAGAGGCGCAGTGCCTCGAGGCCGAACGGAAGCGATGCCGTCCGGGTTCTCCACGCGACGGAATCCCACGGTCTCCGCCCGGGCCGGAGCTGCGGCGCTCAGGGCCGGCCCCTCTTCTTGGCCCGCGCGTCGGCGACGGCGTAGGGCAGTCCGGGGAGCAGCAGGAGCGGTGCCGCCCACAGGGGCAGGTCGAACAGCACCCGGTCGCCGGCCAGCCAGTCGGTGAGGAATGCCGCGGGCAGGGCGGTGGCGAAGGCGAGGGCCCAGCTCCGGCGCATGCCGAGGCTGCCGCGCCGTAGTTCCCAGGCGACGGTGGCGGTGCCGAGCACCGCCCAGAAGGCGAGCTGCCCGGGGGTTACGTCCAGGCTGGTGGTCCACTGGGTCAGGTACAGGAACAGCAGGACGCAGCCGATGACGTAGCACCCCAGGGAAGCGGTGCGCAGCATCCGGCGGGGGAGCGGGGCGCGTGCCCGCGCCCATGCGGCGGCGAAGGCACGGACGTCGCGGCCGACGACGTCCTGCCCGGTGCGGCCGGCTGCCTGCGCGTCCTCCAGGTGCGCGGAGAGCTCCTCGAGCATCTCCCTCATCGATGCCTCGTCGATCCCCCGGTACTCCCAGTTGGTGCGGCAGGCGGCGAGGATCTTCGCGTTCGTCATGGTGTGGTTCCCCCCGTGGGTTCCGTGGCGGTCAGGATGCGGCCCACCTGCCCGGCGAAGGCCAGCCAGTCGGCCCGGCCGCCGCTCAGTTCGGCGTGCCCCGCCTCGGTCAGGCGGTAGTACTTGCGCGGGGCACCACCGCTCGGGGACGGAGCGCGGTACGAGGAGATGAGCCCTGCCCGCTCCATCCGTGCGAGCAGCGGGTAGATACTGCCGTCGCTGACCAGCTCCAGCCCGCCACCGGCGAGCGCCTCGGTGAACTCGAAGCCGTACCTGGGCCGTTCGGCGATCAGCGAGAGCAGGCACAGGTCGAGCACCCCACGCAGGAGCTGACTGCGCCGCTGGTCACCGGCCGCGGACAGTTCCTTTGTCATGCGGTACAAGATAGTCAGCAAGTACCTTGCACCACAAGAGACTAGAGGGGCCGCTCCGACCGGCTCTGACCAGCCGTCAGAAACCTCGGGCACTCGCCCCTGACAGCCGGCGGCGACAGATCCCGGGCGGATTCTTCCTCGCGTGGGCTCAGTCCGGAGTGATGCCGGCGAGGACGGCGAGAACAGCGAGACGGATGCGGTTGTCCCGGCCCGTCTTCGCCATCAGGTTCGCCACGTGCGTCTTCACCGTGGTGACCCCGAGGTGCAGCCGGTCGGCGATCTCCTTGTTGGACAGGCCCACGCCGAGCAGTCCGAGTACCTCCCGCTCGCGAGGGGTGATGGCGGGCACCGGGACGTCCGTGGGGATCGCGGGGGAGGGCCGGGTGTGGAGGGCCCGGGCGACGAGGCGGCCGAGGACGTCCCGGCTGAACGGGGCCTCTCCGCCCGCTGCCCGGCGTACGGCCTCCAGGAGTTCGGCCGGTGGGGTGTCCTTGACGAGGAAACCGCAGGCTCCGGCCGCGAGCGCCGGATACAGATGGTCGTCGTCGTCGAACGTGGTGAGGGCGACGACCCGGGTGGCGGGGCGGGCGGCCAGGATGCGGCGGGTGGCCGTGATGCCGTCCATCCCGGGCATTCTCAGGTCCATGAGGACGACGTCGGGGGCGAGGCGCTGCGCCAGTCGTACGGCCTCCGCGCCGTTGTCCGCCTCGCCCTGGATCTCGATGTCCCGCGCCTGCTCGAAGAGCATGCGCAGTCCCATGCGCACAAGCTGCTGGTCGTCGACGACGAGGACACGGATCACAGCTGGGGCTCCATATCGGGGGCGAGGGCGGGCAGTTCGGCCGTGAGCCGCCAGCCCTGGGCTGCGGGGCCCGCATCCAGCCGGCCACCGAGCAGGTTCACGCGTTCGCGCATGCCGATCAAGCCGTGTCCGGGAGCGCCGGAGGCCGGTGGCCGGGCCCTGCCGGCCCCGTCGTCGTGGATCGTCACGTGGATGGCGTCATCGGCCACCCGCACCGTCAGCTCGGCGTGTGCACCGGGCCCGCCGTGCTTGGCCGCGTTCGCCAGGCCCTCCTGGGCCAGCCGGAGGACCGCGAGGCCACGTACCGCGTCGAGCCGCGCGAGACGGGGATCCACGGAAGCGGTCACGGCCAGGCCGGTCTGACGGCTGTGTTCCACCACCGACTCCAGTGCAGACGGCAGCGCCCCGGCCGTCACCAGGGACCCGGTGTCGGGTCCGGTCCGGTCCGGGGCGCGCAGCACGGTGACCAGGCGCCGCAGATCGGTCAGTGCCGCGCCCGCGCTGGAGTGCAGGTCGTCGAGGACCTCGGTGATCCGCGGGTCGGTGGTGCTGGTGGCGGCGACGACATGCCGGGCGACACCGACGCGCAGCACCATGGAGGAGACGTGGTGGGCCACCAGGTCGTGCAGCTCGCGCGCGATGGTGGTGCGCTCCGCCACGCGAGCGGTCAGCAGCTGTTGTTCGGCGCGGAGCTCCTGCTGTTCGGCGTACTGACGGGCGTGCACGGCGGCGTCGCGGGTCACGCGGACGTACGCGCCCAGGAGCAGGGGCAGGCCCGCCACGATGCCCATCTTGTAGAGCACCGGGAGGAGTTCGCCGGGCAGGTCCTCGAGGCGGTTCACGGCGACGGCCATCGCCAGTGCCGCCGTCCCGGCGGCGAGTCGCCGCCCGGACTGCCGAACCGCCAGCTCGAAGAGCGTCACGGCGGCCAGCACCTTCAGCGAAGCAGTGGTGCTCGCCCCCAGCTCGTGTGCGGCAACGAGCAGGACCGACTGGGCCAGGAGCGCGCCGAACGCCCACTTGCCCGCGGCCAGGCACAGCACGAGCCCGGCTGCTGCAAGCCCCCACTCTCCCGCCCCGGAGGGACTCTGCCGCAGCAGGAAATCGCCGATCAGGACGCCTGCGAGCGCGACGGCCCGAATGGCGGCGAATCTCCTTTCGAACGCAAGCTCGATCCAAGGTCTGTTCACGGGGCTCACGATAGGTGGTCGCCCGTGCCCCGGGGTCCTGCCATGGGAGGAGGGCAACTCCTCCTGCCGGCCGCGATGTCCGGCCCGAGGAGGGATCCGTGTCCCGGGAAGGGCTGCGAGCGTGATCGCCATGGATACGAACACGAACAAGAACACGAACAAGAACACGGACACGCCTACCGACGCGAACACGAGAGCCGCTGCCACGGGCCGGCGGGCCCTCCTCGGTGGTGCTGCCGCCCTGGGCCTGGCGGGCGCGGCCTTCGCCACCACCGCCCATGCCGCTGCCGCCCAGGCCGTCGGCACCCGGCCCCGGTCCCGCACGGCGGCCGGCCGTTTCGAGGGGAAGTCGGTGCTGATCACGGGTGCCACATCGGGCATCGGCAGGGCGGCGGCGAAGGCGTTCGCCCGGGAAGGCGCCCATGTCGGGTTCTGCGGCAGGCGGGCCGAGTTGGGGCGCCAGGTGGAACGGGAGATCCGGGACGAGGGCGGCGAAGCCACGTACATCCAGGCCGATGTACGCGTGAACGACCAGGTGCGCAGCTTCGTGGACCGGGTCGCGAGCCGCTACGGCGGCATCGACGTGGCCTTCAACAACGCCGGCATCGGCGGCGGCAAGCCCCTCCACGAGATGAGCGTCGAGGAATGGGATGACATCCAGGCCACCAACGCCCGGGGAGTGTTCCTCGCGATCAAGTACGAGATTCCGCACATGCTCAGGGCGCAGCGCGGCGTCATCATCTGCACCTCGTCGTCAGCGGCCGAACAGGCGCGGCCGAACGGCGCTGCGTACACCGCCGCCAAGAGGGCGGTGCAGGGCATCGTGAAGTCGGCAGCGCTCGCGTACGGACCCAAGGGAATCAGGGTCAACGCCCTGCTGCCCGGCACCACCGACACCCCCTTCGTACGCCCGCCGGGAATCCCGGACGCGGATTGGGCCACGTACAAGCGGGCGTGGGGGCCGCTCAACGTCGACGGTCTCGAACGGATGGCCGACGCGGAGGAGATCGCGCGCGCGGTGCTCGGGCTGGCATCCGACGACTTCCCGTACATGACGGGTGCGTCGGTCACCGTGGACGGCGGAAGCACCGCGGGCCGGAAGATGATCCAGCCGAGCGGCGCCTGAGGCCACCCTGGGGAGGCCCGCAGCGATTCGCCGGCACACCAACAGCGGCAGACCGCTGACGCTTCCTCACGGAGCGGGGACGGCTGTGTGGCGGCCCTGCTCGACCGTCAGGTGGAGCAGTACGTGGACGATCTGCTCCCCGACCACGATCTGGCGACGGCTTCCGTTCGCCATTTCCGGGTGGTGCGTGCCGGTACTCACCTGACCGCCTTCCTCCTTCCTCCAACTGGCTGCTGACCACAGGTTCGCCGTGGAGGAGAACACACCCGAGTCACCTGCCCTCTTGAACGTGTGGCTGGACGGGTCACCGACGCGGCCTTCGACCTCTCAGACATCCGGGGAGCCGTCCTGGACGCCGGCCCGGGGGAGACCGCGATATCCCTGGGCGCCGGCGGCCGGCTCTGCGCCGCCGCCGGCGAGTACCGCCTGGACGACCGTTCATGGCACCTGTCGGCCGCAGGCATCGCCGAGCGGGTCTTGCTGCAGCTGGCCGAGCAGGGTCGGGTGGAGGCGGAGGCTGCCGTTGCGGTGGCTCCGGTGACAGCGCAGGTGGCGGGGCCTCTCGATCGTGCGGCCGGCCGATTCCCGGCTGTCGGAGTGCGGCGATGAGGGGCTGCCCGGCCACGCCAGGAAACGGTTCGACGATTCTTACGAACGGGTTGCGCACCCCTCGCCGCCGACACAGGACTCCCGCGCCCCGAGGCGGCCACCATGGACGTCACGAACTCCGGGTGTCTCGCCGGGTGTTTCGCCCGCGGGAAGCGGGGCATCCGCGTCAGAAATGCCGAGGAAGGAGATCCTGACATGGAGGCCGGGGCGAACGAACAGGCGGACGTGCGGACCGTGTTCGGGACGTTCGACACCGATGACGACTGGATGCTGGACGTCCACGAATTCGGCCGGGCACTCGCGCGGCTGACGTGGCACGGCAGGAGCCCCGAGGAGGTGGAACGGCTGTTCCTGCGGGCGGACGTGGACGGTGACGGTCTGCTGACCCTTCCCGAGTTCGAAGAGTGCGTGGCCGGCTTGCAGCACCCGTGACGGCGGGCGGGCCGCAGGACCGTGCCCGTCGAACGACGAGGGTCGCCGTGGCCGGCTCCCGCGGGAGCCGGCCACGGCGGGCCGGGTGGGTGGGGACGGCAGGTCAGCAGTGCGGCACGGACGTCTGGCCGCCGACCAGGGACGAGTGCACGTATCCGGTGCCGACCGGGCTGGAGACCCGGAACCACCGGTTGGACGCGTAGTTCGAGCTGGGCGGGTAGACCCACTGGCTGTCCAGCCAGCACTGCATGCTCACACCGGTACCGTTGCTGAGGTAGCCGTACGAGCCGCAGGCGGTGCTGGCACAGCTGCGGACGTTCGCCCCGCCGCTGTTGGACGAGATATAGCTGCCGGCGGCCTCGGCCGTGGTGGCGCCGGCGAGCGCAGCGGTCACGGCCAGGCCCGCCGCGGCGGCGGCCAGTCCGGTCCGGCTCCGCAGGGCGCTGGTGATGCGTCGCATCGTCTGTCTCCTTCGCTCGGTGTCGCGGGTCCGCCGACCGGGCCCTGCCTTTGCTGCCCGGTGGCGCCCCACCAGCAAGCCCTGCCGGACCGGACCGGCGGAAGGGAAGAACCGCAGGCCGGACGGGTCCGGACGGGACTCCGTACAAATCCGTACAGCCGGGGAGTCCGTTCCGTGGACCCGCCGGCAGGTCACGGGCACGGAGGCGCGTACGGCAGCCCCGGCAGCAGGGACGCCCACTCGGCCCGTGTGATCGGCGACCCCGCGCGTTCGCACACGTGCCGGGCGGAGTCCTCCGCATCGGTGCTCCACACCAGGGCGGCCGCCGCCGACCCGCCGGCCGCCAGCGAACGCCCGTCCGGGCTGTAGGCGAGGGCGTACCCCTTGCCGCCGAGACCGCTCAGCACGGCCCGCACACCGGGCCGGCCCGCCCCGGCGCGGCCGAGGCCGCCGGTGTCCCACAGCCAGACCGTGCCGTCGGTACTCGCGGCGGCCAGGGTCCGGCCGTCGGGCGCGAACCCGAGGGCGTACACGTAGCTGCTGGGCCCGGTCAGCGGCGGCCCGGCGCTGACCGGCGGCCCGGCGGCCACCGGGCCCGCCCGCCCTCCGTCCCCGGGACCGTCGAACCGCCACAGCCATACGTCGCGGTCGCCGGTGCCGGCGGCGAGGGTCCGGCCGTCGGGGCTGAAGGCCACGGACATCACGTAACCGCCCGGCCCGTGCAGGGTGGACTCCGCCTTCGGCACACCGCCGTCCGCGGGAATCCGCCACACCAGCACCTGCTTGTCGACGGTGCCCGCCGCCAGCCGCCGCCCGTCCGGGCTGAACGCCACCGAGTAGACGAAGTTGGTCGGTTCCGTCAGCTCGCCCGTCTGCCGGGGCCGGTCCGGGTCACTGGTGTCCCACAGCCGCACGGTACGGCCCTCGCTGCCGACCGCCAGGGTCCGCCCGTCCGGCGAGAACACGGCGGACTGCACGGTTCCGGTGCCGCCGGAGACTGGTTCGCCGCGCGGCGCGGCCCGTTCGGGCCGGCTGGTGTCCCACAGCCACACCTTGCCGTCCCGACCGCCGACCGCGAGGGTGCGGCCGTCGGGGGAGAAGGACAGAGTGCCCGAATAGCCCGTGGGGTTGGCCAGCGGCCGGCCCACCGGCCGAGGCCGCCACGGATCCCGCACGTCCCACAGGTGCACCTCCTTCGCGGCGATGGCGAGCAGGGTCCCGTCCGGCCCGTAGGCCACGGCGTTCACGGTGCCCTGCATGCCGCGCAGCGGGCGGCCGGGCAGCTGCCAGATCCGTACGGTGCCGTCGGCGGCGCCGGTGACCAGGCCCTGCCCGTCCGGCAGGAACACGAGCGAGGTGACCGGACCCGGGTGCGGGAACACGCCGGCCGGGGCGAGCGTCGCCGCGTCGTACAGGCGCACCTGGTTGTCGGCGCTTCCGGTGGCCGTCCACCGGCCGTCGGCACTGTGCGCGACCGTGTTCACGTAGCTGGCCGGCCCGTCCGCGGCCGCCGGCGCACCACCCAGGACGTGCGGGGCCGGCCGCGCCCGGTCCCGGGGCCCGGGCACCGCCCACGTCCGGGTGGTCCGGTCCTGGCTGCCGGCCGTGATGCGGCTGCCGTCCGGGGTGAAGGCCAGCCCGAACACCGGACCCGCGGCACCGGTCAACGGCCCTGCGTAGGGCACCGGTTCCCCGGTTCCGGAGGTGTCCCACAGGCGAACGGCTCCGTCGGCCCCGCCGGCCGCGAGGGTACCGCCGGAGGGACGGAACGCGACCGAGTGGACGGGCCCCTCGAACCCGCCCAGCCGCCGGGCG
Source organism: Streptomyces sp. NPDC048603 (assembly GCF_043199475.1). Taxonomy (NCBI): domain Bacteria; kingdom Bacillati; phylum Actinomycetota; class Actinomycetes; order Kitasatosporales; family Streptomycetaceae; genus Streptomyces; species Streptomyces sp. NPDC048603. Next base: position 75,978 of record NZ_JBICVY010000001.1, on the reverse strand, counting down.
CCGCCGAAACCGCCGCTGCCCGTCCCGGCTCCGCTGCCCGTCCCGGCCCCGCCGTCCGCCCCGCCGCCGCGCCAGACGTACACCCCGCCATCGGCGGACCCGGCCGCGATCGCACCCCCGTCCGGGGCGAACGCCAGCCCGTACACCGCGGACGAAGGCCCGGACAGGACACCGCCACCCGGACTCCCCTCCGGCGGGCCGGCGGGTTCCCACACCCGTAGGGTCCCGTCACCCGCGCCGGCCGCCAGCCGCCGGCCGTCCGGGCTGAACGCGAGGGCGTACACCGTGTCCGCGAAGACCGGCGACGGAACGTCCAGCCGCCGTGGCCGGGCGGTGTCCCGCAGATCCCACAGGGCGATCGTCCGGTCCAGGCCGGCCGCGGCCAGGGTGCGCCCGTCCGGACTGAGCGCGACCGACTGCACCACCCCGCGGAAGGCCGTCAGCCGGGTGACCGAGGGCAGCGCCGAGACGTCCGTCAGGGCCGCCCGGGCCTCGGCGGTGGGCGCCGTCCGGTACGCCACGAGGCTCAACTGGGCGGCCAGCGCCAGGTCGCTGCCGCGCAGCCGCTCCGACCGGGCCGCGACCAGCCGGGACAGCGCCACCCTGCGCTGCTGCTCGGCGTCCCGCCGCTGCACCAGTGCCACCGCCGCCAGCGCCCCCACGACCGTGGCCAGGGCGGTCAACAGGGCCAACAGCTGTCGCAGCCGCCGGACGCGCCGCCGGTCCCGGCGGGCACGCTGCTCCTCCGCGGTGCGGCTCGCCGCGAGGAACGCCGTCTCCCGCTCCGTCAGTTCGTGCGTGCGTCCGTCGGCTTCGACCCAGCGGGTGGCCAGGGCCAGCCGGGTGCCCCGGTAGAGCAGCGAGCGTTCCCCGTCCGCCGCGCGCCAGCGTTCCGCGTCACGCGTCAGGTCCTGCCACACCAGATGCCCGGCGCGGTCGGCCTCGATCCAGCCGCGGAGGCGCGGCCAGGCGGACAGGAGCGCCTCGTGGGTGATCCGCGCGCCGTACCCGTCCAGCGTGACCAGGCGCCGGTCCACGAACTGCTCCAGCACCTCGTACACGCGTCCGGCCCCTCCATCCGCGGACTCGTCCGCAGACCGTGACGCGCCGGGCAGGGGCAGCACCCGGCGGGTGTCCGGTACGCCGTCCCCGACCGCGACCATGCGCAGGAACAGGGTCCGCGCGAGGCCGCGCCGGCCCTCGGCCAGTTCCGCGTACGCCTCCTCCGCGCTGGCGGAGACGGCCGCGGACATGCCCCCGCCCGCCCGGTAGTCGGCGATGGTGAGGACCGTTCCCCGGCCCCGCTCCCAGGTCGACAGCAGGGCGTGCGAGAGCAGGGGCAGAGCGCCCGCACCGGAGTTCCGCAGGTCCGAGGCCAGCAGGTCGGCGAAACCCTCGTCCACGGTGAGCCCGGCCTTGGCGGCCGGGCCGTGCACCACGCTGTGGATCTCCTCGGCGGTGAGCGCTCCGACGACGATCTGGCCGCGCTGCAGGGCCGTACCGAGGGCGGGTTCCTGGAGGGCCTGGGCGTAGAAGTCGGCGCGCAGGGCACCGATGACGTGCACACGCGCCGAGGGGAGCGCGGCCAGGCAGGCCAGGAACCGGTCCCGTTCGGCGGGCTCGTCGCAGACGGTGAAGACCTCCTCGAACTGGTCGACGGCCACCAGGACGCGGACCCCCCGGCGTTCGGCCCACCGGTCCAGGTCGGCGGCGGCCTCCCCGGGGTCCGAACCCGGGCCGGAGGCGGAGCCGGTGGCCGTGTCGGCGCCCGTGGCGGTGCCGGGGTCGGTGCCGGTGCCCGCGGCGGGGTCGGAGTCAGTGCCGGACCCGCCACCGGCTGCGCTGCCCTCCGGTCCGGACGTCAGGGCGGCCAGGGCATGCAGGAGTGCCGAGGCCGGCGCCTTGCCCGGCGTCAGCAGGCAGGGGGTGAAACCGTGTTCCCCGCGCAGCACGGGAAGCACCCCGGCCCGCAGCAGGGAGGACTTTCCCGATCCGGACGCTCCCACCAGCAGGTGCGGGAACCCGGGCCCGTGGGTCAGGACCTGCTCGACGACCGCGTCCCGCAGGCGCGTCCGGCCGAAGAACCAGTCGGCGTGGTGCTCCTCGAACCCGGCCAGACCCCGGTACGGCACCACGCCCCGGGCCGCGCGCGGGGTACGGGCCCGCCGGAGATCGGCCAGGCGCTCCAGCCAGCGCCCGGTCTCGGCGGGCCCGGACACGCCCAGTTCGTCCAGGACCCGGCGGAACAGCGGCAACGAGCCGATCGACGGCAGGCTCTGCCCGGCGAACCAGCCGCCGATGGTGGTGTGCGCGCCCGGCGATTCCACGCGTGCGGCGAGCATCCGCACGGTCAGCCCGGCCTTCTCGCGGAGCCGGGTCAGTTCGGCGGCGAACTCCTCCCGGGGCGCCGGACCACCCGGCGGCCCCGGCTCGGCACCCGGCTCCGGTACGGACAAGGGGTAGGGGGAACGGTCCATCGAACCTCCACGCAACGGTGTCGGTGGGACTGCGATGCGGGCAGCATCCTGCCCACGCCGACGGCACCCCGGGCCGGGTACGCCGCGAACCGGTCTCTTTTCCGTACGGCGCCCTGGAACCGAATGACTACGGACCCCGACGCGCCGCCGGGCGTCAGGCAATGCCTTGGGCCTTCGCGGCCATCGCGTCGCGGAGGTGGTTCAGGAACGCGGGGTCACCGAAGCCCGGACCTCCCGGCCGAGCGCCTTCGCGCATACGCGGAGACCGAGCCCACCGGACCCGACCCCTCGCGCCACCACGGACCACAGGGGTCTCGGCCGCCATGGGTAGGCTTCCCCGTTGACGCGCCGCACGCTGCCGCCGGCGTCGGAATCCGCCGCAGTCCCTCCTGGTGATCGGAACCGCTCTGATGTCCTCCCTCGTCCCTTGGATCCTCGCGCTGGTGTTGACGGCGTCCGGCGCGGCGATCGGCACGGCGGCGTACATCAGGGCGCGCAGGACCCAGAGGTTGCTGCGGACGGGAACCACGGCCCGGGGCGTGGTATCCCGCCTCAAGACCAGTCGGATGAGCGGCATGGACTCCGATGCCACGATCGTCTTCCGCAGCACCGGCACCACGGTCTACGCCCCGGTCATCGCGTGGACCACTGCAGGAGACCGCCGCATGGAGACCGAGTCGAGCATCGCCCGCACCAAGGACAAGACCCCTGCCCCCGGCACCCGGGTCGAGGTCCTCTACGACCCGGCGAACCCCGACCACTGGATCCTGGCGGGTGAGAGCCCCAAGCTGTGGTGGTTCGGCGCGGCCCTGGGGGCACTCTTCACCATGGCCGGGCTGGGACTGCTCGTGGGCGCCCTGTTCACGCAGGTGCTCTGACCAGGACGGTCCCGCGTGCGCGGGAAGCGGGGGAGGGCCGCAGAAGCCCATGACCTGCGTCCGTCAGCGCCGAGCCCGCGCAGCCGGCCGGCTCGGACGCCATCGCCCGGGGCGGCATCCGGGGCCGGCCTGTCGCCGGTGGCTCACCAGGTCACGTACAGGGTCTCGGGCGAACGGTGGATGAGAGTGGGGCGCATGGACGGCGGCGGTCGTCGTTCGTCCAGCCGCATATCGGGCAGTGCACGGGAGAACAGCTCCAGCGTCAGCCGGAGTTGCGCACGTGCCAGACGGGCGCCCGGACAGCTGTGCGGGCCGTGACCGAAGGCGAGGTGCTGCCGGCTTTCGAGGCGTCGTATGTCGAACCGGTCGGCTCGCGCGTGGCGATGCTCGTCGCGGTTGGCGGAGGCGTAGGCCACGAGCACCGTGGCCCCCGCGGGCAGCTTCGTCCCGGCCAGTGTCACCGGCCGCGTCGTGACCCGGCGGAAGCCCTGAATCGCCGTGTCGAAGCGAGCGCATTCCTCCACGGCAGCCCCGATCACCGTCGGATCGGAGCACAGCAGCGACCACTGCTCCCGGTCCCTGAGCAGGTGCAGCAGAGCGGTGGAGATCAGCGCGCTCGTCGTCAGGAATCCCGCGATCAGCAGATTCTGCAGGTTGGCCACCGACTCGTGGCGCTGTTCGAGCGTCAACTCGCCTTTCCCGGGGGCGAGGGCCGCGACCAGATCCGAGCAGAGATCCTCACGCGGGCGGGCCCGACGGTCGCGGACGTAGCCGTCCAGGAGGTGTTGGAGCGCCACGACGTCCTCGGCAGCGGCGACCTGCTCACTCGGGGACAGGGGCCGGAACAGCAGTTCCTCGGCGCGGTAGCCGCCGTGTACCGCCAACGGGACGTCGGAGGGCTCAAGCCCGATGAGCCGGCCGATGACCAGTCCGGGCAGCCGCCGGGCGTACGCCTCCACCAGTTCGGCGGAGCCGTCCGGGGCGAGGGCGTCCACCAGCCGCCCCGCCTGCTCACGGGCATACGGCAGCAGAGTCTGCATCCGGCCGGATGGCATGCCCTTGTTCAGCGGACTCCGGTAGCGACGGTGGGCGGCGCCGTCCGAGGAGACCACGGTCGGCCGCGGACCGAACCCTCGCGCAAGGACGCCGCGCGCGTCCTCTCCCACAGCAACGTCCGGCAGCAGCGCGTTCGCGGAAGAGAAGTCCTCGGCACGGCGCAGCACTTCCCGTACGTCGCCCTCGCGCGCGACCAGCCAGGCATCGACCTCGGGTATCCAGATCAGCCCCTCAGTACGGCGCGCGACGGCGTAACGCGGATAGGGATCGCGGTAGAACGCGTCCCGCATCGCCTGCTCGTCCTCTGGTGACACGCGATCTCCCCCTCTTGAAGCCGGCGCCGCCGCTCCTGGGCATCCCCCCCGCGCAACCGGGTGCGACGGGAATCCTGCCCGACACGCGCCCCGCCCGAAAGGGTGCCCACCTACGGTCCGGTGCTGTGCGCGACGGGCTGCTCGAGAGCACGAGCGACACCATGCCGCTGCCCTGTCACCGCCGGGTGGCCTCGCAGACGCCTGAGGCCACGGCGACCCGCGCGTGGTATCCGCCTTGTCCGGGATCGCACTCAGGCGAGCGGCTTGCGGCCCTGACCGACGGAGCACGACCGTCCCACGCCCGCAGCGCAGACGAGGCAGCCGTTGGGAGGCCCGGTTCAGCAGGCGAGGTGGCAGGATGACGTGGTGTCCGATCTCCTCCGTGAACTGTGGCTGCGAGGCATCGCCTTCAACCCGGCGGCGCCCGCCGACGTGCTGATACGTCTCCTGGACGAAGCGGCCGGTGAGGCCGGCTTGCTGATGTGCGAGGGCCGCGCCCTGCCCGAAGCAGTCATCGAAGCGGCCCTCCGCCACCCGGCCATGCGGATCCGCCGCGCCCTCGCCTGCAACCGGCACGTCGACCCCGCACGACTCGTTCCCTTGGCATCGGACCCCTCGGGGCTGGTCCGTGCGCAGCTCGCAGGCGGCACCCGCCACCAGCCCCGGTGGGTCCGGCCCCTGCCGGACGACATTCTCGTCACCTTCCTGACCGCCCGGGACGGAGGCGAGGACGGCAGGGTCACCGAATGGGAGATCGTGGGGGAGCTCTGGTCCTCCCGGCAGGTCCCTGCCTCCTTCCCGCGGGACATGGCCGGCCACGACCACCCCGCACTCCGTCTGTACGCCGCCCACCAGTGGCTGTCACTCACCTCTGCGCAGCGCAGGGCCCTGCTCGACGACCCCGACCCCGCTGTACGGGAAGCCGCCAGGAAGGGCAGCCGGCAGCTGGACCCGGAGGCGGTGGAGGCCGCCCTGCCGTCCCCCGGATCACGCAACAGGTGGTTCGTGCTCGGCACCTGTGCCCTGTCACCCGCGGTGGTCGAGCAGTGCTTCGCGGACGACGAGGTGCATCCACTGGCCCGGAACCGCCATACCCCGGCCGACGCCCTGGCCCGTCTCTCCCGCCACCCCGATGCAGAGATCCGCAGGCTGGTCGCCATCCGGCCCGACCTGGGACCGGAGGCGGCGTCGGAGTTGAGGCAGGATCCGGACGAGGACGTGCGGATGCGTGCCCGCCTCCAGCCCTCCATCTGCACCTGGGCCGAGTTCCAGGCGGTCCAGACGGTCGTCGAGCACGGTCCCGACTGCACCTGCCCGATCACGGAGCCGGCCACCGAGCCGTCACCCGACTGGTACGCCACCTGCGCGGCGTCCGGGGAACCGGTGCTCCGCCGGGTTGCGGCGAGCTGGCCCGGCCTGCCCGCAGAGCTCGTCGGGACACTGGCGCTGGACGATGACGAGGAGGTACGGATCCGGCTGGCCTGTCACCACCCACTGGCTCCGCCGCACCTCCTCCTGGACGTCTTCGTCACCCGCCCGGCCCACCGTCCTCATCTGCTGACCCTGTCCGCGTTCCCCCGAACCGGCCGGACCCACCTCATAGGCCACCCGGACCCCGAGGTGCGCACCCTGGCAGCAGCCGACCCCACCCTGCCCGAACCTCCGCTGGAAGACCCCGACGACGCAGTACGCCGGGCAGCCGCCGCCAATCCGAACGTGACACCGGAGACCCTGGACACCATCCTCACCAACCCCCGCACCGCAGAGGGCGCGGCAGCCAACCCGTCCCTCCCCGTCCCCCGCATGCACGCACTTCTCGACCACTGCCTGAACGGCGCCGCCACCCCGCCGACGGCGGCCCGACGCTGAGAGGCGACGCCCACGCGGCGGACGCCAGGCGGAGGGCAACTCCCCGTACAGCGGAGGAGGACGCAGCCATACCCGCCGACCTCGGGCCGGTACAGAACGCGCTCTGTTCGAACGGCGCGGCGGCCGGTGCCCGGGAGGTTCAGGGCAGACCTGTCCTCGGGGTCGAAGCTCTGCGGCGGCACGGAGTCGGCCCGCATCCCGGTTCGGCCGCGGTGACCATGCTGCTCAGTGTGCGCCCGTCGCGGGTGCGTGGTTCCGGGTGCTGTCCAGCCAGCTGTGCGCCCGGGGCAGGTACATGGGGATGATGGCGGCTGCGGCCAGCAGGTCGGGCAGTGCGTTGGTGGCGGTCCACCACAGGGGGCCGATGCCGTCGGTGCCCAGTCCACCGGCCCGGAACGCCAGGAAGGCGAGGCCGACGACGGTCAGGACAGTCCGGGCCCAGGGACGGCCGGCCCGTAGCCGGCCGGCCATGGCCAGCCAGCCGGCCAGGAGGGCGGCTGTCACCCCGCCGGACAAGGCGAGCTGCGCGTAGGCGGTGCTCCGGCCGGAGAACGCCGTGAGCTCCTCCAGCCCGGTGGGTGGTACCACGAACACTCCCAGCAGCCACACTGTCGCCTCCGACGCTATGGCTGCCAGGGTCAGTCCCCACGCCACCGAAATCTCCCTCGGCCTCTGCGTTGCCATCAGCTCTCCCTTCTGTGTCCGACTGGAAGGAGGTGGATCCGAGCCCGGAGGTTCCCCCTTGACGCATGATCAGAGTGCGTTTCGGACGGTTGGCGGCCTGGCGGCCTGGCGGTGGGCGGCAGGGTCGGGCCCGGACGAATAGCCGAGCCGGGTTGGCCCTGCCGGGCCACCGCATCCTCACGCTCCTCGCCTCGCTGCCCGGCCGCGGAGGGCCTCGGCACGACCTACGGGCAAATGATTGCGGAATTAGAGGACATACCAGTAAATTTCTCGCCGTGGCTTCGAGATGTCACTGGCAGACGGGGCAAAAGACCAGCACGGACGACCGCGTCCCGGTGACGACCGGGATCGCACGACTGCGCGCGTCGCCCGGACTCGCCGGGCCCGGCCGACTGGGGCTGGTGACCAACCACACCGGCGTCCTGCCCGACCTGCGTCCGGCCGCACCCGCGCTCGTCGAGGCCGGTGTGCGGCTTGTCGCTCTCTTCGGCCCCGAGCACGGTCTGTACGGGACCGGTCAGGCCGGCGAGAGCGAGCCCGCTCACGCGGATCCCACCACCGGTCTGCCGGTCCACGACACGTACCGGTGCAGCGGTGAGCTCCTCGACAAGCTCCTGCTCGACAGTGGTGTCGACGCCCTGGTGTACGACCTGCAGGACATCGGGGCGAGGTTCTACACCTACGTGTGGACCATGTTCGACCTGATGGTCTCCGCAGCGCGTACGGGCGTACGGTTCGTGGTCGCCGACCGGCCCAATCCCCTCGGTGGACTCGTCAGCGAGGGCCCGCTGCTCGACCCGGCGTGGGCGAGCTTCGTCGGGCGGGCCGCGGTACCCGTCCGGCACGGGCTCACCTGCGGCGAGCTCGCCCGGTATCTCAACGCGTCGCTGGTGTCCCGAGCGGCGGGCAATGCGGTTGACCTGACCGTCATCGACGTCGTCGGCTGGCAGCGTGCCATGAGCGCGGAGGCGACCGCCCTGCCGTGGGTCGCGCCCTCGCCGAACATCCCGACGCCCGCCACGGCCACCGTCTACCCCGGCACGTGCCTGTTCGAGGGTACGAACCTCTCGGAGGGCCGGGGCACCACACAGCCCTTCGAGATCGTCGGGGCCCCCTACATCGACGCGCGGTTCGCGTCCTCGCTCGCCGAGCTCGACCTGCCGGGTGTGCGCTTCCGTGATCTGCGGTTCGTGCCGACGTTCCACAAGCACGCCGGGCGGCAGCTGCGCGGGGTCCAGCTCCACGTCACCGACCGTGAGACCTTCGCTCCCGTACGCACCGCCGTGGCGATGCTCCACACGTTGCGGCGGCTGTACCCGGACCACTTCGCGTGGCGCGGCGTCGACAGCGGTGCGGACGGGAGTGACCGGCGTCCCTTCGTCGACCTGCTGTGGGGGTCCGACCGGTTGCGGCGTGCCGTCGACGCGGACGACGACCCACTGGCGCTGTGCGATCCGCCGGCGCCACCCGGCCGATGGGCCGGCGACGACGTGCTGATCTACCCGTGAACCCGCTGCCGCAGCGACCTGCTGCTGTCCCCTTGACGGAAGCGGATGCCGATGCAGAACCGACAGCCGCCACGGACGCCCCCCACACCGGGATCGGAGCATCTCCGGGGCGACGCGCGACCCTGTCCCCGAGCTGCGCATGGAAGGACACCCCGCCGATGACCGACCGCACAACGACATCCCGTGCCGACATCCGCGGCTTTCACACGGGCGACGGACCGCAGGTGGTGGAGGTGTGGCGGCGCAGTGCGCCGGCCGACCCCATCACCGCGGACCGCTTCCGCTCCCTGGTGCTGCTCGACGCCAACTTCGATCCGGAGGGGCTTCGGGTCGCCGTAGAGGGCGGCCGTGTCGTCGGTGCGGCTTACGCGGTGCGCCGTCTGACACCGATGGCCGGAACCGACCTGGAGCCGGAGCAGGGCTGGATCCCGTTCTTCTTCGTCGACCCGGCCGCCCGCGGGCGCGGCCTCGGCCGCCGGCTGCTGGCCGACGCCCTCGACTGGCTGCACGGCCACGGCCGAAACCAGGTGGATTTCTCCTCGTACACGCCGAACTACGTCCTCCCCGGCCTGGACGCCGAGGCGTACCCGGAAGCGGCCCGGCTCCTGGAGTCGCTGGGCTTCCGCACGCTGTACGAGGCGACGGCGATGGACCGCGGCCTGGTGGGCTACCGCCTCCCGGAGGACGTCGCGCGCCGCGTGGAGGAACTGACGGCGCAGGGCTACCGGTTCGCCACCCCCTCCGACGACGACCTGGTGGATCTCCTCGCGCTGGCCGGGAGCCGCTTCGGCCCGGACTGGGCGTGCACGATCCGGGCGTGTCTGGCCGCGGGCACGCCGCTCGACCGGATCGTTGTCGTCCGGGACCCATCGGGCCGCATGGTCGGCTGGGCGATGCACGGCGCGTTCGACGCGGTGGACGAGAGGTTCGGCCCGATCGGAGTGCTGGAGGAGATGCGCGGTACCGGACTCGGCGAGGTCCTCCTGCACCTGGTCCTGGAGCGGATGCGGGCGCGCCGCGCGCACTCCGCGTGGTTCCTGTGGACCGGCGCGCGGTCCCCGGCAGGCCACATGTACCGCAAAACCGGCTTCACCACGACCCGCGTGTTCCGCGTGATGCGCCGGAATGCCGCTCGATGACGCCTGCGCGCCCTTCCAGCGGCCTGAGCCGCCGTCACTTCGCGCTCGCGCTCCCCTCGGCGCTGCTCGCCTCCGGATGCTCCGCGCCGCACCAGGGCACCGGGCGGCCCGGAGATCCGATCGTCCTCACCTTGCTCTCCCACTACGCGAGCGGGGTGCTCAAGGAGGCCCTGCAGGGCCCGGTCGACGAGTGGAACGCCACCCACGACCGGGTCAAAGTGCAGACCGCGGCCGTCGAGTTCTCGGACCTGCTGACCACGTTCATGGTCCGGCAGGCCGCGGGCCAGGGCCCCGACATCCTCCACCCGTACTGCCTGTGGAACGGCCAACTGGTCCAGGCCGGCGTCCTGCGGCCGGCACCGTCCGAGCACGCCGAGGAGATCACACGCGGCTACAGCGAAGCGGCGGTCGACGCCGCATCGGTGGGCGGCCGCGTCTACGGCTACCCCACCGAGGTGCAGACGTACGCCCTCTACTACAACAAGCGGCTGCTGCGCGAAGCCGGCGTCGACGGCCCGCCGCGCACATGGCGGGAGATGGAGGAGACCGCCTACCGCACCGCCCGGCGCGACCGGTACGGCAACACCCTGGTCCAGGGCTTCGGACTGTCGACCGCAGACGACTCCACCACCGTCGGCCAGACGCTCGCCCTGCTCAACGCCGCCGGCGGAACCTTCGTCTCCGAGGACGGCAGGAGCACCGCCATCGACTCGCCGGCCGGCCGGGCCGTGTTCGATCTGGAGCACCGCCTCGTGGCCGGCGGCGCGAGCTCCCCCGGCGTCAACGTCTACAAGGCGTTCCGGTCCGGACAGGTCGCCATGGTGATCAGCGCCGGCTGGTGGACCGGAAGCCTGAAGACCCTGATGGGCAAGGACTACCGCGACGTCGGCGTCGCGCCGCTGCCCCTGCCCGAGACGGGCGGCAAGCGCGCCACGCTCTCCACCGGCTTCATGCTGGGGGTCAACGCGGCCGGCAAGCACCCGCACGCGGCCTGGGAGTTCCTGCGCTGGCTCAACACGGAGAAAGTGAAAGTGAACGTGAAGAGCGCCCAGGAGGGTGGGAGAGCGACCAGGATGAGCTCCCTACAGGTGTCGGCCGGCTCCCTGACCGGCCGCGCCGATGACATGCGGACGCTTCTGAGCGGCCACGGCGATGCCAACCTGCACCCCTTCCTGGACGCGCTGGCGTACTCGGTACCGGAGCCGAACGTGCCCGGCGCCCAACAGGCCAAGTCGCTGCTGCGCAAGAACATCGAGGCGCTGTGGACCGGTCAGCATTCGGTCGACCAGGCACTGCGCGCCACCCGCCGCCAGGTCGACCGAGAGGTGTCGCGCTCATGGTGAACACGCTGACGCCGGCGGCGACCGGGCGGGCGGCGCCCGGCACGCGGGTCGCCGGGCCCGCCGTGAACGGCAGCAGCCGGACCCACCGCCGCCAAGCCGTTGTCGCGTACCTCTTCCTGGCACCGACGCTGCTGTTCTTCGCCGTCTTCCTGATCCTGCCGCTCGGCTTCGCACTGATGCTGTCGATGTCCCGCTGGGCCGGGTTCGACCTCGGAGACATCGAACAGGTCGCCGGGGAGAACTTCGCGGGTCTCTTCGCGGACGGATCGACGTTCCTGGCGCCGATCCTCACCAACACGCTGCTGTTCGCCCTGGGCACCGTGGTCCTCGCGCTCGCCGGCTCCGTGGTCGTCGCAACCTGCATCGACAACCTGCGGTTCCAGGGTCTGTGGCGCACCCTGTACTTCCTGCCGATCGTGACGACCGTCGTCGCCGTCGGCAACGTGTGGAAGTACATGTACGAGCCGGGCGGCCTCGTCAACGGCACGCTCAACGCCCTCGGGCTCGGCTCGGTGGCCTTCCTCCAGGACCCGGACACCGCGCTGCCCTCGGTCGTGGTCGTTCAGGCCTGGGCATCGGTCGGCTCGGCGATCCTCGTCCTGACGGCCGGGCTCAAGTCCATTCCCGAGTCGTACTACGAGGCCGCAGCCCTCGACGGCGCCGGACCGGTCACCGTCTTCCGGAAGATCACACTGCCGCTGCTGCGGCCGTCCCTGTTGCTGGTGTGCATCACCCAGCTCATCAGCGGTCTGCAGTCGTTCGCGCTGATCACCGTGATGACCAAGGGCGGGCCGGGTGACGCGACCAACGTGGCCGCTCTGGAGATGTACCGGCAGGCGTTCTCGTACGGCCGCTGGGGACCTGCGAGCGCTGCCGCCTTCGTCCTGTTCGTGGTGGTCCTCATGGTCACCCTGGCACAGTTGTGGATCTTCCGCCGGAAGGGGGAGGACGCATGATCCGCCGCCGTTTCCCGTGGTTCTCGTATCTGGTGGTCGTGACCGGCGCCGTGCTCACGGTGGTGCCGTTCCTCGACATGGTGATGACCTCGTTCAAGGGGGCCGGCGAGGCCGGCACGCTGCCGTACCGGTTCCTGCCCGAGGCGTTGGACCTGTCGAACTACCGGGCAGCGATTCACCAGCTCGATCTGCCGGTGCTCTTCCGGAACAGCGTCATCGCAACCGCCGTGATCACCGGGTCGGTGCTGTTCACGTCATCGCTCGCCGGCTACGCGCTCGCCAAGCTCCGCTTTCCCGGCCGGACCTTGATCTTCCGACTCGTGCTGTCGACCATGATGTTCCCCCCGTTCCTCTTCTTCATCCCGCACTTCCTGATCCTGGTGCACTGGCCCCTGGCGGGCGGCAACGACCTGCTCGGACGCGGGGGCGCAGGCCTGACCGTCAGCATCGCGGCGCTCGCCATGCCGTTCCTCGTCAACGGATTCGGGATCTTCCTGATGCGCCAGTTCATGGTCTCGATCCCGGACGAGGTCCTGGAGGCCGCGCGCATCGACGGTGCCGGCGAGTTCGCCGTGTGGTGGCGGATCGTCGTCCCGCAGACCAGGCCGGTCCTGCTGACGCTCGGCCTGCTGACCTTCGTCCACGCGTGGAACGAGTACATCTGGGCGCTGCTCATCTCGACCGCCAACCCGGACGTGATGACCCTGCCCGTCGGCATCCAGCTCCTGCAGGACCACGTGGACCCGACCCGCACGATGCCGATCGTCATGGCCGGTCTCGTCCTGAGCACCACGCCGGTCCTGATCCTCTTCCTGCTGCTGCAGAAGTACTACATCCGCGGCGTGATGCTCAGCGGCCTCAAATAGGGGCGTCGGAGCGAGGGGGCGTCCGCTCGCGTGGCCTTCGATCTGGACCTCGATGCCTGGGCTCCGGCTCCCCGTCGGCTTCGGTGTCGACGCGAACGGGGCCGTGTGTCATGGTTCCGGCGCGGCGCGGAAGGCAGCGCGGTGGGTGTCAGGAACCCATCGCGGCTCGGTCGGACTCGCTGCGAAGAACGCAGAATTCGTTGCCCTCGGGGTCGGCAAGGACTGCCCAGCCAGAGCCATCGGGATTCCGGTGGTCGGTGACGAAGGTGGCTCCGAGGCCGAGCAGCCGTTCCACCTCCTGCTCACGCGATGTCTCAGGGCGCAAACACAGATGGATCCGGTTCTTGATGACCTTGGACTCGGGCACCTGGTTGAAGTACAGCACCGGGCCTTCCGCCGACAGCACCTGGGTCTCCCGGTCACCCGGTTTGTCCTCCGGATGCTGGGGATGGCCGGTCACTCTGCTCCAGAACCGGGCCAGCTCGTAGGCGTCCGCACAGTCGATCGCCACGTTCTGCACTACAGAAACCATGCGCGTGAGCCTCCCTCACATCCATCCCGGACGCCACCGAGTTGCGCACACCCCTCGCACACAGGGAAGGAGCACGGCAGTACTTCCGGTACACGGCCTCAGGACGGTCCGGCCGATCGCGCTATGCCCTTGGAGGATCGGCAGTGGCCGAGGACCTGTTGCCGGAACCGGCAGAACCAGAGGCTGTGCTTGCCGGCGCCCCGGATTCCCGCGGTACCGGCGGGTGACATGCGGTGCGGGCGTCGTCTTCCTCCGCGCGCGGCCAGTGCCGTCCTTCGAGGGCCTCGGCGCTGCGGTTGAGCCGGAGCAGGACGTCCTCCAACTCCCGTACTTCCGCGGGGGACCAGCCCGCGACCACCCGGGCCAGGCAGGCCTGGTTGACCTCACGGTCTCCGGCGAGCCGGCGCCCGCCTTCCACGGTGATCCGCAGCTTGCGGGCCATGCCGCCGTCCGGGTCCGCGACGCGTTCGGCCAGCCCGCAGCGCAGCAGCGCGGCCGTCTGGCGGTTCACGGTCGAGGTGTCGAGCCCGAAGGCGTCTGCCAACTGTCCTATGGACATGGGGCCCTGTGCGTCGATCCGGCTGAGCAGCAGGTACGCCGACCGTTCCAGACGTTCGGGATCGCGCTCGCGCCGGGCAAGCACCTGGTGCCGCGAGAGCAGCATCAGCTCCCGCTCCAGTTTCTCCAGCACTGCGCCTCCTGACTCCTTCCGGCCTTCCATTATCGCCGACCCGGGAGACCGGCGGGCCTCTGCCGGGTGGTCGGCGGAGCGCACCACGCGATGCCCGAGCCACGATGCGTTATGCATGATACATAGCATGTGTATTATGCACTTCTCGTCGTGCCGACGAGCACAGCCTCAACCCGGAGGACCCGCATGACCGTCACCACGACCACCGCTTCCCGCGCGGCCGAGATCCTCTCCCGGCCCGTCACGCTGAACGGCCTGACCGTCCCCAATCGCATCGCGATGGCTCCGATGACGCGGATGTTCTCCCCCGGCGGCGTGCCCGGCGAGGACGTGCAGGCCTACTACGCCGGCCGGGCCGCCGCAGGCGTGGGCCTGATCGTCACCGAGGGCACCTACGTCGGTCACGAGTCCGCCGGGCAGAGCGACCGGGTGCCGCGGTTCCACGGTGAGGAACAGCTGGCGGGGTGGGCGCGGGTCGCCGAGGCCGTGCACGAGGCGGGCGGCGCGATCGTGCCTCAGCTCTGGCACATAGGCATGGTGCGCAAGCAGGGCGAGCCCCCGTACGCCGACGCGCCCGCCGTCGGCCCCTCCGGCATCCGCGTCGACGGCACCGAGGGGACCGGCAAGGCGATGACCCGCGCCGATCTCGACGATGTCATCGGCGCGTTCGCCGACGCCGCCGCTGAGGCCGAGCGGATCGGCTTCGACGGCGTCGAACTGCACGGCGCCCACGGCTACCTGATCGACCAGTTCCTGTGGGAGCGGACCAACCGCCGCACCGACGCCTACGGCGGCAACGCGGTGGCCCGCACGAAGTTCGCCGCGGAGATCGTGGCCGCGGTCCGCGAGCGCGTCCGTGCCGACTTCCCGGTGATCTTCCGCTACTCGCAGTGGAAGCAGGAGGCCTACGACGCCCGGCTCGCGCAGACCCCCGAAGAGCTGGAGGCGATCCTTGCCCCGCTGGCGGCGGCCGGGGTCGACGCGTTCCACGCTTCCACCCGGCGCTACTGGCTCCCGGAGTTCGAAGGCTCGGACCTGAACCTGGCGGGCTGGACCAAGAAGCTCACCGGGCTGCCGGTCATCACCGTCGGCTCGGTCGGCCTCGACGGAGACTTCCTCCGCGCCTTCGCCGGCGAGGGGGCCGCGCTCGGCGACATCGACAACCTCCTGGACCGTATGGAACGCGACGAGTTCGACATGGTCGCCGTCGGCCGGGCGCTGCTCCAGGACCCGCAGTGGGCGGCGAAGGTCCTCGGCAACCGCTTCGACGAGCTGAAGCCGTACGACGCGGCGGCGCTCCGGTCGCTCAGCCACTGATGCTCCAGCAGCCCGGCACATGATCCGCTGCCGGACCGATGGCCCGGGCGGTGCTGCCGTGCCGGCCGAAGCCGACGCAGTGCCGGTACAGGCGCCGCCCCCGCCCTCACGCGCCGCCGGTCAGCTGTAGCACCGCGATCCCCGCCAGGACGGCGGCGCTCGCGGTGATGCGCCGGTGGCCGAGGCGTTCACGGAAGACGACCGCACCGATCAGCGCCCCGAAGACGATGCTGGTCTCCCGCAGGGCGGCGATGGTGGAGAGGTCGCCACGCGACTGCGCCCATACGACGAGCCCGTACGCCAGCAGTGAGATCAGTCCGCCGGCCAGGCCCCGGCCGCACAGCGGGCGCAGCGTGGTGAGCAGGGAGGGCCCCCGGCGGGCCCAGGCGATGAGCGGGAGGACGAGCCCCTGGCAGAGGTAGAGCCAGGCGATGTAGCCGAAGACACTGCCGGAGACGCGGACGCCGCTGCCGTCGACGAGGGTGTACGCGGCGATCATCACGCCGGTGCCGAGAGCGGCGGCCAGCGCGGGCAGCTGGGCCCGGCCGGGGATTCCGTCGGCGAGGGCGAGGCCGGCCAGTCCGCAGGAGATCACCGTGATGCCGAAGGCATGCCCGGCGGGCAGGGAGTGGCCGAGGAACGCGGCGGAGACCAGGGCCACCACGAGAGGCGAGGTGCCCCGGGCGGTGGGGTACATCTGGCCGAAGTCGCCGAGCTGGTAGGCGCGCAGGAGCAGGAGTTGGTACGCGACCTGGAGCGCGGCGGAGGCTGCGATGTACGGCCACGCCGCCGGGTCGGGCAGCGGGGCTATGCAGACGAGAACGGCCCCGCAGCCGGCCGAGGCCAGGCTGATGAGCGTGAAGCCGGCCAGTTTGTCGCGCAAGCCGTGGGTGAGGCCGTTCCAGACGGCGTGCAGCATCGCCGAGGCGAGCACGACGACCGGAACGGCGGCCGGGCCCGACAGGGACGGCAGGTTGGCGGGCACGGGCGCTCCCCACGTCAAGCTGTGGAATGGAATTCCTTGATAGGATAATCGCATGGAAATTCATTCCACGTCGCCCGGGGCGGTCGCAGCCGCCGGCGGGCTCGCCGCCCACATCCGCGCCCATCTGTCCGAGCTGCGTGACACCGAGGCGAGGGTGGCCCAGGTCGTCCTGGACAAGGGCGCCGAGCTGGTGCACCTCAGCGTCAGCGATGTCGCCGCGCTGGCCGGAACCGCGCCGTCCTCGGTCGTAAGGGCCTGCCAGCGGCTGGGGTTCCGCGGGTACCAGGAACTCAAGATCGCCGCCGCCCGGCAGGCGCCAGCCCAGGAGCCCTCCCGGGACCGGGACCCGGCCGCCCGCGCCCTGGCCGACACGGTGCGCGCCGCCCGGGAGGCTCTGGACGGAGTGACGGCGACGGTGACCCCGGAGCGACTGCGCACCGCGGCCGGACTGATCGACGCGGCCTCTCGGGTGCTGGTGGTCGGCGCGGCACTGTCCGGCGCGGTCGCGCTGGACGCCGCGTACCGGCTGCGCGCGCTGGGCTTCGCGGTCGACGCGCCGGCCGACCTGCTGACCGCGCGACTCGCCGCCTCACAGCTGACGTCGGCCGATGCGTGCCTGGTCATCAGTCATACGGGTGCCACCCGCAGCACGGTGGACGTCGCCCGGGGCGCACGACAGGCCGGCGCCCGGGTCGTCGCCCTCACCAGCTACGCCCGCTCGCCGCTGAGCGAGTCGAGCGACTGCACGCTGGTGGCGGGCGGCCAGGACCTGGTCTTCGGCCTCGAAACCGTCGCCAGTCGGCTGGCCCAGCTCACCGTGATCGACGCCCTCACCCTCGTCCTGCTGGAGCTCCGCGGCGCACCGGCCGAAGCGGCGCTGCGCCTGTCGGCGGACGTCACGGTCGACCACTCGTACTGACGGCCGCCCCTGCGCAAGGCGCGGCACGGAGCCCCCCGGGACGGCCGGCTGCATGGTCCGGTGCCTCCGTCTCAGCGCAGTCGCTCGGCCAGGCCGATGATGATGCCCGCCGGGCCGCGGAGGTAGCAGAGCAGGTAGCTTCCCTCGAACCGGGCAATCTCACCGACGAGTTCGGCGCCGTGAGGGCGCAGGCGGGCAACGGTGTCCTCGATGTCGTCGACGGCGAACATGACGCGGTGCGTGCCCAGAACGTTGTGTGGCCGGTTGCGCGGCCCGGCGCCGATCACCGCGGGGCTGAGGTACTTCGCCAGCTCGAGCCGGCTGTGGCCGTCCGGGGTACGGAGCATCGCCACATCACAGCGGACGCCGTCGAGTCCGGTGCACTGGTCGGCGAAGCGGCCCGCGACCTCCGTCCTGCCCTCCAGCTCCATGCCGAGTTCCACGAAGAACGCGATGGCGGCATCCATGTCCTCGACGACGATGCCGACGTTGTCCATCCGCTGAATCGCCATGCCGGCTTCTCCTTCTTCCTCGAGCGGCCTGCGATGGCTGCTGATGTTCCCGACACGGCGAGTTGGCCTCGGACAGGCTCTCCCCGGGCCCTGCCACCCGCCTGCCACCTCGCCGTGTTTCCGTCGTCAACCACCCGAAAGGCTCGACACCTGTTCGGGTCCCGGTGTCCGGTGTCGTTCAGGGGGCCGAGTCGCGTCGGGTGGACCGGTGGAACGGCCGACGGAAGTACTACAGACATGCGTCTACGGCCCCATCGGCGGTCCGCTGACGTGGACGGGTGCCGGACGAGGCGACGGCTGCGACGGTCACCGCCTACGGGGCGAAGGCGGTCCCAACGCGGTCGGCGGAACGGCCGGCCGGATCGTCGCCGGCCTCGCCGGCCGGCAGCCCGTGGTCAGGACGGCCGCCTGCAGCGGCTCCACGGTCGCCGTGCCTGGTCCGCCGTCTGTGCTGTGCACAACGCCTGCAGGGTGGACCCCGGCGCCGAAAAACTGTATGACAAACCCGCGAGCCTTTGGCACGATCCCCCAGTTGCCTTGCCTTGCCTTGCCCGATACGGAGGAACGCCACGGCCGTCAACTACGAGCTCGCCCCGGCCTGGCTGCCGTGGTCTGCCGTCGATCCCGACCTCATCGCCTTCGACTGGGACGACGAGGAGGGTTCTCGGGTCGCCGCGGTGATCGCCCCGATGGTTCCTCCTGCCGGTGCCGGACGGGATGAGGGACATCGCTTCACCACCGAGGTCACGGCGCTTCTGGCAGCCCGATACGGCCGATGGACCTGCGGATGGCACTGGGCGGTCGGCGAGGGCGGTGGTGGTGGCGTCGTCACCAGCTGGTGCTGCACCTCCCATTCCGTGGGCGAGTCCGCGGCGACGGCCGCCAAGGTGGTCGCGTCGCTGCTGGAGTGGCGCGACTGGCTGGAGGAACTGGCCGAGAGGTTCGCACAGCTGGCGCCGCCCGCCGGGGCGGATGCCGAGGAGCGCAGCTGGCACCTGGAACGGGCGGTCACCCGACTGGTGACGGTGGTCGTGGACCGCACGGGTGCCGAATGCGGCTGGTACGGACTCTGCCACACGGTGCTCACCTGGTTCCTCACTTCCACGGGCATGGAACCGGAGACCGCAAAGGCCGCGGTCGACGCCGCGATCGGTGGGAGGTTCAAGAGCTGGACGGAACCATCGCGGACCTTGGTCGACTCCGTGGGAGAGGACTTCGCCGTAGGCCTGACCGGAGAGCACCCATACCGTGACCGCTGACGCCTTGGCTGCCTGGCGCCATGTCAGGAACCAGATCGACTGGGCTTCAGCAGCCAGTGAGACGCCTGCCCCGGTCGCAGCGGCCGTGGACGGCCTTGCCACCTGGTGCGATGAGGGAGGCCGTCACTCGAATCCGGCTCGCCGCGACCAATTGCTCGCGGCGGTGACTCAGTCGCGTGCAGACGCCTCTCGTAAGCGCCCGCTCACCTTCGTGCTCCTGGCGGAATGGCAGCGGCTCGTCCTTGGCACGCCCGAAGTTCCGTTCCGACAGGGCGATGCCTTCGCCAAGGGCGGCCGGGAACGCTACGCACTCACGCCGCACACCCAGCGGGACTTCGAGCACTGTCTGCGCGAGAGCGCCGACCCTAGAGTCCCCCTGGCCTCCCGTGCGGCCAGGTCCTACCTGGACGTGGCCTTCTTTCACCCCTTCCCGGACGGCAACGGCCGCCTTGCCATGCTCACCCTTGCCTACGTCCTGGAGCTGGAGGGAGTCCGGCTGGATCAGGTCGGCCCTTTGCAGATCACGCGGTACGCGGACGACGCCGCCGGCGCGGCAGACCTGGCTGCCCTGGTCTCCGTCCTCATCCGCTCGACACATCGCCGGGCAACCCAAGCGCGTCCCTGAAACCGCAAACCTCCCATCAGGTTCTCGTGAACAGCCCGGCAGTGAGACGAGCACGTACAGCGGGCACCGGGGCCGTGCTCACGGGCCGACGCCCGGTGCTCCAAACGCCATCCAGAGGCCGAGATCGTCTGCCGTGACCCGCAGGTCGGCATGCCGCAAGGCGGATACACAGAGACGATTGCGGACGCCGGTCTGATTGAGCTGCGACTGCAGGATCTGCTTCGGATAGCACAACTGGCGAGCGGCTTGGTACGCAAAGCGAACTGCCCCCTGTCCAGCTTCGTGCGCAACTTCAATGATGCCGTCGGTGCGGTTCAACGGTCGGTCGACCAGGGCCGCAAGGATGCCGCTGTGGATGCGCTGGCCAAGATCTTGCCCCCGCTCTTGGAGCTCGTGCAGGCATGGGGTTTGATGACCTTGCGCTCAGGGTGCAGGAAGAGCTGCACCTGGTAGAGGCGAAACAGGCTGAGCTGCGGGCCAGGTCAGGCTGACCGCAAATCAGGGCTCCGGCGAGGCGGGCGAGGCGTGCGCGCGGCGTCGAGCGCAGCCGGGCCGCGGTGATGCGGTCGAGTACGTGAGGGCCCGCTGAGCGGCGTCTGAGGGCCCCGTGCGCCAGCGTTGCACGTGTCGGTCTCGGGCCGACCGTACCGGATCACGGCCGACAACTCGCCTCCCGTGACGCGTTGTTCGGGGAAGCCGAGGCCGAGGCCGAGCTGGGCGGGGGTGGCGCCGTCGGCACTTCCGGAACGTTGGTCTCTTGCGTCCACACGGTCGGCAGAGGCCGGCGCTCCGAGGACACGGGCCGGCCCTCCGCGTGCGGCGGTCGGTACCGCCGCACGTCCGGGAGCGCTGCTTCTGCCGGCCGTCCGGCGCCGGAGTCCTTCTACAGGAGCCCGTTGAGAAGATTGCCGAGAAGTTCGAGAAGATCACTGACCAGACCGGTGAGAATCCCGTCACCCTCATTGAGGTCCACTGCAAGATCCTTTCGTCGTAAGGGGGTTCGGGGCATATGTATACCCCCCACCACCTCCCGAGCCGTGGCCCCGTCGTGCCGACACGGCCAAGTGACATGACGAAACGTTTCCTCGGTGGGCCATTCAGCGCACGGCGTCGGCCGGGTCGACGCGCCCGGTCCGAACCGGGCCGGTGGTCAGGCGCCGTGGAAGGCGAGCGACGGGCCGGGGCCGCACGAGGCCAGGCAGTCGTTCCGATCGGGACTCAGGGAGGGTTCTCCCAGGAGGTGCAGCGGCGCCCGCGTGACCCCGACGCATCGTGGTTCACCCGTACCTGCGGCTTGTCGTGCCACGGAACCGTGCGACTGCCGGAAGGATGGAGTCCGATCACCACCCGAATTTTCATTGCCTGGACGTTCGCGTACACCGTGGTCACGGCGCCGACGAGCACCTGTGGGGTGGTGGCCACGAGGAAGGGTGCGAGGTCGGCACCCAGGTAGGGGTTGCGGGTCAGGACCCGCAACGTGGCAGGGGGCTCGGCGGCCGAAGCCGCAGTGAGTGACCCGGGTGCGAGAAGCAGGATCACGCAGAGGATCGACATGAACCAACGGCGAATCATGCAAGCAGACCTTTCGGCGAGGAGAGGGATCGGACCTGCGGCGATATCCAGGACGGTCGGCGGCATCCGGCGATCGGGTGCAAGCCGGCCGGCCGGTGCACTTCCCACACGAATCGGGTGAGTGTTCAACCGCGGCCCGCGCATGCCCCAACCACTCACCAGGACGGCCAGGACCGCCAGGACGAGGGCAACCGATGCCCGGCCCTCCCCCCTACCCCCGGACCCCGAAGGCCGCGGCTACGAGCACCGGGTGCGGGGACGGTTCGAGAGGACCGGCCTCCCGATGCCGGAGCTCGTCGTGGACGCGGCCTCGGTGGCCGAGGGGAAGCCGCCTCCGGTGCCGTACCTGCTTGCCGCCGAGAAGCTCGGCGCGGACCCGGCGGAGTGCCTGGTGATCGAGGACGCGCCGTCCGGGGTCCGCTCCGGGCTTGCCGCGGGGATGACGGTCTGGACGGTCAACACCGATGCCCCGCACCCCGACGCCCACCGTCACTTCCCGACGCTCGCGGAGGCCGCGCCGCATGTCCTGGGTGCGCTGGCCTGAGTGGGCGTTTGGCGCGTGCGGCAGAACGCCGTACGGAGCCGCAGCCGGGGGCGACCGAGTGGCCCAGGCCAAGTGGGGCTCGGAAGCCGGGGCTCAGACCTGCGGGGATGCGCGCCCGCCGGGGTGACGCACCCACAGGCCCGAAGTGTGGCGCAAGGGGGTGTCGCACGGCGGGCGCCGGTCTGATGCGCCGACCGCACGACGTGCGACCGTCTGCACGCCGTTGTGACCGCCGTGCCGGTTCCCTAACGTGCTGGACGCAGATCCGGTCCGTGGAAAGAGGTGTAAACGCCGCCGGACCGTCGAACTCACGAGGACTCAGGGGGGGCACATGCCGGGATCAGATCCGACTCCGCAACACGGACCGGGGCAGGAACCCCGAACTCGGCCCAGAGGGCGGATATTCCAGGCCTCGACGATGACGGCCATGCTGGAGGGCGTCTACGAAGGCACGACGACCATCGCCGAGCTCTGCCGCCACGGAGACTTCGGCATCGGAACCTTTGACCGACTCGACGGCGAGATGATCGTCCTCGACGGCCGCTGCTATCGGTTGCGCGCCGACGGGACCGCCGGTGAGGCCGACCCGTCCGCACCGACCCCGCTCGCGGCGGTGACGTACTTCCATGGCGAGTACGACTGGCGCTTGACGGAGCCGATCGACGCAGCGGGGCTGCGCACGGTGATCGACAATTGGCTCCCGAGCCACAACCTGTTCTACGCGGTCCGCGTCGACGGACACTTCGACCACATGGTCACCAGGATGCTCCCCGAGCAGCACCGCCCCTACTCCCGGCTGATCGACGCGGTGGCGGGGCAGGTCGTCTCCACCCACACCGACCTTCAGGGGACCGTCGTCGGGTTCCGCAGCCCCACCCACATGCTGGGGGTGGCCGCGGCCGGCTACCACCTGCACTTCCTTTCCAACTGCCGCACACGCGGGGGGCACGCCTACGACTTCGTACTCCGCTCCGGGCGGGTGCGCGTCGACGTGGGGTACGAACTGTTGCTGCGCCTGCCGTGCACACAGGACTTCCGCAGCGCGCAGCTCGGTCGTGGCGATATCGCAGGCGAGATCGAAGCGGTGCTCCAGGGCGGCTCCAGAACATGACCTGCTCGCCGTCGCGCCGGGCACCGTCATCCGATAGGTCCCGGTGTTCGGCGCGCCCGTCGAATCGTCACATCTGCCCCGGCGGCAGGTGCCGGTACTCGAGCGACAGCACCGGCACGCTGTCTCCGTTGAAGTACCACAGCGCACTCGTGTACCAGACGACCACCAGGACGACCACCAGCGCGCCCCCGGCCAGTGGCAGAGCCCAGCCCGGCAGGCGCCGGCTCTGCACCAGCAGGACCTTGGCGGCGAACGCCCCGTAGAAGAAGCACCCCGCGATCGAGTGCACTGCCGCACGCGAGCCGGTCAGCTGCACGCCGTACGCCTGGACGCATTGCACCGCGATCGGGACGGTCAGGGCGAACAGCACCACACCGACGATCCGGTGGGTGACCGGCACCGGGCCCGGCACCCGGCGCACCCCGGGCAGCCGCCGGTACATCCACAGCGCCAGGAGCAGCTGGAGAACGGCCAGCCCCAGGCAGCCGGTGGCGAGCTGTGCCTTGAGACGTACGGCATCGGTGCCCGTCCGGCCGAACAGCGCCGCGGTGTAGTCCGGCGTGTTCGCCCGGCCGAACAGGAACACGGCGACGAAGACGGCGGCGGCAGCCGCGAACGCCAGTGCGAGAGCGAGCCCGGCTTCAGGGCGACGCAGAGCGGGGCGCGCGTGTGACACGGTGTTCCTCGTCCCGGAACGCTGGGGGATGGCGGTTTGCCATCCCTTGTACTCGCCTGGTGCGGCAGATGCCGGCCGACACGGCCGTAGCGACCTCGACTCCTCGTTGGCCGGCATCGCGGTGGAGTACGTGTGCAGCGCGATGTTCTTGCAGGCCTGGACCCGGTAGCGGCCCGCCGACTGCGCCCTCCGGTGAACTTCGGAGCCCGCCGACCTGTTCGCTGAGGCAGAGCATGGTCCCGGAGCCGACGCGGCGGCCGGAGTGTCGCTGCATCGATCGCTGTGGCACGGACAGTTCGGGCAGCACTCGGGGCGGGGCGCATCCACTGGCGGCCGGCAACTGCATCCGACGACGGGTCTTCAAGCCAGCGGGTCCGGGCCCGGTGTCCTTTCGGGTCCCGGTACCGGGATTCGGTGTCAACTCCGTTCGATGGCGCGAGCGATGTCATCGGCGAGGCCGCCGGCGTCGACCGGCAGTTCGTCGTCGAGTCGGTCGAGGAAGCCGTTGAGGATGCGCTCGATGGTGTCGCGGAGCGCGCGCGGCTCGGGCACGGTCCGGGTCGGCATGTTCCTGGCGACGGGGGAGACTGTGGTCTGCTCGGCGCCCGGCACTGTGCAGGCCAGGGGCGGCAACCGCGGAGGCGGGCGGATGCGTCAGGGACTGTGAGACCCAACGTGAAGGGAGTGAAGGTTGCCTGGTAATCCTCCGACGAATCCACACGTCACCGCCGCATTCGGCAAACCCGCAGCCGTCTACGATCCTGATTCTCGGCGGTGGGCGGTCCTTCGCCACTCACTGTCCATCGCCATGACGACAGCAGCCATCGTCATGGCCTTCATGGTCGTCACGCTTCCGATCGCGGCAGTCTTCTTCATTGACGGAGACTTTCTCGCCGGCGATTACGTCGAGGTCGTGCTGGTTGCCGCCGGCGTGGGGTTTGCCGCAAGTCTTCTCATTCTTCCTGTTGCTTTTGGATTCGAGCGTTTGGTCATGCGTGGCGGCCGTGCATGGAAGGTACTGGCGGCGTGTACACCTGTAGCCTCTCCGATCGTGGCTGCGCTGATTCTTGTCTCACTGTTCAAAATTCAGCCATCGGCCGCCGTCAGTAATGCTTTCGGTGTCGCGATCCTGTTCTTCATGGGCTTCTCCGTCTATTGGTCGACGCTGTGGTCATTGAGTGCTGTCCACTACGGCGCTTGGCGCCTCACCCAACGCATGAGCCGAAATCGGCGTTTCGGCTGAGCTTTCCGCACGTACGGTCTTCGTTGGTGGCCTGCTGACGTCGGCCGTCTGGCTCTGTTCTCGACCGAGGGCTACTTCGAGTCCCTGCCGGCGAGGCTCACGCTCATCGTCCTGCTGCTCATACCGGCCGCAATCGCCGGCGCCATCGCGGCCATCGTCGCCGGTTGGTGCATGCCCGTTCTGGTGGGCCTCGTGAAAGCCGTGGTCGCTCTGGTGCGGTGGGGCAGGCGAAAGCATGCAGCCCGGCAAAGCGCCTCCATGGCGCCTCAACTCCTCTCTGAACTGGGCGAATGAGAAGCAGCCGAGAAGGCGCTTTGGGCTTCGTCGACCTTGGAACCGTGGCGGACCCCGAGCTGCTAAGACGCGGCGACCGGGAAAGCCTCACCGGCTGGGGCGGATCTCGGCGGATCGCTATCCGAACAGGTTCCAGGCCACGACCCGGGCCGCCTCGCGCACCAGCTCCTCCTCCAGCGCGCCGGCCTGCCCGGCCGGCGCCGGCGGGACCTGCTGCGCTGGCGACACGGCTCCGACCGGCCAGGCCCGCTCGGCCCCGGGCAGGGCCGCCACTCCACCGAAGCGCAGGTCGCCGCAGATCCAGACCACACCCCGCCCGTCGGTCATGCCGATCCAGACGTCCTGGGGCAGCCGGCACCGGAAGGTCGCGGCGGCCGTGCGGTCCGGGGCCAATAGCTCCATCAGGTGAGGCCACTGCTTGTCGCCCGACTCCCGAACGCGGGCGGGCCAGACCTGCCACGGACGAGTACGCAGCTGCTCCTCGACCGCCCGCCGCTGGCGCTTCACCACGGGCACGGCCAGACCCAGGCCGATCGCAACACTGCCCAGGGGGAACAGGGCAAGCAGCGGCGCCTGCAGGATGACCGCGATGAAGAAGACCAGGGCGCCGGTGACCCAGGCAGCGAGGTGCAAGACCCGGCGCTTCATTGCCTGCGCATCGCGTTCCAGTGCCCGCAGCACGCCTGGGGTCTGTAACGCCGCAGGTTGCGGCGACACCTGGTATCCGAACTCCTCCGCCAGCACGGTGCCCCCCGCCGCTCATCGTTGCTTCCTGTGTTCACCATCTTCGAGCGGAGGGTTCTCCACCACAAGGAGACGGTCGCCCGGGGCCCCTGCCGCTCGAGCGTGTTCTACGCGAGGCAGGGCCGAACAGGAGCAGCGGGCGCTCCAGGCCGCAGCGGAGCTCGGGCTGGAATACACCGAGCAACTCCAGCGGGCCGGCCAGTTCGCCTGGGCCAAGATCCGCCCCCATCCGGACGGCGCTGTTGCGTGACCCTGACTGCTGTCTTCGACCACACCGCCCCTTTTGCTCTGCCGGGCCGACGTGTCCTTCACCGGCCTCCGCATCGAATCCTCCCGCGGCACCGGCCGCGTCCTGATCCGGCCCCTTTGATCAGGATCTCCGACCGCAGCATCGCGTCGATCAGCGGAGCAACGTCGTCCACCATCCGTCCACGAGCGTGCCCGCTCGATGACCGGCGAGGCGGAGAGGCCGGCACCTGGGCTGCCAGGTATGTGCGGACCGTTCGGCGGTTGAGTCCAGTCTCCTTCGCGATCTCCGACAAGCTCATCGCTCCGGACTCGAACAGCCCGCGGAATCGCCGAAGCTCCATGGTGAAGTCATCGGCCACTGCGCCATCCGCGACATCGTCTGCACCATCAGCCCGATCGAGTCCGTGAACGCGCCCCCGGCAGGCGGTCAAGGCCTCGCGGGCACTTCCCGAACGAGGCGAGCCGAAGCGCGCCCGAGGAATGCGAAGGCTACTGCTGACGAGAGGTTACTCCCCTGTGCGCCGGAGGCCGAGGGAGGGTTCGAGGACCAGGCGCAGGCCGGCGATCGCCTGGTCCGGGCTGGTGGGCCAGGGGGTCATGCGGCTCGCACCGTGGCCGCCCAGGCCGACCTTCCGGTGCCCGGCGAGCGGCTCGCGCAGCGCGGCGAAGAGCCTGGCGGCGCCGTCCTGGGCGTCGTGGAGGTCCTCGAGGCCGCTGACGATGTGGAGAAATGATTCGTGGAGCCGCAGGTCTTGCTGGTCGCGGTGGCTCAGCTGCTGGGCGCGCCGGAAGTGGGCATCGCGGCCCTGGTGGATGTCGTAGAAGGCGCCGACCAGGATGAGCAGGCGCTCGTAGGCGTGCCGGTAGGCATGCTGGTAGAAGGCGGACGCCTCGGTTTCACCCACATGCCGCCGCAGAGCGGCGGTGATCGAGGCAGCCGCCAGCATGCCGCTGTACATGGCCAGGTGGACGCCCGTGGACAGCAGCGGGTCGAGGAAGCAGGCCGCGTCGCCGGCCAGGAACCAGCCCGGTCCGCTGAAGCGTTCGGCGACGTACGAATAGTCGGTCTCCACCCGCAGCGGGGTGACGCGTTCCGCTCCGGCCAGCAGGCGGGCCAGGACCGGGCAGCGGCGCAGCCGGTCCGAGTAGAGGGCCTCGGTACCGCCGAGCGACTGCCGGGCCGCGGCGAAGGAGTGCTGGTCGGTGACCAGCCCGACGCTCAAGGTCCCGTCGTGCAGGGGGATCGCCCAGAACCAGCCGTCCTCGGGAAGCGAGAAAAGGCAGATCGCGCCGGCCGGGGCCGCCTCGACGGGCGCCGTCCCCCGCCAGTACCCCCACAGGGCGACGTTGCGGAACGCGTCGTGGAAGCGCCTCGTCCGCAGGTGCCGCGCCGAGACCAGCCCGGCACGTCCGGAGGCGTCCACCAGATGCCGGTACGAAATGGCACCGGTCCCGGCGGCCGATGACCAGGTGGCCGTCACCGCACGCCCGTCACCGAACTCGACGGAGCGGACCGCGGTCTCCTCGTGGACCCGGACGCCCTGGTCCCGCGCGTGGTCCAGGAGGGCGTGGTCGAACTCCGATCGGACGACCTGGAAGCTGTACAGCGCGCTCCGGCCGAGCCCACCGAAGCGCAGCTCCCACTCCTGGCCGCCCCAGTCGTAGTAGGCGCCGGTCTTGCGGACGAAGCCTCGCCGCTCGACCGCTTCCCTTGCGCCCAAGAGGTCCAGCAGGGGCAGAAGGGAAGGCAGGAGGGACTCACCGATGTGGTAGCGGGGGAAGCGCATCTTCTCCAGCAGGGTGACCTCGTGTCCCTGAAGGGCCAGCAGGGCCGCCGCCGTCGCCCCCGCCGGCCCGCCGCCGACCACCAGAACATCCGTCTCCGCCGCCGGTCGCTCGTCGTGCACGAAGGCCTCCTCGGCAAGGGACTGCGAGACGCGGCCAGTGAACAGCAGGACCACGCACGCCGGGAAGACCGCCTCCGCGACACCAGGGCCGCGGTGGACCGCTCCCGGCCACCACACCCGTACCCTCCGACGACACGGCGAAATGACGCTGTGACCGCCGACCTGCGCACGCCACCTGCGAGCCCCGCCTCGCCCCATGGCCTGCCGCGAGGGGACCGGCCGTATCGCCGGATCGCCGTACGTCGTGTGCGCCGGCTCACGAGCCGCCCGGCAGCGTCACCGCAACACCCCGACCGAATTCCGGGCGCCTTCGACCTCGCCCGGCTGCCGGCGGTGCGCCCCGAGCGGGTACGCGCCGTGATAGACGAGCCGTTCGCACTCAACCCGCTCGGTCTCCGTGGCCCCCGCGGCCGAGACGGCGCCAGACCACCTCACCGCGCCGCAGGACGGCGTGCGTACGGTGCAGCTCATCGCGCCGGGCACGGGTGCCCCCGAACGCCTTCCTGGAGGCCGCCCACCGTGC
The DNA here is from genome assembly GCF_043199475.1 of Streptomyces sp. NPDC048603. Classification (NCBI taxonomy): domain Bacteria; kingdom Bacillati; phylum Actinomycetota; class Actinomycetes; order Kitasatosporales; family Streptomycetaceae; genus Streptomyces; species Streptomyces sp. NPDC048603. The sequence continues at coordinate 47,185 of NZ_JBICVY010000001.1, read as the reverse complement.
TGCAGCCGCACCGTTGCTGTTCATCACCTCCGTCAACCGTTCCCGCAGCCACGCCATGGGCAGCCAAGGCCGAACCCGCTCGACCGGCGGGCCGTCGGCATCCGCGCCGGCTTCCGCCCCAGGCGGAGGTATCCGTCCTTGAGCCCGCCGACGAAGAGGCCGCAGCCCTGGTGCTGGGTGACCGGGCAGGCGCAGGTCGGAGGGCTCGGCCCGCAGATCCGGCTGCGAGGAAGGGCGACGCTCGATTGTCAGGGCTCGACGCCCGGCCAGCCGGGGCGAAACCGCAGCCGCCGGCGTCGTCCCAGCCCCGAGGAATGAGTCCGGCCACTTTCGCCGACCGGACGCGGTGAATCGCAGACCACCGCAAATCCGGAAGACGCCTTCAGGTGAATCGATACTGCGGTGAACCCGGACCTCCGGCCAGGTGACACCGCCGAGTGGCGACCGGCCTGCTTCCGCTCTCTGCGGTAGACCACGGTCACAGCCCGCGGGAACCGGCACGACACAACACGGAGTGACACGATGACCACCGACCTGCTGCACCGTAAGTTCGAGCACCGCTTCGACCTCCTCGACACCGACCACGACGGCTACATCTCCCAGGCGGACTTCACCACACTGGCCGACCGGCTCATCGACGGCATCGGCGAGCCCCCCGGCTCCCCCAAGAGCCGCGCGCTGCGCGAGTCCAAGGCGCACTACTGGAAGTCGCTCACCGGGCTGGTGGACGCCGACAACGGCGGACGTGTCTCCCGGGAGGACTTCGCCGCCGGACTCGGCCGGTGCCCGGACGCGTCCCGCATCTCCGATATGGTCCGCCCGTCCATCGAGGCCGACCTCGCCCTGGCGGACCGCAACGACGACGGCACCGTCGACATCGCCGAATTCACGAGCCTCTACCAGGCCATCGGCGTACCCGCAGCCGAGGCCGAGGAGATCTTCCGCGTTCTCGACCGCGACGGCGACGGAGCACTCACCGTCGAGGAATGGCTCACCACTGCCATGGAGTTCTTCACCTCCACCGACAGCAAGGCGCCCGGAAACCGGATCCTGGGCCGGATCTGACCCGAACCGGCCACCGCCGCACCGCCCTGCAGTCCGCGAACACCACCCGGGGCGGACGAAGCATCGGATCCCGGCTCCGGACGGCTTCTCAACGGACGAACACCGGTAGCCAGCCCTCATCCGTTCGAATCGGCTGGTCAAGCGCTCTGCTCGGGCGGTGCTCGGGCCCCCCTTGCCCGTTTCAAGGGACAGGCCCGGGCAGCGCGTTTCGCTACTGCGGCACTGACGCCGGAGCCCCACCGAACCGCTGTGAGCCCGCCGCTGTCGGTTCCTGTGGCCGGTTCCGTGCTCGTCCTCAGGGAGGAGGGCGGGGTTGCGCTGTGCCTGTTTCGATGGTGGGTGCTTTCCCCGGCGTCCACCAGGATCAGGTGGCCGCCTTCGCTCGCCGCCGGGATCTGCCCGCCGCCCTGCTCGACCGGCGCGTCCCCTGTTTCCCCGTCCCTGCGGTGGGCAGGCGGGCGGGTATGGACCAGCCGAGGACCACCGGCCCGTGCCGGCTGTTGCTGGTGCGCCACGCCAAGGCCGTACCGAAGGGCCTGCCGATCGATGACTTCGATCGCCCGTTGAGCGAGCGCGGAAAGGCCGACGCGCCCCGGACGGGCCACTGGCTCTCGGACCGCGGTTTCGCGCCGCCGAGCTGGCCCCGGCCGGAGGACTCGCTCCAGGCCCACCTGCGCATCCAGGTGGCGGCCGCCGACCTGGACCAGGCAGAGCGGGAGGCCGTGTCCCTGGGAGCCCGTCCGCTGGGCACCGACACCGAGGACGGCCCCCGCCAGGTACGCCGCCTCGCCGATCCGGCCGGTCGCTCCTTCGTCCTGGCCACAACCGATTACCGGGCCGAACGGTTCGGGACCGGCTGAGACGCGGTCGCCCCGGGAATGAGCCGGAGCCGGCCCGGGCGGCAAGGAGACGTCAGGGGCTGGGCCTGGTGATGTGCTCGGGCTGGATCACGTAGATCACCCGGACCTGGTCGCGCCCGCCGTACCAGGGGTACGGGCCGCCGAGGTACTTCCGGGCGAGAGCCTCGACGTGGGCGACCGCCCCCTCCGTGGTCACACTCACCACGCGACCGCGGATCTGGACGTACGCGGCCGGCTCCGCGGGATCGGCGACGGCGACGGCCACCCGGGGGTCGCGCGCGATGTTCCGCGTCTTCGTATGGGACTCGACGCTGTTGATCAGGACGTGCTCACCGTCGGTGTCGACCCACGTCTGGGTGAGCTGGGGCGAGCCGTCGGGCATCGTCGTCGCGATGTAACAGGTGCTGGGGCGACGCAGCAGCGCCACCACGTCCTCGCCGAGGGACACGGACACGGGACGATCTCCGGTCAGTGGCCCAGGGCGCGCTTGAGTTCGGCCTTGTTCATGTCGGAGCGGCCCTTGATGTTCCGCTGCTTGGCCTCGTTGTACAGCTGTTCCTTCGTCGGGCCTTCGGAGCCGCTGTGGGAGCGCTGTCCGCCGCGTTTGGAGGAGGACATGTCCTGGGTGGAGGACCGGCTCGCCGTCTTCGACTCGCCCGAACGGGCCCGTTCCTTGTTCACGGTGCGGGCGGCGATCTCCTTGGCCCGCTTCTCCGATTCACCGCGGTCCTGCGCGGACTCCTTGATGTGCTCGTACTGCCGTTCCCGCTTAGGGGAGGACCCACGGGGCATGAGGCGTACTCCTTTCAGCTCTTCGTGCGCTTGAGGTGATCACGGCACACCTCCCGCACAGCAGGCACCTGCCCTGCGCACGGATGCGCATGCCCCGGAGCCCCTCATCGGCATGGTTGACGGGCCGGCAGCGAGCTCCGCCGGGCAGAACGGGCCCCGGGCGAAGCGATTGACCCGGCGCCGAGGGGGCAGAGGCCGCTGCGGGGACGCGGATCACGGGCGAACCGCTCATGGCAGGCCGAAGTCGCACCCTTGGAGGTGTTCTCGTGCCGATGGGAGACATGGGGCAGGTGGAATCGTTCGGTGTGGAATTTGACGATGTCGTCGAGGCGGTTCATTCGGTGACCTTTCCGCAGACACTGCTCGACGATGACGAGATGCGGGTGGTATCGGCGACAGGTGACGTACTGGGCCGCAGACAGCCAGCGGAGTCGCGAGGGTCTGGGGACGTGACGGTCACCCGCGGTGTGCACAGGAGCGAGGGGTTCTCGGAGTGGATCGCGGCCAGTCTGGGGAAGCGGGGTGCTGAAGGGTCCTGCCGGGACATCACTCTGGTGGGGTACGACGCCACCGGCCGCCCGGTCGCGCGGTACCACTTGAAGAACGCCTGGGTTTCCCACCTCGCGGTGCCTGGTGCCGATGCCGGCGGGGAGAGTCAGGAGGGCTCGGTAGTGACGCTGACCTACGAAGAGGCCACGGTTCGGCGGCCTTGAGCGGGGCTTCGGGCCCGGCCCCGGTGCCCGGAAAGACGGTGTCGGTGGTTCGCGGGACGGGGCAGGCGCGGCAAGGGAGGCATCAATCCCGTGTCCCGCCCCGGCAGCCCCCTCACCGGCAGGACCGGGACCCCCGCTCGCTCCAGGAGGCAGCGCATGTCGCAGGTCAACCGCACCGCCACCAGCCGTACCGGCGGTACCGGCAGCCCGTGCCGTCGCCGGGGCACCTGAGCCGGGCAGCGCCGGCTCCATCGGCCGCATTACCCCCGGGGTAATCGACCGCTCAGCCCTCCACCAGCAGGATCGTTGCATCGACGAATCCCGTCGGGATCCGGCCGGCCGGAGTCACGAGGAGCGCCATGACCGTCAAGCCCACCGCCGTCACCACCGCGAGTCCTGTGGCCGTGGCCACCCGGGCCGTGGTGCAAGAGTTCCTTGCCGCCCGACTCGCCGGCGACACCGGGCGGCTCATCGAGCTGTTCGCCGAAGAGGTCGACTGGCTGCTCGCCGAGAACCCCACCGTCCCGTGGATCCACCCGCGGTCCACCGCCGTCGAATGCGCCGGCCAGTTCACGGAGCTGATGGAGCACACCGTGCCCGAGGACGCGCGCGCCTCCGTCGACACCTTCCTCGTCGACGGCAATGACGCCGTCCTGATGGGACACCTGTCGGGGACCGTACGCGCCACCGGAAAGTCCTTTGCCGGCCCCTTCGCGTTGCGCCTCACCGTCGAAGACGGCCGGATCACCCGGCACCACCTCTACGAGAACAGCCTGTCGACAGCCGACGCCTGCGCCCCGTGAGGGCGGGTGCCGGCAGCTCCCCGGGGGCCCGATTGCCCCAACTCGTAGTCCGGCTCAGCCGATTCACTATTGGTTACACCGTACACATCGTGTACGGTGTAACCACATCGTCGATCGGAGGAACCGATGTCCCACCCGACTGTCGCGCACGCGTTCGCCGCTCTGATGAACGGTCACGACCCCGATGCCGTGGACGGCTTCGTGGCCGAGGAGTACGTCAACCACAACCCCTACGTCGAGGACGGCCGTGAGGCCAACCGGGCTTTCTGGGGCCGCTGGTTCGCCGCCTTCCCCGACACCTGCGTCACCCTTGAGGACGTCCTGACCGACGGCGACCGCGTGGTCGGCAGATTCACCTACCGGGCCACGCACCTGGGGTCGCTGCTCGGCGAGGAACCCACCGGAAGGGCGGTGGAAATGCGGTCGCTGGACATCTGGCGAGTCCAGGACGGCATGGCGGTCGAGCACTGGGACGAGCTCAACACCCTGGAGTTCTTCAACCAGCTGGGCCTGCTCGCACCGATGGAGATGCCCGACACCCCCGCCGACGCGCAGAACCCGGCAGAGGGCCAGGCGCTGTGACCCCGCCACCGCCGGAGCGCGAGCCCTCCCCCTCCCGGCAGCGCCGCGAACGCGAACGCGCCGCAGCACGCACCGAAATTCTGCAAGCCGCCCGTGACCTGGCCAGGGCCGAGGGCTGGGAGGCGGTGAGCATGCGCCGCCTGGCCGACCGGATCGGCTACTCCGCCAACTACGCCTACCGCTACTTCAAGGGCCGCGACGACATCCTGCTGGCCCTCGTCAAAGACGGGTTCGTCCGGCTCGCTGCGAACATGCGCTCCAGCGGTACCTCCGTCCGGGCCGCGGCGGCCGCCTACCTGGACTTCGCTCTCGACGAACCGGACCTCTACCAGGTCATGTACGGCCTCGGCGGTGTCCACGTGCCCGCCGCCGAGACCGTCACAGAAGGCGCCGAGGTCGGCGCGGTGATCGCGGACGCCCTGGGGATCGCGGACCCCTACGACGACCGCATCGCCCGCATCTGGGCCACCGCGCACGGCCTCGCCGCCCTGCACGCCGTCCGCAAACTCCCCGACGACCGCGACCGCCTGCACCGACTGCTGGCGGCAAGCGTCGATGACCTGCTCCGCACCCCTCAACAGCCGCAAGGAGGCGCACGATGACCACCGCCCCCACCCGCACCCGCCGATGGACGGCCGACGACATTCCCGACCAGACCGGCCGCACGGTCGTGGTGACCGGTGCCAACAGCGGCCTGGGCTACGTCACCGCCCGGGAACTCGCCCGCCGCGGCGCGCACGTCATCCTCACCGTGAGGAACACCGACAAGGGCACAGCCGCACTGGGCAGACTCCGCGGCGAACTCCCCGAAGCCTCCGCAGAGCTCCGCTCACTGGACCTCGCGGACCTGGACTCCGTCCGCGCGTTCGCCGACGGCCTCGACACGCCCGTGGACGTGCTCGTCAACAACGCGGGGATCATGATGCCGCCGCGCTCCCTCACCAAGCAGGGCTTCGAGTCCCAGTTCGGCACCAACCACCTGGGGCACTTCGCGCTGACCGGGCTCCTGCTGGACCGGCTGCGAGCCGGGCGCGACCCGCGCGTCGTGACGGTCTCCTCGACCCTGCACAAGAACGGCGCCATCCACTTCGACGACCTCCACGGCGACCGCTCGTATTCACCACGCGGCTTCTACGCCCAGTCCAAGTACGCCAACGTCCTGTTCGGCCTGGAACTGGACAGGCGACTGCGCGCGAGCGCCGCCCCGGTCAGCAGTCTCCTGGCACATCCCGGCTACTCCGCCACGAACCTCCAGTCCTCCGGACCGACCGGGCTGCTCAAGTCGATCCTCAAGGTCACCAACCGTCTCGTCGCCCAGGACGTCGAGACCGGCGCGCTCAACCAGCTCTACGCAGCCGCCTGCCCCGATGCGCGGAGCGGCCAGTTCATCGGACCCGACGGGCGCAACGAGTCCAAGGGCCACCCCACCCTCGTCCGGCCGACCGAATCCGCCGAGAACCCCGAGACCGCCCGCCGACTCTGGGACCTCTCGGAGACTCTCACCGGAGTCACCTACGACTTTCCGAGCCGGCCGCCTCGGCAAGCCTGACCCGCCGACGAGGGGCCTTCGGCCCCCGGCCCCCGAGCCCCCAGGCCCGTCCAGGACCCGCCCTCGGCCTCGCTACCCTCGGGAGCGACGTGCGGCCCGTGCCTGCGGACTACATGGGGTCCATGGTGGCGCTTTCCGGTCCGTGGAGCTCTTCGATCCCCTGCCGGATGCGCAGGGCCTTTTCCATCAGCCTCCGCCGTTCCTCGGCGTCGGTGGACTTGTTGGCCGCCCGCTCGAGTTCCTCGGCCTCTTCACGCAGGTGCTGGGCCTGCTCGTCGGTCGGGCGGTTCTCGCCGGTCATGGGATCTCCTCGGGGTCGGAAACGGACTGGACCTTCACTCAAGCACTCCTCGTGGAGCAGCCCGCGGACCTACGCCCTGGCAGCCCCGCCCGTCACCTCCACAAACCCCCGGACGCCCATGCGAGCCGCCACGGCGGGGCCGTCAGCAGGTGGGGGTCGCCGTACTCGCCGGCGTGGCGGACGGGCCGTGGTGGCCGTGACCCTCGTAGAGGCGGTCGGCGAGGAGGGCGTGGGCGAGGGTGCCCCCGGCGCGGACGGAAGCGGTGACGAAGGCGGTCTCGGCGAGCTCCTCAGCGGTGACGCCGTGCCGGCGGGCGGCTGCGGTGTGGACGTCGAGGCAGTACGCGCACTGGGTGACGAGGGCCACCGCCACGGAGATCAGCTCGCGGTAACGGCGCGGAACGGCGCCGTCCTCGCGGTCGACCGCGTTCTGGAAGGCGAGCCAGGCCGCGAACTCGGGCGCGGCGGCGGCGCCGACGGAGCGGGCGCGGTGAAGGTCGTCGGGGTGCGCGTACACGGGTACTCCTCGTGGAAGTAGATGAGGGGAGGGGAAGGAAGGGGAGAAGTGGGCACGTGAGGGACCGGGCGGATGTGCCCGGGGTAGGTGTGTGGTTCAAGGACGGCTCCACCTCACCCCGGATCCGGCCCCGCGTCCAAGACCGGTTCCGCAGGGGCGGCGTCGTTCTCGGTATCGTGGCTGGTCATGGACCTGAAGGCGTTGCGCTGTTTCGTCGCGGTCGCGGAGGAAGGCCACTTCGGCCGCGCCGCAGCACGGCTCCACCTCGCTCAGCCGCCCCTCAGCCGCAGGATCCGCGACCTGGAGGCGGACCTGGGGTGCCGCCTGTTCGACCGCATTCCGACCGGTGCGCGCCTGACCGCGGCCGGAAGGGTGCTGCTCCCGGAGGCGCGCGACCTGCTGGCGCGGGCCGAGCGCGTCCGCGATCGGGTGCGGGCCGCGGAATCCGTGCGCGAGGTCGTCTTGGGCACCGTCGCCGGCGCGGGTCTGGATGCCGGGCCCGCTGCCCTCGCCGTACTGCGCCGCGCTCGCCCCGGGCTGCGGGTCAGGCTGTACGAAGCGCCCGTGACCGATCCGACGGGCGGCCTGCGCGAGCGTCGGGCCGACCTGGCACTGACCCGGCTCCCCTTCGACACCTCGGGTCTGACCGTACGACGGCTCGGAGCGGAGGCCCTGGTGGCGGCGCTGCCCGCGGACGACCCGCTCGCCGAGCGGCCGCGGCTGCACGTGAGGGAACTCGCCGGGCGTCCGCGCTTCCGGCTGCCGGCCGGGACGGACGCGCAGTGGCGCGCCTACTGGCTGGCCTCCGACGAGGGCGCCCCCGGCCCGGTCGTGACGTCCGTGGAGGAATGCCTGCACGCGGTGGTGTGGGACGGGGTGACCGGGATACTGCCGGCCGGAGCCGCGCGCAGGCACGCCCGTCCCGGGATCGCCTTCGTCCCGGTCGACGGCCACCCGCCGAGCCTTGTGGTGCTGGCCCGCTGCGCGGACGCCCCCGACCAGCTCGTGGACGCGGTGGCGGCCGCCCTGACCGATGCCCACGCGGCCGGACCGGACGCGCACCCGACGGCCGTCGCGGGTGCTGGAGCCCTCCTGAGGGACGCCGCGTCCCAGGCGTGTTGAGATCCGCCGGCGCTGACGCCGGCGGCGAAGGCGCTCCCTTCTGCGTGGGTGAAGCAGGAGGGCGGGCGAATGCGGTCGTCACACGGTGCGGGCGACCGTGACCAGGACGGTGACGGCCGGACCGTGCGGGTCGTGGCAGGAGGTGACTGCGGCCCGCACGGCTTCGCGGATCTGCCGGGCGACGTCGACCACCCTGTGGTCGACACGAAGAATGGCAGCGCACTTCTGCTGGCCCAACTGCGCCGCACCCATCCCGGCCGCATGCACATCGAGGGATCCCCCGACGTGGACGGCGTGGAACTGCTCGCAGGCGCCCGCGGTGACGCGCCGGCGGCCGACGCAGGGCAGCTCCCCGGGTCCAGCGAGCCCGTGCACGGATGGGCGGCACCGCCGGACACCCGGAAGCCCACCCGGAAGCCCACCTCCACCTCACCCTCGACCCCGACAGCGCCCCCGGCTCGGTTCTCCACGACTGTGCGAGGGCCCCGTGCAGCGTGCCCGCCGGCCAACGGGCCGGACCCGGCTTCCGGCGAACGCCCGGCTCCGGATGGCCGCGCACAAATCCCGCCGCGCCGAATAGCTCCGTTTCCGCGGGCGGGACCGATCCGCCTTCCGCGTGCGCGAGTGGGACACGGAGGTACCTGAGCTGCGGGTACGCCGGGATCGTGGTGGTATCGGTGGGGTGAGGGACCCGTTTGCGTGCGAGGAGTCGGCTCCTCTGGCCCGGTCGGGTACCGCGGACCGCGCCGCGGCCCGCCGTACCGTTGCTGCCCGTGCGACCGATGGCCGGGACCTGCGGGCGTTGCTGGACCTGCTCGGCCTGTGGCCGGTGGACGATCCCCCGGACGGGACCGGCCGCCTACCGGCCGCTGACCGGCCAACGCCCGGTCCCGACGGTGCAGCGGGCGCGGGCGGCCGAGTTCAGCGGCGATGACGATGCCGGCCGTGGTGGTGACGTTCACCGCCGGTCATCAGAACGACGGCGAGCACGAGGGGGAGGAGGACCAGCACGGTAAAGGTCATGCGCTGCGCGTGCCCCTATCCGGGCTGCTGATGCCGCCGCCTGGTGGGGGCTGCGGGAGATCGGCCGGTTCTGGTCGGTCCGGAGGTCGGAACAGAGGCGAACCGGACCGGGAGAGGCGTACGTGTGCAAGCGGCAGGCCCGCGGCGGCACCGGTCCGCTCAGATGCCGGTCCCCTACTCCGCCGGCGCGGTCGCGTGGGACAGCGCCACGCCGCCGACGATCAGAGCCAGGGCGAGGATGCGGCCCAGGGTCACCGGGTCCTTGTGGACCACGACCCCCAGGGTGATCGCGCCGGCCGCGCCGATCCCGGTGAAGACGGCGTAGGCCGTACCGACCGGCAGGCCCTTCATCGCCAGAGACAGCAGATAGACGGCGACGGCGGCGAGCGCGAAGCACAGCAGCGTGGGAAGCGGCCGGGTGAACCCCGCCGTCGGCTTGATGCTCTGCGACCAGGCGACCTCCACCAGACCGGCGGCGACGAGGAGGAGCCAGTTCACAGGGACGCTCCCGTCCTGCGGGCGGCCGCCAGCGCGGCCGCGCGGGACGCGTCGTGCGCCCCGCGCCGGCCCGCGAGGACGGGATCGGTGAGGGAGTTGACCAGTTCGGTGCCGAGGAAGGTCATGGCCTCCTCCGGCACGGCGAAGTGTCCGGCGAAGAAGTCGCGCAGGTAGCGCTCCTGGTGGTCGTACGGGTGGCGCGGGGTCCCCGGGCCGTACGCCCCGCCGCGCGCGTACGCCACGACGAACCGCCGTCCGGCCAGGGACATGCGCGGGAAGGTGACCTGGTCGATCCATGCCTTCAGGGATGCCGGGACCGAGTAGTTGTACATCGGCGTGGCGATCAACACGACGTCGGCGGCCACGAGTTCGGACAACAGCGGCTCGACGACGGCCCAGGCCGCCTCCTGTGCGGGAGTGCGCACGGCTTCCCGGTATCGGGCGGGGTCGGTGATGCCGTGTTCCAGGACGTGGTCGCACAGCTCGGTCCACGCCTCCCCGATCTGCGGGACGGGGCTCCGGGCCAAGTCGCGGTGGACGTAGGTGCCACCGGGGCAGGACGCGCGCCAGGCGGCGGCGACGGCGTCACCGGCCTCTCGGCTGAAGGACTGGCGGCGGGCGCTGGCATCGAGGTGCAGCAGCGTGGTCATGACGGGCCCCCTCGTATCGGCCGGAACGGTAACCGGACACGGTGTCCAGTTATACCGGACGAGAGGTCTAACCGGACAGGGTGTCCGGTTATTCCGGTAGGCTGGGGCGCCATGGAGACGAGGGAACGCGCGGACGCCGCCCGCAACCGGGCCAAGGTGCTCTCCGCCGCCGCCGAGCTGTTCGCCGCCGGTGATCCGCGGTCGGTCACGATGGAGGACATCGCCCGGGCGGCCGACATCGGCCGCGGCACGCTCTACCGCCGCTACTCGGACGTCACGTCCATCGCGGCGGCCCTCCTCGACGAGCACGAACGCCGCCTGCAGGAAGAGCTGTTGCGCGGCCCTCCGCCCCTGGGCCCCGGCGCGCCGCCACGCGAACGGCTCACCGCCTTCTACGCCGCCATGGTCGACCTGCTGGACACCCACGGCCACCTGGTGCTGGGCGCCGAGACCGGCGAGAAGCGCTTCACCGTCGGGGCGTACGGCTTCTGGCGCATCCACGTCCTCGTCCTGCTGCGCGAGTCAGGCGCCCCGGACCCCGAGGCCCTGGTGGACACCCTGCTCGCGCCGCTGGCACCTGAGGTCTTCCTCCAGCAGCGCGCGCAGGGAGTGACGCCGGACCGGGTCAAGGCGGCGCTGGGGCGGCTGGCGAGCATCCTGCCGGCCGCCTGATCGCGCAGCTCCTTGTCGGTGATGCCGGCGGCGTCCAGTTCCCGGCGGGTCACCGACGTACTCCTTCCGGTCGGGGACGGGCCGGTGTGCCGGAGGTGGCGGCCGCGGCCGGTCGGCGGCTGCCGGTGATGCGGGCCGCGGCCAGCTTTCCCGACAGCAGGACGGGCGGTACGCCGGTGCCCGCGGTGGTGCCGCAGCCGGCGAGGACGGCGTTGGCGGTGCCGCACACCCGGTTGCGGGGGCGGAACGGGCCGGTCTGGAGGAGGGTGTGCGCGGTGGAGAACGGAGTACCGGCGGCGTGCCCCTGCGCGGCCCAGTCGGCGGGCGTCACGAGGCATTCCTCCTCGACGGCCGAGGCGATGCCGTCCAGGCCGCGGCGTTCCAGTTCGCACAGCAGCGCGTCGCGGTAGCGGGGGCCCAGCTGGTGTCAGTCGGTGGGGGCGGGGCCGATGCCGGTGTGCGGGCAGGGGGCCAGGATGTAGTGGAGGTGGCGGCCCGGCGGGGCCTGTTCGGGCGAGGACTTCGAGCGGGACTGGATGGAGCGGACGGGCTGCTGGAGCTCGGTGACCCGGGTGCTGCTCACCTACGAGCAGGTGCGCGTACGGGCTCCCGGCGACCGAGGGCAAGAGCGGCGATCCGAGGTGGTCGGCCTTCGCCCGCCGCGACGGCTTCGACCCCGACGCCCGGTGCGTTGGAAGGTGGAGGTGACGGGCGGCCGGAGCCGTCGCAGGCCAGGTGGATTTTGCTGGCCGGCCCGCCTCGGGACCGTCCGAGTTCCGGGTTCCAGGGCCCCTTTTCGGGCTCCGGCGCCGTGCTGGCGGGCACGGACGATGCTGGAGTCCACCGGCACCAGCCAGTCGATGTCACGGCCGCGTCGGCTTGCGCCTGCGCGGCCCGGAGCATCCCTCGCGCGTCCCGTCTGTGGCCCACCTGCGGAAACGGGTGTGGAGGCCGGCTCGCGACCCGTATCGCTCGGGCACGTCCCGCCAGCGACCCCGGTGCGGACCTGCCAAACGATCCCGTTGAGGACCGTCCGGTCGTCCAGCCGAGGCCGCCCCAGCACAGGAGTGGGCAACAGCGGCTGCACGACTTCCCACTCGCCATCTGACAGTTCATGGCGGCGTATCACGACTCCGTGATCCGCGATCCGAGATCACTTCGAGGGCAGACCCTGGGACTGCCCGCCGAGGGCGACGGAACGGTCAGGCACCGACGGGCGGCGGGGACATCGCCAGCCCGAGCTCGTGCACGTCGACAGCCTCGCGGACCGCGTTCGTGAAGCCGTTCCAGAAGTGGGCCTCGTTTCTGGTGCTGGTGCCCTTGCCGGTGCCGGCCGTGTTCCTCCGGTCCTCCAGGCTGTCGAGGCTGCCGAACATAGCCTGCCGCAGCGCGGTGGACGTCTCCAGCTGGGCGCCGGCTCCGGTGCGGGTGCGGTTCACGATGTTCTGTACGTCGTCGCCGTTGAGCCGAGCGTCGGCCGCGGCCACGGTCACCGTGACGGACAGATCGCGGTCGTCGGGGTGGGGCTTGAGGCCGTGCTTGTCGAAGGCCCAGGCCAGATTGGCCATCAGCCGCCGGTCCCGGCCGCCGATGAGGATCTGCTTCTCCGGCCCGGACTTGGGGCGGAAGCCGTGGACGGAGACGGCGTACAGGTTGTTGGCGCACACGGCCAGGGCCGCCGGGTCGTCGCAGTGGGTGGAGGTGACGTGGAGCGTGTCGTCTTCGGTGAGGGACTCGAACATCCAGTAGTCGCGCTGTACCAGCCCGGTCAGGGCAGTGGGCATGGTGGAACCGGTGCTCTCCTTGTGGGAGTAGCCGGCGATGGCCAGGCACAGCTCGGTTGTGCCCGGCTCGATGGCGCCGCCGTGCGGGGCGAGGATCGCCGTGCTGCGGACGGCGGCGCTGGACGTCTTCAGGTTGTCGCCGAAGTCGCTGCGGGTACTGCACCGGAATCGGCGCATCCAGTCCTCGCCCTCCTTCACCTCGTCGCTGGTGTAGAGATGGGTGTTCGAGGAGAAGCGTTCCATCACGGGGGACGTGGTGCTGCCGTCCTCCGCGGCGGCCGTACTGCCGTTTCCGGCCAGGTCGTTGAACAGAGGCAGGGTGGCGACCGCGACCGCCGCAGAGGTCAGCACCTTGCGCCGACTGGTGAAGTCCATGCGGTGATCATCTCGGATGAACGCGCCGTGACGGAAGGGGAATACGCCGGGCGAGGCCGGTGGGAGGCCGGGGCGTGGGCGTCTGCCACGTCCTTCCCTTGGGCAGTTAAGCCATCAGGTTCCCCCGGCCGTCCCCCGATCGTTTCGGAACTCCGGAGGCGGTGTGTCAGGTCGGCCGGGTGGGCGGGCATTCCCTCGGCCGGATGCGTGAGGTGGCCGACGTCACTTCGGTGGCGGCCCGCGCTGTCGCGTGTCCGGTGGTGGCCCCAGCACCCCCGCAGGGCTGAATTTTCCCTCGCGTACGCGTGGGCGGCTTGTGCGGTGCACTTCCAACTCGCCCCGGATTCAGGGCTATTGACACAAATGGGACTCTTCTGCATGTTTCCGGCACGGCCCGGTGGCCTGGCCGTCGATGTGTGATCGGAGTGCGTTTCATGGCGCGTTTGGTGCTGGAGTAGTACGACGAGAATCAGGCCGCGGGCCGCCTGCGGGTGCCGGTGGCGGCCTGGCGGTGGGCGACAGGATCGGGCCTGGTCCCGCCAGCGGACGCCGGTCGCGGGTTGTGGTCGCGGGCGGTGGTGGAGGCCGCTGACCCCGGGGCCGTGCGCGCGGCGCTGCGGGGCCCGATCGGTGCCGGGGTGGCGGCGGACCGGCTGACGCAGGCCCTGGGGGAGTCGCTGCCGAGGTGGCGGCCGCGGGTGACCGCGTCCGGGGTCGGGCACCTGGTCCGAGCCGGTCTCCTGGTCCGCCTCGGCGGGACCGTCCGTTCCCTGACGTCCACCCCGAGCAGGTGGCCCTCCTCGCCCGCCGCCCGGCCCTGCCCGCCCTCCTCGACCGGCACGTCCCCCTGGGCCCGGACCAGACCGCCCCGGGCCTCGGTGTCCGAAGGACCGACTGAGACCACATGGTCAGGCTCGGTCTCGTCTCCCCAACAACCACGGTGACCATCGACTACAAGCACCACGGCGCCCTCACAGTCGTCCCCCTCTGCTCCGCCCTCGACATCGCGCTGCTCCCGGTCCTGCGGCCCTCGCCTCGGCCCGGCCGGCGCCTGGGAACAAGGTCGATGCCCACGTCTGGCGCGAGTCGGACCTGCCGGCCGCGGGCGCGGAGACGACGGTGATCGCCGACGGTGCCTACCTGGGCACCGGCTTGATCGTTGCGCACCGCAGAAGGGCCGGTCGTCCCCTCCTGCAGGAGCAACGCCGAACACCGACGCGGCCGGGCCCGCGTCGAGCACTCCTTCGCCCGCATGAAGAACTGGAAGATCCTCTGCGACTGCCGCCAGAGGGGCGACGGCCTCCACCACGCCGCCCAGGCCGTCGCCACCATGCACAACCTCGCCCTGAAACGGTGAACCAGCAGGTCAACAGCCACTCAGCCCTGCCCGCACCGAGCTTTTCTGCAACACCCTGTAAGGGCTGTCCCGTAACTGCCAGGAGGGGTAAGAGTCGGGCTCAGACTCCCTTCGGGTCTGCTGCTGAGGCCCAGCGACGGATGTGCGGGTCGGGATGGACCCGGGCGGATGCGATTGTGCTTTCAAGTAGTTCATGCAGGTATGACGGATATGCCGCGCGGGAGGTGGGCAGATCCAGCAGGACACGGTGGCGCATCGGCAGATCGGTGGCTTCGGCGAACATCCGCAGGGATATCTCCAGCCAGGCGGCCTTGATGTCCTGCGACTCGTCCAGCGCGGGATCACGTACCCCGCCCGGTGCGTAGGCCGGAGACCGGTCTGCACGCACGGGCACGTGGGCGCTGTACCAGGCCCGCACGGCACCAGCTCGCTCGGCATTCGTGCCGACCCGCAGGTAGTCGACCAAGGCCGCCATCACACGGCGGCGTCCGAATGCGTAGACCGCCGGCTCGACGAACCAGCGGCAGAAGCTGGGATCCGGGTCGTACACGGCGGCCGCCATCAGCGGGGCGAACCACTTTTCGGGCAGACTTGCACGTTCGAGCAGGGGCTTACGCGCCGCATGGGCGAGGTGGCGGGCTTGCCGCTCCTTCGGCTCCATGACGACGTCTCCGATGCCCAGCAGCCGGGCCACCTCTGTCACGCATGTCAGGAATGAACGCGGTTCTATGCCGCTCTGCTCGTCTTCGGCCACAGCAGCATTCTGGACTGCCCGGATCGGCAGGCACAGGGCCGGATGGCCGCTGGTACTTGGGCGGAAGAGCACTCACCCGGCCTCCCGTGGGTGGAACGATCACGGCGTCGGAGCCTTCCTGGATAGCCCTGTTCTCCGGGCTGAGCCCTCGCGCCTTCAGGAAGCTGGTGACCGTGCTGCGATGTGAGGGTGCGGACCCGGCCCGCAAAGGCCGGCTATGGAGCCTCACACTGGAGTACCGGACCCTGCTGATGGCCGCGTACTGGCGCACGAACCTGACCTTGCGTCAGCTCGCACCGTTGTTCGGGGTGTCCAAGTCTGCCGCGGACCGGATCATCGACCACCTCGGACCGATGCTTGCGCTTTAGCCCCGTCAGCGTTTCGCAAAGGACACCGTGCTCATTGTGGACGGGACGCTGGTTTCCGCCCGGGATCACGCCATCTCAGCGCAGTCGAAGAACTACCGGTACTCCACCAACCACCGGGTCGTCGTCGACGCCGACACCCGCCTGATCGTCGTGGTTTGCCGACCACTCGCCGGAAACCGCAACGACTGCAAGGCGTGGGAGGAGTCCGGCGCCAAGGCCGCCGTCGGCAAGACCCTCGTGATCGCCGACGGCGGCTACCTGGGCACCGGACTCGTCATCCCACACCGTCGCGAGCGCGGCCAGACCGAACTGCCGGACTGGAAAGAAGAGCACAACCGGTCCCACAAGCAGGTCCGGGCTCGGGTCGAGCGCGTCTTCGCCCGAATGAAGACCTGGAAGATCCTCCGCGACTGCCGCCTCAAGGGAGATGGTGTCCACCACGCGATGCTCGGCATCGCTCGGATGCACAACCTAACCTCGCCCTCGCCGAATAGGCCAACGGGCTCCACCGTGATCAACCATGCCTGAGGCGACCCGTAGATCATTTACGGGACAGCCCTTAGATGATCAATTCCAAGGGACGCCTGCGGAGGGTGTGGGGTGAGTGGTGGCCGAAGCCACCGCGAAACGGTCAGGCGGCGGGCTGCTGGCCCTGGTTGTTGAGGTGGCAGCGGCGGTCAGGCGGCAGGGTCGATTTCGGGGTGTGTGAACCGCACCGGCTTGCCCAGCGACCGGGCGTAGGCGATCTCGGCTCGGGTGCTGTCTCCGATGTAGTCGCCGACTACGAGCACCTCATCAGCGAGCCGGACCTTCGCCCGGTGCAGACCGTCGAGTCGAACCTTCAACGCCCCGGCTTCGACAGGATCGGACCAGAGCTCGTGCGGCGACTTCATGTCAATGCCCGGTTTGACGACGATCTTTCCGGCTTTGGTCTCGCGCAGATCGGCCTCGTTCATCTCGGTCATGAAGCGGGTGGAGCCGCAGATCACGACGATATGCGGGAGGCTCAACAGCTTCTTCGCGTCGGCAAGCTTTTCCTCGGGGGTGAGCAGTTGCGGGTATGACACTGGTTCCTCCTGGTGGTGCGGTCCATGGGGTGCCTGGGGAGACGAGAACGAGGGTGCCCAAGATCGGTCGTCGAGGTCGCGGGGCTAAGCCAATTGGGGGACCCAGTCCCTGAGGGGCCTGGGCGGCTGACTACGCTACGGGGGCGGTGAGGCCGCCTGCCCGGATGGAGTCGAGCAGCGCGTCCTTGACCTGGGGCGGCATCAGGCTCAGGGCGTCGATGGCCTCGACGGTGAGAGGGACTTCCTCAAGCAGGTACTCGCCGCGGTCGTCGCGCTGAAACTCGGGTCCGGTGCGGTCGTCGAAGTCCCAGGAGAGGATCTGGGCGGTGTAGAAGTCCTCGGCTTCGCCCTTGTCGTTCTCCAGCTGGCAGAACGGACGCAGGTCGGCGGCTTCGCCGGCGATCTCCTCGCGGACTTCCCGCAGCAGTGCGGCCTCCAGGTCGGCGTCCTGGGGCTCGACACCGCCGCCGACGAGGACCTGGTACGCCGGGATGCCGGGGCGGATGCGGTTGATGACGAGCATGGTGCCGTGATCGGTGAGTAGGACGGCGCGCACGCGCTGCTTCATGAGCTGGTCTCCCTGGTGGTGGTCGGTCATGGGTCAGTGGGGCAGCCAGCCGCCGTCGATGGTCAACGACTGGGCGGTGATGAACGATGCGGCGGGGGCGGCGAGGAAGGTGATCGCGGCGCCGACGTCTTCGGGCTGGCCGCAGCGGGGGACGCACTGGCGGGCGATCTGGGGTTCGGGCCTGGCGCGGTGGTGGGCGGGGAGGTCGTTCTCGGCGGGGACCTGGATTGCCGCCGGGAGGACAGTGTCTACGGTGATGCCGTGCGGGCCAAGTTCCCTGGCCAGTGACGGGGTGAGGCCGAGCACTCCGGAGCGGGAACGGCTTCAGTGTCCAGGTTCCCGCTTCCGCGGTGGCGGGGTTCTGAACACTCGCAGGTCATGTGCCGTCAGGAGTGCCGACGGCTTTCCGGCGCCAGGTTTCTGCCTCGGCCCCGCGGCCGGTGTTCTGCAGCAGCAGTGCGAGGTTGTTCATGGCTACGGTGTTTCCGGCGTCGGCGGCTTTCCGGTACCAGGTTTCTGCCTCGGCCGCGCGGCCGGTGTTCTGTAGCAGCACTGCGAGGTTGTTCAAAGCGATGGTGTGTCCGGTGTCGGCGGCTTTCCGGTGCCAGGTTTCTGCCTCGGCCGCGCGCCCGGAGTTGGCCAGCAGCAGTCCGAGGCCGGTCATGGCGTCGGTGTTCCCGGTGCCGGCGGCTTTCCGGTACCAGGTTTCTGCCTCGGCCGCGCGCCCGGCGTTGGCCAGCAGCAGTGCGACGTTGTGCATGGCGTTGGTGTGTCCGGTGTCGGCGGCCTTCCGGTACCAGGTTTCTGCCTCGGCCGCGCGCCCGGCGTTGGCCAGCAGCAGTCCGAGGCCGGTCATTGCGTCGGTGTTGCCGACTTCGGCGGCTTTCCGGCACCAGGTTTCCGCCTCGTCGAGGCGGTCGTCCTCTGCCAGCAGCAGCGCGAGGCTGAACATTGCGTCGGTGTTGCCGGCTTCGGCGGCCCGTTGGAGGCGCTGCTCGTCGGTTTCCGAGGCATCCGCTGCTGGTTCGGGGGTTGGCCCGGGGGCGAGGTGGGCGGAGCGCAGGCGTGCGGCGACGTCCTTGGCAGTGAGGGGACGGTCGGCGGGGTCTTTGGCCAGGAGGGAGGTGATGAGGGTGTCGATGCCGGGCGGGATGGCGGGCTGGTGGGTGCTGGGCGGTTCGGGGGTGGTGGACAGGTGCATGGCGATGACGGCGTACGCGGAGTCTGCGGTGAACAGGGGGCGCCCGGTGAGGAGCTCGTACAGGCTGACGCCCAGGGCGTACAGGTCGGCCGAGTGCATCGGTGTCTGGCCTCTGAGCTGCTCGGGAGCCATGTAGAGAGGGCTGCCGAGTAGCGCTCCGGTCGTGGTCAGGACGAGGGTGCTGTCCTGGATCTGGGCGATCCCGAAGTCGCAGATCTTGACGGTGCCGTCGTCGAGCAGCATGAGGTTGGACGGCTTGATGTCGCGGTGGATGATGTTCCGCGCGTGGGCGGCGGCCAGCCCGTCGCACACCTGGGCGCCGTACTCCAGCACCTTCTCTATGGGAAGCCCATCGGGGTGGTCCTCGCGCAGGACCGTCGCGAGATCACGCCCTGCCAGGAATTCCATGACGAGGAACGGAGAGACTTCCACCTGCCCGCCGTCTCCCGTCTCCCGGTGCTCGCCGAGGTCGTGGACGACGGCGATGTTGCGGTGGTTCAGCCGGGCGGCTGCCTCGCCTTCACGGCGGAAGCGGGCCAGGACGTGGGCGGCGAGCCGGTCGTCACGCAGATGGGAGGCGAGCACCATTTTGACCGCGACGGTGCGGCGCAGCCTCAGGTCGGATGCCGTCCACACCTCGCCCATGCCGCCGTGCCCCAACCGGCTGTCGAGCCGGTAGCGGCCCGCCAATTCCATCCCCCTGTACATGCAGATCACGGTATGCGACCCGTCCGCGATAGGACGGGAAACCTTCGAACCCGCTCCGCCTCCTGCGAAGTGGACCGCGACGAAGCTCCGGTGGGGTCTTGCGGTGGCTGAGGCGGAGCGGGACCGGCTGCCTGATATCGAGGCGGGCTGCGGCGGTACCGACGTGGAGTTCACCCCGGCCCCGTAGCCCTGTGCAGGAAGGCCGAGGGCCCCCAACCTCCGTTATCGGGGTTGGGGCCCTCGGCTGGTTCGGCGGCGGGTCGGGTACGACGCGCGGCCGGTGCCGGGGTGTGGTGGGTTGGGGTCTGGTGCCCAGCGGGTGGTGCTCGGTCATCCTGCGCGTGTGTTTCCGGGTTCCGGGTCGCGTTCCTGGGGTACGCCTGGGCCCGGGCAGGTCGTGCGTGGTGCCGTCAGGCGGTTGTCTGGTCGGTGCTGTCGGTGCTGTCGGTGCTGTCGGTGCTGTCGGTGCTGTCGGTGGTCTGGTCGGTGGTGCGGTTCCGATTGCGGTTCTTGGCACGGATCTTCTTGGCTGTGTATCCGGCTCCGGCGACGAGGAGCGTAACTCCGGCCCGCAGGCGCGGGCCCAGGCCGGTGAGCTGCGTTTGGTCAGGTGTCGTGGGCCGGGAGTGTGCGGTCGGTGATGATTCCGCTGACGTTCCTGAGGGTGTATCGCTGGGTGTAGCTGGCCGGGTGGATCACGAGGTCGAGGTACAGGCTCTTGCCGTTCTTTCCTCCGGCGGCGACGTAGCGGCCTCCGGGATAGAGGTACTCGGTCAACGCCCCTTTGACCACGGTCCTGGTCTCGGGCACCTGGAAGACGAACGGGAACGGCGGCCACTCCCGGGCCCAGGCCTCCACCGCGGCCTCCCGGGCGGCGGTCGCCGCCACCTCTGCCCGCAGCCGCTCGGCCTCGGCCCGCTCCTTCGCCAGGCGCTGACGCAGCCCATCTGCCTCCTCCGCGGCCAGGGCTGCCGCCGCCCGCTGCGCCCCCAGCTCCGCCAAGGCCTGCTCAAGTTCACCGCGCGACGTGGCCAGCGCCTCCTGCGCAGCGTCAAAGTCGCGGTGCTGCTGAAGGGCGGCCTGCCGGGCGGTGCGGGCCTGCAGGGCCCGGCGCCGGGCCTCGGCCCACGCCCGGGCTTCGCTGTGCCGGTGGCACGCAGCCAGCAGCCGCTCGAGTTGTTCCTCCCGTGGGATGACTCCGCCCCGCCAGTTCGCGAGCGAGTTCTCCGAGACGCCGGCACGCCGGGCAAGCCCGGCCAGCGACGCCCCTTTGGCGAGGTGGCCCGCTATCAGCTTGGCCAGGGCCGCGGTGAAGCTCTCCTCGTCCTTCACCCGCACCAGTTCGTCGATCCCGACCATCGCCCACCCCATCCTTCGACCCCGACCACCCCACAACATAGGGAAGCTGGGGCCTCCTGCCAGCACAATCCCCAACATCGCCCCGAGCCGGCACAAGTTGCGCCGCCCGGACCCGGTCCGCCCTGTGCAGTGGAGACAGCACATGCCGGGAACCGCCCGGCCGGTGCTCACCGGCCCAAGGGAGGACCGCATGACGACCATCACCGAGCTGCTCGCCCAGTCCGCGGCAGCAGTGCTCGGCGCTCTCGTCTCCACCGCGCTCACCGCGGCCGCCGCCAGGGCGTGGAAGGGATGGCGTGCCCACAACGCCCGCCGAACCGGTTCGGCCGGCGACGATGCGGGCGGCGACTGCGGCTGACAGCTGTGGGGGCATCGTGGCCCGGGCCGCACCCGGCTGATGACGTACTCAGCAAGTGAGCCATTTCGGGCGGGCCCGGAGCGACGCAGCGCGGTGCCCGCGGGGTGACGGCGGCGGGGCCGCTGCCTGGTGGTGGGGCGGTCCCGTGTGTGCGGTGCATGTGGTGCGGTTACCAGGGGGTGCTGGTCAGGGCAGGGCGCGGCGTTGTTCATGCGACGCAGTTTCATGAGCTCCGGCGGCAGTCCCCGGACGTGGCGGCGGACGATGTGCCGCCACCCGTCGGGCCAGCGGCGGTCGGTATCCGCAAGGGCCCCCGCGCCGGGCCGGAGGCCTCAGCGGACGGGCACCGGCCGCTCGGCGGCGTGCGGGCGACGTGCCAGAGTGATCGCGCGGAGCAGCCATTCCACGGGACCGTACCGGTACCGGGCCATGAGCCGTGCGCTCAGGGCCAGCTGGCCGGCGTAGAACAGCAGCACGCCGAGGGTGACGACGGCCGCACCGAGACGGTCGTACAGGGCGAGGCCGTACGCGGTGAAGACGAATGCCATGACGAGCGACTGGCTCAGGTAGTTCGTCAGCGCCATCCGGCCGGCGGGGGCGAAGAGCGCCGAGACGCGTGCCCCGCGAGCCGAACGCAGCAGCAGGAGTGCTCCGCAGACGTACGCGGCGGTCAGGGCCGGGGCCGTGACCATGCCAGTGATCTCGCCGAAGAGCGCCCATCGGGGGCCGAGGGGCCCGTTGGTCGCCAACGCCATGAAGAGGCCGCCGGGCAGGCCGACGGCGGCACCGAGCACGCAGATGCGACGCAGCCGCGCCGCCGGGACGCCCGCATCGGCGAGCAGACGCCGTTTGCCGCAGTGCAGCCCGGTCAGGAAGGCAGCCAGGACGAAGCCGCCCATCATGACTGCGGCGAGGAGGGCGGTCGGCATCTGCGAGAGGTTGGTCCGCACGACGGAGGCCGCGTCGCCCTGGTAGCCGGCGATCAGTCCGGCGAACTCCGACGCGATGTCCGCGTCCAGTTCGGCCGACTCTGCGTCGGACAAGAACAGCGACCCCAGGCCGAGGAGGAGCAGGAAACCGCTCACGCACGCGTACACGGTCTGGGCGGCGCGCAGTGCCGTCCGCGCCGCGCAGTCGCGTGCCGTGATCAGGATCAGACCGAGCACCGCGTAGGTCACGAGGATGTCCCCGGTGTACAGCAGCACGGCGTGGGCGACACCGAGGACGAACAGGCCGAGGGACCGCCGCAGGAGCCGGGGCACGGGGCGGGCGCCGTCACGTTCGGCCGAGGCTAGTTGGAGCGTGAGGCTGTATCCGAACAGGAACGAGAACATCAGGTAGAACTTGCCGACCGCGAGAGTCTGGACGATGCCGCTGACGGTCTGGTCGAGGGCGGGGGCGTCCGCGTTTCCGACTGTTCCCAGGCCGTAGGGGCCAGCCATCATCAGGGCGTTCACCAGCAGGATGCCCAGCAGCGCGAAACCGCGGAGGGCGTCGACCTCCGCTATTCGGGGCGGTCGTGGCGGGTGTGGCTGTGGCTGTGCGCAGGCGGCGTTCGATGTCATTGCTTCCCCCGATGGTTGGTCATGGCGACTGTCCGTCTGTCCGCGGTGAGGTGCGGGTGCGTGTGGCGGCCCGCTGGGTGATTTGGTCCCGTTCATCCTGATGCACGTTTGCGCCCGAAGGTTCCGGAGCATGATGAAGGCCCGGGATCCCACTGCTTCGCGCCATGTCCCATTCCGCCCGGGAGGGCGGTGTACCAGCCGGGCCGACCGGCGGGCCGCCTCCCGCCCGCCCGTCAGGCAGCCCGCCAGGCCGGCAGCCAGAGCCATGAGGGGACCGGGCCCGTGGTTCGACCGTGCCGCGGTGGTGGCCTGGCTTCGCGCGGCCGGGAGCTGACCGTAACCGCCTGCCTGCCGGGCTGGCCCTGCTCTCCCCGACTCCGGCGGAGGCGGCGGGGTCGGTGCACCTGTCGAAGATCTGGTACGACTCGCCGGGCAGCGACACCCGTACCCAGGCCGGCCTGAACGCGGAGTGGGTGCAGATCACCAACACCACCGGGACGGCGGTGAACCTGCGGAGCCGGACCCTGACCGACGCCTCCAGCCACCGGTACACGTTCCCCGCCTTCACCCTCAAGCCCGGCAAGACGGTCACGATCCGATCCGGCCGCGGCACCAACACGACGACGAACCCTTACCAGCAGCGTTCCGCGTACGTGTGGAACAACGACCGTGACACGGCCACCCTCCGCCGCGCGAACGGGACCGTGCACGACACCTGCTCCTAGAACTCGGTCCGCTACGACTACAAGACCTGCTGAACGCCGTCCCGGGCATGGCCCGGGTTGTCTGCTGGGCCGAAGGGCCGTCGCCCGTGTGCGGTGACGGTCCGTGCACCTGTCCGGGTTCGGGGTCTGTGCTGGCCAGGAGCCGCCAGCCGCTCCTCCAAGCCGGTCACGAGGACCACGCTCCGCCCCCGGTGACATCAGGGCATCGCCTGGCAGTCCCCGCTCGGCCTGCTCTCCGGTCCGGCCTCGGCGGCACGGTGGAGCTCCAACCGGGTATCAGCCCCGATCTTGCCGGTACGGATGGGAGTTGATCAGCCGTACGAGCCGGATCAGCTCCTGCCGAAGGTCAGCCGTGTGTGACGGCGTAACGGCCGGCGCGTCCCGTGGCCGGACCAAGCCCTGATCTCGGGTGGGCCGGTTCACGTTTGGTGGGCGTCTTCCCATGCTCGTCGGACCTCGGGAGGGATGCGGCCGCGGCTGGGCACGTCGTAGCCGTTGGCCCGTGCCCATGTGCGGATTGCGGCCGTGTCGACGGGGGGCTGTAGCGGTGTGTATGACGTCTTGTACAGGACAGGGCGCGAGGGAGCGAAGCTCGGCTCTTGTTCGGCCAGCCCGGAGGGAAACACCGGGACACGGGTCATCCCAGAGAGCACGGAAACGAGGAAGTTGGTGAGGCCGCCGTCGAAGGTGTACCAGTGCGGCCCGCGGGCCTCGTTGACCGCGATCCGCCATTGCTCGGGAGCATCGAGGGAATCGGTGACCCAGAACAGGTATTCGCCGTTGTCGGTCACGCCGATGGGGAACAGGGAGTCCGGGTGATGAGGGAGGGGCGGGGTGCCCAGGCGCGCTTGTTCGTGGAGTTGGGCTCGGATTCGGCCGGGCATTAGGCCGGTGAGGTTGACGAACTCGGTGACCCCGTGTGGGTGGAAGAGGGAGAGGTAGTCGTTGAACCGGCCGGGACCGTAGCGGTCGGCGAGCTGTCGGTAGTCGGCGGGCAGCGCCATGCCCAGGGCCGACTCCACTGACGTCCAGTCGATGGTCATGGGTTTCTCTGGGGGCGGGCACAGGCGGGTCAGAGCGCTGATGTCGGTCACCGGATACCTCGGCTGCGTCGGGACTGCTGGGCTGCGTGGTCGGGGTTGACGAAGTCTTTGTCCATGTGGAAACCGTCCGATCCGTCGGCGAGTAATTGTCAAATCCTGTGGATCTGATCGGCACGGCTGGGCGTCGGTCGCATCGTGACATGCGACGGCGACGAGTCTTGACGTCGCCAAGGGGTTGCGGCCGGCCCCTGGTTCGGGAGGCGTTCTGTCTCACAGAGTGGTGCTCGCCGGCCGCGAGGTGGATGGGCTGCTAACTTCCGCGTCATGGTGGACCACAGCGACAACGCAGCCGACCGGATACTGGTGGCCAGCGCCAAGAGCGGTGTCTTGCTGTTCGGCATCACGCCGCCCCGCCTGGGCACCGCTCCCGAGCGGATCCGGGAGATCACTGCGGCCACTCTGGCACGGTTGAACTTCCTCGATGTGGACGGCCTGGCGCTCTACGACATCGACGACGAGATCGATCGCAATCCGGCGGAGCGGCCGTTTCCGTACCTGCCGACGATCGATCCAGCCACCTACCACGCGGAACACCTCGGCGAGTGGACCCGCCCCGCGGTCATCTACCGATGCGTCGGCAAGTACACGGCGGCGGAGCTGCGGACCTGGATGCAGATGGCCGACACAGGCCGCGTGCTCAGCGTCTTCGTTGGTGCGTCCTCGAAAGACAAAGCGGTGCGGACCCGTTTGTTTCAGGCGCAAACCCTACGCGCCGGCGCCCGTCCAGACCTGCTGCTCGGCGGCGTCGCCATCACCGAGCGCCCCCAGGAGCACCTCCGGCTGCTCGCCAAGCAGGAGGCCGGATGTGCGTACTTTATCTCGCAGGTCGTCTACAACGCCGACGCGGTGAAGAGCATGGTCTCGGACTACTACTACGCGTGTCGCGAGCGGCAGCTGGAACCGAAGCCCGTCGTGTTCACGCTCTCGGTGTGCGGCTCGGTGAAGACACTGACGTTCCTCAAATGGCTCGGCGTCGACATCCCACGCTGGCTGGAGAACTCCCTGCGCCACGCGGACGACACGCTGGCCGAGTCCTATCAGCACTGCTTGGCGAACGCCCGAGACTTGATGGCCTTTTGCCGCAAGCTCGGAATGCCGTTTGGCTTCCTCGTGGAGAGCGTGTCCATCCGCAAGGTCGAGATCGAGGCCTCGGTCGCTCTGGCCGCCGAGCTCAGCGGACTGCTCGGACGAGGTCGACCCAACGGCGTGAGGGCGGCCATGAACATGCCGCTGCCGGGTCCTGCGATCGGGACGTAGCTCAGGCTGCTGTCACCTCCTCACGCTCGATGAGCACGCCCTTGTCGAAGCGGGCTCCGGCCCGCACGAGGGCGACGAGATGCGGTGCGTTCACCGCTCGCCAGCGGGCCTGAGCGGACTCCACCAGCTTGAAGACCATGGCCAGGGCGGCGGCCCGGGATCCGGCGCCCTTGGTGACCTTGGTCCGCAGACGGACGGTCGCGAAGGTCGACTCGATGGGATTCGTGGTCCGCAAGTGGATCCAGTGCTCGGCGGGGAAGTCGTAGAACGCCAGCAGCTCGTCCTCGTCATCGACGATCTTCTTGACCGCCAATGAAGTCAGTCGTTCGGCCAACGAATCCAGCCGAGTGACGAGTCGCGTCCCGTCCCTCAGAAGCGGGAGGGGCCCTTCAAAGCCCAGCGGGTCGCTCTTTCGAGTGCCAATCCGCCTCAGACCAGTTGTACTCCTCGAACTCGTCGGGAACCTGCCCACAAGGGGCGTAGACGCTGATGAACAGAGTCGTGGTCGAGTTGTTCCACCGCACGTCGATCTGGTCGGCGCCTTCCGGGTTTTCGAATCGGAAGCCCAGTTCGCGGAAGGTTGCGCCTGCGCGGTCGCCTTCGTGGGTGAGTCTCCAACCCTTCTGCACCAGCTGCTGGCGCACGCGCCGCTGCGCGTCTCGGGCGGTGGCTTCGGGGACGTCGGGCACGCTCCAATCGAGACCGAAGCTGCGGACGTCGCTTCGCGCCTCGTCAATGTGGGCGATGCTCCTCAGCCCGCGGTAGTAGCAGGCGCCGGTATCGACCCTGCCCGAGTCCGCAGCGTACTTTTCGGGCAGCGCGAACCCGTCGTACACCTCGTCGGACCGGGCCTTGAGCCGTTGCGCGACCGCGTCGGGGTCGACCGAAGGATACGGCGCACCGTTCCACATGACGTTCCCCGCCACTACGGCAACGACCAGCAGCGCCACCATCACGAGTGCTGTGACGGCATAGAGCACGGACCGCGTGGAGGCCCGGGCTCTGGATACAAGACTCTTGAACATGTATGTGACGGTAGGCGTCACCATTGCGCTAGGCATGAGTAGCCGTACCCAGGAGAGGTCTGGAGCACTCACTGAGGCGGGTGCCGAAGCGACGAATGCAGAGAGCCGGTGCGTCGGCCAGGGAAGGCGGAGGGGTGCTCGGCAAGACCCAGAGCCGCAAGATGATCGCCGCCGAGCACAACCGGCAGGGCGGAAACCAGCTCGGCCAGTTCTACAACGCCCACCGCATCCTGCCCGGCGACGCCTTCCACTCACGCATGAACTAGCCATGCTGGTTCCGACTTTCCCTGGAGCTGCCGAACATGAAAGGTCCCTACCGGTTCTCTGTCGCGGAGAACCAGTTCTACGTCCTCGGTGACGGCGACCCGGGCCACCTGAAGAACCGGACCATCGCCGCAGCCGGAAACAACGGCCTGGCCGCGGGAGGAAAGGACCATGCCGTCGCGATTACGGGGATCGGCGCCGGCACGGCGACGATCCGCTTCGACCTGACTCCCGCCCGGCTCGGCCCCGACACGTCGCAGCCGTGGGAAGACGTCGCCGAGTTCGACTACACCTCCACCACGGAGACCGTCCACCTCGCGGCCTGCATGGGCCCCGACGAGGAGAGCGACGACATGGATGCCTACGAAATCGACCTGGCCTTCGCAGGCCCGGACGACTACCGCATGCGCCTCCATGCCCGGGGCCGGAGCATCAACCCCGACGGCGTCCAACAGGAGAGCGACCCCATCGCCGAGCACTACCTGCTCCAGGTCTGGCCCTCGTCAGCCTGACGGCACACCATCACTTCTCCAGACCGGCTGGTTGAGCTATCTCCGATGTCTTGGCGGCTGCGGCCGGTACGCCGGCCAGGGCCTGGTCGAGGCGGGCGCGCGAGATATCGCACAAGCCCGCGATGACTGGATGAACGGCACCCGCTTCGGCGAAGTGAAGGGCTACGACACCGGGCGTTCCTCCAGGACGAGGAGTACCGCGCGCGCTGCTTTGGCGTACGAACCCCCGGACGCGCCCTTCTTGCCGCCAGGGCTGCAGGGCGTGGTTGACCTGGCGGACATAGTCGTGGGCACGTGGAGAAGCGACGCGGGAGAGGACATCGACGGCGCGTTCGCCGCCTCTGCGTGCGGAGAGGAAGTCGCGTTCCGCCTCATGCTCGGCGGCCTCCCCCTTGCCGTCCTCGCACTCGCCTTCGGCGCGTTCCTGCTGTACCCGCTGCGACGGCAGCCGGCGGTTCACGCCCCCACGAACTCGGCATCCGACCCGAGGCGTACGACCGGGAACCCGACGTCGACTTCACCCCGCTGCGCGGACTGGACCTGACCGCCAGTCCCGGCGGCCAGGCTGCCCGAGCCGTGAGGGAACCGGCCGGTGACGCCCTTTCCGACGCCCGCGCGGCCCCCCCCACGACCGCGCCGGACTCGATCCCGGCCGCCGCGCGGCGGGCGCGGTCTGCGCTCCTACCACTCCCAGGACACCTACTCCGCCGCCCAGAACGGGCTCGTCCCCGCCTCCCACATCATCCGGCTGCCCCGCGTTCCGGTCAGGGGGATCTACGTGGAGGAAGGAAACTCCGACGACGGGCGGGTGACCTGGGTGCACTCCTCCAACCCCAGCCTGCTCGGGGAGACGAAGGCGCCCGGTCACCTGAAGACCATCCCCGAGTTCGGCTCCTTCGACGCGCACCACATGGTTCCCGCCATCGCGTTCGGCCACACGGCCCAGTTCCCGCTGCGCTGAGCCCGGGCGCCCGCGAAGGAGAGGATCGCGACGGTCCCGCGCGGCCAGTAGCTTCTCGTCCCATGCAACGACGACCGCTCGGGAAGGGGTGCGAGGCAGGCGAAACCGTGCGCCGGGGATGTGCGCTTGTGCGCCCCCGGGCTCGGGAACGAACGGCTGTGCTCGTTCGCTACCAGGACAGGCACTGCGATACGAGACCGCCCGGACAGGAGTTCTTCGATGCCCAAGGTCCACGCCCTGCTGGTCGGTATCGACACCTACCGGCTTCCGCGTCTGAACCTGCGTGGTTGTGTGAACGACGTCGAGCTCGCCGAGCGGCTGCTGCGCGACCGGATAGCGCCCGCAGACCTCGTGGTCGAGAGGCTCTGCGACGAGCAGGCCACCCGGGCCGGGATAGTCGAGGCGTTCCGCGGCCACCTGGGCGGTCTCGGCCCCGGCGACACCGCTTTGTTCTGGTACAGCGGGCACGGCTCGACGGCACCCCTGCCGGAAGGGATGCCCTACGCCGAGAGCGCCGGAATGTGCCAGACGCTGGTGTGCCACGACAGCCGCGCCGGCGCCCCGGACCTGTACGACAAGGAACTCGCGGTCCTGGCCCACGAGGTGCTCGCCACCGGCGCCGCCCTCGTGACGGTCATCGACGCCTGCCACTCCCGAAGCGCGATGCGTGAAGCACCGGCACCCGGCCTGACCCCGCGGTGCGCGCCGAGGCTGGAGGAAGCCCCGCCCCGGCTCGGCGACCTCCTGCCCGAGCTGGCCGCCGCGGTCACGGACCCGTCCCGTCCGGCTCCCGGCGCACAGTTACCCGGGCACGTGGCGCTCTCCGCGTGCGACGAGTGGGAAGTGGCCAACGAGGGGGAGTTCACCGACGGCTGGCACGGCGTGTTCACCGAGGCCCTCGGCCACGCCCTGACGCGACTCGGCCCGGATGCCACCTATCGGCAGGTGCTCGGCCACGCCCGGTGCCGGGTCGAGGGCCGGCTCCTGCGGCAGGTGCCGCACCTGGAGGCGATCGGGGACCTTCCCGACCGTGAGGTCTTCGGCGGGGCGCTGCGGCCGCGTGCCACCCGCGTCGCCTTGCGGTACCTGTGGGGGCAGTGGGAGGTGGACGCGGGTGCCGTGCACGGCGTCGTCACCGGCTCGAGGTTCGGGGTGCACCGCACCGCGCCCTTCCGGGAGGTCCACGTCGCCGAGGTGCTCACCCAATGCAGCGTCGTGACCCCCGTCGGCTGGACGCCCGAGGAGGACCAGCAGTACGAGATGGTCCTGACCGACGTTCCGCTTCCCCCGGTGGCCGTGTCGGTCCGGGCGGATCCCGACGTCCTGCTGCGCCTGACCGAGACCGTCCGTACCGCCGGCCCGGGTGGCCGCCCCTCGCCTCACATCCGCCTTGTCCCGCCCGCCGGCGACGGCTCCGCGTCCCGGCTCGCGCTGCGGGTGCGCGAAGCCGACGACGGCCGCTCGATCCAGGTCACCGGCCTCGACGACAGGCCCCTGGCCTCCCCGGTCCCCACCGACGAACACGGCGTCCGGCAGACCGTCAGCGACCTGGACCACATGGCCCGCTGGCTCCAGGTCCGCAACCTGGAGAGCGCCTCGCCGGCCCTGGAGGAGGCGGTCCGTCTCGAGCTGTTCCCGGCGCCGCCCGGCTGCCGACGCCTGCCCCACGAAGAGGCCCCCGCACCGTTGCAGGCACTCGACTTCGCCTACACCTGGACCGGTACGGGATGGAAGCCGCCCTCGGTGTTCATGAGGCTGCGCAACACCATGAACCGGAAGCTGTTCTGCGTTCTGCTCGACCTCACCGATCGGTACCGCATGCACCCGAACCTCTTCCCCGGGGAGTACGTGGCAGGTCACTGGACGGCTCAGGCGGGCAACGGCGCTCCCGTCACCCTGTCCCTGCCGCCCGACCAGCCGGTCGAGCCCGGCGCTCGCAGCACCGACTGGCTGGTGCTCCTGGTCGCGGAGGAGCCGTTCGGCTCGGACCCGTTCGTGCTGCCCCGGCTCCGCGAGACGCCCCGGACGTCTGCCCGGGCCGGGCGGCGCGGCGTCACCGGGGTCCTGGACCGGCTCGGCCTGCTCGCGGTGCAGCGTGACGCCGATCCGGCGCCGCCTGTAGCTCTGGACTGGGCGGTCAAAACCTTCGAGGTCACCACGCGGATACCGGGCGGCCCCGGCCCCGCAGCCCTTCAGCGATAGACCGGAGACGACGTGGACCACGAATCGTTCGAGCAGTGTCTGCAAGCCTTCGTACGACGCGACTACCTCACCGCGGCCAAGAGCGCGTTGGGCCTCCTGGAGGAGGGCGCCGGCCTGGGGACAGCGCAGATCCTCCTCATCAGCGTGCACCGGATGGGGATGTCGCCCAGTGAGGCGCTGACGCAGGCCGTGTACGAGGCCGCCACCGAACCCTGGCAGTGCGCCCTCATGGACGTCACCATGGGCCGACGGGACCCCGCAGAGATCATCGCCGAAGCGGATGGTGTCCTGCAGCGGTGTCAGGCGCTGTGCTACGCCGGAGCGCACCTGATCACCACGGGTGACCTGGATGCCGGACGCCGGCTCCTGCGCCAGTGCCTCGACCTGGACGTCCAGTGCGTGGAGACCCAGATCGCGTTGATGGACACGGTCCGGGTCGACCAGTGGAGCGGGGAGGTATCCGAGGTTGACCAAGAGGTCGAGCGCCTGCGGGACACCTTCCATCACCTCCGGTCCACGGACAGCGATCAGCAGTCGATCCACATCGCCGACCTCGTGCTGGCCCTCGTCGTCGGCCACCACGGCGATTACCACCCGGAAACTGCCCGCAGTCTGAACGACCTGGCCACGGCCTACCTGGCGACAGGCGACTGGGCGCGGGCCGAGCCGCTCCTGACCTCCGCCCTGCAGCAGGTTCTGCTGTTCGACGGGGCATCGGGCCAGCCGTACGCCATCGTCCTCGACAACCTAGGCCAGGCCAAGCTGGGGCAGGAAAAGAACGAACTTGCCGAATGGCTGTTCCGCCAGGCGCTGGCGGCCTTCGCCGAGGCGGTAGGAGCCGAGCACCCCTCGTTCGCGACCTGTCTGGGCCATCTGGCCCTGGCGTGCGCGCAGCTCGGCAAGGATGAAGAGGCCGAACGGCGTTACCACGAGGCCGTGGAACTGCGGCGCCGCCTCTTCGGAACCGATGACCCGCGGTACATCGCCATGGTCGATGGCCTCGTCGAGTTCTTCCAGGGCAGGGGCAGGCTCGATGCGGCCGAGCCGCTGGTGACCGAGATCGCCGCGATCGTCAGCCGCGTGAACGGCGCCGATTCGCAGGAGTTCGGCGCGCGCCTTAAACAGCTCGGTGCTCTGTACCACCGGATGGGCCGGTACTCCGACAGCGCCGAACAGTACCGCCTCGCCCTCGTGATCGACCACCACAGGCTGGGCCCCGACGACCCTGCCGCCCTCGACACCGCCGCCAAACTGGCGGTCTCCGACAAGCTCGCCGGCCGGCTCGGGGAGGCGCTGCGCGCGTACCAGTACCTCGTGGGCCGCCAGTCGGGTGCAGATCTGGCGATCACCAAGCTCAACTACGCCAAGCTCCTCCTCGACACCGGGAGCACCCACCTCGCCCGCCGCTACGCCCAGGACGCGATCGAGCTACACTGCTCCCTCGGCCTGCAGGACTCCCTCGAACACGCGCTGATGCTCATCGTCGTGGCCTCGATCGACGCCGGCGACGAGCGGTACGACGAAGCGGAGCGCAGCCTGCGCCAGGCGATGGACCTCATCGCACACCACGCGGGTCGCGAGAACGAGCACTACGCGAAGGCCTGCACCGCACTGGCGAGCCACCGCATCGAGCAGCGGCGCTACGACGAAGCCGACGAGCTCCTGGAGACCGGCCTGCGCTTGACGGAGGAAGCGCTGGGCGACAGTGCTCCCGCCGTCGCGGCCATCGTCGGCATGCGCGCGAAGGTCCTGCTCGCGAAGGGCCAGTGGGACGGAGCGGAGCGCCTCTTCCGCCGCGCGCTCGAGCTAATGGGAGAGGACACCGGCCCGGAACGCAGGCAGACCGCGTACGTCGAGCTGCTAGAGGGGCTCGCTTCGGCTCTCGTGGCGACGGGACGCGAACGCGACGCGATCGAGGTCCTGCTGACGGCGGAACGGCACCAGGACGGCCTCCTGCAGGAGAGGTCCAAGGTGGCGGGAGTCCAGGCCATCGTGGTCCACCAGCCCGCTGCGCTGCTCAACATCCTCGGCAAGCCCGGGCTTCAGTCGCCCGCCCTGCTGTCCCAGTTGCTGGAAGTCGTCTGGCGGCGCAAGGGCATCGTCGCCGAGGCCGATTTCGTCCGCAGGCGCGAGGAGATCCACAGCGGACAGCACGACGGCGATGACGTGCGGAGCACACTCGACGCGCTCACGCAGACCATCGAGAGCGGCGGGATGCCCGAGCCGGCCCGAATCGAGCAAGTGACCGACGCCTACGCGCGGAACATGCGGTACGGGATGTACCCGAGACTTCAGCAGGCTCATCGGGAACTGCACGCGCACATGATGGAGGGGCGGCCAGAGCAGGGTGACCTGAGCCAGGAGGAGTGGAAGGAACGGATCATCGCGTACGTGGCCCGGGCAGGGTCCCTCATGGGGATCCGCGACCAGCTCGAATCCGAGGTCCGCACCCTGTTCCCCGGCGACGGATGGCTGGCAGAGGTGCTGTCGCGGGTCACCCTGGAGGCCGTCCGTTCCTGTCTCCCGGAAGGGGCGGCGCTCGTCGAGTTCCTACGTGTCCCGACCCTCGACGGGACGGCCGTGGAGGCCGAAGGCGGATCGCGGTGGGGACCCGCCAGGTACTACGCGTTCGTCGTCACGCCCGATCACGATGAGGACGTCCGCCTGATGGACCTGGGTCCGGCCGACACCGTCGACGAGGACATCGCAGTGCTGCGCCGCGCCATCACCCGCGGCGGACGGGCCCGCGACATCGACCCCGAAAAGACCCCTCCGGACGAGGAGGCAGTGAGGGCGGCCGACAAGGCCGCCGCCGACCTGCGCAAGGCCCTGCTGGACCCGCTGGGGATCGACGACCTCACGCAGTGGTACGTCGCTCCCGACGGCGAGTTGTACACCCTGCCCTTCGAGGTCCTGCCTCTCGATGACGGCCGCCTCGTCATCGACGCCCGGGAAATCGCCTACCTGACGACCGGCCGCGACCTGATACCCGCCCAACGGAGCGCGCCCGAGCCGGCCGGCCCCCCGGTCGTCATCGCCGACCCCGACTACGACCTCGCCCTCGGTGCGACCACCGACCGGCATCCTCCGGAAGACGACACGGACCCGCGACGTGCCGCCGGCCTCAGCTTCGCCCGGCTGCCCGGAACGCACGACGAAGGCCGGCAGGTGGCTGCCCTGCTCGGCGTGGAGGCGTGGCTCGGTGCCGACGCCATGGAGGGGCAGCTCAAGCAGCAGCGCTCCCCGGTCGTCCTCCACATCGCCTCGCACGGCTATTTCCTGGACGACGACCGGCTGCCGGAGGGCCGCGTCCGGCAGGGTGACGGGCGCGCGCTCGGAGCGTTCCCGGCTCCTCTGCTCAACTCCGGGCTCGCCCTCGCCGGCGCCAATACCTGGCTGCGCAGTGGCCACCTGCCCGAACTGGCGGAGGACGGGCTGCTGACCGCGGCCGACCTCGCCACCATGGACCTGTCGGGCACCGAGCTCGTGGTCCTGTCGGCTTGCGACACGGGGCGCGGCCAGGTCTCCGTCGGGCAGGGCGTGTACGGTCTGCGCCGCTCGGTGGGGATCGCCGGCGCACGGACCATGGTGATGAGCCTGTGGCAGGTACCCGACCGGGAGACGCAGGAGCTGATGGAGGATTTCTACGGCCGTCTGAAGCGGGGCGAGCCGCGAGGGGCCGCGTTCCGCGCGGCCCGGCTGGGGATGCGCGCCCGCAGGCCCGATCCCTACTACTGGGGAGCGTTCATCTGCCAGGGCGAACCGGGCCCGATGCCAGCCGGCTTTCTCAGCGGTGTCAGCGACGACTCGGCACGCTGACGCTCCGGCCGCTGGCGACGCGGACGACGAACCGCTCCACCGCCCGCTCCTCGTCTGCGCGTGGCGGGGTCCGGAACGACAGGCAGCACGCCGGGGACCTGTCCTGAGGAATGCGGTCATCGCGACTCCGCCCGTTCGCGGCCGTGAGCGGGGCTGGCATCCGGTCGCTGAACCGGAGCAACACCGCCGTCCGCGTCGTGACCACCCGCACCCTTCCATGGACGTGATCCAGGCGGGAACATCCTGGTGACGGTGGACGGGGGTGGCAGACGGTGGGGCGTAGCCGGGGTGCGTGGGCCGGGTCGGCGGTAACGGGAGGGGCCGCATTGGTGGCGGCCGTGCTGGGGCCGGTGACCAACTACGCCAGTGACGCGGTGCCTGGCTGGGCGGCGCAGGCGTGGGTGATCTGGCCGGTGTTCGCCGTGCTGGTGGTGGTCAGCATCGGGCTGTTGCTGTGGGGCCGGCATCTGGATGCCGCACCAAGGCCCCCGGCGCGGCCGGCACCGGTGAGCCGACTGGCCCGAGGCCAGCAGGCTTCGTTACGCCCCCCGCATGTTCAGCGCGTGCGGGGGCGTGAGGGAGAACTCGCCGTGCTGGCAGGCATGCTTCGGCGGCCACAAGGCCGGTTCGCGGTGCTGTGCGCGGTCGGCGGGATGGGCAAGACAACGGTGGCCGCGCAACTGGCCACCCAGGCCGAGGCGGCGGGCTGGCGAGTGTTCTGGGTGCGCTGGCGCGACGGTGCCGAGCTGGCGCAGCAGATGGTGCAGGCGGCGCTGGCCTGCGGCCTGCCAGAGACAGAGCTGGAGGCCGCGCGAGCGGGGCAGGCGAGCCTGCCGGATGTGGTCTGGCGACAGTTGGGCCAGGTGCGGCGGTGGCTGCTGGTGGTGGACAACGCCGACGAGCCGCACGAGATCGGCCCGGCAGGGGAGCCGGTGGCCGACTATCGCGGCTGGATCCGTCCTCACGGCCGGGGCCTGCTGGTGGTGACCAGCCGGGACGGCAGCGAGCAGACCTGGGGTCCGTGCGCACAGCTGCTGCCACTGGAGCCGCTGCCGGTGCGACCTGCGGGGCAGGTCCTGCTGGACGCTGCTCCCGCGGCCGGCACCGCCGAGCAGGCCCGGGAGCTGGCGGCGCGACTGGGCGGGCTGCCACTGGCGTTGCACGCGGCCGGCACCTATCTGGCCGGACCCACCAGCCGCTACCGCACCTTTGCCGCCTACCGCCAGGCCCTGGAACAGGAACTGCAGTTCCTGTTGGGAGCGGCGCACCCGAACGCCTCCCATCCGCACGTCGCCCGCGCCGTGGTGCGGCACACCTGGGAGGTGTCCTTGGACCAGCTCGCCGGGGAGGGCAACGCTTTGGCCCGCCCCTTGTTGCGACTGCTGGCCCTGCTGGCTCAAGCCCCCGTCCCACTGTCCCTGATCACCCCGGACCTGCTATCCGACGTCACCGGACACGAGGTCACCGCGGTGGCCCTGGAGGCCGCGTTCGCCGGGCTGCACCGCTACGGTCTCCTCGGCCTGCCCCACTCTCCCGGCAGCACCGGCCCGGCGTCGGGCAGCAGTGAGGGGGCGCAGGTGGTGCTGCATCCCCTGATTCGAGAGATCAACGCTGTCGCCCTCACGGCCGAGACCTCCGATCTCGCCGTGTGGCACCGGGCTCTCGCCGAGCGGCTGACCACGGCTGTGCACGAGGCCAACCAGCGCGGGCGCGCTGGTTGGCCTGCAGCCGTGCTCCTCGCCCCCCACCTGCCGCTGCTGCTCGACTACGCGGACCCGCGCACCGCCACGCACCACCGCACCACTCTCAACACCCTGGCACAGGTGCTGCAGAACGCCGGCGCTTTCGGAGCGGCGCGCCTGCTGCATGAACGGGTCCTCGAGGTCGAGACCCGCATGCTGGGCCCCGAGCACCCCGATACCTTGACCAGCCGCAACAACCTGGGCAATGCCTTGTTCGGAATGGGAGAGCCGGCCGAGGCAATACGTCTGCTCCGGCAGACCCTGGAAGACCGCGCCCGCATCCTGGGCCCCGTGCACCCCGATACCTTGACCAGCCGCAATGACCTCGCATGCGCTTTGGACGGAACGGGTGAGCATGCCGAGGCAGTGGGTCTGCTGCGGCAGACCCTCAACGACCGTACCCGTGTCCTGGGCGACGGGCATCCGCATACCCTGGCCAGCCGGGACAGCCTCGGTCTCGCGCTGGATGGGATGGGCGAGCACGCACAAGCAGTGCGCATCCACCGGAGCACCCTGGAGGACCGCATCCGTGTCCTGGGCCCCGAGCACCACCTCACCCTGCTCAGCCGCCACAACCTCGCCAGCGCCCTGACCAGGGCGGGTGAGCAGACGGAAGCGATACAGCTGCTACGGCAGGCACTCAACGACCACGCCCGCATTCTGGGCGACGGGCACCCGCACACGCTGGCCAGCCGGGACAGCCTCGGTCTCGCGCTGGATGGGATGGGCGAGCACGCACAAGCAGTGCGCATGCACCGGCAGACCCTGGAGGGCCGCACCCGCATCCTGAGCCCCGAGCACCCAGATACCCTTGCCAGTCGCCACAACCTCGCTCTCGCTTTGACCAGTGCAGGTGAGCATGCCGAAGCGATAGACCTGCTGCGCCGAACCCTCGATGACCGCGTCCGCATCCTGGGCGATGAGCACACACATACCTTGAGCACCCGCAACGCGCTGGAGACAGCGCTAGCCATGTCCACCCAACGGCCACAGAGCCGGTGGTGGCACTGGCTGCGGCGCAGGAACGTCGCAGCCGGTGGCGGTTGAGGAGGGCCCTGTATCCCCGAGCCGCCGTCAAACGACAAGCAGCACTCTGTCATTATCGTTGCATTGCGTGAGTGTAGCGGTGGTGGGGTCCACGGCTGCGAGTGTCGGCAAACGACCGTCTTCGACATCTCGGCCGGCCTCAGCCACGCCCAGCGCATCCGCCCGGGCTGGAGAGTCGGACCTGGAGGGTTCGACCGGCACGGCGGTTGTCACGGTGCCCGACGTGAGAGGACAGACGGCTGGCTCCGCTGTCGCTGAGCTCAGGTCCGCAGGCTTCACACCCGAACCTCGCAGAGGCCAGTCCCGTCAGATCAGCCCGCGGGGACTGTGGCAGACACGTCACCGGATGCAGGCTGGCATCGTGCTCAAAGGCATGAACACCCGGTACCTGACCGGCTACCGCGGCTGGACCAAGATCCGCCGCAGGGACACTATCGAAGCGATTATCGGCGCCGTCACGGGCACTTCACCTGCCCCGGTCTTCTCGTCCTCGGCCGCCACGACACGGCGGGCCGGCTGCGCGCGGTCGGCCGGACGGTACCGCTGCGCCCCGGGGGTGTCCCGGAAGGTCGGCGAGTACCTCGCCGCGGCCGGTCCCGGGCACCCCGGTCTTCTCCTCAGAGGCCGGGGGCGGCCGAGTGCGGGGTGACCAGGCCCGTCTCGTAGGCGGCGATGACCAACTGCGCCCGGTCCCGTGCTCCGAGTTTGGCCAGCAGCCGGCCGATGTGGGTCTTCACCGTCCCACGGCTCAGTGTCAGGTGTTCAGCAAGCTCGGTGTTCGACAGGCCCTGCGCGATCAGCAGCAGCACCTCGCGCTCCCGCCCGGTCAGCTCGCCCAGGCCCTCCACCACCGCCGCGCCGGGCGGGCGCCGCGCGAACTCGGACACCAGCCGCCGGGTCACCGACGGGGCCAGCAGCGCCTCGCCCGAGGCCACCACATGGATCGCGTCCAGCAGCGCGGCCGGCGGAGTGTCTTTCAGCAGGAAGCCGCTGGCCCCGGCGCGCAGCGCCGCGTACACGTACTCGTCCAGATCGAAGGTGGTCAGGATCAGCACCCGGACCTCCGGCCGGGCCGCGATGATCCAGCGGGTCGCCTCGATGCCGTCCATCTCCGGCATCCGGACGTCCATGAGGACCACGTCGGGACGACCCGAGGCAGCCAGCTCCACCGCCTCGACCCCGTTCGACGCCTCACCGCTCACGCTCAACCCAGGCGCCGTCTCCAGCAGCACCCGGAAGCTC
Organism: Streptomyces sp. NPDC048603; assembly: GCF_043199475.1. Classification (NCBI taxonomy): domain Bacteria; kingdom Bacillati; phylum Actinomycetota; class Actinomycetes; order Kitasatosporales; family Streptomycetaceae; genus Streptomyces; species Streptomyces sp. NPDC048603. The sequence goes on along the minus strand of NZ_JBICVY010000001.1, from coordinate 8,675 downwards.
CCGCGCAGCAGCGCCTGGTCGTCGACGATCAGCACCCGCGTCATGCGCCCGCCTCCAACGGCAGCCGGGCCGCGACCCGGAAGCCTCCCCCGGGCCGGGGACCGGCGGTGAACTCGCCCCGGTACATGGCCACCCTCTGGCGGATTCCGGTGAGCCCGTGGCCCGGCGTGTGACCGGCCAGCACGTCACCCTCGTTGACGACCGTGATGTGCAGATCGGGCGTCACCGTGACCCGGCAGGTGGTCGGGGCCGCGTGCTTGATCACATTGGTGACCGCCTCCTGGACGATCCGGTACGCCGTCAGCTCCAGCCCGGGGGGCAGCGGCGGCAGTTCGGCGAGGTCCAGGGTGACCTTGACCCCGGCCCGGGCGGCGCGTTCGGCGACCGCGGCCAGATCGGACAGGCCCGGGGCGGGACCCACCTCTGGGTCCGCACGGCCTTCGGGGGTCCGCAGCACGGCCAGGGTGCTGCGCATCTCGGCCAGGGCCCGGCGGCCCGTCTCCTCGATGTGCCGCAGCGCCTCCCGGGTCTCGTGTGGGCGCACATCGGCCACGTGCGCGGCGATCGCGGCCTTCACCGTGATGACCGACAGGCTGTGCGCCACGATGTCATGCATCTCCCGGGCGATGCGCAGCCGTTCCCCGGACACCGCGCGCTCGGCCAGCTCGAGCGCCGTCCGCTCGGCGAACGCCCGCCGCTCGCGGACGTAGTGGCCCAGGCCCCACGGCGCGGCGAGCGCGAGCAGCACCAAGGGCCACGGGCCCACGTCTCGGGCGAGGAACAGTCCCGTGACCAGCGAAGCCGCCAAGGGCTCCCACCGCCCGCCGAGCGCCGCTGTATAGAGGACGGGTGCCAGGCACGCGTACGGCGCCGGGCTCGCGAAGTCCGGGATCGTCCCGGCGGCGAAGGCGACGACGACCGCGGCGAGCACCACCGCGCAGGCGGGCATCGGACACACCCGCCGTACGGCGACCGGCCCGCCCAATGCCGCCGCCAACGCCCAGGACGCCCAGACCGGTTCCGGCGCGGGCGGCTCCCGGACCGCCAGGTAGGCGGCGAAGACCAGAGCAGGAGCGATCACCGCGTCGACCACGATCAAGCGCTGTCGGCTGAGGATCATCCCACCGACGGTAGCCCACCGGCCGGAACCGCGGATCGGACCAGGGTCCGATGCCGAAGACCCGACCGTGCTCCGATGTATCACCCGCCGCCCCGGCCGCAGGCTTCAGCCCATGATCTCCGTCCACGCACTGACCAAAAGATACGGCGACACGCTCGCTGTCGACCGACTGTCCTTCGAGGTGGAGCCGGGCCGGGTGACAGGTTTCCTGGGCCCCAACGGCTCCGGCAAATCCACCACCATGCGGGCGGTCCTCGGCCTCGACGCCCCCACCTCGGGCCAGGCCCTGGTCAACGGGCGCCCCTTCGTCACCTCGGCCTCCCCGATGCGAGAGGTGGGGGCCCTGCTCGACGCCGGAGCCGTCCACGGCGGACGGCGGGCCGCAGACCACCTGCGCTGCCTGGCGCGGAGCAACGCGATCGCACCCTCACGGGTCCCGGAAGTACTGGAGCAGGTCGGCCTGGGAGGCGTCGGCCGCAAACGGGTCAAGGGCTTCTCGCTCGGAATGAAGCAGCGCCTCGGCGTGGCCGCCGCCTTGCTCGGCGACCCGGGGACCCTCGTCTTCGACGAGCCCGTCAACGGCCTGGACCCGGACGGCATCCGATGGATCCGCGGCCTCATGCGCTCGCTCGCCGCCGAGGGGCGGACCGTGCTGATGTCCAGCCACCTGATCACCGAGATGGCCCTCACCGCCGACCACGTCGTGGTGATCGGTCACGGCAGGCTGATCGACACCGCACCGGTAGCCGAACTGACCCGGCGTTACGGCTCTCTGGAAGACGCCTACGTCCGCCTCACCGAGACCGGCGTGGAGCACCGATCAAGACCATGTCTCTCAGCAGCGTCGTCGCATCCGAGTGGCTGAAGCTGCGCACCGTCCGCTCCACCTACACCCTGCTCGGCGCCAGTGCCGGGATCCTGTTTCCGGCAGCCGGTATCTCCGCCGCGATGATCGCCGACTGGGACGGCTCCACCGCCGAGGCGCGGGCGGTGTTCGCCAGTCCCGACCCGGGCGTCCTGGTCATGCCGTTCGCGCAGTTCTGCCTGGCGGCGCTGGGTGCCCTCGCGGTCACCTCGGAACACGCGACCGGGATGATCCACACGAGCTCGGTGGCTGTCCCGGACAGGCGCCGGCTGTTCGCGGCCAAGGCGGTGGTCGTCACCGCCCTGGGTCTGGCGGCCGGGCAGCTCGTCGCCCTCGCCTCCATGGCGGCCGGCCACCTTCTCACCGGGGACCGGCCCGCTCCCATCGCCGCCACCACCGGCCTGGCCGAGGCCGTCCTGCAGGGGCTGAACCTGACCGCCTCCGCCCTGGTGGGATTGGGGGTGGGGGCCCTGATCCGGTCCACGGCGGGGACGTTCACGGCCTTGACGGCACTGATCTTCGTACTGCCGGCGCTCGCGGCGTTCCTGCCCTGGGACATGGCGGCGTACATGCTCCCCAACCTGGCCGCACTGCCCACAGGACCGGCTCTGCTTGCGATGGCCGGGCACGCGGGAGCCGCGCTGGCGACCGGGGCGGCGGCAGGCCGACACCGCGATGTGTGAACGGACCGGCCCCGCCTGCCCCGTCCCACCAGGGTGCGAGGCGGGACCGTCCGTTCCCTGACGTCCACCCGGACCAGGTGGCCACCCTGGCCCGCCGCCGGGCCCTGCCCGCCCTCCTCGACCGGCACGTCCCCCTGGGCCCGGACCAGGCCGCCCCGCGCTTCGGTGTCCGAAGGACCGACTGGGACCAGGTGGTCAGGCTCGGTCTCGTCTCCCCAACAACCACGGTGACCATCGACTACAAGCACCACGGCGCCCTCACAGTCGTCCCCCTCTGCTCCGCCCTCGACATCGCGCTGCTCCCCCTCCTGCCGCCCTGGATCGACTGGCGGGCGGTGCGCACCGCCCCGGCCGGCCGCCGCTCCCCGCTCGCCGCCCTCGACCCGGTCATCCCGGGCCAGGACCGGGTGCTGCTCGCGGAAGTGGCACAGATGAGCCGGGTGGGCCGGGTGGGCCGGGCCGCAGTGGTGCACGGGCGGCACCGGCATGCCGACTTCCCCGCGCAGGCTGGTGTGGCTCTGTTCACGACAACGGGCAGCACTTCTACGTCAGTTCAGGAGGCGGTTAACGGTCGCAGCCCGGCCGAAATGTTCACGAGTTTCGACAGCACCTGGGCTCTCCAGAGCGTTCCCCGCCGGCAAGGACGTGGGGCTGGTACAAGCCCGCGGCCGGTCGGCGGCGCGCCGTGCTGGGCTACGAGTACACCTGCCACCAGCGGTCCGCCTCAGCGCGAGCCACTTCGGCGTCGTACTGACTCGCATCGAAGTGGAGCTCCGGCGGCGGGTAGGGCATGGGACTGTGCACCGCCCACGGAACCTCCCAGTCCGACCACTGCACGATCTCACCGAACCGCTGCACGACGACGGCCAGGAAGCCGCAGCAGTCACCGGTACAGTCGGGTTCCCCCAGCTCCAGGCGGCGTGCCTCACCGGTCGCCCGGAGAGGGCTGGGGAGGTCGGCCGGCAGCGCATCAGCCGCGTACGGTCCGCGGCCGCCGTCACCGACCGCCACTTCGACCACGTCCTCGCCGTTGACCCAGAACCGCACCTGGGCAGGGAACCGTCCCGGCGGCAACACCTTGATCTCCAAGTGATCGAACATCAGACCACCCTACGGGGCGCGCTGACGTCGGCGCGCGGCCCAGCCGACGCCTGCCTCCACTCGGCTGACAGGAGGGTCCACGAAGTGCCTCCCGCTCTCGTGAACATCGACCACGCCCCGGGCCGGGCGCCTCCCAAAGTCGTGCACATCTGCCGTCGGAACTCGTGAACAGAACCACTGTGGCACGGACGTGCATCCGGAGTTCGACCGGTCCGCGGTGGTGGCCTGGCTGCTGACCATCGACAAGATCGAAGTGCCCACGGAAATGCCCGTGGGCTCGCTGCCGGTGGCCGCGGGCGGGGGCGGCACGCAGCGGTCGGCTTGGTGACCCGTGACTGGCCCTGGCCAAGGACGCGGAAGGGCAAGACGAGTTGTCCGCCTGGTCCACGGACGAGGACGCCGACGCGCCGGCCGAGCCGGCTGCCGCCTTGTCCGGACCCGCGCCTGGATCAGTTCCATGTGGCGGGCACTGGGCCTGGCCCGTGCCGACGCCTTGCGTGCCGTCCACCGCTGGACTGTCCGCCGGGACACCCCCAGCTCCTGTGCCACCGTCTGCTTGGAGCGCTTCGCCCACCTGAGCAGGGCACGGAGCTGTCGCTCGTTGGTGTCCGGCACTGCCCGGGTGAACACCAGCCGCTCCAGTTCTGCCCCGATCACTGTGGTCCTCCGCTTGCCGACCAGCCGTCACACCGGGTTTCTCATGCACCGCGGCGCCGGTCGGCGAGCATGCCGGTCTTCGGCCACAGGGCGTCCGGCTTGCGGTAGAGGCGAACCGCTGTGAGCCCGCCGCTGCCGGTTCCTGTGGCCGGTTCCGCATTCCTCCTCGGGGAGGAGGGCGGGGCTGCGCTGTGCCTGTTTCGATTGCGGGTGAGGAAACCACGCTGAGAGGGGCCAGCTGTGCCGGGTGTGCTGCTGGAGTTGGGTGTCGGGACTCTGCTGACGTGGGGTCATGAACGCTGGAGGACCAAGAGGCAAGCACGGCGCTTCGCGGCGGGGGCGGAGGTGCGTTTCGCCGCCTGCGTCCTCGGCGACCGTCCGTACTGCCGGGGTACATCGCTGGTCTTTCTCTGGGCCTCGCGTCGCGCTCTTCATGTCACGCCGACGGATTCCGCGGATCTTCACCGGAGCCCGATTCCGGTGGACCGGTTGGAAGTGGTCCGGGTGCGTCCAAGAAGACGCGCGGATCCCCCCTGGTCCAGAGCGGTTGGGAGGTGGTCGAGTGCCGTGATCGCGGCGCTGTGGTGCTGATCGGGTGTGCTCCCGTTTCCGTGCCGTATCTGACAGCCGTACTGAAGGGACAGACCCCCCCAAGGCCATACACCGGACAGACTCGCCCGGCCTGATCTCTGCTGCCGGCCAGACACGCGGGAGCATGCCTTTCACCGATCCGGTTCCCCTACGGAACGGCCTTCCCGCCCGCCTGCTGTGCCCAGTCCACGCCGAGGCCGACGAGCGCACGCAGCTGCGCGTCGTCGAGCCGGTCGCGGCGCTGTTTCTGGTTGGCGATCCACACCCCGGTCCGATGCACGGCCCCATCCGGGAGGCGTTCGACGTGCGCCCGCCCAGGAGCGCCGCCGCCCTCCCGCGCGACGTACTGCGCCAGGGCAGCCAGGCCCCTCCGGAAGGCTGCCGCGCCCCGCCCGGCCGCGGATGCAGGGCCGGCCTCCGCCGCGGCGGCACGGGGGCGTACGGGCGCTGCGCTGACACCGAGAGCGGCGAGGCGGCGCTGCTGCTCCTGGTTGAGCCGGTGGTAGTCGCGTTGTTGGGCGGCGAGCCAGCGGCCGATGTCCTCGCCGTGGCGGGTGACGCCGGGGATGATGGCCGAGGGCAGGGCGCCGTCGGCCAGGAGCTGGGCGAGGTAGGCGTAGTGGCGTTGCCAGTCCACCCTCCACCCGAGCGTTGCGGGGTTCCAGTCCGGGTCGATGGCGGCCAGGGCAGCGGCCCGCCGCTCCGCGCGGACGGGGTCCTTCCCCAGCCCGCCGGGCCGACGCATGTTGGTGAGCCACTGGCCGATCTGGATACCGAGGATCGCCGCGCCCCGGGCGGCGGCCAGGGTGCCGTGGAGCTCGTAGTAGGCCCTGGCGGCGCCGAGGCTGGTCTCGAAGGCGGCGTCTGAGGTGTCCCAGACGATCCCGAGCGCCTCGAGCTCGGCGGCCCGCTGGCCGGTCATGGTCCCAGCCCGGAACGCACAGCGCTGGTCGGAGAGCCAGCGCCCGAGCGGGTACGCCCCTTCGGTGTGATCGTAGGGGACCTCAAGTCCGCCCTCCCGCTCCCGGTACCGGATGGCGGATTCCAGGCCGCGGCGCCAGTCGGCGCGTTCGGTGTTGAAGATCTGGTAACTGATCCATTTCGCGATCAGTGCGGGGTCGCGGGGCACGGCGAACCGGAGCAGCAGCCGCGCCTCGTCCTCGCCCTCGGCGGGCGCTTCACCGATCAGCGGCGACGGCTCCACAGTGCGCCTCTGGGCCTCTTGTGGAATTGCGAGCATTTCCACAGCCCGTTGATCATGGGCCCGAAGCCCGTTCAGCACCCGAATGAGAGGCCCGTACGATTCCGAGGAGAGAATGTCCTCGGGATTCTCATCTTCCCGCAGAAACACGGGAACGATCAGGGTGGCCACCTTCCCTTCTCCGGGTTTCTGGCGGAGGGCGCGGCCGATGGCCTGGACGATGTCGACGGCTGAACCCCTGGGGTCGATGAGGGCCACTGAGTCCACGGTTTGGATGTCGACGCCTTCCGAGAGGACCTTGCAGTTTGCCAGTACGGCGCGCCCTGCTCGGCGGCCGAAGTCGGCAAGGACAGCAGCCCGGTGCCCGGCCTCGTGCTCCCCGCGCAACCATCCTGTCCACACCTTCTCCGGGTGCCGGGCGGGGTCGACGGTGTGGAGCCGGCGGGCGACGCGGGGGAGTCCTTCGGCGAAGGCCTGCGCCTCCACTGTGCGGTGGTGGAAGGTGATGGCGGTCTTCAGCCCGTGGGTGGCCATGGTCTCCAGCAGGGTGGTCTGCATGGCGGCGAGCCGCTGGCCGCGAAGCTGCTCTTCGTACCGTTCCTCGCCGTAGAGCCGGTCCGGCGTGACGACGGGGTCGACGAGTTCGGCCACGACGACCTGGTACTTGGCCAGGAGCCCCCGTGCGATCGCGTCGGCGAGGGAGAGTTCGTAGACGATCGGCCCGAACACCGACTCGTCGTCCATGGAACAGGCCAGTTCTTTCGGGAGCCGGTCCCAGGCCCGCCGTGTCCGGCCCGGCGTCTCCTCGTCCACCACCGCCGCCTGGGCCTCGTACAGCTCTTCCTCACGCCGGCTGCGCGGGGGCCGCTCGACCCAGACCCGTGGGGTGGCAGTCAGGTAGAGGCGGCGCATGGCGGGGATGACGTCCTGGTCGTGGACGTCCGCCCACGCCTTCCCCGCAGACCCCGATGTGCGGTGCGCCTCGTCGACGACGACCAGGTCGAAGACGTCCATGGGCAGGCCGTACTCGCCGCGGTGTGCTTCGGCGATGACGGGGAGGGAGGCGTAGGTGGCGTAGACGGTGACGGGGCCGCGGCCGTGCCACAGGCCGAGCTGAGGCGCCGAGGTGGTCGAGCGGATGCCGGACTGCCACAACTGGGAGTTGTCCTCGAGCGAGCAGACGGCGACGGCGGGTCCGGTATGGCCGGCAGCTTGCCACTCGCGCACGGTCTGCGTGAGGAGGTCCAGGGTCGGCAGCAGGACCAGGACCCGGCCGCCGCGGGCCAGCCGGAGCGCTGCCGCGGCAGCCATGAACGTCTTCCCGGTACCGCACGCGGCCACCACCGTGGCCCGCAGCCCGGCCTCCGGGATCCGCTTCCCCGGCGGAATATCCAGGCCCCGGACGATGGCCTCCACGGCTTCTTCCTGATGCGGCCGGAGCGTGATTTCACCGGTCTTCTTCATTCATCCGCTCCGCTGAAGATGACCCGCCGGGCGGGGATGGCAATATTCTCGGGATCTCACACAGCACATCACAACGCGATGATGCACTTATGACTGTACCGCGCGAGCGCCGGACACGAGATGGGTGTCAGCCGCACGCCTCGCATACGGGCGATGCCTTCACAAACCCGCCGACCCCTCCCCCCTGCACACGGTCCGAGCCCGTGAAGCGGCACCCGTGCCGCAGGAGGAGACACGGGTTTCAAAGTGTCAGAAGGGTGGCGTGGCCGGCTGCTGCGGGCTGCCCGGCTGGTGTGCGCCGAGTTTTTCCAGGCGGGCGTGGATGGCGCTGGGCTGGCGGGAGAAGTTTTCGGCGAGGATGTCGATGTCGTGGCCGGAAGCGTGGAGTTGCAGGAGACGTTGGTCGTCTTCCTCGGACCAGCGCTGGTAGGCGTTGCCGTGCTGTTTACGAATCCCTGAGACGGTGTAGGCGCGGGAATCTGGCGGGGGAGCAGCCGTAGCAGGATGGAGTCTTGCTGCTTTCAGCAAGTGCAGGGGGAACGCAGCCACCTCGGTGCCCTGCAGCCAGAGAGTGACCATGCCGTCTTCAAAGGTCATCACGTCCGCCTCGACCTCGATGGCTCTGCGCATCACGTCCGCATCATGCGGATCTGGCAGGAAGTCGGTGAACTGCATATGAACCCGAGGTCCAATCACATCAGCCATGACACCACCCTCGCCCAGCACACAAGGCGAAGCAACCACCACCCCTGCTGCCGGCCGCTTTTTCCAGGCCCGCAACGCGGGCCTGCCTTCTGGCGGTTGCAGCGAAGCGGAGACCGCCGGCGCGGCTTGCCGCGCCCCGATCCGCAACGCGGATCGGCCCCGGCGGCCTGCCGCCGGCCCCCGGGCCCGCAACGCGGGCCCAGCGCGGCAGGGCCGCGCCCCGATCCGCAACGCGGATCGGCTCCCTGCGCCGCGCAACGCGCGGCGCTCCCACTCCTCAGCGCGCAG